>DAMCQE010000019.1:0-57597 GCA_032105665.1 Pseudomonas sp. | reverse complement strand
GTGTAGAGCGTCGACCACTTCGCGCCCATCTTGCAGCCCTGCATGCAGAAGCCGAGCTGCTGGCAGGCGGCGCGGTCGTCATAGGGCTCGGTGTTGATCGCCATCGGCCCGGAGAGGATCTCCTTGTAGCCGACCCGTTTGGCGCCGGTGGCCAGCACCTTGAAGGAGTTGTGCCACGGGTGATAGGCCATGCCGGTGCTCGGCCCGGTCACGCCCATGTGCTTCTCGGCCTTCTCGTACCAGGGCGCCATCTCGTCCAGCGTCACCGGCCAGTCGAGCAGGTTGGCGCCGGCGATGTCGCCATTGATGCTCTGCATCTTGAATTCGAAGTCACGAAAGCGCAGCGCGATGCCGGCCCAGTGCACCGTGCTGCCGCCGACGCCCTTGACGATCCAGGCGGGCAGGGTCGGGTTGTTCTCGGTCAGGTGCCAGCCCCCGGCAGCCTGGCGTTTGTCGAGCCAGGAGATCTTCTTGAACATCGCCCACTCGTCGTTCTCAATGTCCTCCAGCGTGTGGCGCTTGCCGGCTTCCAGCACCACGCTGCGAATCTTCTGCTTGGCCAGCGCGTTGGCGAGCGTCCCGCCGCCGGCGCCGGAGCCGATGATCACCACGACGCCATCGTCATCCTGGGCAAAAGTTGCCATGGGGTATTCCTCATCTTGTTCTTGTTGTAATCCCGCGTGGGCGGGGTGCTCAGAGCCTGTTCAGGTCGTTGAAGCCGCGGTTGACGTAGCCGCCGTATTCCCAGGACGAACCCTCGTAGCCGAACAGCGGGAACAGCGCCTTGTTGTCGTACAGGCCGAACATCAGGCTGCTGCGCACGGCCTTGAAGAAGGGGGTGTTTTCGATGTCGGTCAGCAGGGCCACGCGCTCGGCCTCGTCGAGCTGTTCGAATGGCGAGCCATGGGCCTGGCGCGCCTGCTGCTGCAGTTCGTCCAGGCCGCGAGCGACCAGGGCCGGCTGCTCGTCCACCAGGCCGAGCAGGGGCTGCACGTAGTGGTGGTCGCTAATGAAGGCGTGGGGAAAGACGTCACGGCCCATGCGCAGAAGGCCATCGGGCAGGTCTGGCAGGCGTTCCTCGGCGAGCAGGTTCACCGGGATCAGTTGCGACAGGCTGAATGCCAGCAAGGACTGGCCGGAAATGGAAAGAAAACGTCGCCGGTTTAGCGTGCCGTGCGGGCGAGCTGAATCGTGCATGACATAGCTCCTGATTATTACCGGCAGTTCCGTGGTGCTCGGAATGCTGGCGATCTTGTTATGCGAAGAGTTTGTTCCGCAAAACAGTAGGAGCAGTTGTCATGCCAACTTTTAGTGAGAGCTTCAGATGTTGGTAATAGATTGATAAATATGGTTTTTTGGTAACTTTACGTGCTTATGTATTTAATGTGTAAAGCGCTTTGGGCGTTACACCTGTAAAGCGCTGTAAAGCGTTTTACAGTACGGCGACAAACAATATGAATAGACAAAGTGCTTCTAAAGTTCAGGCTGGTCTGTCCGGGTCAATGGTTTATCCTTCGTTTATTGCAAAACAATAAAGCGTTTCACTGGAGTCGCCTGCGCTCGGTCTGGCGCGAGCACTTCGAGGAGGAGGCATGAATCTGCTATCCGGTCCGGTCAGCCATATCGACGCGGTGCTTTCGCTGGCCAATGCGCCGCACCTGCCCGGTGATCGTGATCCGATCATCGCGCGCTCCTGGCACCGCTGTGTGCACGACTACGGCCTGGATCCGGCGCGGCCTGCCGAAGCCCGCTTCGTCCCGCGGCAGGTGCTGCGCGAACATCAGGATCAGGCCGACGAGCTGATCAATGTCGCCCGCGCCGGCGTCGAGCAGCTCTACCGGCAGATCGCTGAGCTGGGTTACGTGATCCTGCTGACCGACAACCGCGGTATCGCAGTGCAGTTTCTCGGCGATCCGGCAGACGAAAAGGCGCATCGCAAGACCGGCTTGTTCCTCGGTTCGGACTGGGGCGAGGACCATGCCGGCACCTGCGCAGTCGGCACCTGCATCAAGGAGCAGCAGGCGCTCACCTGTCACCAGCAGGATCATTTCAGCGTCTGGCATACCAACCTCACCTGCACCGCGGTGCCCATGTTCAACCCGCACGGCCAGCTGCTGGCCGTGCTGGATATTTCGGCGCTGCATTCACCACCGACCAAGGATTCCCAGACCTTCGCCCTGCAGCTGGTCAAGCAGTACGCGCGGATGATTGAGGATGCCTATTTCATGCGCGTCTATCGCGAGCGGCCGATCCTCTGTTTCGACGGTTCCCGCGAGTTCGTCCTGATCAACCGTCGCTACCTGCTGGCGCTGGGTGACGATGGCGAGCTGCTTGCCGGCAACACCGCCGCCCGCGGTCTGCTGGCCGAGCACGGGTTGATGATGCCGGGGCCCTTTGGCTCCCTGGCGCAGGCGCGGATCGACCAACTGTTCGATTGCGAACTGAGCGATGTGCTGAGCATTCCCTACGCCAGCCATGACCAGGTTCGCGCCTTTCGCACCCATCGCCACCAGCTGTTCTTCGCCGCCTTGATGGAGCCGCGTCGCCGTGCACCGGAGCCGGCCGAACGCAGCGCGCCCGGTGGGCATGCCGCGCTCGATGCCCTGGCCGACGATGACCCGGTGATGCGCAAGATGCTGGCCCGCGCCAAGCGTCTATGCAGCGAGCCGCTGAACGTACTGCTCAATGGCGAGACCGGCACCGGCAAGGAACGCTTGGCCAAGGCGCTGCACGAAAGCGGTTGCCGGCGCAGCAAACCTTTCGTGGCGATCAACTGCGGCGCCATGCCAGAGTCGCTGATCGAAAGCGAGCTGTTCGGCTACGCCCCTGGCACCTTTACCGGCGCCCGTAGCAAGGGCATGCGCGGGCTGATCCAGCAGGCCGACGGCGGCACGCTGTTCCTCGATGAAATCGGCGACATGCCGCTGCACTTGCAGACCCGGCTGTTACGGGTGCTGGCCGAGCAGGAAGTGATGCCGCTGGGTGCCGAGAAACCGGTGAAGGTGGATATCCGCGTGGTGGCCGCCAGCCACCGCGACCTGCGGCAGATGGTAGAGAGCGGGGCGTTTCGCGAGGACCTGTTCTACCGCCTGAACGGTGCGTCGTTGAAGCTGCCTCCGCTGCGCGAGCGCGCCGACAAGGGCTTTCTCATCGAGCGGGTGTTCGCCGAACTTGCCGAAGGCCGGCCGGGCAATCCGCACCTGCGTGGCGATGCCATGAGTGCGCTGCTGGCCTACCCCTGGCCGGGCAACATCCGCGAGCTGCGCAACGTATTGCAGTATGCACTGGCAACCTGTGAGGGTGATGAGATCACCGTGCAGGATCTGCCGGACGAGTGCCTGCCGCCGATTCTGGCGCGCTGCCGTCAGTCGTCGGCCCCGTCCGAACCCGAGTCGGCGTCGGCACTGCGCGACCAGTTGCGCCGGCATCGCTGGAATGTCAGCGCGGTGGCGCGGGAGCTTGGCGTGTCGCGCCCGACGGTGTACCGGCGCATGCGCGTGCTGGGTATCGAAGCGCCGGTGTGACCGGCGCCGTGGTGTTACTCGCTGACGGGCTGTTCCGCCGGCGTGGCTTTTTCAGCGGCGATATCGAAGGCGATGCTCCAGTTCTGCAGCGGGTAGGGCTGGTGCACCAGTGCCTTGATGTTGGCTTCGGCAGGCATGAGGTCGGGCAGGTATTCGTAGGTCGCGTCGGCGCGCATCGGGTCGCTGTCGCGCAGCTGGCCGGCGCCGCCGACCTCATGGCCCGCGTAGCTGATGCGCGGCTGACCGCTGAGATCGCGACCGGCCCGCAGCCGCACGACGGTGTCGGCGACGATGTCGACGGCTTCGATGGGCACTTCGCCGGTGTCGTCACGCAGTACGAAACCCTTGTTCTTCACGTCGCGGGCCTGGTGGCCGATGTACGGCTGGTCGAACGCCAGTGGCGGGTGCGGCACGTGGTAGTCGATCAGCACGTCGCGGCCGTCCAGCGTGGCCTGGCGCGGTGCGAGCGGAGTCCAGCCCTTACGCTCGATGACGACGCGGTGGTAGACCTTGCCGAGCATCTGGCCAAACCAGCGATAGCCGTTCGCCGACAGGTGCACGCCCTTGTCGGTGTAGGGATAGACCGGGCCGACCAGGTACCAGCCGGGTTCTTCCTGGGCCAGTTCCCATTGCGCCATGCCGACCGCGAGCGAACCGTCCTTGACCGAGGATTTGGCGTCGGTCTGGTAGCTGAAGAAGGCCGGCATCTTTTCCTGCCCGGCGATGGCCTTGGCGGTGTCGGCATAGAGGTCGTCGCGCAGCTGGCGCAGCTTGGCCTTGTAGTACGCCTGATCGTTCTTGCCGCCATTGGTATGGGAATAGTCGTACTCGCCCTGCAGCCAGAAGAATGCGCTGATGCTGTAACTGGCCTGTTGCGCGTCGGCCAGCGCCTTGGCCTGATCGACGGCCTGGGTCACGCGCAGGTATTCGTTGGTGCCACCGGTTTTCGAAAGCTGGGCAATGGAGCGACCCGAGGTCGAGGCGTTGCTGGCGACGAACAGGTGCTCCGGATCGGTGTCGCGGCCGAGGTGATGCAGATAGAGCCGACGTGCCATGTTCAGCGCGCCGACTTCCACCGATTCGCCTTCTTCCTGCGCCTGCGGCGCGAGCTTGCCGACCTTCTCAGCATCGAGCACCACGGCCGCGTTGCTCTTCTGCTGCACCACGGCACGCAGCGGCGTGAAGGCTGCTTCGCCCACCGGCTTGAACGACGCGCCGCTGAAGGCTGCCGAGCGTGGCGACTGGCCGAGCATCAGGTTGTCGTAGCGTGGCGCGACGGACAGCGCCGGCCAACCCTCGGCGGCGGAGGCCAGCGACTGCCCGTAGGTGATGATGTGGTTGTACTTGCTCTGCAGCGGCTGGGTCAGCTCGTTGGGCCTGGCCATGAGCTCGGCGGTCACCCGCTTGTTCTCGGCATCTCGCTCGGCGAGCTGGCTCTCGGTGACTTCGGCGAAGCAGGGTGCGGTGATGCTCATCAGCGCCGCGGCAATGGCCAGGCGCAGGGCTGTGGAATGGCGGAGGCGTTGAAGCTCGGGCATGGGCGGTTCCGGGGCGGCACTGGATCGTCTGCTGAGGCTGCGCCGGGCGAGCCGTAGCAGGGTGGACGCGCTTTCGACGATGGCAATTGAGGTAAGTTCGTGGCGGTCATGCCGATGCAGGATTGGCTATGCTGTCCGCCATTCCCGGGGCGGCTTCGATGACTCGAACGATGCCGATGCTGGCCGCTGCCCTGGCAGGTCAACCCGTAGCGGAGAAGTGTTCATGAGCCACAAAGCCATATTCGTACAGCCCGGCGGCGGTTATGAGCGGGTCATCGTCGGCACCAGCGAGGCCGCCCGGCCCGAGGCCGGCGAGATCACCGTGCGGCTGCGCGCCAACTCGCTGAACTACCACGACTTCGCGGTGGTGAGCGGCATGTGGGGGCCCAGCGAGCCGCGCATTCCCATGGCCGATGGCGCCGGTGAAGTGGTGGCGGTGGGTTCGGGCGTGACTGAATTTGCCGTTGGCGACGCGGTGGTCAGCACCTTCTTCCCCGACTGGCTGGCCGGCGAGCCGCTGGTGGAAGGCTTCGCCACGGTGCCGGGCGACGGTGTCGATGGCTATGCCCGCGAAATGGTCACCGCCCGCGCCACCTCATTCACCCATGCGCCCAAGGGCTACAGCCATGCCGAGGCGTCGACCCTGACCACCGCCGGCCTCACTGCCTGGCGTGCGCTGATGGCCGACGGCAAGCTCAAGCCCGGCGACAGCGTGCTGATCCAGGGCACCGGCGGCGTTTCCATCTTTGCCCTGCAGTTCGCCAAGATGGCCGGTGCCACGGTCATCGCCACTTCGTCCAGCGACGCCAAGCTTGAGCGCCTGCGCGAAATGGGCGCCGATCACCTGATCAACTACCGCAGCACGCCGGCCTGGGGCGAGACGGTGCGCCAGCTCACCGATGGCCGTGGGGTCGACCACGTGATCGAAGTCGGTGGGCCGGCAACGCTGGAGCAATCGATGGTCGCGGCGCGCATCGGCGGGCATATCTCGGTGATCGGCATTCTCACTGGCGTTGCCGGCGAGCTGCCGCTGGTACCGGCACTGGTGCGCCAGCTGCGTCTGCAGGGTGTGCTGGTCGGCAGTCGCGCGCAGCAGCAGGAAATGATCCGCGCCATCGACGCCAACGGCATCCGCCCGGTGATCGACAAGCACTTCGCCGTGGACGATATCGTCGAGGCGTTCCGCTACCAGGAAACCAACCAACACTTCGGCAAGATCTGCCTGGATATCTGAAGCCTGGCGTCGGCGGCGGCTGCGTTTAGAATGCGCGGCCACGCTGCCGACGATGCCCGCCCATGACGCCCGAACACCTCTCCACCCTGCAAGATCACCTGCTCGACGCGCTGGCCAACGTGCCCGACGAGACGCGGCGGTTGTTTCACGGCCGCGGCCGCTGCTATCCGGGGCTCGAACAACTCACCGTCGACTGGCTGCAGGGTGTCGTGCTGGTGGCGCTGTTCCGTGATCCCGGCGAGGCGGAACGGGAGGCGCTCAAGCAGATGCTCATGGCGCTGACGGAGTCCCCGGCCTGGCAGCAGAGCCAGGCACAGCGCTTGCTGCTGCAGCATCGCTATCTGCCGGACGCGCCGACCGAAGCGTTGCTGGGCGATGTGCCCGCCGAGTGGCAGATCAGCGAGAACGGCCTGCGCTACAAGCTCGATCTCGGGCGAAAGCAGAACAACGGCCTGTT
This sequence comes from Pseudomonas sp., assembly GCA_032105665.1. Taxonomy (GTDB): domain Bacteria; phylum Pseudomonadota; class Gammaproteobacteria; order Pseudomonadales; family Pseudomonadaceae; genus Stutzerimonas. The sequence continues at coordinate 50,844 of DAMCQE010000019.1, read as the reverse complement.
TCTCGACATGCGTTATGGCCGCCGTTGGGTGCAGGAAAATGCGCAGGGCAAGCGGGTGCTCAATCTGTTCGCCTACACCTGCGGCTTTTCCGTCGCGGCGATCGCCGGCGGCGCCGAGCATGTGGTGAATCTGGACATGGCCAGCGCGGCGCTGACCCGTGGGCGGGAGAACCACCGCCTCAATGGCCATGAGCTCGGACGGGTGAGCTTTCTCGGCCACGAACTGTTCAAGTCATGGGGCAAGGTGCGCAAGCTCGGACCTTACGACCTGATCATCATCGACCCGCCATCCTTCCAGAAGGGCAGCTTCGCCCTGACCCGCGATTACCAGAAGATCCTGCGCAAGCTGCCGGAATTGCTGAACGGCGGCGGCCAGGTGCTGGCCTGCGTGAATGACCCGGATATCGGCGCGGACTTCCTGATCCAGGGCATGGCTGCCGAGGCGCCGCAGCTGCGCTTCGAGCAGCGCCTGGAGAACCCGCCGGAGTTTCCCGACATCAGCCCCGAAAGCGGTCTCAAGGCGCTGCTGTTTTTGGCCTGACGCGGGGACGGGTCAGTCCCTTGTGACCGGCTCTGCATCGGCCTTGCCGAGCAGATGCTCGACGTCCTCGATCACCTGCAGCGCCGCCAGCGGACCGCCGGTGGAGGTCCACAGCGAGCCATCGACGGCGCCAGAACGCTTGGCCTGCAGCGCCGAGAGCTGGCGGAACGCCGGGGTCTGTTCGGCCTGACGCATGGCCTCGACCGCCTCGCCGCTGGTAGCCAGGGTGCCGATCACCAGCCAGTCGGCATCCAGCAGTTGCAGTGACTCCAGGCTCAGTGCCATCGAGTGGGTGTAGCCGGGATCCTGCTGGTGGGCAGGGCGGGTGAGGCCAATGTCTTTGATGACCGTGCTGGCGAAGGCGTCCTTGAACATGTACGAGGGGCCCTTGGGATTCCAGCGCACGATGCTGAGGGTTTCGCCCTGATGCGTGCTCAGCCGCTCACGCGCCTGTTCGACGCGCGCGCGGTAGCGGTCCAGCACGGCGTTGGCTTCGGCGTTCTTGTTCAGGATCTGTGCGGTGCGCTGCATGGTTTCCTGCCAAGGGCGACCCCAACTGTAGGTGATCACGGTCGGTGCGATCTCGTTGAGGATCGCCAGCTGCTCCGGCTTTACCGGGCCGGTGAGGATCAGATCGGGCTCCAGTTCGAGCAGGGTTTCCAGATTCGGATTGTCCAGATCACCGACCACCGGGACGTCGGCCGTCAGCTTGCCTTCGAGGTAGCGCGGCGGTGCGGCCTGGCCGCGGCCGTTGATGGTGCCGACCGGGGTGACGCCAAGTGCGAGTGCGGTATCCAGATCGATTTCGCTGAGGGTGATCACCCGCTTCGGCGCTTCCGGCACGGTGACGGTGTTGCCCATGGCATCGCTCACCTGGCGCGTATCGGCCAGGGCGGGCAGGGCGAGCAGGCTGGCCAGCAGGGCGGCGGCCAGGTGACGTGGGGTCTTGAGGGTCATTGCATACCTTCCGTTTCGGGGTGTTCTCGGAGAGTGAGTTGCTGGAGGGCACGGGTACGGCGGCGCGGCACGATCACCGGCGCGCCGTCGCCGGGGGCCGGCAGGATGTCGACGTCGGTGTCGTAAAGGCGGTCGATCAGGGCCTTGGTCATCACCTGCCGCGCCGGGCCGATGGCCTGCACCCGGCCGTCGGCCAGGGCGATCAGCTCATCGCAGTAACGGGCGGCCACGCCGAGGTCATGGATCACGATCAGCACCGTGCGCCCGGCCGCGGCGATCTGGTGCACGGCTTCCATCACCTCGGCCTGGTGGCCGATGTCCAGCGCGCTGGTGGGTTCGTCGAGCAGGATCAGGTCGGTGTTCTGCGCCAGGATCATGCCGAGCCAGGCCCGTTGCGCCTGGCCACCCGAGAGCGAGGCGGCGCTGCGTTGCCAGATCGCATTGAGCTGCATCACCTCGCGGGCGCGTGCAACCTGGCGGGCGTCTTCCGCGCTCCACTGGTTGAACCAGCCTTGATGCGGATGGCGGCCGTACTGCACCAGCTGTTCCACGCGGATGCCTTCGGCCAGCACCGGCCGTTGCGGCAGAAAGGCCAGCTCTCGCGCCAGCGCCTTGAGCGAGTAGCCCAGCAGCGGCTTGCCGTGGATCTCCACGGTGCCGCGTTGCAGCGGCAGCTGGCGGGCGAGCAGTTTGAGCAGCGTGGATTTGCCGCTGCCATTGGGGCCGACGATGCCGATCAGCTTGCCTCTGGGCAGGCTGAAGGAGACGTCGTCGAGCACGACCTTGTCCTGATAGGCGAAGTGCAGGTTTTCCGCGCGCAGGGCAGTCATCAGTCAGCTCCTCGTCTGTCCTTGAGCAGCAGGCCGAGCAGCAGGATGCCGCCGAGCAGCCGCGTCGTGATGCCGGTGGGGATTTCCTCGGGCTGGGCGAGCACCCGCACCAGGGTGTCGCTGCCGAGCAGCAATACCGCGCCGCACAGCGCCGACAGCCACAGCGGGGCGAGGTTGTCGCGGGCCAGCCAGGAGGCGAGGATCGGTGCGGCCATGGCGATGAACACCACCGGTCCGCCGATCGCCGTACCCAGCGCGGCCACCACGATTGCCAGGGCGAGCACGCCGAGCTGGACCAGCGGCACCTTCACCCCGAGGTTCTGCGCCGTGGCGTCGCCGAAGCCCAGCAGCGCCAGCGGCCGATTGACCAGCGCCATCATCGGGCAGAGCAGCAACAGCAGCAGTGCGACGGGCTTGACCGTCTGATAGCTGACACCGGCGAAGTGGCCCATGGTCCACAGGTAGATGCTGCCCAAGTGAGCGAGGGGTTGCGTCGACATGGCGAATTCGCCGAGGGCGCCGAGCAGTTCCGACAGCGCAATGCCGATGACGATGAACAGGTAGCCCTGCTCGCCGGGGCGTCGGCACAGGGCGAACAGTGCGGCGGCCGCCAGCGCGGCTCCGAGTGGCGACGCCCACCATGGCCAGTTGCCGAGGGTCAGGTAGAGGGCGAAGACGACCACAGCCAGAGAGGCGCCCTCGTTCACACCGATCATGTCCGGTGTCGCCAGGCGGTTGCGTACCAGGGTCTGGATCAGGCAGCCGGCCATGCCCATGGCCAGCCCGGCGATGATCGCGGCGGCGACCCGCGGCAGGCGAATCTTGAAGGCCATGATTTCCTGCAGCCTGCTGCCGTTTCCGGTGAGGGTGGCGATGACGTCGCGCACGCCGAGATGGCCGCTGCCGAGGCTGGTCGCCAGGACGGTCAAGCCCAGCAGCACCAGCACGAGGAGGGTGAACATCAACCAACTGCGCCGATGCAGCAGCAGGCTGATGCCACCGAGGCGCAGCGTCCAGACGCCGGAAGGTGTGGGGATGGAGGTCATGGCTACCTCACCGTCAACAGGGAACGAAAGCCGCCGCGCAACACGATGGCGATCAGCGCCGGCGCGCCGAGCGCGGCCAGCAGGGTGCCGACCGGCAGTTCGTACGGCTGCAGCAGCCAGCGCGAGAGCACGTCGGCGGCGAGCAGGAAGAGCATGCCGAACAGCGTGGAAAACAGCAGTTGCCGCAGCAGTGCCACCGGCTCGATGCGGCGCGCGCAATAGGCGGCGAGAAAACCGAGAAAGCCGATCGGCCCGGCCAGCGAGATGGCGCAGGCGGTGAGCAGGGTGGATGCCGCCAGCACGCCGAGGCGCACCCAACCGGTATGGATGCCCAGCGCGCGGGCCTGGCTGTCGCCCATCTGCATCAGCGTCAGCTGACGGCAGAGCAGCGTCGCCAGCACCAGTCCGAGCACGGCCAGCGGGCTGACAGTGCCGACCGCATCGAGGCTGGAGGCCGACAGCGAGCCGAGGTTCCAGAAGCGGAATTGCTCCAGCGCCACCCGAGTGGAGAGCAGCAGGAAATTCGCCAGACCGCCGAAGATCGCGCCGAGCGCCACCCCGGCAAGGATCAGCTTCAGCGGGCTGGCCTGACCCAGCATCAGGCCGACGCCCAGCACCAGCAGATTGCCCAGCAGGGCGCCGGCGCCGGACCAGAGCAGGTAGCCCCGGGTCGACTCGACGCCGAAATAGATCAGGCCGATCACCAGCCCGAGCACCGCGCCGGCATTGACACCGAGCAGGCCGGGTTCGGCCAGGGGATTACGTGTCGCGCTCTGCAGCAGCGAGGCGGCGATTGCGAGGCTGGCGCCCACCACCAGCGCGGCGAGGGTGCGCGGCAGCCGCAGGGTATCGACGACCATGGCCAGTTTGTCGTCGGCCACATAGTCGGGCTGGCCGAGCAGATAGCCGAACACGGCGTCGGCACCATACACGCCGGCACCGGTGGCCAGGGACAGAGTCAGCAGCACGAGCAGAAGCCCGCCGCCGGCAATCAGCGTGGCCTTCTGCAACGCTGGCATCGTTGGATCAGTCCGCATGGTTCACTTCGCGTCTCCAGGTGAACCCGGCGGCTCGCGCCGCCGGGTGGGGCGTCAGATGTCGTAGGCGAAACCGACGAACAGCGTGCGACCCATGAGGATGTTGTCGACGGCCTGAGCCACCTCGTCGCGCTTCTCGTTGGTCAGGTTGTTGAGCCCGCCGTTGAGTGTCAGCTGCTTGGTGGCCTGGTAGCGGGCACCGAGGCTCAGGGTGTGGAAGGCGCCGGTCTCGAACGCCCCGGAACGCGCCACGTCGTACAGGTACTGGCTGCCGGTGTACTGGTAATCCAGGTTCAGGCCGAGCTTTGGCAGCGCCTGCCAGTCGGCACCCAGGTTGGCGATATGCTGCGGCGAGTTGCGGATCGGCTCGTCGGTGTCGCGATCCCTGGCGTCGGAGTAGGTGTAGTTCGCGCGCAGGCCGATGTGGTCGCTCAGCAGGTAGTTGCCCTGCAACTCGTAACCCTTGATCCGCACATGGGGCTGGTTGTAGGTGGTCAGCACCGGGTCGGCGGCGACGATCTGGCCGTTCACCCGAATCAGCCGCGTCGTTTCGGTGCTGATCATGTCTTCGATGTCGGTCTGGAAGAACATGATGCCGGCCTGCAGGCGGTCGTTCTGGTAGAAGGTGCCGAGCTCGTAGCTGGTGGCGGTTTCCGGCTTGAGATCCTCGTTGCCGACCGTCACGCAGTAGCCACGGCAGGCGATTTCCACGTAGGTGGGATCGGATTGGGCAATGCTCGGCGCCTTGAACGACTTGCCCACGCCGCCCTTTATCACCCAGCTGTCGCTGAGGTTGTACACGCCGTAGGCGCGCGGGCTGAATTCGCTGCCGTAGCTTTCGTGATCATCCCAGCGGGCGCCGAGGGTGATATCCAGCTGTCCCAGGGAGAACTCGTCCTGCAGGTAGAGCGCCTGCTGATCGATCTCTATCTCCGAACCGAGGTTGTTGCTGTGGCTGAGTTCGGTGCGGCGCAGTTCGCTGCCCAGGGTCAGCAGGTGGTTGCCGAGGAACGCGGTCACCTGGCCGTCGACCGTATGGTTGGTCTGGTTGACGTTGCTGAAGCGGCCGCCGCGCAGGTCGGTCATGACCTCGGAATCGTCCATCAGGTCGACGTCTTCGTAGTAGTAGCGGACTCGCGAGTTAAAGTCGTCCCAGCTGCCGTTGTGGGTCAGGCCGAAGGCGCTGCGTTCCATCTCCTGAACGTTGGTCGGAAAGGCGAAGCCCGAGTTGCTCCAGGTGCCCTTGCGGTCGTCCTCACGATGGCTCAGGTCGAGGTCGATGCTCTGGCGCTCGTCTAGCAGCCAGCTCAGGCTGCCGTAGGCGCTGGCGTTCTGGCGTTTTTCGGCGGCATCGATCAGGGGCGACGTAGTCTGGTCCGAACCCCAGGCAGCCTGGTCGGTGCCCTCGACGATCAGGTTGCCGAGCAGCTTGTCCTCGATCAGCGCGCCGCTGATGTAGCCGCTGGTCTTGTGGCTGTCACCGGAATCACCCTCGGTCGGGTGCTCGTAGCCGTAGGCGATGCCGGCCCTGGTGTCCGCGGTCGGTTTACGCAGGATCACGTTGACCACGCCACCGATGGCATCGGCGCCGTACAGCGAGGACATCGGCCCGCGGATCACCTCGATGCGCTCGATGGCGGCCATCGGGATCGAGGACAGATCGAAGTCGTTGGCGTAGTTGGAGACCAGGGCTTCACGCGAGTTGATGCGGCGGCCGTTGACCAACAGCAGGGTGTAGTCCGAATCCATCCCGCGCAGTCTGATTTCTTTGCGGCCGTAGGTCGACGACGGGCTGATGTACACCCCCGGCAGGTATTTCACCGCATCGGCGAGGTTGTATACCGGCAGCTTGTCGAGGTCGTCTCGGGTGACCACCGACACGCTTGCCGGCGCACTGAGTTCGCTGTGGGCGGTCTGGGTGGCGGTGATGACTTCGTTCTGCAGGGTGACCGGCTCGCTGGCGATGGCGAGTATCGGAAGGAGTGCGCCGAGCAGCGTGAGCGGCAGGTGACGGGGACGACTGATGGTTCTTACAGAAGGCATTGCAGGCTCCATTGCGGTTTGATCGATGCGGGATGTAAGTCTCATCAGGCGTGCGGCTGCAGGTTCAGGCCCTGCTTGTGGTTGTAGGTGTTGGCAGGTGTCCATGGCGTCGCAGGGCAGCGAGCAGTAACAGCAGCGCTGCACCTGCGGTCAGGGTGAGGACCACGTGGAAACCTGCGAGGTGTTCGAAACCCGTCAGCTCGCCATCGGCAGCCGTACCCAGGTAGGCGGCGGAGGCCAGGCTGCCGAGGCCGGCGGCAACGTTGCTGACGGACCCGTGCAGCGCCATGAACGCGGCGCGTTGATGGGGCGCCGGAATGCTCGCGGCGACCGTCGTGGTGCTGCTGGTGCGCAATGTGCTGAGTGCCATGAACAGGCTGAACACCAGCAACAGCGGCAGTGGAACCAGCAGGGCGAAGCCGAGCAGCGTGATCAGTGCCAGCAGGCCGCTGCTGCTCAGGACCAGCCGGCGGGCGTGGCCGCGATCGATCCAGCTGCCGCCCAGACGCACGGCGGCCAGGCTGGCCAGCCCACCGCACAGGTAGAGCACGCCGATGTGTTCGCGGGCGAAGCCGAGATTGAACTGGAAGAATGCGGAAAAGTGCGGCACCAGCAGGAAGTGGCTGAACATCTGCAATGCGACAAGCGCCAGTGCCCCCAGGCACAGCGGTGAGCGCAACAGCGGGCGCAGCACTCCTGGCGGGCGTGGGTGTGGTTGCGGACTGGGGAAGAGGATGTGACAGCCAAACGCGAGCGCCAGGCCAACCGCGGCAATGCCCAGCATCGGCGCGCGCCAGCCCAGCCAGCGCGCCAGCTCCAGCGCCAGAGGAGTGACGAGGATGGCGGCGAGGGAGAAACCCATCGCTAGGCGGGCGAGCTGCCGGCCCCGTTCGGCTGGCGGGATCAGATCGAGCAGGCTTGCCATCAGCACCGCGCCCAGGGGGCCGGCGACGAATGCGCTGAGCACGAAGAGCCAGGTCAACTGGTGCGCGTCGGAGGCACCTGCGCAGGCACTGAGCAGGGCGAAGCGCAGGACGAGCAGGGCGAGCAACACCGGCTTGCGCTCGAAGCGGTCCAGCCAGGCAGCACTGAGCGCCGAGCCGAGGGCGGCTGCCAAGGTCGCGGCGCCAGCCAGATACCCAATGCGGTCGGCGGGCATGTCCAGTTCGCGGACGAAATCCGGGCCGAGCGGCATGATCATCATCAGGCTGCCGATCGATAGCATGCTAATCAGTGTGGCCAGCTGAACAGCCGTTTTTATTTGTCGATCTGCATCCATGTACATAACGCCGCTGGGTGAGGCGGTGCATCTTATGCAGCTATAAACGCAAATTCAAATGCAAATCGTTATTGTTTGGTTGTGGTGCGAGAGATTGTATTGGATGGCGGCGCGTTATGGGGCGGAATAGCGGAGATGGCGCGCGGGGCTTCGATACCATAAGACCGCGCGAAAGCTCCCGAGATGAACTTATATCGGAGGTCGGCTGCGCCGCCTGAGCAGGCGGCGCCAGCGATCCGTGCTGTACGACCTGCCCTGGTTCAGTCGCGTGCCTCGAGGTCCTTGATCAGCGCCTTCATCTCGTCGATCTCACGGCGTTGCGCCTCGATGATGCTGTCCGCCAGCTCGCGCACCCTCGGGTCCTGGATATCCGCCCGCTCGCTGGTGAGGATGGCGATGGAGTGGTGCGGAATCATCGCCTTCATCCACGACACCTGGTCCACCGTCGCCTGGCTACGCACCAGCCACAAGGACACTACGAACACCAGCGCGCTGCCGGCGAAAATGGCGATGTTCACCCCACGCCGCGGATACATCTTCAGCATGAACGCCAGCATGACGATTGCCATGGTCGCGCCCATGATCAGCGCCATGTAGGCGCGGGTTTCGCTGAACAGGATGTGGTCGGTCTGGAACACGTTCAGGTACATCAGGCCGAAAATGACCAGCGTCGAGGTGGCAATCATTGCGCCGAATTTGGCGTAGGGCTGCATAGGCGTGCTCTCCTCTCGCGATGACTGGTGGGGCGGCAGATTGCCAGCCCACTCCGTCATCTCGACAGCCCTCGGTCGGTGCCGTTCACGTTTCTCGGCCACGCCAGCGGCACGCACTGGCCGACTTCGATGGCCTCGCCGCGCTGACCGCAGCGCAATGCGCAGCCGACCCTACTCACCGTTACGGACCTTCGAGGCGCCGCGGCTCAGCGAGTGGCCAGCTCTTCGCAGCTGGGCTCGATGGTGAACGTGCGCGCCGAGTCGACCGGGCCGAGCTTCTCCAGGGTGCGGCGGCCGAGCAGTACGGGGTAGTGCATTTCATCGCGATCCCTGAGCGAGAACTGCTCCTCGAGGAGGCGATCGCCGATGCACACCTTCATCAGCACCACCGGACGATCCTCTTTGCCGCCGGCGCCGCGGACGGTCAGTTCGCGATGCAGTTTGCGCTCGATGCGCGATTTGACCAGCTTGTCCCGTTCGATGTCCTCAAGGTCCAGATCGAAGCGGACCCACTCGTCCCCGTCCCGCTCGAAATACTCGATGTCTTCGGCATGCATCGACGAAGTCAGCGCGCCAGTGTCGAGCTTGAACTTCACCGTGACTTCCTCGGGAAGCACCTTGCCACGCTCCACCCAGCCGAGCGGTGTGCCGTCGGCGGCGAGGGAAGGGAGGGTATGCAATGACAGCAGCAACGCGGCGGGTAGAGCCAGCAGTCGTGACGATTTCAATGGCAACTCCGGGGGTAGTGGCTTCGCTCAATAGAGCGAAATCTGCCGCGGACGTTCAGCGCACCGTGGTTTCGCCGCTGCGACCGGTTGGCGATCGACTACCTTGAGCCGCTTCGCGTTCGCCGATCTGTTCGCTCAGCGCCCGGACGAAGGCATCCACCGCGACGGGCAGGTAACGCGAACTGCGCACGTACACGCCGAGGTCGCTGAACACCGCGCCGCCGTCGTTCAGCGGTACATGCACGAGCGTGCCGCCGGCCAGCTCGGCTTCGATGCCGATGCGCGTCTGGAAAGCGACCCCGGCACCGCGCTTGGCCATCTGCAAGGCCAATTCCACGGAGCTGGTTTCCAGCGGCGCCTTGTGCCGCGGGCGAGTGCGCGCCAGCAACGGTGCCAGCAGGTGATGGATGGACAGATCGCTCTTGGCCAGGATCAGCGGGTATTCGGCGCAGGTGGCGAAGCTCACCTCGGCGCGTTCGGCCAGCGGATGCGAGGGGGGAACGATTGCGCCGAGACGGAAGTGGCCGACGCCCAGCTGCTGCAAGTCAGCGGTACGTGGCAGGGCAAAGGCCAGGCCGATGTCCGCCTGGCCGCTGATGACAGCCTCGGGAATCGCCTGCGAGCCAAGGCTGGTGACGCCCACGGTAACCCGCGGATAGCGTTCGCGCAGCTGCTCCAGCACGCCAGGTAGAAGATCGGTGGTGACGCCGGATACCGTGGCGATTTCCACATGGCCGGTGCGTAGGCCCTGCAGTGCGTCCAGTTCGGAGCGCACACGCTCGGCGTCCTGCAGCACGACGATGACATGGCGGGCGAAGATCTCGCCGGCGGCGGTCAGCCGCAGTCCGCCGGGCAGGCGTTCGAAAAGGGGCGCGCCGATCTCGTCTTCGAGCTTGAGAATCTGCCGGTTTACCGCCGACGAGGCCACGTTGAGCCGGCGCGACGCCTCGCGAATCGACTGGCAGCGCCGCACCATGTCGAAGTAATGGATGGCCGGGGAATGGATGCGCAGTTTGCGGGCCACGGTCGGTCAGCGATCCGCGGGCGGAGGTGGCGTCAGTCCGCAGCCCTTGAGGATGATGGCGATCAGGTTGTCGCTGGCGTGCGCGAAATCGGCGCGGGTCATGCGCTTGCCGTTGATGCGGCGGATCTGATCGGAGAAGTCGGCATAGTGTTGGGTGCTGCTCCAGATCATGAAGATCAGGTGCATGGGGTCGACCGGGTCCATCTTGCCGGCGGCGATCCAGGCGTCGAACACCGCGGCGCGCCCACGGAACCAGTTGCGATAGTCCTGGTTGAAGTGCTCGGAGAGGCACTCGCAGCCGCTGATGACTTCCATGGCGAAAATCTTCGAGGCCTGCGGGTGTCGTCGCGAGAATTCCATCTTGATGCGGATGTATTCGGCCAGAGCGACGGCGGGGTCATCGTCGACGGTCACATCGTCGAAGGCGGTATCCCAGAGTTCGAGAATATGCCGCATGACCTCGACATACAGCCCCAGCTTGCTGTTGAAGTAATAGTGCACGTTCGCCTTGGGCAACCCGGCACGGGTGGCGATGGCGTTCATGCTGGTGCCCTTGAAGCCGTAGCGGGCGAACTCTTCGGCAGCTGCCGCGAGGATGGTTTCCTCGTTCTTCTGCCGAATGCGGCCGGCGGGCTTGCCCTGGGCGGTGTAGAGCGGCTGGGGTGCGTTGTTCTTGTCCATGTTCCCTGTCCGTGAGCGCGCTGGCGGTTGGCCTGGTCCACTATGCGGAGCGGGCCTGCTGCGTGTTGAGGATGATGGCCTATGCGCTGCGTTCATTCGCCTCGCAGCCCCCGGGAAAGGGTGTCGGACCGCCCGGGGTGATGGTCGAGCCGAGCTGATTCTGCACGAGTTTCGCTGTTCGATGCAGCCGTTGCGCTTGTGACGGCGAGGATCGCGGCCGGCACCGAACGAGAGCCGCCCGGTTTGCGGGCGGCGAGGCGCATCAGAAGTGCGCCTTGACGATGAAGTTGGTGACGTTGTTGTCGGTGTTGAAGGCGTCGGAATCTTCGATGCCGTACTTGTTCGACCAGTAGTCGTATTCGATACCGACGTAGAGCTTGCCGGGCGTGTAGTCCAGCGCCTTGCCGAGGTCGTACTTGACCTGCGGGTTGAAGTGGAAGTTCTTCTTCAGCTCGGTGTTGCCATTCTTCTTGTCGTTGACGACCCAGTCGATATAGCCGTCGAAGAGGATGTCCGACTTGCCCACCGGGAAGGTCATGGCCCAGGTCGGAGTGATCTGCCACTGGCCGCCAGGCTTGCCGGTGATGCCGTCGGGCTTGCGGTAGTAGGTGTTCAGGGAGAAGCGGTCGAAACCTGGAATAGCCAGGTCCACGGCCGGGCCGAGCAGATAGTTGCGATTACGGCCTTCGCCGCGTTCGTAGGTCGCGGAGATCAGCACATCCTTGATCGGACCGAAGGACAGGTCTGCGCCGCTGATCTTGCCCAGCGACAGGCGCGGGCTGAATTCACCGTAGTAGGTGTGGCCATCGCTGCCGGAGATGCCGTTGTACCACTTGTTATCGACGAACAGGAACATGTCCCCCCAGGTCCAGCCGCTGGCATGTTCGAAGGTAATGGTCTGTTGGATGTCGCCTTCCTTGCCACCTGCGGAGTCGACGGCGAAGTTCTTGCCGTACAGGTAGGTGAGGCTGTTGTTCTGCCAGAGCATTGGGCTGGCCATGGCTTGGCTGCTGAGGATGAACCCGGCCGCGAGGGCTGCGGTGGTCAGGCTGCGCTTCATTGAGTGTGTCTCCGTATTGGCATTTGAATGAGCTTGTAAGTTGTCCAAGCGGTCAGGCTTTGGTCACAAAGCAAGCGTCGCGCCAATACCGAAGATCCCATTGAGGTTCTTGATAAGTAATTGATGGGAAAAGATTTATTTTTCGAAGACGAAACGTTTTGACTGATGGCAGTGTTGCCGGATGGGAGGTGAGCGCGTTGGCTTGACCTGACCGATGCGTCAGCTTGCTTCAGTTTGGGGCGCTGCGATGGCCGATCGCCAGGCTCGCCACCGAAACGGTGCGTCGACTGGTCAAGGCAAAGTGAGGTGGGGTTCGCGTAGGGACGAAACGCGACTGCCGGCAAGGCGCCGGCAGTCGGGTGTAGCGAACGAACTTACTGCTGGGTGACCAGGGCGGTGTTGTTCCAGCCGCTCTGGTTGATGTAGGCCGCATTGCCGTAGCCGGCCTGGCTGGCGACGGCGTCGTTGCCGAAGCCGTTCTGAGTCACCTTGATCAGGTGATCGGCGCCGCTCTGGCTCAGCATCACGTCGTTGAACGAGCCTTCCTGGCGAACGGTGGCCAGGTTGTCGCGGCCGTCCTGTTCGATATCGGCTGTGTTGTTCGCACCGTAGCTGACGCCGACGATCTCGTTGTCGACGCCGTGTTGTACGGCGTTGAGCTCATTAGCGACACCGTCCTGGTGGAAGTGCAGATCATTGCCTCGGCCCTCCTGCTCCACGGAGGCGACGTTGAAGCCGCCTTCCTGGATGGTCTTGGCAGTCTGATTGCGTCCGTCCTGGTATACGTCAGCTCGGTTATCTGTACCAGCTTGGTCAGTTGTAGCGGTGTTGTTACCGCCGAACCAGCCGTTGGTCTGCGTGATGCTCGAGTCGTTACGTTCGCCGTACTGCACGACGAAAGCGTTCTGCGCATTACCGCTCTGGTCCACATTGACAATGTTGTGGCTGCCGACGGAATCGACATACGCCTCGTGCTGCAGGCCGGTTTGCGAAACCATCGCGTCGTTGCGCCAGCCGCTCTGCTCGACTTCGGCGATGGAGCCGCTGCTGGCGACCTGCACCACTTGCGCATCGTTGTCGATGCCCTGCTGGGTGACGGTTGCGCGGTCGTGGTTGCTGAGGAACTGAGTGATGCTGGCGCTGTTCAAGTCGCCGTTCTGGTTGACCACTGCCTGGCTGCCATAGGTGGCGGTCTGGGAGATCAGGCCGTAGTTGTCCTTGCCGTCCTGGTTGGTGGTGGCGTTGGCCATGGTCGCGCCGGACTGGAAGGTTTCGGCGACGTTGTTGACGCCTTTCTGGTTCTGCGTGGCGCCGGTCTTGTAGGTGCCGGTCTGCTCTACCAGTGCATCGTTGCCCCAGCCGCTCTGGGTCTGGGTCGAACCGGTCATCAACGTGCCGCTCTGGCGGGATTCGGCATTGTTGAAGTTGCCGGTCTGGGTCTGGGTGGCGGTGGTGGCTTCCGAGCTGATCTGCTCGACCATTGCGTCGTTGCTGAAGCCGCTCTGGTTTTGTGTGGCGAAGTTGCCCGAACCGCCGCTTTGCAGCACTTCCGCGAGGTTGTTGATGCCGTGCTGGTTCTGCTCCGAAGTGTTCTCGGCGGCAAAAGCCTGGGCAGTGACGACGGTCAGAATGGCTGCTACAAGAGGTTTGAACTTAAACATTTTTGTCACTCCATGGATGTTTTAAGTACAGCGGTATTTCCCTGGGATTAGCGGTACTGGCGAACCACTACCGTCAGACCGCGGCCGCTCTGGCTGACATTGCTGCTGTGCCCGCTGCCGGTCTGTTCGATGAGGGCGCGATTGCTCGAGCCCTGCTGTGCGATGGCGGCACGGTTGTCCGCGCCGGTCTGTTCGATCTGGGCCTCGTTGCCGAAGCCGTCCTGGCTGATCAGCGCCGCGTTGCCCTGGCCGATCTGTTCGATCGAGGCGCTGTTGGCGTAGCCGTTCTGAAAGATGTAGGCCTCCAGCTCCGCGCCGCTCTGGGCGATGCGTCCGGTCATGCCTTGCCCGGCCTGCTGAACGACCGCGAGCGCACCCTGCGCGCCGCTGGCAGCCTGACCGAAAGCGGATGAGCGAATGGCGGAAGGAACGAGTTCATTCGGGGCCAGATCGCCCGGAATGGCGACCTCGGCATGGCCGTAAGGGGCCAGCAGGAGAATCATGGGCAACAGCAGGTCATGCGCAATCCGTTGCGAGCGTTTCATGGGCGTCCTGTCCTGATCGAGCTCAGATACCGACATGTTTGCCTCGATTCAGTGCAGAAAACATCCATCCAACGATTGAAAGTGATGTCTGTTGGTGCGCAAGAGATGTTTACGTGGACGCGAAAAAACACCGCGGCGGCAGCGCGCGGTGTCGGTTGCATGATCGGGGCTGTCGTCAGGGCCGCTGGCGACGGAGCACCGGCCGGTGTGTGTCAGTTCAGCTTGCTCAGGTACTTGCTCAGCGCAGGGTGCTCGCTGCCGTTGCCTTCGGCGGTCTGCCAGAGACGGCGTTCGACGCCCTGAGCGATCAGGTGGGCGACGGCAGCCTCGATGGCGGAGAGCACGCACAGCTGCGCGGGCTCGTTGGTGGTGTAGCCTGCCTCGGCTTCCAGCAGTTCCTTGAACTCGATGAACTTGTAGACGTTGGCGCTGCGGCCGATGGAGAAGATCGTCTTGGTGGTCATCACGTTGGACAGCACTCGACCGCTGCGCACATCGATGGCCCGCAGGTTCACCGTCACCTGGTCGACGCGATACTCCTGCGAGACGCCGATGCCCAGGTAGCGTGCGCCCTGGCCGCCGCTGCGCACGTTGGTTTCGTAGGCGACGATGGCGCCCTCCATGATGATGTTCGCTGCCAGCAGCGAGGGCAGTTCGGACTGGATATTGGGCGCGACATCCGGCTTGGCCTGGGAGGCACGAATGATCTTGCGCTCGGTCAGCACGTTCTGCAGGCCTTCGCGCTCGAGCACCACGAACCAGCCGCTGGCCTGCATGGCATCGACCAGCATGCTGGCCGCGCCCTGGGTCACCGCGGTGGAGAAGGAGCTGGCAGGGGTCGGTTTGTACTGCCCGGTCTGGTCGCGAAAACCGTACACCGCAGCCACCAGCGGGCCTTTCGGACGGGGCAGCGCCAGCAGATCCTGGTAGGTAGAGGTGCGTGGGGTCAGCGTGGGCGGATGCTGGTCGGCAGGCAGGGGCTCGCGAATGCTGCAGCCCTGAAGTAACGCCATCATCCCTATGGCTACGAATAGGCTTCTCATGGCCTTTGTTTCTCCTTGGGGTCAGTTCTGCCCGACGATGATTTCGGACATTTCTCCGGTGAGGCGGTCGGTGATTTCCACGATGAGCATGCCGGCGTCGCCGTTGTAGACGCGCACGATGAAATCGTCGGTGGTCACGGTGCCGGTCTTGCCATCGGTCACGCCGCTGAGCAGATCGCCCAGCAGGCGCGACTCCAGTTGGCTGGTGAAACGGTCCAGGGCGGACTGGTTTTCCAGCAGCGAGGAGCGATCGATGGCATCCGGGTCCTTCTTGCTGTTCTGCGCCTGCGCGTTGCCGAGCAGCCAGGCACCGTTGAGCGGGCTACCGCCGAAGGATGGGTTGACGGGGGTGTACACCAGCTCGGTGGCGCTGGCGCCAGTGCTGAGCAGCAGGCTGGCGAGCAGCGTGCCGAGCGCCTTGTGAATGTGCTGTTTCATAGTTCGTCCTTGGCCATGTCAATGTTGTCTTCGAACAACGCTTCGATCTTGCGCCGGTTGATTTCCTGCACCACGAAATCGGCAGCCTCGTATGCCGGTTCCTTCATGTCCGCCACGTTGGGCTGCAGGAAGCGGCGATACAGGGTCTGGTTCTCGTGCTCTACCCAGACCAGAACCCCCCAGCGCGCCGAGGGCCTTTCCTTGATGGCAAGGTTGAAGTCCAGGGTGCTGATGTCGTTCAGGCGTTCGCAGAAGCGCAGGTAGAACTCGTGACCGGAGCGGGAAACCGTGTTGTTGGTGATGAATCCTTGCAGCTCGGCTTCGTCGGCCTGAGCGGTCAGGCTCAACAGCAGCAGAAGCAACGCGGCGGTGCGTTTCACGACACCGCCTCACCAACGTGGGCCAGCACCAGCGAGGCACCCTGGGCGCGATTGCTCGCGCCGAGCTTGCGCAGCGCGTTGTGCACATGGCTCTTGATGGTGTGGATGCTCAGGTGCAGCCTCTCGCCGATCGCCGCATTGGACAGACCCTGGCCGGCGAGGGCGAGGATCTGCTTTTCGCGCAGGGTCAACTCGTCGATGACCTGATGTGCGTTGCTGAGCTGCCGGTAGCGACAGAGCAGCGTTTCCATCAGCTCTCTCGGTAGCCAGTCGCCTCCGGCGAGCATGGTCTGGATACCGCGGACGAACATGGCGCGCGGCGTTGCGCGGTAGAAGACCCCGCGAATCCATGGATGCGTTTCGACCAGTCTGCGTGCCTGATCGGGTTGGGCGTTGATCAGCGCGACCGGCGTGTCGCCGAACTGGCGGAGCAGGTGCACGCAATCGTTGCGGTCGTAGCTGGCGACATCCAGCAACACCAGTGCGGAGTCCACATGCTCCGGCCGCGGCGTGACCATATGGACCAGTGTGCAGCTGGGGCAGTCGTACAGGTGCTGGCGCAGCGTGCTGTCGAGCAGCTTGCTGGCGGAGAGGAGTGTTATGCGGAATTGGGCGGGCTGGAAAGCCGGCGCGACATCGTCTTTCATTCGCATGTCCTTTGCTGAATGTTGATGGGCAGTCCTTGATTGCGTGACGCGCAGAGAGCGGTCCCGTCTGGCAATAGAAAGTAGTTCAGCTTTGCGACAAAAAAAAGTCAAAAATTAAAATTAGTGTCAGCATCCCGACGAAAAGGCGATTGAAGAGAATCTTCTGGCTCCGGGGAGGGCTTCTCTCCTAGAGTCCGATCTGTTGAGTGACGGCTTTGGTTCGGGCGCGTAGATGGAGATGGAGCGATGATTGATCCCGTGTTCTGGCTGGTGTTCTTCTCGGCCGCGCTGGCGCTGAACCTGTCGCCCGGGCCGGATCTGCTCTACGTGATTTCACGCACCCTGAGTGGCGGCCGCCGTATCGGTATGATTTCCGCCTGTGGCGTATGCAGCGGTGCGCTGGTGCACGTGGCGTTCGCCGCTCTGGGCATCTCGGCCATCCTCGCCACTTCGGCGCTGGCGTTTACGGTGGTCAAGTACGTCGGTGCCGTCTATCTGCTGTATCTCGGCTATCAGGCTCTGCGCTCGGCCGGCGGCGGAACCGTGCTGGCCCTCAAGGCAGCACCGCAAGCGTCCGCCTGGAAAGCCTATCGCCAGGGCGTGCTGGTCGATCTGCTGAACCCCAAGGCGGCGATTTTCTTCATGGCTTTCCTGCCTCAGTTCGTCCGCCCCGAGCATGGCTCCGTACCGCTGCAGCTGCTGGTTCTCGGCGTGCTGGTGGTTGTGGTGGCGATCATCATCGAGTGCGCTGTGGTGCTGCTGGCGGCCCGCGCCACCCAGGCGTTGCGCGACAATCCGGCCATAAGCCAGTGGCTGGACCGGGCGCTGGGCTCGATGCTCATCGCCCTGGGTATTCGCCTGGGCTTGAGCGAACGCCTCTGAAAGGGAATTGATCGCCACGGTGTGGCTCTCATGAAAGAAGGGCAGCCCTTCGGCAGCCCATGATGGGAGCTGTGTATGTCTCAGCAGAGCAAGAACACCTCGGCCAGCCTGATCCCCTGCCTGCGCTATCGCGATGTGGCCATCGCCATCGACTGGCTGAGTCGGGCCTTCGGTTTCGAATGCCAGCGCCAGTACCGCGACGAACAGGTCGGCATCACTCATGCACAACTGGCTTTCGGCAACGGCATGCTGATGGTCGGGCCGGTAGTGGACTCCGAGTACGGCCAGCAACTGCGCCAGCCCGACGAGATTGGCGGCGCATCCACCCAGGGCATCTACGTGATCGTCAACAGCGCCGATGCGCTCTACGCCCAGGCCAAGGCGGCCGGGGCGCAGATCGTCGTCGAGCTCAAGGACGAGGATTACGGCGGTCGCGGCTTCACCTGCCGCGATATCGAAGGGCATCTGTGGAGCTTCGGCACCTACGACCCCTGGGCGGACGAAGCGGCGGGAAGCGTCGCCCAGGCTTGAGTACGTTCCTGCGCGCGGGGCATCGCGCCGACCATCGGGGGGAATGTTCGGCGCAACGTCGCTGTCAGCTTAACTACGATTCTGTTGAAAAAGTCGGTTTTTGAGAGAGCTGCTTTTCGGCAGCTCAAAAATTGCTCGATTCCGGCGCTGCTACGTAAAAACTAATACAGCTCAGTTTTCTGGCGAACCAGATTTCAACGTCGCTAACGCTCTTTCATGGGCAAAAATCGCGGTGGGACTTTTTCAACAGAATCCTACGACAGCAGACTGCGGAGGAACGACGATGGCCTACGGAAAACTCTACGGCGCCCTGGTGGTGCTGACCGGTGCGTCCAGCGGCATCGGTCGCGCCGCTGCCCAGGCTTTCGCCCGCCAGGGCTCGCGGCTGGTGCTTGCCGCGCGCGACGCCGAAGCGCTGACGGAAACCGCCGATGAATGCCGCGCGCTCGGTGGCGAAGTCCTGGTGGTGCCCACTGACGTCACCCACAGCGACGAGGTCGAAGCACTGGCCAGCGCCGCAGCGGAGTTCGGTCAGGGGCGCATCGATGTGTGGATCAACAATGCCGGCATCGGCGCGGTCGGCGCGTTCGACGAGACGCCACTGGATGCCCATGAACAGGTGGTGCAGACCGATCTGCTCGGCTATCTGCGTGGCGCCCATGTGGTGCTGCCGTACTTCAAGCAGCAAAAGAGCGGTGTGCTGATCAATACGCTGTCGGTCGGCAGCTGGGTGGCGCAACCGTTCGCGGCGGCCTATTCGGCCAGCAAGTTCGGCCTGCGTGGCCTGTCCCAGGCGCTGCGCGGCGAACTGGGAGCCTGGCCGGGGATTCACATCTGCGATGTGTATCCCGGCATTGTCGATACCCCCGGCTTTCGCGACGGCGGCAACTACGCCGGGCGCTCGTTGCAGCCGCCGCCACCGCTGCTCGATCCGCGTCAGGTGGCCAATGCCATGGTCAGTCTGGCCCTGCATCCGCGCCACACCACGTCGGTCGGGGCCACCGCCACATTGCTGCGCCTGGCGCATTTCCTCACCCCGGGCTTTGATCGACTCAATGGGCTGCTGACCGGCTTCGCGCTTGGCCGCGCGCAGCGAGTGGCGCCCTCGTCAGGCAATCTCTTTCATCCGCCGCTGGGGCAGCGGCGCATCGATGGCGGCTGGCGCTCGTCGTCGGATGATGACAAGTGCTGGCTGCTGATCGGCGGTGTCGCAGCCGGGTTGATCGGTCTTGGCGTGTGCCTGGCGCGGCGGCGCTGACCCGCTGTCAGCGCACCTTCGGCGCGGCACTGACGCCTTCGAGCGTGGCGAAGGAGGTGTCCTTGGCGGTCAGCAGGAAGTCGCGCATGAAGGGTGAGTCGAGCATGTCGGCGCGGATGCCCGCATAAAGCGTGGCGAACAGACCTTTGTCGCCCAGCCGTTTGGCGGTGACGTAGCCGCGCGAGCTGTATTCGTGCAGTGCCCAGTTCGGCAGCGAGCAGACACCGCGCCCCGACGCCACCAGCTGCATCATCATCACAGTGAGTTCCGAGGTGCGTACCTGCGCCGGTTCGATGTCGGCCGGTTCGAGGAAGCGGGTGAAGATATCCAGGCGGTCGCGTTCGATGGGGTAGGTGATCAGCGTCTCGCTGGCCAGGTCTTCCGGTCGGATGTACGGCCGCGCGGCCAACGCATGCTGGTTCGCCACCGCCAGCAGGGCCTCGTAGGTGAACAGCGGCACGTAGGTGATGCCGGGCAGCTCCAGCGGATCGGAGGTGACCACCAGATCGAGATCACCGCGCGCCAGGGCCGGTAGCGGGGCGAAGGAGAAGCCCGAGGCCAGATCCAGCTCGACTTCGGGCCAGGCATCGCGGAACTGGTCGATGGTCGGCATCAGCCACTGGAAGCAGCTATGGCATTCGATGGCCATGTGCAGGCGCCCGGCGGTTCCGCCGGCCAGCCGCGCGAGGTCACGTTCGGCACTGCGCAGCTGCGGCAGCATCAGATCCGCCAGTTGCAGCAGACGCAGGCCGGCGCTGGTAAAGCGCACCGGGCGGGTCTTGCGCACGAACAGCTGCAGGCCGAGGCGTTCTTCCAGTTCCTTGAACTGATGGGAAAGTGCCGACTGCGTCAGGTGCAGGCGCTCGGCGGCTTCGACGAGACTGTCGGTTTCCCGAAGTGCATGAAGCGTCTTCAGGTGGCGAATTTCCAGCATGCCGAACTACCTTGCGAAGCGGGATCGGCACCGCGCTGAGTGACAGGCGAGCGAATCCCAGAAAGAGGGTGAAGATGAGCGAGGCTCATCCTTCGCAAGTGTGTCGCAGCGCCCCCATGCTGTCGAGAGGCCGCTATCGGGCGTCAAGACCGGCTCACAGCCAGAGTCGGGACACCATGAAGGCCAGACCAAAGAAGAACAGCAGCGCGGCAACGATCATCGCGCCGTCGCGCGCCATCATACCCAGCCCCAGCACGCTCAAGGCGGCGCCGGCAGTGGAGTTGCCGAACGGGATCAGCTCCAGCGGCGGCATGGTGGCCGCTATTGCCAGGCACAGCACGGCATTCAGCCGATTCGCCAGGCCGTTGGTAAGGAAGGTCAGCCGTCGCTTGAGCAGGCGGTCGACGAAGCCGGCAATGCGATGCAGGAAGGCTATGGCCTTGTCGTACTTGCTGCGCGAGGCGCTACGTCGCAGCAGCCATTTGGGTAGCCAGAAGTGCTTCCGGCCGATCAGCAGCTGAATCGCGATCAACGAAACCATCACCGCGAACACGCTGGGCAATCCGGGAATTCCCGACAGTGGCGAGAACACCAGCAAGCCTGGCACCAGCAACAGGGCACCGAAGCTGCGCTCATCGGTGGCTTGCAGCATGCACTCGATGGTTACCGGCTGGTCGGCTTCGCCGGCCTTTTCGAGACGCTGCAGCAAACTTTCGAGATTCTGCGGTGGCTGATCCGGATTCATGAATGCGCCTGATAGGGAAGGTCTTCTTTTAGAGGCCCGAGGCCCCGAAATGCTCCTGCATGAATATTTCTATATTTCAAATGTAATTACGTGAGTTTGTTTCACGCAGTCATGGCGCGGACAATCAGCCCATTCATGCAGAACGACATTTGGAGTGAGAAATGGCTGTAGCGCACAACCTCGGTTTTCCACGCATTGGTGCGGACCGCGAGCTGAAGAAAGCCCTGGAGGCATATTGGAAGGGCGAGCTGAACGAGCAGGGGTTGCGCCTGGTTGGTCGCCAGCTGCGTGCAAAACACTGGCAAGCCCAGGCCGATGCCGGTATCCAGTTGCTGCCGGTGGGCGACTTCGCCTGGTATGACCAAGTTCTTACGCACTCGCTGATGTTCGGCGTGGTGCCGCAGCGCTTCCGCCCGGCCGATGGCCAACCGACGCTGGACACGCTGTTCGCCATGGCCCGTGGCGTGACCAACAGCTGCTGCGGTGGCGGCCAGGCCCAGGAGATGACCAAGTGGTTCGATACCAACTATCACTATCTGGTACCGGAGTTCACCGTTGACCAGCAGTTCCAGCTGTCCTGGTCGCAATTGTTCGAAGAGGTCGAGGAGGCGCAGGCGCTGGGGCACACGATCAAGCCGGTGCTGGTCGGCCCGCTAACCTATCTCTGGCTGGGCAAGCTCAAGGGCGAGGCTGCCGAGCGTTTCGACAAGCTCGAGCTGCTCGAACGCCTCCTGCCGGTCTATGGCGAGGTGCTCGACCGGCTTGCGGCGCAGGGTGTCGAGTGGGTGCAGATCGACGAGCCGATCCTCGCCCCCCACCTGCCGCAGGATTGGAAGAATGCCTTTGAGCGCGCCTACAACCTGCTGCAGCGCGCCCCGCTGAAGAAGCTGGTCGCCACCTACTTTGGCGGACTGGAGGACAACCTCAGCCTGGCGGCGGCGCTGCCAGTGGACGGCCTGCACATTGATCTGGTGCGTGCGCCGGAGCAGTACCCGCTGATTCTCGACTGGTTGCCGACCTACAAGGTGCTGTCGCTGGGGTTGGTCAATGGGCGCAACGTCTGGCGCTGCGACCTGGAGAAGGCGCTGAAAGTAGCACGGCATGCCGCCGAGCGGCTGGGTGATCGTCTCTGGCTGGCGCCGTCCTGCTCCTTGCTGCACAGCCCGGTGGACCTTGAGCGCGAGGACCGGCTCGATCATGAACTGAAAGGCTGGCTGGCCTTCGCCGTGCAGAAATGCGCCGAAGTGGCGGCCCTGGCCCGAGCCATCAACGAGCCGACGAACGAGGATGTCGCGGTCGAGCTGGCGCGCAGCCGTGCGGTGCAGGCGGCACGTCAGCACTCGCCACGCATCCACAAACCGCAGGTCCAGGCACGCCTGAGTGCGATCCAGCCACAGGACAGCCAGCGTACCTCGGTGTTTGCTGCGCGAATCGAACAGCAGCGCGCGCGGCTCGACCTGCCGGCGTTCCCGACCACTACCATCGGCTCGTTCCCGCAGACGCCGGCTATCCGCCTGGCGCGGCAGGCCTACAAGCAGGGCCGGTTGTCGCTCGGCGATTACACCGAGGCGATGCAGACCGAGATCCGCCATGCGGTGGCGGTGCAGGAGCAGATCGGCCTGGACGTGCTGGTGCATGGCGAAGCGGAGCGCAACGACATGGTCGAGTACTTCGCCGAGCAGCTCGATGGCTATGCGTTCACCCGTTTCGGCTGGGTGCAGAGCTATGGATCGCGTTGTGTGAAGCCGGCGGTGATCTACGGCGACCTCAGCCGCTCGCAGCCGATGACCGTCGACTGGATTCGCTATGCACAGCAGCAGACCGACCGGGTGATGAAGGGCATGCTCACCGGGCCGGTGACCATGCTGATGTGGTCGTTCGCTCGTGAGGATGTGTCGCGGGAGGTTCAGGCACGGCAGCTGGCGCTGGCGATCCGCGACGAGGTCTGCGATCTGGAAGCCGCCGGCATCCGCATCATCCAGATCGACGAGGCGGCGTTCCGCGAGGGCTTGCCGTTGCGTCGCGCGCAGTGGCAGCACTATCTGGACTGGGCGGTCGAGGCGTTCCGTCTGTGTGCCAGCGGCGTGCGCGACGAGACGCAGATCCACACCCACATGTGCTACAGCGAGTTCAATGACGTCATCGAGTCCATCGCGGCGATGGATGCCGATGTCATCACCATCGAGACCTCGCGTTCGCAGATGGAGCTGCTCGAAGCCTTCCGCGCCTTCGACTATCCCAACGATATCGGCCCGGGGGTCTACGACATCCACTCGCCACGCGTGCCGGATACGGCCGAAATGGTGCAGCTGCTGGAGAAGGCCGCCGAGTGCATCCCTGCCGAGCGGCTTTGGGTGAACCCGGATTGCGGGCTGAAGACCCGCGCCTGGCCGGAGACCGAAGCGGCGCTGGTGAACATGGTGGCGGCTGCCCGTCAGCTGCGTGCCTCGCGCAACGCCAAGGTGGCCTGAGGCCGACGCCGGTGCAGCGCTCCATGCGGGCGCTGCGCCGGGGCGTCAGCCCTGGGCGACGTGGTCGAAGTGGGTCAGTCGCGCGGCGGTTCGGCTGTCCAGATAGCGCTGTAGCAGCGCCACCTCCGCGGGCTGCATGAACAGGCCAAGCTTGGTGCGGCGCCAGAGGATGTCTTCTGCCGTCTGCGCCCATTCCTCGACCATCAGGTAGTCCACCTCGCGCGCGTGCAGGCCGGCGCCAAAACACTCGCCGAGGTCCTGCAGCGCATCGGTACCCTTGAGCAGCAGCCAGCTGCGGCTGCCGTAGGTGCGTGCCCAGCGCCGGGCGATCGGACCGGGCAACCATGGATAGCTGGCGCAGAGCGCGTGGGCCAACGCCGATGGCTCGTCCAGATGCTCACCGCCAGGCAGGGCGGCGTCATGCGTCCAGGGCTGTTTCATTTCGGGAAACAGCGGCGCCAGCTGTGCCAGTGCCGCTTCGGCGAGCTTGCGATAGGTGGTCAGTTTGCCGCCGAACACCGAGAGCAGCGGCCCCTCGCTGGCGCTATCGCTGAGTGTGAGCGTGTAGTCGCGGGTGATCGCCGAGGGCTGGTCGGACTCGTCATCGCAAAGCGGCCTGACGCCTGCATAGCTGTAGCGGATGTCGGTGCGGCTCAGCTGGTGCTTGAAGTGCGTGTTGACGATGGCTAGCAGGTAGTCGATCTCCGCGTCGGTGATCTGCACTTGCGCCGGGTCGCCGTGGTACTCGTGATCGGTGGTGCCGATCAGGCTGAACTGGCCGAGGTACGGCGTGATGAACACGATGCGCCGGTCCTCGTTCTGCAGGATGTAGGCGTGATCGCCCTCATAGAGTTTCGGCACGACGATGTGGCTGCCCTGAATCAGGCGCATGCCGTGAGGCGAAGTCTGCCGGAGCTGCTCCTGGATGAACGAGGCTACCCACGGTCCGGTGGCGTTGACCAGCGCGCGGGCGCGGATCGAAAACCGGCTGCCGTCCTGACGCTCCAGATGCAGATGCCAGAGCCCCTTGCTGCTGCGCGCGCTGACGCAGCGAGTGCGGGTATGAATATGCGCGCCCAGCTCGCGTGCGGCCATGGCATTGAGTACCACCAGCCGCGCATCGTCGACCCAGCAATCGGAATATTCGAAGCCGTGGGTGATCTCGTCCTTGAGCGGGCTGTCGGCACCGAAACGCAGGCTGCGCGAACCACCGAGCTTTTCGCGCTTGCCGAGGTGATCGTAGAGAAACAGGCCGGTGCGGATCATCCACGACGGGCGCAGATGCGGACGGTAGGGCAGCACGAAGCGTAGCGGGGTGATGATGTGCGGCGCCTTGGCCAGCAGCACTTCGCGCTCGGCCAGCGCTTCGCGGACCAGGCGCAGCTCGTAATGTTCGAGATAGCGCAGCCCGCCATGCACCAGCTTGCTGCTGGCTGAGGAGGTGTGTTCGCCCAAGTCGCCCTGTTCGCAGAGAAACACCGACAGGCCGCGCCCGACGGCATCGGCGGCGATACCTGCGCCATTGATGCCGCCGCCAACCACGGCCAGGTCGTAGACTTCCGCGAGCGGTGCAAGAAGAGGATGATTCATGGGCGCTTATAACTACCGATTCTTTGTCGCCTTACGTTACCGCCATTCATCAATCATTAGCACTACAAAGCCATGACACCTGCCATCGACCTGTTGAAAAAAGCCCGAGCCGAGCACGCCGTACACAGTTACGAGCACGATCCCAAGTCTGCGTCCTATGGACTGGAGGCGGCGGAAAAGCTCGGGCTTGATCCGGCGCGGGTATTCAAGACGCTGCTCGCCTGTAGCGAGAAGAGCGAGCTACTGGTCGCCGTGGTGCCCGTCGCCGGCACCCTCGATCTCAAGGCGCTGGCCCAGGCGGCCGGCGTGAAGAAGGTGGAGATGGCCGATCCGATGGCTGCCCAGCGGGCCACCGGTTACCTGGTCGGTGGCATCAGTCCGCTGGGGCAGAAGAAGCGTCTGCGTACCTTTATCGACAGTTCTGCGCAGGCGCAGGCGAGCATCTTCGTGAGCGCTGGTCGTCGCGGGCTGGAAGTCGAGCTGGCCCCCGCCGTGCTGGCTGAGCACAGCAAGGCTGTTTTTGCGTCGATCGGGCGCGGCTGATAGCTGATAGCAGCTGCGAGGGTCCGGTCAAGCGAGGTGAAAATTTGCACTGCGCCGAAACATCGGTGCGTCAGCTGGAGACCAGGCTTCGCAACAACGCCTGGGCGTCCTGAGCACCCATCATGGCTGCGGCGACCAGTGCTGTCGCGCCGTTGGCGTCGACGGCTTGCGGGTTGGCGCCCCGGGCGATCAGGTGTTCGATGATTTCGGTACGGTTGAACATGGCTGCCATCATCAGAGCGGTTTTGCCGTCCTCGCAGGGGCTCTCGACATCGGCGCCGTGCGCCAGCAGCAACTCGATCATGTTCAGGTCGCCCTTGAAGGCTGCGCCTGCCAGCGGCGTATGACCGCGAATATTGCGCAGCTGCGGATCGGCGCCATGCTCGAGCAGCACACGACTGGCGTCGAGGTGGCCGTGGTAGCTGGCGAGCATCAGTGGGCTGTCACCGGCGTGATTGCGAAGATCGGCTGGCATACCCTGCCTGAGCAGTTCACCAAGGCGCGAGCTGTCGCCGTTGCGAGCGCTGTCGAACACCTGCTCGGCGAAGGCGAGGGTGGCGTCATCCAGTTCTGGCAGTTGTCTGGGCGTTTGCATCGCGGTTCTCCATGGCTGTCAGCAGTTCGCCTGCCGTGTCGAGAGCCATTGTGGTTATCGGGCTGGCGATGCGCCAACCAAGGCTTTCTATCCTGCGGATAGGCGCTCTGTATGTGCGCCCAGTCCCAAGCGATGGCCAGTCCGAAGGAATATCGGAACGCCATCGAATCAGGCTCGCGTGCCAGAAGCGGGTGCGATTGTGGCAGTATTCGACGGCCCGACACTCCGATGCCCGAAGCGATGAAGCCTGAAGATCTCGAACGCCTGGTGACCCAGACGATGCCCTACGGTAAGTACAAGGGCCGGTTGATAGCCGACCTGCCGGGTAATTACCTCAACTGGTTCGCCCGCGTCGGCTTCCCGCCTGGCAGCCTCGGCCAGCTGCTGGAGCTGATGCACGAGATCGACCACAACGGGCTTTCAGCCCTGTTGGAACCCTTGCGCCGCCGCAACGCCTCGCGCGGCTGATCGCCGGCGAAGTGCCTACCGTCACGGTTGCTCGGTTTGCTCGCGCAACACCTCCAGGGCCGGCGCGGCATAGATGCCTACTTCCACCGCCAGCTCCATCAGTCGTGGCACATCGCAGGTGTAGACCAGCACCGCCTGCAGCTCATCGTCCAGCGGCTCGCTGAAGTCCACCAGCACGTAGCCACCTTTCTCCGGATACAGGCTGCTCAGCTGCACTTGAATGCGGTTCAGCGCTGTCAGCGGCTCGGTCTTGGCGAGCTGCTTGGGCTTGAGGACGAAGGTCACGCTGTCGCCGAAGGAGGCAACGATCTGCGTGAACAGCTCCTGATAATCATCAGCCTGGAACAAGACCGTCTCCGGCAGGCTGCCGACCACCACCCATTCGCCGAGAGGAATGGGAAAGCTGTCGTCGTAATTGATGTCCGGGTTGGCCTGTAAAAATGCCTGCGGATCGGCGTACGCCTCCGCGGCTTCTGCCGCGACGCGGCCGATTTCGTCGTCGGTCATGCAGCCGGAGCTGATAAGGCTGATCAGTGCGGCAAGTTGGTCTTTCATGGGTGTTCCTGCGCGAGTGAGCACGCAAGGATAACCAAGGTCGTTGTCTCGTGTGCACCGCTGGTTGCGCAGCGGGCCGCTGTGTCTGGTATATGCAAAGCAGTTCTAAGCTTATTCTGTTTCTGGAGGGCCGCCGTGGCGATGTGGTAGCGTCGCTTCTGCGACAAGCTGCCGCACACCATCGATAGACCCGAGCGTCGGCGAAGACCACGCCGGTGGCGGCAAGCATAACTACAACCGCTGATGAGGCCCTTTCATGAAACTCACTCACTGGCCCCTGGCCGGTGTGGCTGCGTTGTTACTGACGATGCAGGCACAGGCTGCCGATGGGCAAAAGATCTACGCGCAGGGCGGCGCCAACCCTGCGGCGATGGCGTGTGGCACGTGCCACGGTGCCGATGCGATGGGGATGGCGGCGGCCGGCTTTCCACGCCTCGCCGGGATATCCGCCGGATATACGCGCAAGCAGCTCGAGGACTTCCGCTCCGGTGCCAGAAGCAATCCGGTCATGCAGCCGATTGCTGCGGCCTTGAGCGACGAAGAGATGGATGCCGTGGCGGCCATGCTCGAAGCCAGGCCTGCGCCGGTTTTCGCCAGCATCGGTCGGGCGGAAAAGGCGGAGGGTGTGGGGCCGCGCCTTGCCCTTCGTGGTGCCTGGGAGCGCAACATTCCCGAGTGCGTGGCCTGCCATGGTCCCGCTGGCATTGGGGTCGGTGAGAGCTTCCCGCCGCTGGCCGGGCAGTCGACCCAATACCTCAGCGCGCAGCTCAATGCCTGGCGTCAGGGTACGCGCAGGAACGATCCGAACGATCTGATGGGTCATATCGCCCGCGCGATGACCGACGACGAAGTGCAGGCCGTCGCCGAGTACTTTGCCGGCCTGGAGCAGAAGGAGGTCAGCCAATGAGAACCTACTGGTTGACGCTGCTGGCCATGGCGGTCAGCGGTGCGTCGCTGGCTGCCGAGATCAAGATGGACGACCAGTCCCAGCTGACACAGAAAGCCGCCAAGGGCGCAGGTGAGAACTTCTTCCAGCCCCCGCAGGAAAAGGATCTGCCGGCCAACGCCTATGGCGAACTGGTGCAGCAGGGCCGGGCGATCTTCGTCGACACTCAGAAGTACGCCGCCGAGTACGTCGGCAACGGCATGAACTGCACCAACTGCCACCTCGATCAGGGGCGCAAGGCCAACTCAGCGCCGCTGTGGGGCGCGTATCCGATGTATCCGGCTTACCGGAAGAAGAATGACAAGGTCAACAGCTACGCCGAGCGGATACAGGGCTGTTTCCAGTTCAGCATGAACGGCAAGCCGCCGGCAGCCGATAGCCATGTGATCAATGCCCTGACGGCCTATTCCTACTGGCTTTCCACTGGTGCTCCGACAGGCCAGGAGCTGCCGGGGCGGGCCTATCCTGAAGTCCCACAGCCCAAAGGTGGTTTCGATATTGCCAAGGGCAAGCAGATCTATGCCGAGCAGTGCGCGGTCTGTCACAGCGACAACGGCCAGGGCCAGCAGGCGGGTGGCGCGTATGTGTTCCCACCGTTATGGGGCAAGGACTCGTTCAACTGGGGTGCCGGGATGCACCGGATCAACACCGCCGCGGCCTTCATCAAGGAGAGCATGCCGCTGGGCAAGGGTGGTTCGCTCAGCGACGAGGATGCCTGGCACGTGGCCGCATACATGAACAGCCATGAGCGGCCGCAGGACCCGCGTCTGGTCGAAGGCTCGGTAGAAAAGACGCGAGTCCGCTACCACGCCAACGACGGTGTGAATCTCTATGGACAGGAGGTGGATGGCGTCGTACTTGGACAGGGCAGCAAATAGGGACTTAAGTACATCATTGAGGTCAGAAGAGGGCGCCATTCGGCGCTCTCTTCATTTTCGGACTGAGCGGTCACATTCGGATGTGACAAAAGACTTAATTACCTACCCGTTATAAGCGCAATGTTACGGATTCTTTCAGATTTTCATGCACAATAGCCGCCATAAGAGGCGCTGGAATGATCGTGACTGGCCGAGTCCTGTTGCTGCCGTCCCAACGTCAGAAACGATCAAGCCATTCGAGAGGAACGACCGTGTATAACGTCGTCATCAGCGGTACCGGCCTTTATACCCCTGCCAACAGCATTTCCAACGATGAACTAGTGGAGTCCTTCAACACCTACGTTCATCGCTTCAACAGCGAGAATGCCGCTGCCATCGAGGCCGGCGAGATCCAGCCGCTGCCCGAGTCCAGCTCCGCCTTCATCGAAAAGGCTTCCGGCATCAAGAGCCGCTACGTTACCGACAAGGCCGGCATCCTCGATCCCGAGCGCATGGTTCCGCGCATTCCCGAGCGCAGCAATGACGAGTGGTCGATTCTCTGCGAGATGTCGGTCAAGGCAGCCGAAGAAGCGCTGGCTCGCGCCGGCAAGACCGCTGCGGACATCGACGGCGTGATCGTCGCCTGCTCCAACCTGCAGCGCGCCTATCCGGCAGTCGCCATCGAAGTGCAGGCGGCACTGGGGATCAAGGGTTTCGGCTTCGACATGAACGTGGCGTGCTCGTCGGCCACGTTCGGCATCCAGAACGCGGTCAACAGCATCAAGCTGGGCCAGGCGCGCGCGATCCTGATGGTCAACCCCGAGATCTGTACCGGGCATATGAACTTCCGCGACCGCGACAGCCATTTCATCTTCGGCGACGCCTGCACCGCGGTAATCATCGAGCGCGAAGATCTGGCGACCTCGGCGCAGCAGTGGGACGTCATCAGTACCAAGCTGGTGACCGAGTTTTCCAACAACATCCGCAACAACTTCGGCTTTCTCAACCGTGCTGCCGAAGAGCACATGAACGATCCGGACAAGCTGTTCATTCAGGAAGGTCGCAAGGTGTTCAAGGAAGTCTGCCCGATGGTGGCGGAGCTGATCGGTGAGCACCTGGCGGAGAACGACATCGCTGTGGAATCGGTGAAGCGTTTCTGGCTGCACCAGGCCAACTTGAACATGAACCACCTGATCGTGCGCCGCCTGCTGGGCCGCGACGCCACCGAGGAAGAGGCGCCGGTGATCCTCGATACCTACGCCAATACCAGTTCGGCCGGCTCGGTGATCGCCTTCCACAAGCACCAGGACGACCTGCCCAGCGGCAGCCTCGGTGTGCTCAGCTCGTTCGGTGCGGGCTACTCGATCGGCAGCGTGATCCTGCGCAAGCGCTGATTCGCCCTGGCCGGCTCAGCCGGTCAGCTCACACATTCGCTGCAGCACGGCATTCATGCCATTGCTGCGCGATGGTGACAGCTGTCGTGACAGCCCCAGGCTGGCGAACCAGTCGGCCATATCCACCTGTGCCAGCTTATCCGCGTCCAGGCCATTGACTCTTGCCAGCAGCACCGCCAGCAGGCCGCGGATGAGTCGGGCGTCACTGGCGGCACGAAAATGCCAGCAGCCGTCCTGTCGTTCGCCGACCAGCCACACGCGACTTTCGCAGCCCGATACCTGATTCGTTTCGCTGCGTTCATCTTCATCCAACGGTGCCAGCCGCTCACCCCATAGCATCAGCAAGCGTGCGCGCTGCTCCCAGCCGGGCGCCTGGCTGAATGCCTCCAGCGCTTCGCCAGCGGCTTGCGGCAAGTCGCTCATCGCAGCAACTCCATGGCCTGATCGAGAGCCCTAAAGAAGCGCTCGAGGTCGGCACTGTCGTTGTACAGCCCGAGCGAGACGCGTGTCGCGCCATCCAGACCAAGGTGTTTCATCAGCGGCATGGCGCAGTGATTGCCGCTGCGTACCGCGATGCCCTGTTCGGTGAGCAGATGCCCCAGGTCGGAATGATGCACGCCTTCGACAACGAAGCTGGCCAGCGCAACCTGCGGCGAGCCGAGCAGGCGAACGCCGTTGCGTGCGGCAAGCCCGGCGAGCAGCTGGTCGTGCAATGCCCGCTCGTGACGCTCGACCGCGGCAACGTCGAGTCCAGCCAGATAGTCCAGCGTGGCGCCGAGACCGATGACGCCGGAGATCGGCGGCGTGCCGGCCTCGAAGCCCAGGGGCGCCGCATGGAACTCGGCGTGTTGATAATCGGCGATGCGCACCATCTCGCCGCCGAACTGCCAGTGACGCAGCTGCAGCAGCGATTCGCCGCGGCCGTACAGTACGCCGACGCCATCCGGCCCGTAGAGCTTATGGCTGGAGAGCACGTAGAAATCGCAACCCAGCGTGGTCATGTCGTGACGGCCGTGCACCACGCCCTGCGCGCCGTCGACGATGGTCAGCGCACCTTGGGTCTTGGCCAGGTGCAGCAGGTCGTCCAGCGGTTGCCAGCCACCCAGCACGTTGGACAGCTGACTCACCGCCAGCAGTCGGGTACGCGGCCCGACCAGCGCGGCAGCTGCTGCCAGGTCGATGCGCCCGGCGGTATTGATCGGTAGCACCTGAAGCCTGGCGTTGCGCCGTTTGGCCAGCTGTTGCCAGGGCAGCAGGTTGGCGTGATGTTCGAGGGCGCTGATGATGATCTCGTCACCGGCTCCGATCAGATGTTCCAGTCCGTAGGCGAGCAGATTCAGCGCTTCCGTCGCGCCGCGGGTGAATACGATTTCAGTGGGCGAAGCCGCGTTCAGCCATTTCGCCACCTTGATGCGCGAGTCTTCGTAAGCGCGAGTCGCGCGTTCGGCCGGCTGGTGCTGGGCGCGGTGCACATTGGCGGCGCCGCAGGTGTAGTAGCCGCCGAGAGCATCGATCAGCGCCTGCGGCTTCTGTGCCGTGGCGGCGCTGTCGAGATAGGTCTGGCCTTGCGTTTCAAGCACCGCCAGGGCAGGGAAGTCGGCGCGCCAGGGAGAAAACAGGGCCATAAGCTGCAAACCTCCAGCTGCAGGGGATGCGGCAATGCAGGCGCTCATGGCTCGCAGCTTGCCGCTGCTCCTGCTCAGTTATGCGCGTGCAGCGCCTCGTTCAGCTCGATGGCCGACTTGTGAGTCTTGCACTCCACAGCGCCGGTCTGCGAGTTACGACGGAACAGCAGGTCGCTTTGGCCGGCCAGCTCGCGCGCCTTGACCACTTTGACCAGTTGATCGCCGTCGTCGAGCAGGCTGACCTTGGTGCCGGCGGTGATGTACAGGCCCGACTCCACGGTGTTGCGGTCGCCCAGCGGGATGCCGATGCCGGCATTCGCGCCGATCAGGCAGCCTTCGCCGACGGAGATGACGATGTTGCCGCCACCGGACAGGGTGCCCATGGTCGAGCAGCCGCCGCCGAGGTCCGAACCCTTGCCGACGAACACGCCAGCGGAGACGCGGCCTTCGATCATGCCCGGGCCGGCGGTACCGGCGTTGAAGTTGATGAAGCCTTCGTGCATCACGGTTGTGCCTTCACCCACATAGGCACCGAGGCGAATGCGCGCGCTGTCGGCGATACGCACGCCGGCAGGGACCACGTAATCGGTCATCTTCGGGAACTTGTCCACCGAGAAGACTTCCAGCAGATCGCCCTTCAGGCGTGCTTCCAGCTGGCGCTCGGCCAGTTCGCTCAGGTCCACCGCGCCCTGGTTGGTCCAGGCAACGTTGGGCAGCAGCGGGAAGATGCCGGTCAGGTTCAGACCATGCGGCTTGGCCAGCCGGTGCGAAAGCAGGTGCAGCTTGAGGTAGGCCTCGGGGGTCGAGGTAAGCGGCGCGTCTTCGGCGAGCAGAGTGGCGACCAGTGGGCGCTGGCTTTCGGCCAGGCGGGTCAGCAGCGCGTACTGGGTAGCGTCGAGCGGCTTCAGGGCATCGGCCAGCTGTGCAGCCTGGGTAGTGGTGATGCTGATTGCCTGATTGCCGCCGGCATAGCCGAGCAGCGGGGCGACGGCAGCTACCAGCTCGCCGGCAGGTTGCAGCAGCGGTTGTGCGTAGAAGACTTCCAGCCAGTCGCCTTGGCGGTTCTGGGTGCCAACGCCAAAGGCGAGGCTAAATAGGGTTGCGGACATAGAATTTCCTTTTTGTCGGCCGCGCCGTCTGTTGGGCGGCTATCAGTTCGGCGCTGCCACTTCGGCAGCGTAAAGATCGGGCTTGAAGCCAATCAGGGTCTTACCGCGCAAGTCGAGTACAGGGCGTTTGATCATCGACGGTTGGGCCAACATCAGCTCGATGGCCCGGGCCTGGTCAAGATCGGCCTTTGCAGCGTCGTCCAGCTTGCGGAAGGTGGTGCCTGCACGGTTGAGAACGGTCTGCCAGCCGTGTTCATTGCACCAGGCTTCCAGGTGGGCACGGTCGATGCCGACGCTCTTGTAGTCGTGGAAGTCGTAGTCCAGTCCGTGTTCGTCGAGCCAGGTACGGGCCTTTTTCATCGTGTCGCAGGCTTTGATTCCGTATAGGCACAACCGCTGATCTGATTCGGACATAAACGACTCTCCAAGACTCCTGCAAAACTGGACGGCGGATTATGCCACGCCTCGCCGGGCTATGGAGGCGAGCATGCCTTCTCGCCTCGAAGAGCGCTGCGCGGCAGGTGGCTCGCGAACTGTCTCTCTCATCCCTTCCCCGTCTCGCCTAGCGCCTGCTCGATCGCCTGCTCGTTCAGCGGGCGCACGACGCGCGCGAGCTCCTGGCCATTCTTCAGCAGGATCAGGGTCGGCCAGAGCTTGACCCGAAACGAGCGTCCCAGCGGGCGGCCCGGGCCGTCCTCGATCTTCAGATGACAAATGCCGCTGCGCTCAGCCAGGGCCTTTGCCAGTAGTGGCTGAGCTGCTCGGCAGTGGCCGCACCAGGCAGTGCCGAACTCCAGCAGCAGCGGCCCCTGCATGGCGTCGACCTCTGTACGGCTGGGCTCGTTTTGTACGTAGTGTTCAGTCATGTTCATGGCAGGTTCTCCGTGTGCCTTCCAACGTTCGAACTTGCCGCCGGGCCGTCGTTCGGCGAGGGCTCTCGACCTTTTACACCGATGGTGTTGTCCATTGATGACAATCGCAACGGTGAGGTGACGAGTAATGGCACGCAAGCATTTCGAGAATTTCGAAGCGATTTCTTCGGCGGTGCCTGCCGAGGATGCGTTCGAAGCGGTTATCGCCATCAAACGGCGCGACAGCGACGAGCATGTACACGTATTCAAGATCGCAGATGGCCGTCGCTACGACCTGGCCTCCGAAGCCGACGCGATTGCCGAGGCAGCTTTGACTAAAGTTATAGAGGTCAGCGACGAAGGCGAGCTGATCTGGGAAGAACACGCCATCTGAACAGGAGGCAGCATATGAGCGATCACGACGAGCGTACCGAGGAGGCGCTTGATAACGCCAATCCCACATCCCGCGACGAGCATCAGGGCGCAGACATACCCGAGCACATGAAGCCGGAGAATCTGGAAAAACTGCGCGACTATGGCAAGGATGCGATCCCGCCGGGCGTTGCCTGAACTCGTCAAGCCGGGCGGCCAAACCGCCCGGTGCGCAATCAGAGCGTTTCGATGAAGTGGCGAATGCGTTGCGCCGCCTCGATGCATTCGGCCAGCGGCGCAACCAGTGCCATACGCACGCGGCCGACGCCGGGTGACATGCCGTCCACTTCGCGCGACAGGTAGGAACCCGGCACCACGGTGACATGCTCGCGGGCGAACAGCTCGCGGGTGAACTGTTGATCGTCCATCGGCGTTTTCGGCCACAGATAAAAGCCACCATCGGGGCGTTGCACGTCCATGACCGGCACGAGTATTTCCAGCACGGCATCGAACTTGGCGCGATACAGCTCCCGGTTGGCGCGAACGTGAATCTCGTCGTTCCAGGCAGCGATGCTCGCCAGCTGGGTCTGCACGGGCATGGCGCAGCCATGATAGGTGCGGTAGAGCAGGAAGGACTTGAGGATCTCGGCATCACCAGCGACGAAGCCCGAACGCAGCCCCGGCAGGTTCGAGCGCTTCGACAGGCTATGGAACACCACGCAGCGCTTGTAATCGGTGCGGCCCAGTGCTGCACAGGCGGTAAGCAGCCCTGCAGGTGGATTAGCCTCGTCGAAGTACAGCTCGCTGTAGCACTCGTCGGCGGCAATGACGAAGTCGTACTGGTCGGCCAGCGCGATCAGCTTTTTCAGCGTCTCCAGCGGCACCAGCGCACCGGTCGGGTTGCCCGGTGAACAAAGGAAGAGAATCTGGCAGCGCTGCCAGACATCCGCCGGCACGGCATCGAAGTCCGGGTTGAAGCCGTTCTGCTCGAGGCAAGGCAGGTAATGAGGCGTGGCGCCGGCGAGCAGGGCTGCGCCTTCGTAGATCTGATAGAACGGATTCGGGCTGACCACCAGACCGTCCGCTGAGCGATCCACCACGGCCTGGGTGAAGGCGAACAGTGCCTCGCGCGTACCGTTGACCGGCAACACGTGCTGCGCCGGGTCCAGTGCATCTGCGGCGAGGCCGAAGCGCCGCTCGCACCAGCGCGCGATGGCTTCGCGCAGCGCCGGGATGCCGAGCGTGGTCGGATAGACCGCCAGCTGATCAAGGTTGTCCGCCAGTGCCTGGGCAACGAAGTCCGGCGAGCGATGCTTCGGCTCGCCAATCGACAGCGCTATGGCACGCTTGTCGGCAGGCGGCTGTGCGCCAGCGAGCAGGCCACGCAGCTTCTCGAAGGGGTATGGGTGCAGCAGATTCAGGGCGTTGTTCATGGATGCAGTTCTTTCAGGATGAGCGCGGCGAACGCCCCGCATTCGTGAGATCAGTCGTCGCGTGCGCCACCGTAGTAGGCGCAACCGCGCAATGTCTGGCCGTCCAGACGGAGCTCCGCACTGAGGTGGCTGACCGTGCCGCTGGCACTGTCGACACAGCGCTGCGGTGCAACCCACAGGTCAAGGCGCTGCTGGTTGGCCTCGCTGGTGAAACTGAGCTGGCCACCGGGAAGCTGCTCTTCCAGATAAGGCAGGGCGATCGGTGATTGCCCCGGCCGAACGAGTAGCATGCCGCGGGTGGTCACGGTCAGCATCCAGCCTGGTTCATGACCGCTGGCGCGCAGGATCAGCTGCTTGAAGTTCTCCTCGTCACAGCCGTGGCCTTCGCGCTGCAGGCGATAGATGCGGGTCAACGCGAGTTGGCCAGTACCGTCCGGTTCGGCCTGACTGAGGGTGCCGCGCAGGTCGGCGAACAGTGCATCCTGATCATCGACTCGCAGCACCTGCGCGTCGTCCTGCAACCCGGTGTCCTGGCTCAGCAGTTTCAACGTCCGTTGCCCCTGGCAGCTCTGCAACTGAAGCTGGCCGTCGACTTGTCGAACTTCACCTTGCAGGCGTTCGGTTGCTGCCTTGGCCGGAGGGCGCTCGGCGAAGAATGACTGGCAACCGGCCAGGGACAGGAGCAGTGCAATCAGCAGGGGGCGTGAAGAGGTCATCGTAAAACTCGAAGCAGGTGGGAGGCGGCGGTCGCGAAGGCCCGCCGCGATGACTCAGTTGCCTTTGACGGTCTTGCCGCCGACACGGCCTTCTTCGAGCATGATCTGGTATTCCTTGCCGTCCGTCTCGACCTGATGCAGGCGGACCAGCAGGTAGTCCCAGTCTTTGGCGAACCAGAGGATGGTTTCACGCTTGCTCTGCGTTGGGTCGCGCACGCGCTCGACCTTGATGGCATCGACCTGGCCGGCTTTGGTGCTGACCTTGTCTTCGCCTAGTACGCGGAAATCGTAGGTTTCGATCTCGTCGCCATCGACCACCTGATAGCTCATGCTCTGCTTGCCGGCCGCGACTTCCTGCTGCAGCGCCAGCTGGTAGGTGGATTTGTCCAGCAAGCCGCGATGCAGCGGCAGCTTGACCGGATCACCCCGGTCACTGCCTTCGACCTGCTTGGTGTCCCAGTCGAAGCGGTGCTCGACACGCTTGCCCTTGCCCAGGCCGCTGCGCTTGAGGCGGTAGGTCTGTGGCAGGAAGGTATCGCCCTCGGTGCGGAACGTGCTGCGCTCGTTGAGGCTGGCGACCAGCATGGAGGCCTCGAAATCCAGCCTCCAGTTGCCATCGTCCAGCTGCTCGAGGCTGCGCTGAGCTGTGCCACTGACCGGAACCTGCTTCCAGTCGGCGGTGTAGCTAGCGGAGAAGGGCTTGAGCTCCAGGGCTTGGACCGGCAGGGTCAGCACGGCGAGAGCGAGCAGCAAAGCGCGACGCATGGTATCTCCTAGATTCTGATCTGATAGCCGGAGGCCGGCAGGTTGACGTCGTCCAGCATCGCGCCTTGTTCGGCGAGGCGCAAGCGCCCTTCGGCGAACCAGCGCATGGCCAGCGGGTAGATCTGGTGCTCGGCCGAATGCACGCGCCGCGTCAGCTGCTCGATGTTTTCACCAGGCTCTACCGCCAGCGCCGCCTGGATAGCGACCGGGCCGCCGTCCAGCTCCTCGGTGACAAAATGCACGCTGCAACCGTGTTCGCTGTCGCCCGCTTCCAGTGCTCTGCGATGGGTATCGAGGCCCTTGTACTTGGGCAGTAGCGAAGGATGGATGTTCAGCAGGCGGCCCTGGTAATGGCGGACGAAGCCTGGCGTGAGAATGCGCATGAACCCGGCGAGGATGACCAGATTCGGCGCATGTTCGTCGATTACTTCCATCAGTGCGGCGTCGAACGACTCACGGCCATCGAAGGCCTTGTGATCGAGCACTGCTGTGGGGATGTCGGCGTCTTGCGCCCGCGTCAGGCCGAATGCATCGGCCCGGTTGGAAATCACGGCGCGGATACGCGCCGGATTGTCTTCGGCCTGGCTGTCGATCAGCGCCTGCAGATTGCTGCCGGACCCTGAAATCAGCACCACCACATTGCAGCTTGCGGTCATCAGTGCTGTTTCAGGTTGTTCAGCTGGACTCGTTCGGCATCTTGCGCCGCGGTGGCGATCGTACCGATCACCCAGGGCGATTCGCCGGATGCGCGCAGATTGGCCAGAGCCGGCTCGACCTGATCCTGGGCGACGCAGATGACCATGCCGACGCCACAGTTGAGCACGCGGTGCATTTCGTGTTCGTCGACGTTGCCTTTTTCCTGCAGGAAGTCGAACACTGCCGGGCGCTGCCAGCTGGCGACGTCGATGATCGCCTGGGCGTTGTCAGGCAGTACCCGTGGGATGTTGTCGAGCAGGCCGCCGCCGGTGATGTGGGCCATGGCCTTGACCGCACCGGTGTCCTTGATTAGCTTGAGCAGCGGCTTGACGTAGATGCGCGTCGGCGCCATCAGCAGGTCGGCCAGCGGCTTGCCGTCCAGCTGGGTGTTCTCGATGTCGGTGGCGGACACTTCGAGGATCTTGCGAATCAGTGAGTAGCCGTTGGAGTGCGGGCCCGAGGAGGGCAGGGCGATCAGCGCGTCGCCCGCGGCGACTTTCGAGCCGTCGATGATCTCGCTCTTCTCCACAACGCCGACGCAGAAGCCGGCCAGGTCGTAGTCTTCACCCTCGTACATGCCGGGCATCTCGGCGGTTTCGCCGCCTACCAGCGAACAGCCGGCCAGTTCGCAGCCGGCACCGATGCCGGTCACCACGGTGGCGGCCACGTCGACGTTGAGCTTGCCGGTGGCGTAGTAGTCGAGGAAGAACAGCGGCTCGGCGCCACAGACCACCAGGTCGTTGACGCACATGGCGACCAGGTCCTGACCGATGCTGTCATGCTTGTTCAGGTTCAGCGCCAGACGCAGTTTGGTACCGACGCCGTCGGTACCGGAGACCAGCACGGGCTGCTTGTAGCCTGCCGGGATTTCGCACAGGGCGCCGAAGCCGCCCAGGCCGCCCAATACCTCAGGTCGTGCGGTGCGTTTGGCCACGCCCTTGATGCGTTCGACCAGCGCTTCGCCTGCATCGATATCGACGCCAGCGTCCTTGTAGCTGAGGGAGGGTTGCTTGCTCATAGAATCCGGACCTGTGAAAGGAGTGCGGGTGTCGACCGGCCGGTGCTGCATCCACGCCAGGGCTAACCGTTTCCGGCGACTGGTGTTGTCACCAGAGTGGCCGGTTGACGCCGGGGCTGAATCCACCTGCGTCGCGTTTGCCTGGGTACTGAATGCCGGGCTCGTACAAGCGCCGGAACCGGTCTGCGGAAAGCGCGCGATTTTATCAGGCTTGCCGCGCAGCGGCCATCCCGGCAGCTCCGATGGCGCGGGGGGCGCATTTTGAGTCGGGCATCTGTGAGGTAGGCGGTTGCCGGCTCTGGGCCGGCTGTTTAAGGTGTAGCGTCCTGTTTCCTCTACTTCCTGCCCCGGGGTCCGGCGGCCTGCGAGAATCAATCATGCGCCTTGTCTACCGCTTACTCATTCTGTGCCTTGCGCTGGGGGCGTCATTGCCCGGTCAGGCCGAACAGCTCAAGGGTCTGTATCAGGTGCGTGAGCCTGTTTCCGGCGAGCAGAGCGAGGGGCGCGCAGCTGTGTTGCAGCGGGCTTTCGATACCTTGCTGTTGCGCCTGACCGGCGATGCGCAGGCAAGCAAGCGCGAGGCCGTCGCTGAGCTGCGCAAGGACCCGCAGCAACTGATCAGCAAGTATGGTTACGAGCACGACCATATCGTCGTCGACTTCGATCCAGG
Source organism: Pseudomonas sp. (assembly GCA_032105665.1). Classification (GTDB taxonomy): domain Bacteria; phylum Pseudomonadota; class Gammaproteobacteria; order Pseudomonadales; family Pseudomonadaceae; genus Stutzerimonas. The sequence goes on along the minus strand of DAMCQE010000019.1, from coordinate 11,167 downwards.
CACCACGGAGCGCAGCCTGCGTAGTGCCGGCTTGTCGCTGTGGGGTGCGAACCGACCGACGCTTCTGGTCTGGTGGCTGAACGAGCGGGTCGAGGGCACCCAGTTGCTTGGCGACGATCAGCGCAGCGCTGCGCCAGTGCGCGCCGCCGCGCAGCACCGTGGCCTGCCGTTGCGCCTGCCGCTGGCGGATCTGTCCGAACAGCTGCTGGCAACACCGGACGCATTTGGCGCGAACAGCCGGGAGACGCTGGGCGAGGCGTCCGAGCGCTACGATGCCGACGTACTGCTGGCGGTCCATGCGCGAGAAGCCGATTCCCGCTGGCAGGCGCAGTGGAACGTCTGGCTCGACGACGAGCAGCGCGACGGCAAGGCTGAGGCGGAAACCCTCGAGCGACTGGCGGACGCGGTAATGCTGTCCGTCAGTGAGTACCTGGCGCCACGCTATGTGGTTGCGTCAGGCGCCGCGTCGGACATCACCCTGGAGATCCTGGGGGCCGATGTCGCGAGATTCGCGGAGCTGGATCGCTTGCTCGAACCCTTTGGTGGCAACCTGCTGCGGGTGGAAAGTGATCGCCTGGTCTATCGCGTCAACGCCAGTCCGGAGCAGTTGCGTGCTCAGCTGGCGCTGGCGCGTTTGCAGGAAGTCGCCGAAGACGAGGCGCCACTGGATGCACGGCAGCCGATGGATGAGGGCGGTGTGGTTGGCGAGCCCGACAATGCGCCTGCGTCGCCCGAGAGCGGCACGGTGATGCGTTACCGCTGGTGATGACGCAATTTCTATATCGGCGACTGTCCTGCACGGAAGGCATAGAGTGACCATGAACGATTCGAACCGCTGGCTCTGGCTGGCAGGCGTGCTCTTGTGCGCCTGGCTGGTATATCTGCTGACGCCGATCCTCACCCCTTTTCTCATCGGCATCCTGCTGGCCTATCTCGGAGATCCGCTGGTCGATCGCCTGGAGCGCTGGGGGCTGTCGCGTACCTGGGGGGTGATCGTCGTATTCGCCCTGTTCAGTCTGCTGATGTTGCTGATGTTGCTGGTGTTGCTGCCGATGCTCGGCAAGCAGCTGGTGAAGCTCTACCAGCTGGCGCCGCTGGCGCTGGACTGGTTGCAGCATCAGGCGTTGCCCTGGGTGCAGGCGCAGTTCGGGCTGGAAGACAACTTCTGGCGTCTCGATCAACTGAAGGCCGCACTCGCTGCACACCTGGGCAGCACCACTGACGTCCTCGGCATGGTGTTGAGCCGAGCCACCGCGTCGGGGCTGGCCCTGCTGGCATGGATCGGCAACCTGCTGCTCATACCGGTGGTGAGCTTCTATCTGATGCGTGACTGGGATCTGATCATGCTCAAGCTGCGCAGCCTGCTGCCGCGCCGCGGTGAGGGCATGGTGGTGCGTCTGATGAGCGAGTGCCATGAGGTGATCGGCGCATTCCTCCGCGGCCAGTTGCTGGTCATGTTGGCATTGGCAATCATCTATGCGTCCGGCCTCATGCTGGTCGGGCTCGAACTGGGGCTGTTGATAGGCGTCCTCGCCGGCCTCGCCAGCATCGTGCCCTATATGGGCTTCGTCGTCGGCATCGGTGCGGCGGTGGTCGCTGTGCTCTTTCAGTTCGGGCTGGCACCTTATCCCCTGCTGGGCGTGGCGGCGGTATTCACGGTAGGGCAGATGCTCGAGGGGATGCTGCTGACGCCGTTACTGGTCGGCGACCGCATTGGGCTGCATCCGGTGGCGGTGATTTTTGCGGTGCTCGCCGGTGGTCAGCTGTTCGGTTTTACCGGTGTGCTGCTGGCACTGCCGGTGGCGGCGGTGATCATGGTTCTGCTGCGCCACGTGCACGATCTCTATAAACTCTCGGACCTTTACGCCGAGCCCGCCGGTGCACCGGCCGAACCACCCAGCCAGCCATGAAACCCATCCAGCTCCCCCTGGGCGTCCGTCTGCGCGACGACGCCACCTTCGCCAACTTCTACCCTGGCGCCAATGCAGCCGCACTCGGCTATGTCGAGCGGCTGTGTTCACCTGCTGCGGGCTGGTCCGATGAGTTGATCTATCTCTGGGGGCAGGCCGGTGTCGGCCGTAGCCATCTGCTGCAAGCTGCCTGCCTGCGGGTGGAGGAGCGCGGAGAGTTGGCTGTCTATCTGCCGTTGGCGGAAGTGGCCGAATATGGTCCGGCCTTGCTCGACAACCTCGAGCAGAGCGAGCTGGTCTGCCTGGACGATCTCGATGCGGTGGCCGGGGACGCGGTATGGGAGGAGGCGTTGTTCCATCTGTTCAACCGCCTGCGTGACGCCGGCCGACGGTTATTGCTGGCGGCGGACGCCTCGCCGCGCGAGTTGTCGATCGCGCTGCCCGACCTCAAATCTCGTTTGAGTCTGGCGCTGGTTTTCCAGCTGCAACAGCTGTCCGATGAGGACAAGCTACGCGCCCTGCAGCTGCGAGCCTCGCGTCGTGGGCTGAATCTGCCGGATGACGTTGGTCGCTTCATCCTGACCCGTGGCTCACGCAGCATGAACGCGCTGTTCGAGTTGCTCGATCAGCTGGATCAGGCCTCGCTGCAGGCGCAACGCAAACTGACCATTCCTTTCCTCAAGGAAACGCTCGGCTGGTAGCCAGTGGCCTGCTTGGTAAGCTCAGCTGGTCAATTTCGGCGCCCATGGCCCTGATACTGCGTTGCTGTTCCTTACCATAGCCCCGCTATGGTAAGGAACAGCGCCTTGTCTCGCAGCCACGTTCATCCGAACTTGCCTCAACCAACTCACGCACAGGCCACTAGGCGACGTCGGCGAAAACATTGAAGCAGTTTTCGCCGTGATCAGCTGCCCTCACGCCTCGCCCGCGGCCTTGCGTTCGTACTGATAGCTCCAGCGGGTGTAGAGCAGCGCCGCGATGAACAATGTCAGGCTCAGTCCGGCCTCCAGCAGGCCGTAGATCATCCGCGCCGGGTCGATCGCCGCGAGCACGCCCTGAATGAAGTACAGATTGACGATAAAGCAGAGCCAGGCGTGCGCCCTCGGGCTGCCAGCGATCATCCCTGGTGCAACCAGCAATAGTGGAATGAGCTGGATGCTGACGACAACCCAGGTTCTGGCTCCGTGCAGGTCGGCAAAGGCCAGGTTCCAGACGACCAGTAGCACTGCGAGGCCGATGAAGCTGGCAAGGCTTATCGCTCGGCTGGATTTGACCCGCGGGGTCAGCCACTCCAGTGATGGCAGCGGTTTACGCTTCTTAGCCAAGGGACATCTCCAGCCGCTGTGCCGTGTGTGCCAGGCGCTGCCCGAGGGCGCGACAGAGGGCGATTTCGTGTTCGTCGAGCAAACGCTTGCCGTCCACACCGGCATGATGACTAGGGCCGTAAGGCGTACCACCACCGCGGGTTTCCAGCAGCCCGTTCTCGCTGTAAGGCAGGCCGAGCACCAGCATTCCGTGGTGCAGCAGCGGCAGCAGCATCGACAGCAGGGTGCTTTCCTGTCCGCCGTGCAAGCTGGAGGTCGAGGTGAACACGCCGGCTGGCTTGCCGACCAACTCGCCGGTCAGCCACAGGCCGCTGGTGCCGTCGAGGAAGTATTTCAGGGGAGCCGCCATATTGCCGAAGCGAGTGGGGCTACCTAGCGCAAGGCCGGCGCAATTCTTCAGGTCTTCGAGGGTCGCATACAGTGCACCGGCGTCGGGAATGGTGGGCGCGACCGCTTCGCACTCGGCGGACACGGCAGGTACGGTGCGCAGACGCGCTTCCAGCCCGGCCATTTCCACGCCGCGAGCAATTTGTCTGGCCATTTCGGCTGTAGCGCCGTGGCGGCTGTAGTACAGCACCAGAATGTAGGGCGTGCTCACGGCAGGATCTCCAGCACTTTTTCCGGCGGGCGGCCGATGATCGCCTTGTTGCCCGCGACCAGGATCGGGCGTTCGATCAGGCGAGGGTGCTCGATCATGGCGTCGATCAGTTCTGCTTCGCTGAGTTCAGGATTGGCCAAGTCGAGGCTTTTGTACTCTTCTTCGCCTGTACGCAGCAGTTGCCGGGCGGTGAGCCCCAGCTTGTCCAGCAGAGCACAGAGTTGGGCTGCGGTGGGGGGCGTTTCCAGGTAGCGCACGATTTCGGGCGTCAGACCGCGGGCTTCAAGCAGCTCCAGGGCGCCGCGCGATTTGGAGCAGCGAGGGTTGTGATACAGCGTGAGTTCGGTCATTTGTGGTTGCGTCTCGCCGGATGAGGTGGCCATTCTAACCCCCAACGTGGCGCTCGCCGAAATGTGCAGCGCGGGTGATCCGGGCAGACTTTCGGTCTGATCCGGGTCTTTTGACGATGAGCACTGTCGAGCCAACGGCTCCAGGCAGCTGTAACAAGGAGAAGGGATGCATCAGCGCATCGACAATGCCCTCGAGTTCGGTCGCTTCCTGGTTCGGCGCTTTTTGTCCGATCAAGGTCCGCATAGCGCGGCGGCCTTGACCTACACCACCCTGTTCGCCGTGGTGCCGATGATGACCGTCACGTTCGCCATGCTGTCGGCGATTCCCGCTTTCAAAGGTGTTGGCGAGCAGATCCAGTTCTACATATTCAACAATTTCATCCCGTCCACCGGTGCGACTATCCAGGAATATCTGCTCGCGTTCACCAGCCAGGCGCGGCAGCTCACCTGGTTCGGCGTCGGGTTTCTCATGGCTACCGCGTTGATGATGCTGCTGACCATCGAGAAGGCCTTCAATACCATTTGGCGTGTACGACAGCCACGACGGGGGGTGTCCAGTTTTCTGCTGTATTGGGCGATTCTCAGCCTCGGGCCGCTGCTGCTCGGTGCAGGGTTTGCCACCAGTACCTACATCGCCTCGCTTTCGTTGATCTCGGGGCCGTACGCGCTGATTGGCGTCGGCACGCTGATCAAGGTCATGCCATTGCTGCTCAGCGTGGCGGCCTTCACCCTGATCTACGCCGCGGTGCCCAATACCCGTGTCCCGTTACGGCATGCGTTGGTGGGCGGTGTATTCACCGCAGTGTTGTTCGAGGCGGCCAAGCAACTGTTCGGCCTGTACGTCAGCTATTTCCCGAGCTATCAGCTGATCTACGGCGCTTTCGCGGCTGTCCCGCTGTTTCTGTTATGGGTCTATCTGTCCTGGATGATCGTGCTGTTCGGCGCCGAGCTGGTCTGCGGCCTGTCGTCGTCGCAGCAATGGCGCCGTCGGCCGCTGCCACGCCTGCTGGTCATGCTGATGCTGCTGCGCAACCTGCACCAGCGTCAGCAGGAGGGGCGGGAGCTGCGCCTGCGTGATCTGCACAGGGCCGGTCTGCGTCTTCCCGAGGATGAGTGGGACGACATACTCGGCTTCTTCGAACAGGAACAGCTGGTCTGTCGGACGGGTTCCGGGGGCTGGGTGCTTTGTCGGGATCTGAATCACTACAGTCTGGATAAACTATTGCGCTGCAACCCGTGGCCACTGTCAGCACGCGTAACGTTGCCCGAGCAGCTGAACGAACCCTGGTATCCGACTTTGCGCCAGTCACTGGAGCTACTGCAGCAGGAACAGGCAAGCCTGTTCAGTGGCAGCCTGGCCGACTGGTTGCAATCGGGCGGTGACAAAAATCGTCAGTAAGGGAGTGTTTACGTGGAGGCGCTGCGCTCGGTGGCAGGTTGTTCGAGCGATCAGATGCTTACGTACAGGCCATGACGGCGTTTTCGAGGTGATGGCACGCTTCTGGCTATGGCTCGGAGTAGTTGAGGGGAAGACGTAATGGACGGCAAGCGCAGCACCATTCTGTATTTGCACCAGAGGGCGCCAGACGCGGCGCTCGAGGCATTGAACCGCCTTACGGGTCTTCGCTTTAGGCAATGGCCGGAATCGCTGGTCGTCAGGGATGATGCTCCAACCGACGCGCCGCACGCCGCTTTGGCAAGCAAGCAGTTGGAGCCGAAAAAGGTCAGCGGCTGAATCAGGCCTGGACGGCTTTCATTTCGGCAGCTACGGGCTCGACCGGGTGAGCGAACAGCTCTTCGACGGTGATTGCAGCTACCGTGGCGGCAGGACGCAGGTGAATCTGCAACTCCTCGATCTTGAGCCGGACCGGTAGCCGCGCGACGCCGGACAGCAGAATCTTGCCTGCGCCATCGGTGCGTCCGTGATCAATGATCGCTTCTCGCTGCTGCTGTCCATCACGATATTTGGCGACGAGAGACACCATGAGCCCTGCGTGTCCCTGCAGCTGCAACCAGCTGGCAACATTGAATTCAGCTACGCGCCCGTCATAGGTAGTGAGGGCGATGGCGGCTTGCTCGACGATGCGTGAGGGTACGGTGCCGATCAGTTTGTCGTGGAGTTGGGACATGGCTTCGCTACTGGCATACGGTGGTGGGTGGGGAATTATAGGCAGTGCAGGTCCGACAAAACTGTGCACTTGAGCGCCGCCGCGCGTGATCGGACTCGCATAACGGCGAAAAGCGCGACGGTTACTTGGCGCCGCCACGGTCTGCGTCAGGATCGGGGCGTCCCAGGCGTGCCTTGACTGCGACGCAGCGGTATCCTCGGGCCGTATACGTTAAGGAATAAGCACCATGACCAAACCGATCGCCTCGTTGCTGCTCCTGCTGAGCTGCCTGTTCCTGTCTGCCTGCGAAAAGGATTGGGGGATCGACCAGCACGGGCGTGAAGTAACTGCGGCACAGCTGCAGGGACAGTGGCTGCTGATCAATTACTGGGCCGAATGGTGCGGTCCCTGCCGCACCGAGATTCCGGAGCTGAACGCGTTGGCCGAAACCGAGCAGGGACTGGCAGTGTTGGGTGTGAATTTCGACGAGTTGCGCGGCGAAGAGCTCGCTCAGGCCGCCAAGGCGCTGGGTATCGACTTCCGTGTGCTCAGTGATGATCCCGCCGAGCGTCTGCAATTGCCGCGTAGCGAGGTGCTGCCGGTGACCTATCTGGTTGACGACCAGGGGAAGGTGCGCGAGCGCCTGGTTGGCGAACAGACTGCCGAGGGCATCCTTGTGCATCTGGCGCGGCTGAAGGGCGAGTAGCCCGGAGTGCCTCGCCTGGTGACTCAGGGTTTGACGTACCAGAAATCCTGCCAGAAGCCGATCACCTTGGCCGGATAGCGATTCTGCCCGAGGCTGCCGTTGTAGCGCGCGAGCGCCCGGTTGATGTCGCCATTTTCCTTGTTCAGATAATAGCTGAGGATGGTGCAGCCATAGCGAAGATTGGTGGCGTTGTCGGTGAGGTTGTCTTGCGGTCGACCCAGTTCCGCTTTCCAGAATGGCATCACCTGCATCATGCCCTGCGCGCCGACGCTGGAGATTGCAAATCGGTCGAATAGGCTTTCGGCATGGATCAGCGCCAACACCAGTTCCGGCTTCAGGCCCGCCACGCTCGCCTCGCGATGCACCAGCCGGAGCAGCGACAGCCGCTCTTCGGCATCGGGGATGTAGCGCTTGAGTCGGCCGGACATGTCGACCAGCCAGACCTCTGCATCGAAGCGATCCTGAAAGCTGTCCGCCTCAGCGACTGTCCTCTGCATGAGGTCGCGGAGTTCGGGTTCGGGCGCCTGACGGATATTGGCTGCTGCCGGCAGAGCGCTCACCAGCAGCAATGCGAGAAGAAGAGCAGGCGTCTTCATCGGCTTCAGTTTCCGTTGCTGCCTTCGATCAGACTTTGCAGAAAGTGCTGTTGCAGCTCGGGGTCGTTGCGCGTCAGCTCTATCAGGCTCTGCTCCAGTTCGCTGGCTTCTTCTTCCAGACCAAGTTCGGACAGGCGCCGGACGCGATGCACCCATTGCGCGACGTCGTCGCCTTCCAGGTCATCGAAGATCAGGTCGTGAGCTTCTTGCAGCTTGCCGCGCAGCTTGTGGCTGACCAGCAGCGTGGCCTCGGCCCGGGTGCCATCCTGTTCATCCTCAACCGACAGTTGCAACTTGCCGATCTGCGTGACGTCCTGATCAGCGAACGGCCCGTCGAGAAGATTCAGGCGCAAGACGCCGTGACGATCGGTGGACAGCTCGTGAGTGTGCGGACCGGCGCTGACAAGCACCGGACGCTCCGCCCAAGGCAGGCTGGTGTACTCGAGCCGCGCATCCCGGCGTTGCTCGTCGAGGCTGGCCAGGTTCTGCTGCGAGCGGCCATTGGACTCGGCATTCATGAACGGGTTGATGCCGGCGAAGCCGTAGCTGATCCAGTCGCGAGTCGTGCTCTCTGGCATGTTGCCGAGCATCACCACGTTGAGCACGTTTGCGCCTACGCCGGCGACCACTGCGACGACGCCCAGCGGAATCTCGTACAGCTCTCGCCAGGGCTGGTAAGGCGTATAGCGATCGTAACGGCGGGTTACTTCGAAATCGGTGACTTCGAATGTCATCTGCTCTTGCACTCGGATACGCCGCTGCGGCAGTTCGAGCACCTGGGGTTCACCGAGTTCGATGCGCAGGCTGTGGTCGAGCAGTTTGCGCTCGACACGCGCCTCGTGCTCGCTGCGTTGCGGCAAGTGATTGGCGCAGCCACCAAGGAGCAGCGCCGCGCAGAGCGCGGCGCTGGTTGAAACGACAAAACGTCGGTTGAGCATGATTTCCGATCAGCGATGAGCACGCGAGTTGATGAAGGACAGGATGTCAGCAGTCGCGACTGGCTGAGGCTGCGCGTCGCGGCGGTGTTTGTATTCCAGAGTGCCGTCGGCCAGCCCGCGATCGCTGATGACAATGCGGTGCGGGATGCCGATCAGCTCCATGTCGGCGAATTTGACGCCGGGGCTGGTCTTTTTGTCACGATCGTCGAGCAGCACTTCGTAACCTGCTGCGGTGAGTTCGGCGTAGAGTCGGTCGGTAGCCTCACGAACCGCTTCATTTTCGTACTTCATCGGTACCAGGGCGATCTGGAAAGGCGCGAGCGCGTCTGGCCAGAGAATGCCGCGGTCGTCGTAGTTCTGCTCAATAGCCGCGGCAACCACGCGGGATACGCCGATGCCGTAGCAGCCCATGATCAGAGTGGCCGGTTTGCCGCTCTCGCCCATCACCCGGCAGTTCATCGCCTCGCTGTACTTGGTGCCCAGCTGGAAGATATGGCCGACCTCGATACCGCGTTTGATTACCAGATTTCCCTGTCCGTCCGGGCTCGGATCACCGGCAACCACATTACGCAGATCGGCGATCTGCGGTAGCGGCAGGTCCCGCTCCCAGTTCAGGCCGAAGTAGTGCTTGTCGTCGACGTTGGCGCCGGCACCGAAATCGCTCATCAGCGCGACAGAACGGTCGATCACACAGGGAATCGTCAGGTTTAGTGGGCCCAGCGAGCCGGGACCCGCGCCAATGGCAGTACGGATTTCCGCTTCCGAGGCGAATACCAGCGGGCTGGCAACCTGCTCCAGGTTGGCGGCCTTGATCTCGTTGAGTTCGTGGTCGCCGCGTACGATGAGGGCGATCAGTTGGCCTTCTTCGACGCCATGAACGACCAGCGTTTTTACCGTTTTCTCGATTGCGAGGCCGAACTGCTCGACGAGTTCGATGATCGTCTTGGCATTCGGTGTGTCTACCAGGCGCATTTCTTCGCTTGGTGCCGCACGATCGGTTTCGCGCGGAATGGCTTCGGCCTTCTCGATGTTGGCGGCGTAGTCGGAGGTGTCACTGAACGCGATGTCGTCTTCGCCAGACTCAGCCAGTACGTGGAACTCGTGCGAGCCGGTTCCGCCAATGGAGCCGGTATCGGCCTGCACCGGACGGAAGTCGAGGCCGAGACGCGTGAAGACGTTGCAATACGCCTCGTGCATGCGGTCATAGGTTTCCTGCAGCGATTCCTGGGACAGGTGGAAGGAGTAGGCGTCCTTCATCAGGAACTCGCGGCCGCGCATGAGGCCGAAGCGCGGACGGATTTCGTCGCGGAACTTGGTCTGGATCTGATAGAAGTTGATCGGCAGCTGCTTGTAGCTGTGAAGCTCGTTGCGTGCCAGGTCAGTGATGACCTCTTCGTGGGTCGGGCCGACACAGAATTCGCGATTGTGGCGGTCCTTCAGACGCAGCAGCTCCGGGCCGTACTGCTCCCAGCGGCCGGACTCCTGCCAGAGCTCGGCTGGCTGAATGGCCGGCATCAGTACTTCCAGGGCGCCTGCCTTGTTCATTTCCTCGCGAACGATGGCCTCGGCCTTTCGCAGCGCACGCAGCCCCATCGGCATCCAGGTGTAGAGACCGGACGCCAGCTTGCGAATCATCCCGGCACGCAGCATGAGTTGGTGACTGATGACCACTGCATCGGATGGGGTTTCTTTGAGGGTCGAGAGCAGGAACTGACTGGTGCGCATGTGGCCGTTGTGTCCTTGCAGAAGAGGCTGGAATTTGGCTCGGCATTGTACGGCGCGCGCATTGCGGCGTACAGGACGGGGCGCCGCGCTGGATGTGCGGCGAAACGAAAGAGCCCGGCTTTCGCCGGGCTCCGTTTGCATCGAATGGTCCGAGCGCCTGGGTTACAGGATGCTCAGCGGGTATTCGATGAATGCACGGATCTCGTTCAGGTCCGGGCTGTAGTACTCACGCATGTCGCTGTTGGAACGGTAGATCGAGTTGCGCAGCTTCAGCGACAGATCTTTTGCCGGGCCGCTCTGTACGACGTACTGGACCTGGTTGAAGAACTCGCGTTCCTTACCTTCGCCAGTGCCGGTGTCTACGTTGTCGCCGTAGACATAGGCGGTTTTCCAGAACAGGCCGGGAACGCCGTAACCGCCGAAGTCCAACTCATAGCTCGCCTGCCAGGAACGCTCGTCCTTGGAGTTGAAGTCGGAGTAGTAGGAGTTAGCTACCCAAATGGAGCTGCCGCCGTCGCCGATGTCGTAGTCGTAACCGCGGTCACCACTAACGCGCTGGTGAGCGAGGATAAACGCATGCGCACCGACAGAATACTTGGCTGCAAGGCTCCAAATGGTGTTGTCGTGTGACTCGCGTGCGCCAAGCTCATCAACCGAACCGTCGTTGTTGAAAGTGGTGTCCGCAGCTTGGACATAGTCCTTGTCATAATCGGAACGGTAGATATTGAAGTCAAAGCTCAGCGACTGGTCGTCACTAAAGGGCATAACGTAATTGACGTTAGCGTACTTCTTCTTGGCAACATCTTCGTTGTCAGCGTAATAAAGCGACGCGCTCAGGTTCTCGTTGAAGGCATAGGTGAATCGCCCCGGCTTTTGTGGAGGCCGTTTCGTTTAAGTCAGGCCGCCATGGC
>DAMCQE010000018.1:23064-58560 GCA_032105665.1 Pseudomonas sp. | reverse complement strand
CCTGACCCGTGATGCAGGCTTCGGGGCTGTCCAGCGCCTGGTGCCAGTCATCCAGGCGCGCGCTGTCCAGCGCCTCGCCCGGCGGCGCCTGCAGCAGCCAGACGCGGGTCGCAGCGGCGCAGCGCGACAGCTCGCCGATCAGCGCCAGGGTGCCGCGATCCGGCGAGCGTCGGGGATCGCAGGCGATGGCCAGGCGCGCCGGCGGAAAACGGGTGAGCTGATCGAGCAGGCGTCGGCGCCCCTCGCGATCGTCGAGGATGCCGGCATCGGCGATGCCCTTGGACAGAGCCGGTGGCCAGCGGCGACTGCCGTCCAGCTCGATGGCCACCAGTACGGCGCCCGCGCTGCCCTCGAGCTGAGCGCCGGCGCTGGGAGCGTGCAGTTGGGCGGGTGCTGCATCACTGATGCCGAGTCGCTCGCTGGGCGGTTGCAGGCGTTCGCGCAGCAGGCGATAGGCCGGCAGGTTCAGGTCGAGCTTCAACGCAGCACGGCCGCGGCGCCAGCGCCACAGGCTGAAGCAGGTCAATAGCAGTCGCGGCAGCAGCCCGTAGATCAGCAGCACGCCGACCAGCCAACCGGCCCAGCGTTGCCGGGCGCCTTCCAGATCGCCGCCAAGTGCGCCACTGGCGCGGATCTGCTCGACATCCGGCACGCTGAAGCCGAGCAGTGCCGGCAGCGCGCCGAGGGCCTGGGTCAGGCCGACAAACGCACTCTCGCCGAGGATGGTGGTCTCCCAGACGAAGCCGTAGCGCCGCGTTGCCAGCAGGGCGAGCAAGGTAAGCAGGGCGCTGGCCATGGCCAGCAGCCAGAGGCCGTGTACGCCGACGCCCAACAGCCAGCGGCCCAACCGATGTCGGTGCAGGATGGACAGCAAGGCCGGCGCCAGCTGAGCAGCACGGGCATCGCGGGCGAGTTTTTCGCTGAGCCAAAGCCACAAGCGTCCCAACGCACCGCCACTGTCGCGCGCGAAAAGCAGGCCGAGCAGCCAGCCGAGCAGGGTCAGCAGGTTCAGCCCGAGCAGGCTGCCCAGCGCCCAGAACACATTGACCGGTCGCTGCCCGTCGCCCAGTGCAGCGAAGGCCAGGCCGGCGCCGGTGAAGACCGCGAGCAGCGCCAGCCCGAACCCACCCAGCCGTGCGCCCTGACGCCAGTGCAGGAGCGCTTCGACCAGCCCGTCACGGCGCGCCAGCCAGAGTGCACGCTGCTCGATCAGCACAGGGAGATCACCGCCTTGGGCACGGGCCTGGCGGTTGGCTTCGTCATCCTCCAGCGGCCCGGCATGTTCTTCGCGCAGGCGCACGGCTTCGGTCAGCCAGAGGCGGTCGAGCGTATCGAGATCAGAGGCGGGGCGGGCTATCACACGGCATCTCGCTGGCGGGTCGTGCCTTGAGGATAACCGCTGCCGTGGGGAACGGGAAAACGGGGAGCCGTTGCGGCTCCCCGCTGGGGCCCTCAGTCGGCGTTGCGCAGGCGCACGGCGATGTCCGGCTGGTCGATGAACAGCCCATCGATACCGGCATCGAGGAAGGCGCGGATCTCCGCTTCGCTGTCGCCGCGCTCATGGCGCTGGTCGCTGCTGCGCAGGTTGGCCGGGAGGAAGGCGTTTTCCGCTCGGAAGGTGTACGGGTGAACCTTGAGCCCCGCGGCGTGGGCGGCGGCGACGAAACCGGTCGGCGTGCCGAGATTGCCGTTGGCATCACGCGGGATGATGTAGCTCTTCTCCGGACCGACGCCGGCGGCGTAGCGGGAGATATCCTTTAGCCCGGCCGACGTCGCCATCTGCGCATAGGTCAGCTTGCTGCCGCGCACCTGCTGGTCATACGGCTGGCCGGAGCTGAACAGCTGCACCAGGCGCAGCTGGGTCAGGCGGCTGAGGGTCTTGAGGTTGTCCACCTCGAACGACTGGATATACACCGGCGCGTGGCGCCCGACGTAGCCGTTGCGGGTGAGGATGCGCACCAGCGGCTTCTCCATGGCCAGGCCGAGCTGCTGGAAATGCGTCGGATGCTTGGTTTCCGGGTACAGACCGATGCGCCGGCCCTGGCTGAGCTGCAGCGTTTTCACCAGGTCGATGATCTCCTGCAGGGTCGGGATTTCCAGGCTGCCGTCCATGCGGGCATTGCCCGGGCGGATATCCGGGATGCGCTCGATGGCGCGCAGGGTCTTCAGCTCGGCGAGGGTGAAGTCTTCGCTGAACCAGCCGGTGAGGGTGACGCCGTCGACCTGCTGGGTGCGCTTGCGATCGGCAAACTCGGGGCGCTGGGCGACATCGGTGGTCAGGCCCAGCTCGTTGTCGTGGCGGGCGACGATATGGCCGTCACGGGTCATCACCAGGTCCGGCTCGATGTAGTCGGCGCCCTGGAAAACGGCCAGGGCATAGGCGGCCAGGGTGTGCTCCGGTACATAGCCGCTGGCGCCGCGATGGGCGATCACCAGCGGGGTCGGCTCGCCCCGCGCAGCCTGGTGTTTCGCGGCGTGTTCATCCGGCGCAGCGAAGCCGGCGAGCGGTAGCAACAGGGTGCAGGCGGTGAGCCAGCGGCGAAGGGAAGCGGTGGTCTTGCGGGCCATTTCGGCATCTCCTCGGTTTGGATGTCACAGCCTGCGCCACTTGCATGACCGGACGTTGACGCTGCGTTGCCCCTTGCGTTGCAAAACGGTTAAGCCGACGAACGGCTGGCGCTGCGATTCCTGTTTGCCTCAATGTGTCCAACACCGCTGCAGGAAGACACGGCCCTCTGATATTCTCGCCGCCATGAATCAGACCCGCCTTCCCCTCGCCATGATCGCTGCTCTCGCTGAGCGGCACGTGATCGGTCGTGACAACATCATGCCCTGGCATCTGCCCGCCGATCTCAGGCATTTCAAGGCCATGACCCTTGGCAAGCCGATCATCATGGGTCGCAAGACCTGGGACTCGCTCGGCCGCCCGCTGCCGGGGCGGCTCAACCTGGTGGTCAGTCGCCAGGCCGATCTGCAGCTCGACGGCGCGGAAACCTTCACCGATCTGGATGCCGCGCTGGTGCGTGCCGAGCAGTGGGCGCGTGAGCAGGGCGTCGCCGAGCTGATGCTGATCGGCGGTGCGCAGCTGTACGCCCAGGCGTTGGGGCAGGCGCAGCGGCTTTACCTGACACGGATCGACGCGCAGCCCGAGGGCGATGCCTTCTTCCCGGTATTCGACGAGCACGAATGGCAGTGCATCGACAGCCAGCCGCATCCGGCCGAGGGCGAGGCGCCTGCGTATCGGTTCGAGACCTGGCAACGGCGCTGATCGGCGCCGTCTTCGCTTGATCGGCGCCAAGTCCTTCCGCCTGCCCAGCTTCTATCCTTCGCAACAACCGTTTTCGAGACCCAGCCGATGCAAACCCGCGAATCCGACGTGCCGCAAGCCGAGCGCGTATCGGCGATCTTCGTTCGTCACCCGCTGTGGGAGGACGCTCTGGCGCTGCTCACCGGCACCGCGCTGGTCGCCCTTGGCATCGCCTTCTACAGCCACGCCGGGCTGCTGACCGGCGGCACCGTTGGGCTGGCCTTTCTGCTCAAGTACCTGGCCGGCTGGTCGTTCGGCCCGGTGTTCTTCCTGCTCAACCTGCCGTTCTATGCACTGGCGATCTGGCGCATGGGCTGGAAGTTCACCCTGCGCACCGTCTGCGCAGTGGGGCTGGTCTCGCTGTTCGCCGAGCTGACCCCACAGTGGGTGCGCTTCGCCGAGCTGAACGTGGTTTACGCCGCAGTGTTCGGTGGTTTCGCCATCGGCATCGGCCTGCTGATCCTGTTCCGCCATCGCGCCAGTCTTGGCGGGGTGAACATCCTCGCGTTGTTCCTGCAGGAGCGTTTCGGCCTGCGCGCCGGTACCTTCCAGATGGGCATCGACGCGCTGATCGTCATGGCCGCGGTGTTCGTCGTACCGGTGGACAAGGTGCTGCTGTCGGTGCTCGGCGCCGTGGCGCTGAATCTGGTGCTGGCGATCAATCACCGCGCCGATCGCTACATGGGCGTCAGCTGAGGCTGATCAGCTCCACCTGCGCCTGGCCGTCGTTCAGCTCCAGCAGTGCCAGGCTGATCGGCAGGCTGAAGCGTCGCGGACCGGCGCTGCCCGGGTTCACGTAGAGCACGCCATCGCGCCGCTCGACCTTCGGTTTGTGCGAGTGGCCGGCGATCACCACGTCGACGCCGGCGGCAAGCGGGTCGATATCCAGCTGCTTGAGGTCGTGCAGCACGTGCAGGGTGAGACCCCCGATGCGCAGGTCGAGGCGTTCGGGCAGCACCTGCGCCCAGTCGGCCGTATCGATATTGCCGCGGATCGCCTCCAGCGGCGCGATGGCGCGCAGCCCGTCGAGCACCTGCGGTTTGCCGATATCGCCGGCGTGAATGATCTGCGCGCAGCCCTGCAGCGCCGCCACCGCCTCGGGGCGGAGCAGGCCGTGGGTGTCGGAGATCAGGCCGATGCGCATGCCGGTGTTCCCTTTAACTGCTTCGTCAGGTCATCCGACCCTTGGCCGACCGCAGTGGTTGCGGCAGGCTTGGGCTGTTCGGGTCGAGGAGTCTGGCATGGATCGGGTGGATTGCGTGGTGGTGGGTGCGGGAGTGGTCGGGCTGGCGGTGGCGCGTGCGCTGGCGCTGGCCGGTCGCGAGGTGCTGATACTGGAAGCCGAGGCGGCCTTTGGCACCGCCACCAGCGCGCGCAACAGCGAAGTCATCCACGCCGGCATCTACTACCCGCAGGGCTCGCTCAAGGGCCGGTTGTGCGTGGCCGGGCGTCGCCAGCTCTACGATTTCTGCAACAGCCACGGCGTGGCCCATCGGCGTTGCGGCAAGCTGATCGTCGCCACCGACGAGGCCCAGATCGCTGCGCTGGAACAACTGCGGCGGCACGCGCTGGCCAATGGGGTCGACGACCTGCAGTACCTCGATGGGCGCGAGGTGCTGGCGCTGGAGTCCGAAGTACAGGCGGTGGCAGGGCTGCTCTCGCCGAGTACCGGCATCATCGACAGCCACGCGCTGATGCTGGCACTGCTGGGCGATGCCGAGCGCCACGGCGCGGTGCTGGCACTGAACGCGCCGGTAACGGCGATCACCGTCGGCAGCGCGGGCTTGCAGGTCGAGGTGGGCGGCGCCGACCCGCTGCAGTTGCTGGCCCGCACCGTGGTGAATTGCGCCGGGCATGGTGCGCCCGTCCTCGCCGCGCACACCGCCGGGTTGGACCCGGCCGCGCGGCCGCGGCAGTTCTTTGCCAAGGGCAGCTACTTCAGCCTGAGCGGGCGCACGCCGTTTCGCCATCTGGTCTATCCGCTGCCTGAGCCCGGCGGCCTCGGTGTGCACCTGACCCTGGATCTGGCCGGCCAGGCGCGTTTCGGCCCGGACGTGCAGTGGGTCGAGGCGCTCGACTATCGCATCGAGCCGGAACGGGTCGAGGGCTTCTATGCCGCGATCCGCCGTTATTGGCCGGCGCTGCCGGACGCTTCGTTGCAACCGGCCTACACCGGCATCCGCCCGAAGATCAGCGGCCCCGCCGAGGCGGCCGCGGACTTTCGCATCGACGGCCCGGCGCAGCACGGCATTGCCGGGCTGGTGAACCTGTTCGGCATCGAATCGCCGGGCCTGACTGCCTGCCTGGCGATTGCCGAACATGTCTGCGGGCTGCTCGAACACAAGGCACTGGCGACCTGATCACGCGCTGTCGCACTCGCGTTGCGGCCCGCGCAGACGGGCCGCACACTGCAACCCGCCGCGATCGGACGGCGCAATCACCGGCAAAAGGAATATGCATGGAACAGGCAGGCGAAGCCCGGCCACTGAAGATCTACCTGGCTGTTGGGGTGCTACAGGGTCTGGTCCTTTGGGCAGCCAGTGAGGCGTGGCCGCATTCCGCCGGCTGGCGCGTGCTGTGCTCGGCACTGCTGGCCTTCACGGTAATTGGCGGCTGGCAGCTGCAGCTGCTCTGGGGCAATTTGCGCGCGGCCGGGCGCTGGCGCCTGGTGCTTGCCGCTGCCGTGTTGCCGGCCGTGCTGGCGGGCGGCCTCGCACTGCAGTTCGACCAGCCGCGCTGGTATTACCTGGGTGAATCCGTCGGCACGCTGCTGCTCTGGAGCAACCTGATCCTGGCTTATGTGCTGACACCCTTCATCCAGGCGCGGGATGCTGATCATCGATGGCGTGTCGACTACGCCGCGCTGTACCGGCATGCCATCAACAACGGGCTGCTGCTGTTCATGGCGCTGCTGATGCTGGCGGCGTTCTGGTTGCTGATCTGGCTCTGGGCCGGCCTGTTCAAGCTCGTCGGCATCAGGATCTTTGCAACGCTGTTCGAGTCCTCCGGCTTTATCTGGATCGCCAGCGCGACGGTTGTCGCCATCGGGCTGTGGATCGGGCTGGAGCGCGGCCAGCTGGTCGATGCGCTGCGCAATGTGCTGCAGGCGATGTGTCGCTTCCTGCTGCCGCTGACGGTGCTGATCCTGCTGCTGTTCGTGGTCTGCCTGCCTTTTACCGGCCTGCAGCCGTTGTGGGAGACCCGCCACGCGACGCCGATCCTGCTGGCCATGGTGCTCGCCCATGTCGCGCTGCTCAACGGCGTCATTCAGGATGGCCGGCAAGCGGTGCATTACCCGCGAGCGCTGCGCGTGCTGGTCGACGCCAGCTCCCTGTGCCTGCCGCTTCTGGCAGGTCTTGCGATTTACGCGCTCTGGCTGCGGATCGGCCAGTACGGGCTCACGCCTGATCGGGTGGTGGCGGTCGGTGCGACGCTGGTTGCCCTGCTGCATGCCCTGGCGCTGATGGCAGCGGTGCTGCAACGGCGGGATGGTTGGCTGGCCGGCCTGCGCCAGAGCAATCCGCTGCTGGCGCTGGTTTCGGTGGCACTGTTGCTGCTCATGCATCTGCCGCCGCTGAGCCCGTTGCAGCTCAGCGCGGCCAACCAGTACCAGCGCCTGCTCGACGAGCAGGTACCGACAGAACGCACCGATCTAGGTGCGCTGCGCTTCCAGCTGGGGCAACCCGGTCGCGACCATCTCGAAAAGCTGCGCCAACGCGTGGCCGAGCCTGGTCTCGCAGACGCGCGACGGGAGCAACTGCAGGCAGACCTGCAGCGACTGGACAAGGCCGACAGCTACTGGAACTGGCGACACGAGCACGACATGGCCAACACCGCACCTGTGCCCTGGATCGGCGAGCCTCTCGAGGATGCCGGTGGCGCGTTGTCACAGGCCATCGCGACTCAGGGCTGTGACGGGGACTGCGCCCTGTTTGCCGTCGATCTGGATGACGACAGCCAGCCCGAGGTGCTGCTGCTACGCGGTGCGCGGCCGCGGATCGTGACGGTACTGGGGCATGACGCGACCGGTGGCTGGCGATGGATCGGGCACCTTCGCACGACCGATCAGCAAACCCTCGACGGCGAGACCCTCAAGCAGCAGATCGAGCGTGGCGCTTTGCAGGTGGTAGCGCCGCGCTTCAAGGCGCTGGAAATCGACGGCATCCGTCTGGAACCGGCGATTACCGAATAGTCTGCTGAGCATGAAAAAGCCCGACGCGAAGGTCGGGCTTTTCATTTACAGCGAGCAAGCCTGGCGATCAGCCGTCCAGCATCGCCTTGTTGCGCACCGCACCCTTGTCGGCGCTGGTGGCGAGCAGGGCGTAGGCCTTGAGCGCCGTCGTCACCTTACGGGTGCGTGGCTGAGCAGGCTTCCAGCCTTTCTTGTCCTGCTCGATCCGGCGGTGGGACAGTTCTTCATCGCTGACCTGCAGCTGGATGCTGCGGTTGGGGATGTCGATCAGCACCTTGTCGCCGTCCTGCACCAGCCCGATGGCGCCGCCCGCAGCCGCTTCCGGCGAGGCGTGGCCGATGGACAGGCCTGAGGTGCCGCCGGAGAAGCGGCCATCGGTGAGCAGGGCGCACTCCTTGCCCAGTCCCTTGGACTTCAGGTACGAGGTCGGGTAGAGCATTTCCTGCATGCCCGGGCCGCCCTTCGGGCCTTCGTAGCGAATGATGACGATGTCGCCAGCCTTCACTTCGTCATTGAGGATGCCTTTGACGGCGCTGTCCTGGCTTTCGAAGATCTTCGCGGTGCCTTCGAAGACGTGGATGGATTCATCCACTCCAGCGGTTTTCACCACGCAGCCATCGAGGGCGATGTTGCCGTAGAGCACGGCCAGGCCGCCTTCCTGGGAGTAGGCATGCTCGACGCTGCGAATGCAGCCTTCGGCGCGGTCCAGGTCCAGGGTGTCCCAACGGGTTGACTGGCTGAATGCCGTCTGCGTTGGAATACCGGCCGGGCCTGCCTTGAAGAAGGTGTGCACCGCCTCGTCCTGGGTCTGGGTGATATCCCATTGAGCGATGCCTTCGGCAAGCGTCCGGCTATGCACGGTGGGGACGTCGGTGTGCAGCAGGCCGCCGCGAGCCAGTTCGCCAAGGATGGAGAAAATGCCGCCGGCGCGGTGCACGTCTTCCATGTGGTACTTCTGGATGTTCGGCGCGACCTTGCACAGCTGCGGCACCTTGCGTGACAGGGCGTCGATGGCGCGCAGGTCGAAGTCGACCTCGGCTTCCTGAGCGGCGGCCAGCAGGTGCAGGATGGTGTTGGTCGAGCCACCCATGGCGATATCGAGCGTCATGGCGTTTTCGAACGCGCGGCGGCTGGCGATGTTGCGCGGCAGGACTGATTCGTCGCCCTCGCCGTAATAGCGCTGGCACAGCTCGACGATGGTGCGGCCGGCGCGCAGGAACAGCTGTTCGCGGTCGCTGTGCGTAGCGAGCGTCGAGCCGTTGCCGGGCAGGGCTAGCCCTAAGGCTTCGGCCAGGCAGTTCATCGAGTTGGCAGTGAACATGCCGGAGCAGCTGCCGCAGGTCGGGCAGGCGCTGCGCTCGTATTCGGCGACTTTTTCATCGGAGGCGCTTTCATCGGCAGCGATGACCATGGCATCGACCAGGTCCAGGCCGTGGCTGGCCAGCTTGGTCTTGCCGGCTTCCATCGGGCCGCCGGAAACGAACACCACCGGGATGTTCAAGCGCAGGGCGGCCATCAGCATGCCGGGGGTGATCTTGTCGCAGTTGGAGATGCAGACAATGGCGTCGGCGCAATGCGCATTGACCATGTACTCCACCGAATCGGCGATGATCTCGCGCGAAGGCAGCGAATAGAGCATGCCGTCGTGGCCCATGGCGATGCCGTCATCGACTGCGATGGTGTTGAATTCCTTGGCGACGCCGCCGGCCTTTTCGATCTCGCGAGCGACCAGCTGGCCCAGGTCTTTCAGGTGCACGTGGCCGGGCACGAACTGGGTGAAGGAGTTGGCAATGGCGATGATCGGCTTCTTGAAGTCTTCGTCCTTCATGCCGGTGGCACGCCACAGCGCGCGGGCGCCGGCCATGTTGCGGCCATGCGTGGAGGTTTTCGAGCGGTAATCAGGCATGACGGTTCCTGCGGCTGATCAGGTAATGGAGGTATGCGTATGGTGAGCAACGCCTGTGCCGGATGCAACGGAGGATGACCGTGCGTTCGGAAGGGGCCGGGTCGAGGCGGGTAGACGCTCGTAGGGCCTGGGCTCAGAGTCCGCCGTGTGGTGAATGGCGAGATATCACCGATTCTACGCACGTTCCGGCAGCCGGGCCAGGCGGGACGATTGCCGGTCCTGCGCTATCCCGCATGCCAGCGGCCCGGAGCGGCTGGATAGGGCGTGAGGCCTGCGCACCGGCCGCCTTTTTCGGCGTATGACCGCCGGTCCACTTGACTGGCAGGTCGAGGATCGCTCGCCAGAGTCCAAACCCGACCGTTTCGCTGGTGACTGCACCTTGTCTTGCCGCTGGCCAGCGAGCGGTCGCCTCGCCATGGGTGCGCGTTCTGCGGAGTAGCGGGCAGCCGATGATGGGCGAGGCGTCCTTATACCAACGATAAGAACGAGGAATGCAGATGCACAAATTCACACGTCTATACCTGAGCGCCGCTGCTCTGGTGGCCCTATCCGCAACCGCCGTCGCCGCACCCCTGCCGGACACACCCGGAGCGCCATTCCCCTCGGTTTCGAGCTTCGACAATTCCGGCCCCTACGCCGTCACCAGTCAGAGCGAAGGGCCGAGCTGCCGCATCTACCGGCCACGCACGCTGGGCCAGGATGGCGTCAGGCATCCGGTCATCCTCTGGGGCAATGGTACCGGCACCGGGCCGACGACTTATTCAGGGCTGCTGACCCACTGGGCCAGCCATGGCTTCGTGGTGGCCGCGGCGGAAACTTCGAATGCCGGCACCGGGCGCGACATGCTGGCCTGCCTCGATTACCTGGTACAGGAAAGCAATCGCACCTACGGCACCTACGTCGGCGTGTTGAACACCGGACGCGTCGCCACATCGGGCCATTCCCAGGGTGGCGGTGGCTCGATCATGGCCGGGCAGGATGATCGCGTGAAGGTCACCGCGCCGATCCAGCCGTACACCATCGGTCTTGGCCATGACTCGTCGTCGCAGCGCAACCAGCGCGGGCCGATGTTCCTGATGTCCGGCGGTGCCGACACGATCGCCATCCCCTATCTGAATGCGCAGCCGGTCTATACCCGCGCCAATGTGCCGATCTTCTGGGGGGAAAGGCGCTATGTCAGCCACTTCGAGCCGGTGGGTGATGGCGGGGCCTATCGCGGACCGACGACGGCCTGGTTCCGTTATCACCTGATGGACGACGAGAGTGCGCGTGGCACCTTCTACGGACGTTTCTGCGGGTTGTGCACCAGCCTGTTGTGGAGCGATCAGCGCAAGGGCATCGAGTAGCACCGCACGTTGAAACCTTCGCCCGCACTGCCGGGCGAAGGTTTCATGGCGATACGGTAGGCGCGTGTGCCGTTCCTCAGCTGTTGGGCAGGATGCGGCAGGTCAGGCTCTTGATGTAGCGGGTTTCCGGGATCGCCGGGTGCACCGGATGATCCGGACCCTGGGCGCCGCGTTCGAGCAGCTGGATATTGCGGTCCAGATGGCGCGCGCTGCCGAGCAGGATGTTCTGCAGGTGATCTTCTTCCAGGTGCATGGAGCAGCTGGCGCTGACCAGGATGCCGTCCTTGTTGAGCAGGCGCATCGCGGCTTCGTTGAGGCGGCGGTAGGCGGCCTCGCCGTTCTTGATGTCCTTCTTGCGCTTGATGAACGCCGGCGGGTCGGTGATGACCACGTCGAAGCGCTCCTCGGCGTTCTTCAGTTCCTTCATCGCTTCGAAGGCATCGCCTTCCACGCAGGTCATCTTCTCGGCCACGCCATTGAGTGCGGCATTGCGCTCGACGCCGTCCAGGGCGAAGGCTGAAGCGTCGACGCAGAACACTTCACTGGCGCCGAAGGCCGCGGCCTGTACGCCCCAGCCGCCGATGTAGCTGAACAGGTCGAGCACGCGCTTGCCCTTCACGTAGGGCGCCAGGCGCGCACGGTTCATGCGGTGGTCGTAGAACCAGCCGGTCTTCTGGCCCTGCAGCACCGGTGCCTCGAACTTCACACCGTTCTCCTCCAGCGCGACCCACTCCGGCACCACGCCGAACGCCGTATCGACGTAACGCTCCAGGCCTTCGGCATCGCGAGCGCTGGAGTCGTTTTTCCACAGCACGCCGCGGGGCTTGAGCACCTGCACCAACGCCTCCAGCACGGCATCCTTGTTGCGCTCCATGGTCGCCGACGCCAGCTGCACCACCAGATGGTCGTGGAAGCGATCCACCACCAGGCCCGGCAGAAGATCGGAATCGCCATAGATCAGGCGGTAGCACGGCTGATCGAACAGGCGATCACGCAGCGACAGGGCGACCTGGATGCGGTGCACCAGCAATGACTTATCCAGGCTGTGCTTGAGATCGCGTGACAGCAGGCGCGCGCAGATCAGGTTGTTCGGCGATACCCCGACGATGCCCAGCGGTTTGCCGCCGGCGGCTTCGAGCACGGCCTGATCCCCGGCAACGAAGCCCGCCAGCGGCGTGGCCGCGGTGTCCACCTCGTTGCTGTAGACCCACAGATGGCCGGCGCGCAGGCGGCGATCGGCGTTGGCTTTGAGGCGCAGGCTGGGCAGGGTCATCGGCGGGGCTCCGGGAAAAAGACGGGCATTCTAAACGAGCGGCAGGCCACGCGCGCCGGCGCTGCCGGAAATTCCTCGCAGCACCTGCTGCGCATCGTCCGGTCAGGCGGACAGGGCGTCGATCAGTGCCCGGCTGAACGCTGGGATGTCATCCGGCTTGCGGCTGCTGATCAGCTGACCGTCAACCACCACCTCCTGATCCACCCACTCGGCGCCGGCGTTCTTCAGGTCGTCGGTAAGCGACGGCCAGCTGGTCATGCGCTTGCCCTTGACCAGACCGGCCGAGATCAGCAGCCAGCCGCCGTGACAGATCACCGCGATCGGCTTGTTCGCCGCGGCGGCGTCGCGTACCAGTTTTTGCGCGCTTTCGTCGGTGCGAATGGTGTCTGAGTTGACCACGCCGCCGGGCAGCAGCACGGCGTCATAGTCATTCATATCGAGGTCGTCGAAGGTCTTGTCCACATGAAACTTGCTGGCCGGGGTGGTGTGGTTCCAGCCGGTCACTTCGCCATTCTTGGCGGAGACGATCTGGGCTGTCGCACCGGCCTTCTCCAGCGCCTCCTGCGGGCCGGCCAGCTCGACCTGCTCGAAGCCGTCGGTCACCAGGATTGCCACGCGCTTGCCGTTGAGGGATTGGGTCATGAGCATGCCTCCGTCTGTCTGTCGGTAACGCTCGCCGAATGCGAGTCACTTGAAATGGGACCCGCATCTCAGCCAAAGTTCGCCCTTTCGTGCCGATGGCACTTTGCCTTCTCGTCGAGCGACCCCTCATGGCCGTTGAACTCTCCGCCGAACAGATCCGCCGGGTGCTGCAAGGCATCAGCGTGCCGCCGCAGCCGCAGATCATGGTCGATCTGCAGATGGAGCAGGTCATGCCGGTGCCCGACCTCAAGGCCATCGCCCGGTTGATCAGCCAAGACCCGGGGCTCTCCGGCGCGCTGCTGAAGATCGTCAATTCGCCGTACTTCGGCCTGACCAACCGCATCGCCTCCATCCAGCAGGCGGTCAACCTGCTCGGCTGCGACTCGGTGATCAACCTGATCAACGCCCAGTCGATCAAGGGCGAGATGAGCGACGAGACCATCGTCACCCTCAATCGCTTCTGGGACAGCGCGCAGGACGTGGCCATGGCCTGCCTGACCCTGGCCAAGCGCATCGGCTACCAGTCGCCGGACGAGGCCTACACCCTCGGGCTGTTCCACAATTGCGGCATCCCCCTGATGCTCAAGCGCTTCCCCGGCTACATGAGTGTGCTGGAAGAGGCCTACGCCAGCACCGGAGACGGCCAGCGCATCGTCGATATCGAGAATCGCGTGCTCAGCACCAACCATGCGGTGGTCGGCTACTTCACCGCCAAATCGTGGAACCTGCCGCTGCACCTGTGCGATGCCATCGCCAATCACCATAACGCGCTGTCGCTGTTCGCCGACGACTCGGGGCGCGACGCGCCGATCAAGACGCTGCTGGCGATCCTCAAGATGGCCGAGCACATCTGCGCCTGTCATCGGGTGCTCGGCGCGCAGCCGGACGATCACGAGTGGGACAGCGTGTCGCAGATGGTGCTCGAATACGTCGGGCTGTCGGAATACGATTTCGTCTGCCTCAAGGAAAGCATCCGCGAGCTTGGCGTGGGCTGACGCCCCGGCGCCGGCCTGCTAAGGTCGGCATCCCTTCGCTGTATCCAACGTCCCGCCATGCCCGAACTTCCCGAAGTCGAAACTACCCGCCGTGGTATCGAGCCATACCTTGTTGGTCAGCGTGTCAGCCGCGTGCTGGTGCGTGACCGGCGGTTGCGCTGGCCGATCCCGGAAGACCTCGATGTGCGTCTGTCCGGCCAACGCATCCAAGCCGTCGAGCGTCGTGCCAAATACCTGCTGATCAAGGCCGAGAGCGGCACGCTGATCGTTCATCTGGGCATGTCCGGAAGCCTGCGTCTGGTTGACGCGGCATTGCCGGCGGCCAAGCACGAGCACGTCGATATCCTGCTGGAGTCCGGCCAGGCGCTGCGCTACACCGATCCGCGGCGCTTCGGCGCGATGCTCTGGAGCCACGAGCCGCTCGCCCATGTGTTGCTCGCCAGTCTCGGGCCCGAGCCGCTTGGCGAGGATTTCGACGGTGACCGTCTGTATAGGCTGTCGCGTGGGCGCAGCATGGCGGTCAAGCCGTTCATCATGGACAACGCGGTAGTGGTGGGCGTCGGCAACATCTATGCGAGCGAGGCACTGTTCGCCGCCGGGATCGATCCGCGGCGGCCGGCCGGGAGCATCTCGCGAGCGCGTTACCTGAAACTGGGCGAGGAAATCCGGCGGATACTGGCGATGGCCATCGAGCGTGGCGGCACGACCTTGCGCGATTTCGTCGGCGGCGATGGCAAGCCCGGCTATTTTCAGCAGGAGCTGTTCGTCTACGGGCGGGCCGGCGAATTCTGCAAGAACTGCGGCGGCACGCTGCGTGAGATTCGCCTCGGTCAGCGCGCCAGCGTGTATTGCGCTCGCTGCCAGCGTTGAGCGGCTGGCGGAACTGTGCATGCGTTGACGGCGTTCACGCTCAGCGTGCCCCGGCCACTGCTATAGTGGCCGCCACAACTAAAAATTGCCGCGTTTCGCACATCTGAAGGACCACACCATGAATCTGTTCCGCTCTACCGCTGCTGTCTTGGCACTGACCACTGGCCTGCTGGCGCTGCCGGCACATGCGGAGTCGGTCCCGCAGAACGCCAGTGGTGATCCGATGTACTCCGTAGAAGCGCCCAAGGCCTACTCCATGGTCGGTGACCTGATCATCGCCCGCCCGCTGCTGATCGCCGCGACTGCCATCGGCGCCGGTGTTTTCGTTGTCAGCCTGCCGTTCACCGCCTTGGGCGGCAACGTCGGCGAGGCTGGCAAGGCTCTGGTCGTCGAGCCGGGCAAAGCGGCGTTCGTACGCTGCCTGGGCTGCACCACCAGCGGTTACAACTCCCAGCGTTGATCGACGTCATCCGCATCGCGACTGGCAGGGCCTGAGCCTTCCGGTCGCGGTGTTGCTGCAGTAGGCTTCGCCTCCCATCCCGCGCCGCGAAGCCCCCTCCTTGAACAGTCGCTTCTTCAAGACATTTCTGCCCATTGTGGGCCTGCTGATGTTGTCCTGGTCGTTCTGGGCCAGTGACGGATGGCTCGAGCTGTGCGCGGGACTCGCCCTGTTCCTGTTCGGCATGCAATGCCTCGAAGAGGGGCTGCGCCAACTGGCCGGTAGCAAGCTCGAACAGCTGCTGACGCGCAGTACGGCGACGCCGCTCAAGGGCCTGATGTTCGGCATGAGCGGCACCATGCTGCTGCAGTCCAGCACGCTGGTCTCGTTGCTCACCATCGCGTTCATCAGCACCGGGCTGATCAAGCTTGCCGGCGGTATCGCCATTCTGTTCGGCGCCAATCTCGGCTCCACCACGGGTATCTGGCTGCTGGCACTGGCCGGGCAGAACGTCAGCCTGAGTCCGCTGGCCTTCCCGCTGCTGGTTTTCGGGGTGCTGGCCAGCTTCACCGGCGACAAGGGCAAGGCGGCCGGTCGTATCGTGCTCGGCATCGCCTTCATCTTTCTCGGCATCGATCAGATCAAGACCGGTTTCTCCACCTTCGGTGGCATGGACCTGTCGCAGTACCACGCTGGCGGTCTGGCCGGGCAACTGATGTTCGTCGCGATCGGCCTGTTTGCCACGGTGGTGCTGCAGTCCAGCCATGCCACATTGATGCTGACGCTGACCGCTTTGGCTACCGGCCAGCTGGATCTCGGCCAGGCGCTGGCGACTGCGATCGGTGCCAATGTCGGCACGAGCGTCACCACTGCGTTCGTCGGCTCGCTCGGCGGCAACCGCAGTGGTCAGCGCCTGGCGCTGGCCCATGTACTGTTCAACGTGACTACCGCCGTGCTGGCCATCGCGCTGCTGCTGCCGTTGACCTGGCTGGTCGAATGGCTGGTCGCGCCGCTGGGCCTGGCTGAAAACCGCCTGATTCAGCTGGCGCTGTTCCATACGCTGTTCAATGCCATGGGTGTGCTGCTGTTCTGGCCGTGGCAGGCGCAGCTGGCAAACCTGCTGTTGCGCGTGTTGCCCGAGCGAGTCGAACCGACGGTGCTGATCACCGAACTTGCGCCTGCTAGACCGGAGGAGCCGACCCGCGCGCGCTACCTGAATGACCGTGCGCTGGACTCCGCGGATGCTGCCGCCAGCGCCGTGGCGCAGGAGCTGCAGCATCTGGCGCGCCTGAGTCTCGAGGTGATCTGCCATGCCACCTATCTGCCGGTGGACCAGCTGCGCCAGCAGGGACGGATTGACGAGGCGCTGATCAACGCGAAGCCCGACGCCCAGGCCCTGGATGCCGAGCGGCTGTATCAGCGGCATATCAAGGGCGTGTATTCCGATCTGCTGACCTTCATGGGGCGTCTGGAGCTGCCACTGGACGAGAGCCACCAGGCGTTCTGGCTGAGCTGCCAGGTTGCAGCGCTGCAGCTGGTGGACGCGGTCAAGGATGCCAAGCACCTGCAGAAGAACCTCGGACACTACCTGCGCACCGATGACTCCGCGGCGCGCCAGGCGTATGTCGAGCTGCGTCGGCATTTGCTGGAGTCGTTGCGCGAGATCCGCGCGCTCAACCACTCGGAGCTGCCCGATGAGCTATGGCGCGAGCGCTTGAACTGGCTGGACGAGCGCGCTGCGAAGTTCGATGCGGAGTTTCGCCGGCGCCTGTTCGAATCGATCCGCAACCAGAAGTTGGACGGTTTGCAGAGCAGTTCGCTGATGAACGACCTGGGCTACGCCAGCCGCATCATCCAGAGTCTGCGCAACGCCTTGTTGCTCGGCGAGGGCCATGAGCTGACGCGGCAGCTGCGTCAGCTCGCTGAGGACGAAGGCCCGGTCATTCTGCAGCTGTAACCGGCTCGCGGCGTGCTGGCACCATCAGTGCCTGGCCGATGCCGCGCGGGTCGCTGGCCGCGTCGACCGTGCCGCTCGGCTTGTGCCAATAGAGCACCTGCTGGTTGCCGTAGTCGCGTTCGATCAGCCTGGGCTGGTGGCCGCGCGCCCGCAGGGTGTCCAGCTGTGCCGGGGTGAAGGCATCGGCTTCGTACTGCAGTACGTCGGGCAGGTACTGGTGGTGATAGCGCGGCACTGCCGGCCAGGCCTGCACCGGTTCGCCATCCAGGTAAGACAGTGCCGAAAGCAGCACCATGCTCGGGATGCGGCTGCCGCCGGGCGTGCCGAAGGCGGCGAACTCCTCGGCGCTTTCGATGAAAGTCGGGCTCATGCTCGACAGTGGACGCTTGCCGCCGGAGATGGCGTTGGCGCTGCTGCCTTTCAGGCCATAGGCATTGCTGCCGTCGATGTCGGCGGCGAAGTCGTCCATCTCGTCATTGAGCAGCACACCGGTGCCGGGCACGCTGAAGGCGGCACCGAACATCATGTTCAGCGACAGCGTCGCCGCCACCGCATTGCCTTCGGCATCGATCACGGCGAAATGCGTGGTGTGCTCGCCCTCGCGCCAGCGTGGTGCCGGTGGCAGGTCGCTGCTCGGGGTGGCGTGCTCGCGGTCGATGGCGGCGGCCAGCTGGTCCAGGTAGCGCGCGGACAACAGCCGCTCGATCGGTGCGGCGACGAAATCGGGATCGCCCAGCAGCCCGCGGTCACGGTAGGCGCGACGCAATGCCTCGACCACCAGGTGGCTGCGCTGCAGCGGTTCGGCCTCACGCCAGGCGAGGCGTTCGAGGATGCCCAGGCTCTGCGCGAGGATCACCCCGCCGGCCGAGGGCGGCGGCGCACCGATCAGCTCGCGGCCATCGGCCAGGGCGAACCGCAGGGGCTCGCGCTCCACGGTGCGGTAGTCGGCCAGGTCGTCCAGCGACCAGATGCCGCCGGCCGCACGTACGCCCTGGACCAGCTTCTGTGCCAGTTCGCCGCGATAGAAGCCGTCACGGCCGTTGCTGGCGAGTCGCTCCAGGGTTTGCGCCAGTTCCGGCTGGCGCAGCAGATGACCTTCGGCCGGAAGATCGCCTTCGTCGAGAAACAGCCGCGCACTCTCGGGATCGTCACGCAGTGCGGCCAGGCGCCAGCTGGCGCGCTGGCGGTACACCGCATCCACCTCGAAGCCGTCGCGGGCCAGGGCGATGGCCGGCGCCAGGGTTGCCTCGAGTGGCAGGCGACCACGTTGTTCGGCGAGCTCGACCAGCGCCGCTGGCGTGCCGGGAATCGCCGCCGCCAGCGGGCCGTTCAGCGACAGGTCGCGCCGGAACTGCCCGTCGCGCAGATACATGTCCGGCGTGGCGGCGCGCGGCGCCCGCTCGCGGGCGTCGAGAAATACGTGACGGGCCGGTTCGGCGGCCTCGCGCAGCAGAAAGAAGCCACCACCGCCGAGCCCCGAGCCATAGGGCTCGACCACGGCCAGTGCGGCGCTCACCGCGACGGTGGCGTCGAAGGCGTTGCCGCCTGCTTCAAGGATCTGGCGGCCGACTTCGCTGGCCAGGGGGTGGGCAGTGGCGACGGCACCATTGTCGAGCGGGTTGGCCTGGACGCTGCAGGCCAGTAACAGCAGGGCGGCGAACCAGCCGTGGAGCACCCTGAACAGGAGCCTCCGCCGGGTCGGTCGCCGCCAGCGCATCACGCCTTGCCGGTGATGATCAGGTATTTCTGCATCAGTTCGTCCTTGCTCTCGACGTTGTTCTCGTCGAGCGGGATGCAGTCTACCGGGCAGACCTGCTGGCACTGCGGCTCGTCATAGTGGCCGACGCACTCGGTGCAGAGGTTGGGGTCGATGACGTAGATCTCCTCGCCCTGGGAGATGGCGCTGTTCGGGCACTCCGGCTCGCAGACATCGCAGTTGATGCAGTCATCGGTGATTTTCAGGGACATCCAGCGAACTCCTGCCGTGGCTCGAACCACGGCACAGCTAAATTACGACGGCCAATTGTGCCGCATCGACGCTCGGCGTGCACTCGACGCAGGGCCGACGGCGGCCCTCAGTTCTGGCCGAAGCGCGTCTTGAGCGCCTGCATAACGGCCGGATGCACGAACTTCGAAACGTCGCCCTGGAGCGAGGCGATCTCGCGCACCAGGGTCGAGGAAATGTAGGAGTACTTTTCCGACGGCGTGAGGAACAGGCTTTCGACGTCCGGGGCCAGCTGCCGGTTCATGTTGGCCAGCTGGAATTCGTATTCGAAGTCGGACACCGCGCGCAGGCCGCGCAGCAGGATGTTGGCCTGCTGTTCCTTGACGAAGTGGGCAAGCAGGGTCGAGAAGCCGATGACCTTCACGTTCGGCAGGTGCTTGGTCACTTCACGGGCCAGCTCCACGCGTTGCTCCAGCGGGAACAGCGGGTTCTTCTTCGGGTTGGCCGCCACGGCGATGATGACCTCATCGAACAGCCGCGAGGCACGTTCCACCAGATCGGCGTGGCCCATGGTGATGGGATCGAAGGTTCCCGGATACAACACTCGATTCATCGCGGCGTCCTGACGCATGCGTGGGGGTGTGGATGGTAGCGGCTCGGTGTCGACAGCGTAAAGCCTGAATGCCATGCCGCGATCTGTCGTGAATGACAGTCAATCTCAGGACTTCTGCAGGCGATCACCCAGTTCCGTGGCGAGTTTGGCGCACAGCGCATAGATCGACAGCTGGGGATTGGCGCCGATGCTGGTGGGGAACAGTGAGCCGTCGTGTATCGACAGGTTGGCCAGCTGATGGTGCCGACCGAGGCTGTCGGTGATGGCCTGGCGTGGGTCATCACCCATGGCGCAACCGCCCATGACGTGGGCGCTGCCAAGACGGGTGCGATACAGCGCAAGGTCCAGACCCTCGATCAGCTCCCGGGCGGCGCGGGGCGTGCGCACGTAATGGGCGTCGGCATGCAGGGGCAGCACGGCGCGCGCACCGGCGGCGAACTGGGTCTCGGCCATGCTCAGAAAGGCGCGGCGGATACCGTTCCAGGCATAGTCGGTCATGCGGTAGTCGAGCGCCGGGCTGCCGTCGCTGCGCAGCTCGACCGTGCCCTCGGCGCTGTCCTGATGAAAGCCGTCGCGCTGCAGGGCGATCATCGCGTGAGTATGCGGCAGCTCGGCCATGCGCTGCGCATTCTCCGGGCCGAAGTCGCCGAGCAGGGTGGCCGCGAGCGCGGGATGGATGGGCGGTACTTCGAGCTTGTAGCCCGCCGGCCCGGCAATCCCGTCGCGCCACTGGAAGTGGTCGGAATAGATCGATTGTGGCGCGCCGCTGAAGGCGTCGATGCGCTCGTCGAATTGCGCCGCGGAGAAGTTGGTCAGATGCAGGAAGGTGCGCTTGCCGACGCGCTGATGCGGGTCGGGCGCCTGCGAGCGCAGCAGCAGCGCCGGCGTGTTGATGCCGCCGCCGGCGAGTATGTAGTGCCTGGCGACGACGCGGATGCGCTGCCCGTTCGGTTCCACGCAGCGGTCGTCCATGCCCAGGCAGTCCAGGCCGACGACCTGCTCGCCCTGCATCAACAGGCGTTCGGCGCGCGCGAGGTAGAGCAGTGCGCCGCCCTTGTCCAGCAGCGCCGGAATGCTGGTGACCAGCATCGACTGCTTGGCGTTGGTCGGGCAGCCCATGCCGCAATAGCCTAGGTTCCAGCAGCCACGCACGTTGCGCGGGATCACCGCCCAGTGCTGGCCGAGGCTTTCGCAGCCTCGCTGCAACACCGCGTTGTTGGCATTCGGCGGCACGGCCCAGGGCGCGATGCCGAGGCGCTGTTCGATGCGTTCGAACCAGGGTTGCAGCGCCTCGACCGACAGCCCGCTGACGCCATGCTCGCTGGCCCAGTGCTGCAATGTTTGCGGCGGTGTGCGAAAGCTCGAGGTCCAGTTCACCAGCGTGGTGCCGCCGACCGCACGGCCCTGCAGGATGGTGATGGCGCCGTCCTTGCTCGTGCGGCCGATGGCTTCCTGATAGAGCGAGCGGTAGGCGCGGGCTTCCTGCATGTCGAAGTCGCTGCTGGTGTGCAGCGGGCCTTCTTCGATCAGCAGCACCTTGAAGCCCGCGGTACTCAGCACTTCCGCACTTGTGGCGCCGCCTGCGCCGCTGCCGACGATGGCGATGTCGGCTTCCAGGGTCAGATCGTCCTCCAGCCGCGAGCCGTCGTATGTGGTCCAGCCACGGGCAAGGCCTGCAGCAAACAAGTCGGGAACGGGCACGGATGCCTCCTTTCAGTCAGACCTTCGGCGGTCCGGGATAACCGCAGTGCGCCCAGGCGGCGGGGCTGGCGTACCAGGCCATGAGGATCATCTGCAGCAGCGAGGCATGACCCTGGCGCAGCAGGGCGAGCGAGCTGTTTTGCCAGCGCTGAAGGAACGCGCGTATTTGATCATCGGAGGCTGCCTCCCAGCCGCTCCAGATTCCGGTCAGCGGCCCGCGGGTCAGTGGCAGGCTGAGTACGTCGAACAGCTGGCGTACCTGGCTCAGCAGCGCGGGCGACAGGTGGTGCAGGCCCCCGTCCAGGCTGACGAGGGTGGTCTGCACGGCCTGCGGCATGTCACTGGGCGCCGTCGAGCCTTCCAGCAGCAACGGCGTTACTCGGCGCAGCATCGGCAGATCGCTGTCACGCAACGCGAAGAAGCCGCTCGCCGGGCCGTCTGCCGAGGTGCTGAGGGTCCGGCTGAGCACGCCACCACCGGCCAGAATGGTGCCGCCGAGCAGTCCGACCTTGAGCAGGCCGCGGCGATTGAGGGACAGATCGTGCATTGTTTTAGCTGCACATCAGCGGATGAACAGCGCATAAATCAGCTTCTGCCACCACTTGCCGTAAGGCGGGTAGATCAGCCGGGCGGCGTTGAAGCGCTGCTTGATGAACACGCCCTTGGCCTTGCTGAAGGTGAGGAAGCCTTCGTGACCGTGGTAGTGCCCCATGCCGGAGGGACCGATGCCGCCGAAGGGGAGATCGTCCTGGGCGACGTGCAGCAGCGTGTCGTTCAGGCACACGCCGCCGGAGTGGGTGGTTTGCAGTACATGCTGCTGCTCGTTGCGGTCGTAGCCGAAGTAGTACAGCGCCAGCGGCCGGGGGCGTGTGTCGATGTAAGCCAGCGCTTCGTCCAGATCGGCGTAGGGCACGATCGGCAGCAGAGGGCCGAAGATTTCCTCCTGCATCACGCGCATGTCGTCACTCGTGTTCAGCAGCAGACAGTGCGGCATACGGCGTTGCTGCGCCTCGGCAAACAGCGGCACGACATGCGCGCCCTTGCCCCGGGCATCGTCGAGGTAGTCCTGCAGCCGTGCCTGCTGGCGCGCATTGATGATCGCGGTGTAGTCGGGGTTGTCCGCGAGGCTCGGATACAGACGCTGTACCGCCTCACGGTAGGCGGCGACGAAGCCCTCGACACGCTCGCGCGGCACCAGCACATAGTCCGGCGCGACGCAGGTCTGCCCGGCGTTCATGCACTTGCCGAAGGCGATGCGCTCGGCGGCATCGGCCAACGGGACGCTGGCCGAGACGATCGCCGGCGACTTGCCGCCGAGTTCCAGCGTCACCGGTGTCAGGTTCTCCGCCGCGGCGCGCATCACCTCGCGGCCAATAAGCGTCGAGCCGGTGAATAGCAGGTGATCGAACGGCAGCCGGGCGAAGGCCTGCCCGACCTCTACATCGCCGAGCACCACCGCTACCTGATCTTCAGGGAATATCTGCGCCAGCAGCTCCTTGAGCAGCTGCCCGGTGGCAGGCGTCGACTCGCTCATTTTCAGCATCACGCGATTGCCGGCGGCGAGCGCGCCGATCAGCGGCCCGATGGCCAGATAAAGCGGGTAGTTCCACGGCACGATGATGCCGACCACGCCCAGCGGCTGGTAGACCACCCGTGCGCTGGCCGGCTGGAAGGCGAGGCCGACATGCCGGCGTGAGGGTTTCATCCAGCGCCGCAGGTGACGGCTGGCGTAACGGATGCCGTGCAGGCTGGGCATGATTTCCGCCAGCAGGGTTTCGTCGGCCGAACGATGCCCGAAATCCGCAGCGATTGCCTCGATCAGCGCCGGTTGATGGCCGGCCAGCACATCGCTCAGGGCGTCCAGCCAACGCAGGCGATCCTCTTCCGAGGGCATCGGTGCGGCGGTGAAGGCCAAACGCTGGCGGGCGAACAGAGCCTCCATGGCGACCAGCGCTTGCGGGATTTCGGCTGACATGCGGGCTCCTGATGCGATGTGCTGGAGGATTTCTAGAGTAATTACTCTAAAATGTCAACGAGACGTGCTTACCCGCCTGCTGGCGTGTACCGTTGCTTCCTTCGCTTCGCCGCCGAGAACTCGCCGCCTCATGGCATCCCGCACCAAGACCCGTGACCGCATCATCGAAGCCAGCCTGGGGCTGTTCAACGCCCAGGGCGAGCGGAACGTTACGACCAACCACATCGCCGCCCATCTCGGCATCTCGCCGGGCAATCTGTACTACCACTTCCCCAACAAGCAGGCGATCGTCGCAGAGCTGTTCGGGCGGTACGAATCGCGTGTCGACCAGTTCCTGCGCTTGCCGCCGGAGCGGGAAATGCGGGTCCAGGACAAGGCGCTTTACCTCGAAGCGCTGCTGGGCGCGATGTGGGATTACCGTTTTCTGCACCGTGATCTGGAAGGCCTTCTGGATGCTGACATCGAACTTGCGGAGCGCTACCGGTTGTTTGCAGGCCGCTGTTTGCAGCACGCCCGCAGCATTTACCTGGGTTTCGTCGAGGCCGGCATATTGCTGGCTGACGAAATGGAAATCGACGCGCTGGCACTCAACGCCTGGATCGTGCTGACGTCCTGGGTGCGCTTCTTAGGTACAGCCGGCGCAGGCTCGGGCCAGCTCGATCGGCTGCACCTGCGGCGTGGTATCTATCAAGTGCTGGCGTTGGAAAGTGGCCTGGTTGCCGCTGACGCGGCGGAATCGGTGCGCGCTCTGCAGCAGCGATATTTTGTCGCCAGCGAGCAGATATTACCCTGATCGAACGCTGCGTCCTCGAGCTGAACAAACCCTGTCTGCGCTGACGGAAGGGGAGCTATAGCGACAACAAACACACTACAATGATGGCAATTCAATATCGTTACTTAGGCTCTCAGACGTCATGCCATCATCAATGCCGCGCGTCGGCGTATTAGGTGTTTCATCGTTGCCGTTGGCCGGCGTGGACGTCGAGCGGCACGCCGACCTCCTTGCATTGCAGGGTGAGCCAACCTACGACGTGATTCTGCTTGACCTGCCGGGCGCCCGCGCCGGTGAGGCGCTACGCAGCCTGCGGATGGACAAGCGCTATCGATTCAGCCTGATCTATTGCTGCCAGGACCAGGACCCATGGTGCGTCGCTTTGGGCGATGGCGCGCCGCCGCCTGATCTCAGCGCGTTGGTGCCATTGTGGCGCCTGTGGTGCGAGCGGTTCGGTTTGTTCAATCGTGGCAGTGCTCCAGAGCGCTTCGAGGCAAGGGTGCTGGCCTGGCTTTGGCTGCGGCCGCGTGGCAGCGTGCTGGCCGTACGCGATTCGAGCGTCGCCCAGCATTACCGCTATCCACTGCTGGAAGCGCTGGAAGACGACGAGACGCCTAATGCGTTCGCCTGGCTGCAGTTGATGACCCAGCAGGGATGGTTTGAAGAAGCCGAGCTGCTCGACCGCGTGCGACTGTGCGTCAGCTGCGGCTCGGGGCGTTTGAACTACGTCGACGTCTGCCCGGAATGCCAGACACTCGAAATCGCACGGCAACCATCGCTGCACTGCTTTACCTGCGGCCACGTCGGGCCTCAGGAGCATTTTCTGAAAGATGGCCTGCTGCTCTGCCCGAATTGCCTCAGCCGTTTGCGCCATATCGGCAGTGACTACGACAGGCCGCTGGAAAACTACCGCTGCCGCAGTTGCCACGCATTTTTCGTTGACGCCGAAGTAGAGGCCCGTTGCCTGGACTGTGGGCATGGCCATGCTCCAGACAAACTGCGGGTTCGCGAGGTGCGCAACTATCGTCTGGCCGAGGCCGGTCGCCTGCGGTGTCGTCAGGGCTACAGTGCGAGCGCCGTCGAGAGTGACCAGTTCGGCCAGCTCAACCTGTTGAGCCAGAAGAATTTTCATGAACTGCTCAACTGGCAATTGCAGATGGTTCGACGCTACAAGAAGCCTGGGTTTTCGTTGCTGGGGCTTCGCTTCGTCAACCTGGCGGCGACCATCAATGAGCTGGGCGAGTTGCGCGGCCACGCACTGGTCGACAGCTTGGTGGAGCGGCTTCAGGAAGCCGTCCGCGATACGGATCGCTGTTGCCGGGTCAGCGAAGAAATCCTCTGGATCATGATGCCGCACACTGAGGCGGAAGGTGTCGAGGTCGTACGCAAGCGACTGGCACAGGGCGCTGAGCAACTGGCCAGTGCACAGATCGGTTCGCTGCAGCTGCGCCAGGCAAGTTTCACGGCTCCGGCCGATCTGCTCGAGCACGAAGACGCCGCCTTGCTAATCGCTCGACTCAATGGCGAGTTGGGCTGAAATGGACGCTTTCTGGCTGCAATGGCTCGGCATTCTGGGTGAAATCGACAAGCCCGACGGGCTCGGCTATCTGCTGGTGATGCTGTTTCCGGCGTTCCTGCTGCTGGAAGTGCCGCTCAACCTGGTCACGTTGCTCGGCGTACTGCGCTGGTTCGTGCGCAAGCCGTTCGAGCTGCCGGAAGGCAACAGCTATCGCCCTCGAGTCTCCTGCATCATCACCTGCTACAGCGAGGGCCGTGACGTTCAGACCACGTTGCTCAGCCTTTGCGAGCAGACCTACCGCGGTGAGATCGAGATGATCCCGGTGGTCGACGGTGCGGCCGTCAACCTCGCGACAATGCAGGCCGTGCGGGACTTCCGCGTGGATGGCCGGTTGTATCCGCACCGCTTTCTGCGACCGATCGCCAAGTGGCAGCGCGGGGGGCGTGTGTCGTCGCTCAATGCCGGGCTCGAATACAGCACCGGCGAGATCGTCATGGCGCTGGACGGCGACACCTCCTTCGACAACGACATGGTGGTCAACGTCGTGCGGCACTTCCAGGACCCACAGGTGCCTGCCGTGGCGGGTAGCCTGCGGGTGCGCAACACGCGCAAGTCGCTTACCACCGCGATGCAGGCGCTGGAATACCTGCTGTCGATCCAGATGGCGAAAATCGGGCTAAGCGAGTGGAACGTCGTGAACAACGTCTCAGGCGCGTTCGGTGCCTTCCGGCGCAGTTTCCTGGAAAAAATAGGCGGGTGGGATACGCACACAGCAGAAGATCTCGACCTCACGCTTCGCATCAAGAACTACTTCGGCCGCAAACCGCTGCGCATTCCATTCGAACCCTTTGCGATTGGGCATACCGACGCACCGGCGACCTTCAGCCAGTTCCTCATGCAGCGCCTGCGCTGGGACGGCGACCTGTTCTTTCTCTACGTGCGCAAGCATCGTCACAGCTTTACGCCGCGACTGCTGGGTTGGCCCAACTTTATCGTGGTGCTGGTGAGCGGCTTTTTCTTCCAGCTGGTGCTGCCGTTCATCATCGTCGGCTATTTCCTGGTGGGTCTCTACGCCCTGACCGTCTCGACCTTCATGATGCTCGCGCTTCTGGTCTACCTGGTTTACCTGGCTAACACGCTACTGGCTTACATAGTTCTGCTGACAATGGTTTCCGAGCGGCCACGGCAGGATCTGTGGCTGTGGTGGGCCGTGCCGATATTTCCTCTGTTTATGTTTGTCATGCGTTGCTGGAGCGCGGTCGCCATCCTCAACGAGATGCTGCGTCGCGGTCATGAGGAAACATCCATGGCACCCTGGTGGGTGCTGCGCAAGGCGAAGAGGTTTTGATGCTTAGGGCATGTGCAAGTGTGCTGTTGCTCTGTACGGCGCTCGTCGCACGGGCTGAGGTGTTGCCGTTGTCTACGTTGCTTGAAGGCGCCGAGGCCAGCGCTTCGGTACGTGCCGTGGACGCAGAGCTTGCAGCGCTCAAGGCGCTGCAGCAGCAGCGTGAAGCCGAGGCCGGCTGGCAATGGTTCGCCTCAGCCGGGGCAGGGCACTACCGCGAGCTGGTAACGGACGATCTGCGTGACGATTACTACGGGCGCGATCTGGCCCTCGGGCTGCGACACCCGCTGTTGGGCAGCCTGCACCGGCAGCTCGACGCCATTCGCAACGTGGAGTCCGATCGTGTGCAACAGCAAGCGCGGCGCGAACTGTATCGCCTCGAACAACGCTTGGCGCTGCGCGGCGCTTATGCCGATTGGTGGCGAGCGCAACAGGAACAACAGTGGTGTCGGTCGATTGCCGGCAGTGCCGAGCAGGCCCGTTCTCATTTGGCGGAGCGTGTACGCGGCCGCTGGCTACTGGCCTCGGAAGCGCGTTTGCTGGACGCTCGTTGGCAAGCACTTGAGCAGAAATGCGCTGGCAATCAACTGGTACTGGACGAAACCCGTTTCAGCCTGCAGGCGCTTGCCGGACGACCGATCGAGCCGCGGCATCAGGCGGGTGCCGAGGCGCTCGCGCTTTCTGCGCAGCCGGTGGACGCCTGGCTGCAGTCGCTAGAAGCGCACCCGCGTCTACAACAGCGCCGCGAGCAGTTGCGGCGCGCCGAGCAGAACCGCGAGTCGCCGTGGTATGCAGGGGTCGATTCCAATTTCAGCGTCGCGCAGAGCTACGAGGACCGTAACGGCAGTAGCAAGCCGGGTAACGGTCTGGTTGCCAGCATCAATCTATCGACACCCTTCGATCCGCTTGGCTATCGCCGAGCGCGAGGCGATGAGGGGGAAGCCCGGCAGCAATCGGCACAGGCACAGCTTGAAGCCGAGCGTGAGCAGATGGTGCTAGCCCTGGCGCAGGCGCTACGAGCCCAACGGTTGGCCGCCGATGAGATGTCCCAGGCGCGCGGGCAGCTGGAGGCTGCTGCGTTGGCGCTACACGAACAGCGTCTGCGCCGTGAAGGTAAGATCGATCAGGCATTTCTTGGCGCGATTACCGCTGAACTCGAACAGGGTTATGCCGAGTTGCGACTGATCGCTGCCTGGCACGGCCTCTGGCTGCGCGAGGCCGCGCTGCGCTTGTTTGTCGAGGAAACCGGTGCGGCGTCGGCCTTGCTGGGGCCGTTGAAAGCAGACTGGCCAGGCCAGGGCAAAACCACCGACCAATCGACCGCCGTTCAGAAAGACGCCTGGCGTCAGGGCGTCTATGTTTGGGACAGCCGAAGCCTGCTCGATCCAAACACCCGCAGCGAAGCCCTGCAGGCGTTGCAAGCAGCGGGCATGCAGCGCGTCCATCTCGGTCTCAGCGCGGCCCAGGTGGCCGAACCCACGAAACTGCGCAGTCAGCTTTCCGATGCTCTGCGTGACGCGCATGCACGGGGGCTGGAGGTCACACTTCTGCTTGGTGATCCGCAGTGGATCCTGCCGGAGCCACGCCATGATCTCGTCGATCTGCTGAAAACCTTGGCGCCACTGCCGTTTGATGCCCTGCATCTGGATCTCGAAGTTGAGCAGCTCGGCTGGCCAGTGCCGCCGGCCCGTCTGCGCGATTGGATGGACACCCTTGAGGCGGTTACTCGAGTCAGCCCGTGGCCGCTGGAACTGTCCAGCCACCACCGCTGGTTTGCGCAACCTGCTGCCGGTGAGTACTGCGTTCCCTGTCGGCTGCAGCAACGCGGTGTCCGTCAGGTCAGCCTGATGATTTACACCCGAAACCCAGAGCGCAGCGCAGAACTGGCAGACGGCATTGCCCGCCGCTGGCCTGGCCTCAGGTTTCGCCTGGCGCAAAGCGTGGAGCCGCAGCTGTCTGCGCAGGAAAGCTGGAAGGGTGCGTCCCGACTTCAGCTGGAAAAACAG
The DNA here is from genome assembly GCA_032105665.1 of Pseudomonas sp. Lineage (GTDB taxonomy): Bacteria > Pseudomonadota > Gammaproteobacteria > Pseudomonadales > Pseudomonadaceae > Stutzerimonas. The sequence continues at coordinate 29,757 of DAMCQE010000018.1, read as the reverse complement.
GTCATGAACTGGCGACATCGCCTGCAGGCGGTGTCCGTGACCGGCATCGACTGGCAGGACTGGTCCTACTTCCCTCATTGAGCTGAACCGCATGAAAATCAAATTCTCCAGTGCCAAGGAGCAGCAGCCGACCCAGGAGCAAGGGCTCCAGGTGCTCTATGCACCAGGCAAACGCATGGCCTTCCGGTTGCGCTGGTACCTCATTCTCCTGGCCGTTGTCAGCCCACTGCTCTGGCTGGTGGGGCGCTGGGCGCTGGCACTCTGGTTGATCGAGGCGCCGGCTCAGCTGCATTTGCCGAGTGCGGAGCTGCGCGCGCGCGATGGCGCCCAGGTCTATCAGGTGCTGGTCCAGCCGGGACAGCGCGTGAAGGCTGGAGACGTGCTGGTTCGGTTGGACAATCCGGAGTGGCGTGCGCGCCGCTTTATGCTGGCGGCCCCCGCCGATGTGCCAGATGCGGCTGAACGTGAAGCGCTGGAGCGCGAACGGGCATTGCTCGAAAGCCAGCTATCGCGCGCGCAAGCACGGGTCGACCAGATGCAGGGCTTGTTCGACCGTGGCGCGGCGACTCGGGGCGAGTTATTGTCGGCCGTAGATCAGCGCGACGGGCGTCTGCGCGATCTCTACCAACTGGCGCAGCGTACGCGGCCTGCCGTGAGCGCTGACCAACGCCAGCGCGAGCTGGAGCTTGCCTGGCTGGACAGCCGCCTGCAGGCACTGGAACTGCGCGCCGAGGAGGACGGCAAGGTTGGCGAGATCCTCGTCGCGCCGGGTGAAAATGTCGGCCCGGGCACGCCTCTGCTGCGGCTGGAGCGCGACGGCGAGGCGCAGGTCTGGGTTTATCTCAACCCCCGCCATGCCGCCGACGCGGCCATCGGCAAGTCGCTGACGCTAGTCTTTCCGGATGGCAGCAAGCGCCCGGCACAGGTGGTGCGAACCGTGGACGACGTGGCATCGGTGCCCGTCGAGTTGCGCCCGCCGTTCAGCGCACCGACGCGCAGCTTGAGGGTGGTCGCGCGAGTAGATGATCTGCCGGAGCGCTGGCGGATCGACCGGCTCGGCCTGAAGGCTCGTTTTCCGCATGACTTGCTGCCATTTGACTGAAAGGCGTCAGGCTTCCGCCAGCCACTGCGGAATCCGCTGCTCCAGATAGTAGCGCGGCCGCCGTGGCGAGCCTTCGATAAAGCCGACATGCCCGCCGCGTGGGTGCAGTTCCAGGGTCGTGGTCGCAGACAGCTCGCCTGGTTCCGGCACGCTGTGGCGGAACACGAAGGGATCATCCTCGGCCTGGATCAGCAGGGTTGGCGTCGTGATCGTCGGCAGGTAGTAGCGGCTGGAGGCACGGCGGTAATAGTCCTGGGCGTCGCTGTAGCCGTGCAGCGGCGCGGTGAAGCGGCCGTCGAAATCCCAGAAGGTACGCATGCCGTGCAGTGGTCCGAGGCTCTGCAGGGCACCGAGGTGGTTCAGCAGCCCCTCGCGCTGGAAGCGCTGCTGTTTGTCCCTCACGTAGGCGACCATCGCCTTCATGAAATGCGCCTGGTAGACGCGGGAGAAGCCGAGGCCGATGCGATCGGCACATTGGTCCAGGCGGAACGGCACGGACACCGCCACCGCCTTGCGCAGCGGACAACTGGCTGCCATTTCGCCCATGTACTTGAGCAGCACGTTGCCGCCCAGCGAGTAGCCGACCGCATGCAGCGGCGCCATGGGTCGGCAGGCCTGCAGATGCCCGATCACTTCGGCGAGATCATCGCTGGCGCCGGAATGATAGGCGCGCGGCAGCAGGTTCGGTTCGCCCGAGCAGCCGCGCCAGTTGATCGCGACGCTCGCCCAGCCCTGCGCGCTCAGTTGTTGCTGCAGACCGAGCACGTAAAGCGAATTCGACGAGCCGGTCAGCCCGTGTAGCACCAGAACCAGCGGCGCTGTTGCTTCATGCGGGCCGTGCCAGTCCAGGTCGATGAAATCGCCATCGGCCAGCCACAGTCGCTCACGCCGGCGTTCGAGGCGCGGCGCCTTGCGAAAGAATGCGTTCCACAGGGTCTGCAGGTGCGGCCCGGGAAGCCACCAGGCGGGTTGGAAGGATTCGGACACGGTTGCTCGGGTTCCTCGTTTGCTCCGACGTTAGAGCCTCGGCGGCGGGAAGAAAAGCACGATGTAGGCGTTGAATGATGCTGGCCGCCTGGCGACTTATGTCTTTGGGGATATGGTCAGTGCCGCCTAAGGGGTGGAGAGTGACGCGATAGTCTTATCCGGAACCCTGCCCATGACGCTTACCCCCTTCGATCAACTGCTGGCTGCCGCGTGCCATGAGCGCGAACCCCAGCGCCTGCTGTTCGTCTTCGTCAGCGCCGAACTGCCCGAGGACGCCACCGAGGCCGAGCGCCAGCGCTTCGAGGACAACGCCGGCGGCTCGCTGAAACCGGCGCTCTGCGTCGACAAGCTGCCCGAGGAGCTGAGCGACTTCGCCGCGCTGCGTGAAGAGTCCGAGCGCACGGGCGTGGCCTGGGATCTGCTGTTCGCCGCGGCGCTGCCCGGCCAGGCCGGCATCACGCCGAACGCCGACGAGGCCGAGCAGCCACTGAAGATGATGGTCAGCGCCATCGAGACCGGCAACGTCGGCCGCTTCCTGGCCTTCGATCGCAACGGTCAGACCGTCGACTTCTACTGAAGTCGCCGACTTCAAGCGGCGGGTGCGTGGCGCTCCCAGAGCGCGTAGTGCACCTTGCCGGCCTGCTTCTCCCGATGCAGTCGCCAGTTCCCCGGCAGGCCGAGGCTGGACGGCAGTGCCTCGCTTTCAGTGTAGACCCAGGCGTGCTCGGCCAGCCAACCCTTTGTCTCCAGCAGCTCGCAGGCCGGTTGCAACAGATTCTTGTTGAACGGCGGGTCGAGGAATACCAGGTCGAAGGCGGTCGGCGTCTGGGTTTCCAGATAGCGCAGGGCATCGCTCTGCAGTAGCTGGCCGTGGCCGCAGTTCAGGGTGTCCAGATGCTTGCGCAGGCTGGCGATGGCGTTGGCGTTCACGTCCAGCGCCAGGGCCATGCTGGCGCCACGCGACAGCGCCTCCAGATAGAGCGCGCCGCTGCCGGTGAACGGGTCGAGCACCCGCGCGCCCGAAAGGTAGGGCGCCAGCCAGTTGAACAGGGTTTCGCGGACCCGGTCCGGCGTCGGCCGCAGGCCTTCGGCATCGGGGAAGCTGAAGCGGCGCGAGCGCCATTCGCCGCCGATGATGCGCAACTGGCCCTGGCCGCCATGGGCGCTGGGGCGAATGGGTGGATTGGCCATCAATGCTCCGGAACGCCGCTGGGCTGTTCGATTGGTTTTTCGCTGGGCGGCGGCAGCGGTTGCTGCTCGACGCTGGGCCCGGCGGTGACGATGACGAAGGCATCTTCCTGCAGGTGCTTGTTCATCGCGTTCTTGACCTGTTCGACCGTCAGCGCCTGGATTTCGCCCATGAAGTCTTCCAGGTAGGTCAGCGGCAGGCCGTAGAAGCCGATGCTGCCGAGCTGGCCGACGATATCGGCGTTACTGGCGGTGGACAGCGGGAAACTGCCGGCGATCTCACGCTTGCTGCGCTCCAGCTCGGCCTCGGTCGGGCCTTCGGCGAGGTAATCGCGTACCAGCTGCTGCACCAGTTCCAATGCGCCATCGGTGAGTTCGGCGCGGGTCTGCATGCTGATCATGAACGGCCCTTCGGCGCGCATCGGGCTGAAGCCGGAATAGATGCCGTATGTCAGGCCGCGCTTCTCCCGTACTTCTTCCATCAGTCGCGTACCGAAACCGCCACCGCCGAGGATCTGATTGCCCAGATAAAGCGCCGCATAGTCCGGATGGCCACGAGGGATGCCGAGCTGGGCCAGCATCAGGTGGCTCTGGTTGGAGGGGAAGTCGATGTGGTGCTTGCCGGCCGCGGGTGGTTGGGGCGAGGGCGTCGTCGGCAGTGCCGGGCCTTGTGGCAGCGCGGCGGAAACCTGGGCGGCGAGTGCTTCGGCTTCCTCGCGGGAAAGGTCGCCGACCAGCGCGATCACCGCATTTCCAGCCGCGTAGGCACGGGCATGGAAGTCGCACAGCTGCTCGACGCCGATCGCCGGAATCGACTCGGGCGTGCCTTCGCTGGGGTGGGCGTACGGGTGATCGCCATACAGCTGGGCGAACAGCTCAAGGCTGGCCAGCTTGCCGGGGTTCTGCTTCTGGAATTCGAAGCCGGCCAGCAGCTGGTTCTTGATCCGCTGCAGCGAGTCCTCGGGGAAGGTCGGCTGGCCGATGACCTGATTGAACAGCGCCAGTGCCGGCTCGCGCTTGTCCGGCGCGCTCAGGCTGCGCAGGCTGACCACCGCCATGTCGCGGTAGGAGCCGTTGCCGAAGTCTGCGCCGAGGCCTTCGAAACCACGGGCGATGGCGCTGACGTTCTTGCCTTCGACGCCCTCGTTGAGCATGGCATTGGTCAGCAGCGCCAGGCCGGGTACGTCACCGTCCTGGCTGCTGCCGGCGGAGAAGGTCAGGCGCAGGTCGAACATCGGCAGCTCGCGAGCCTCGACGAACAGTACCTTGGCACCTTCGGCGGTCTGCCAGCTCTGGATGTCCAGTTTGCGTCGTGCCAGCGGCTGGTCGCTCAGTTCGCTGAGGGACTCGAGGCGGGGTTTCTCCGTTGCCGTGGCCGCTTCGCTCGCTATGGCGGGTTGGGCGGCCTCGCGGGCCACGTCCTGTTTCACTGGTTCGCCGGGGCGCGGCAGGGCGGTGGAGCCTTCATCGCAGCCCGCCAGGCCGAAGCTGGCCGCCAGCAGCAGGCCGAGCAGGCCGAGCAGGCCGTTGCGCAGGGCTTTGCAATCACTCATCTCGGGCTTCCTCGGGCAGAACATGGGCGACGCTCAGGCGCGAGCGGGTGAAATAGCTGCGCGCAGCCTGCTGGATGTCTTCGGGCGTGACGGCCTCGAGCGCCGCCAGCTCCTCGTCCATCAGCCGCCAGGACAGGCCGACGGTTTCCAGCTTGCCGATGGTGGTGGCCTGCTGGGTGATGGAATCGCGCTCGTACACCAGCCCGGCGATGACCTGGGCGCGAACCCGCTCGAGTTCGTCCGCCGAGGGTGGCGCCTCCTTGAGCGCGTCCAGTTCCCGCCAGAGACCGGCTTCGACTTCTTCCAGGGTGCGGCCCTTCTGCATGTTCGGCGCGGCGCTCAGGACAAACAGGCTGTCGCCGCGGGCGTAGGCGTCGTACCAGGCCGAGGCGCTGGTCACCAGCTCCTCGCCGCGTTCCAGCCGCTCCGGCAGACGCGCGCTGTAGCCACCGTCGAGCAGGGCGGAGATCAACCGCAGCGCGTGCACCTGGCGGGCGTTCTCCTCGGTCGCGAGACTGGGGGCGTTGAACGCCATCAGCAATGTCGGCAACTGCGTCCTCACGTGCAGCCTGAGGCGGCGCTCGCCCGGCTCATCCAGTTCCAGCGGCCGCTTGGCCGTCGGCACCTCGCGCCGTTCGATGCCGCCGAAGAAACGCTCGGCCAGCCCGCGTACCTCGTCGGCCGTCACGTCGCCGACCACCACCAGGGTGGCATTGTTCGGCGCGTACCATTGCTCGTACCAGGCACGCAGCTCGTCGGCCTGCATGCGATTGAGGTCATCCATCCAGCCGATGGTCGGGTTGCGGTAGCCGCTGGCCGGATAGGCGATGGTCTTGAAGCGCTCATAGGCCAGCGAGCTGGGCTTGTCGTCGGTGCGCAGGCGGCGTTCTTCCTTGATCACTTCGATCTCGCGGGCGAACTCTTCTGGCGGCAGCTTGAGGCTGGCCAGGCGATCGGCTTCGAGTTCGAAGGCCACGGCCAGACGGTCGCGGGCCAGCACCTGGTAGTAGGCGGTGTAGTCGTCGCTGGTGAAGGCGTTTTCCTCGGCGCCCAGCTCACGCAGGATGCGCGAGGCTTCGCCGGCATCGAGCTTGCGGCTGCCCTTGAACATCATGTGTTCCAGCGCGTGGGAGAGGCCGGTCTGGCCAGCCGTCTCGTAGCTGGAGCCAACCTTGTACCAGAGCTGGGATACCACTACCGGCGCACGATGATCCTCGCGCACGATCACTTTCAGGCCGTTGTCGAGGAAGAACTCGTGGGTGGGCTGGCTGTCTGCTGCTGCCAGCAGGGGCAGATAGAACGCTCCGAGCAGCAGGGCGGCGGCGCGGCGTAACATCAGAGGCATAGTCGGGACTCGTCCAGTTGGTGTCCGCCACGGCAGACTGGCAGGGCGGCAACACGGCAGCCATGGTACTGGCGCGTGCGAATCAGGCAAAGCCGGGATATCCGCAGCCGAACCGGCCCTGATGCCGGAGCCCGTGCTTAGCGCACCCGCTTTGCGAGGTGCTAGGATAGAGCCCGTTTGGCCGGCAGCGTGGCTGCCGGCGTATCGCATCCTTGAGAATACCTTCTCCATGTTTGGTTCCAACGACGACAAGAAGACACCGGCCGAGCCCGGCGAAAAGAAAGGCCTGTTCGGCTGGCTGCGCAAGAAACCGCAGCAGCCGGTGGCCGAGCAGCCTGCCGCCGAACCGCAGGAAGACAGCCTGCCGCACGCCGAGCAGCCTGAGGCCGAGAGCGAGCAACCGGCAATCACCACCCCCGAGCTATTGCCCGAACCGCCCGTCGAAGCCGAAATACTCCCAGAGCCAGAGCCAGAGCCAGAGCCAGAGCCAGAGCCAGAGCCAGAGCCAGAGCCAGAGC
>DAMCQE010000018.1:0-22964 GCA_032105665.1 Pseudomonas sp. | reverse complement strand
CGGAGCCGGAAATAGCGCCGGTGCCGGTCGCCGCGGCAGCGCCCGCTGAAGCACCGGCCAAGCTCGGCTTCTTCGCCCGCCTCAAGCAAGGGCTGTCCAAGACCAGCTCGAGCATCGGTGAAGGCATGGCCAGCCTGTTCCTCGGCAAGAAGGCCATCGACGATGACCTGCTCGACGAACTGGAAACCCGTCTGCTCACCGCCGACGTCGGTGTCGAGGCGACGACGGCGATCATGCAGAACCTCACACGCCGCGTGTCGCGCAAGGAGCTGGCCGACAGTGGCGCGCTCTATACCGCGCTGCAGGAAGAACTCTCTGGGCTGCTCAAGCCGGTCGAGCAGCCGCTGGTGGTCGACAGTGGCAAGCGCCCGTATGTGATCCTCGTGGTCGGCGTGAATGGTGTTGGCAAGACCACCACCATCGGCAAGCTGGCCAAGAAGCTGCAGCTCGAAGGCAAGAAGGTCATGCTCGCCGCTGGCGACACCTTCCGCGCCGCGGCGGTGGAGCAATTGCAGGTGTGGGGCGAGCGCAACAGCATTCCGGTGATCGCACAGCACACCGGTGCCGACTCCGCCTCGGTGATCTTCGATGCGGTGCAGGCGGCCAAGGCGCGGGGCATCGATGTGCTGATCGCCGACACCGCTGGCCGGCTGCACACCAAGGACAACCTGATGGAGGAGCTGAAGAAGGTCCGCCGGGTGATGGGCAAGCTCGACGAGTCGGCTCCCCACGAGGTCCTGCTCGTGCTCGACGCCGGCACCGGCCAGAACGCCATCAACCAGACCAAACAGTTCAATCAGGCGGTCGAGCTGACCGGTCTGGTGCTGACCAAACTCGACGGCACCGCCAAGGGCGGTGTGATCTTCGCCCTGGCCAAGCAGTTCGGCACGCCGATCCGCTACATCGGCGTCGGCGAAGGCATCGACGATCTCCGCACGTTCGAGGCCGATGCCTTCGTCAAGGCGCTTTTCGCCCAGCGGGACGGCGCATGATTCGTTTCGAACAGGTCGGCAAACGCTACCCCAACGGCCACATCGGGTTGCATGAGCTTTCCTTCCAGGTCCGCCGTGGCGAATTCCTCTTCGTCACCGGCCATTCCGGCGCCGGCAAGAGCACGCTGCTGCGCCTGTTGCTGGCAATGGAGCGTCCCACCAGCGGCAAGCTGCTGCTGGCCGGGCAGGACCTGTCGCGCATCACCAATGCGCAGATTCCCTTTCTGCGCCGACAGATCGGCGTGGTGTTCCAGAACCACCAGTTGCTGTTCGATCGCACCGTATTCGACAACGTCGCCCTGCCGTTGCAGATCCTCGGGCTGAACAAGCGCGAGATCGGCCAACGGGTGATGACGGCGCTGGAGCGGGTCAGCCTCAAGGACAAGGCGCTGCAGTATCCGGCGGACCTTTCCACCGGTCAGCAGCAGCGTGTCGGCATCGCCCGTGCCGTGGTGCACCGTCCGGCCCTGCTGCTGGCGGACGAGCCCACCGGCAACCTCGATCCGCGCCTGGCCGCGGAGATCATGGGCGTGTTCGAAGACATCAACCGTCTGGGTACAACCGTGCTGATCGCCAGCCACGACCTGGCGCTGATCGCACGAATGCGCCATCGCATGCTGACCCTGCAGCGCGGTCGCCTGATCGGTGACGGAGAGGCCAGCTGATGAGCAGCGAACGCAATCCCAAGACCAACCCGAGCACGGCCGAGCGTGTCGGTGGTTCGGTGAAGAAGCCGGAGCAGCCGCGTGGCGACGAGCCCGATTTCAAGACGCTGTTCCACGCCTGGCTGGAGAGCCATCGGGCGAGCCTGGTGGACAGCGTCGGGCGCCTGCTCAAGCAGCCGATCGGCAGCTTCTTCACCTGTCTGGTGATGGCCGTGGCGCTGAGCCTGCCCATGGGGCTGGCGCTGCTGCTGGACAACGTCGAGCGGCTCGGCGGTTCCTGGCAGCGCGCTGCGCAGATCTCGCTGTTCATGCAGCTGGACGTCGACGCCGCCACCGGCGAGCGGCTGCGCGACCAGGTGGCCGGAATGCCGGACGTGGCCGAAGCCGACTGGATCAGTCGCGAGCAGGCGCTGGAAGAGTTCCAGCAGCTATCCGGCCTCGGCGAGGCGCTCAAGGAGCTGCCGGAGAACCCGCTGCCCGGCGTCATCCTGGTAACCCCGGACGAGGTGGACAAGGACAAGCTCGAGGCGCTGCGCCAGCAGCTGGCCGAGTTGCCCGGCGTGCAGCAGGCGCAGCTGGACCTGCTCTGGGTCGAGCGGCTGACGGCGATCCTCAAGCTCGGCGACCGCTTCGTCTTCGGCCTCACACTGTTGCTGGTGGCCACCCTGCTGCTGGTGATCGGCAACACCATTCGCCTGCACATCGAGAACCGCCGCACCGAGATCGAGGTGGTCAAGCTGGTGGGCGGCACCGATGGTTACGTCCGCCGTCCGTTCCTCTACATGGGTGCCATCTATGGCCTGGGTGCCGGCCTGATCGCCTGGCTGCTGCTGGTCTACGGTCTGGGCTGGCTGAACGAAGCCGTGGTCAACCTCGCGGGCCTCTACGGCAGCGATTTCGGCCTGGGTGGCGTTCCGGCGGGCGATGCGTTATCGCTGGTGATCGGCGCGGTGCTGCTCGGCTACATCGGTGCCTGGCTGGCTGTCGCACGGCACCTCAGCGAGCTTGCGCCAAGATAAAAAAGTCTTTTGAATACAATCGCTTAGCGGATGCGTAGGGGAACTTTTCCACAGGCTTGCAGTCTCATGCGGCAATGCTAAACTGCTGCAGCTTCGTCATTGGAGGTACTGCATGACAACTACTCTGCAACCTGTTCAAGCGCTAGTCCCGGGAGCGAATCTCGAGGCCTACGTGCAGACCGTGAACAGCCTCCCGCTGCTCACCGTCGAGCAGGAGCGCGAGCTGGCCGAGCGCCTTTTCTATCATCAGGATCTCGAAGCGGCTCGGCAGATGGTGCTGGCGCACCTGCGTTTCGTCGTTCACATCGCCCGCAGCTATTCCGGCTACGGTCTGGCCCAGGCCGACCTGATTCAGGAAGGCAACGTCGGCCTGATGAAGGCGGTCAAGCGTTTCAATCCGGAAATGGGTGTGCGGCTGGTGTCCTTCGCCGTGCACTGGATTCGCGCCGAAATTCACGAGTTCATCCTGCGCAACTGGCGCATCGTCAAGGTCGCGACCACCAAGGCGCAGCGCAAACTGTTCTTCAATCTGCGCAGCCAGAAGAAGCGTCTGGCCTGGCTGAACAACGATGAAGTCACCGCCGTGGCCAATAGCCTGGGCGTCGAGCCGCACGAAGTGCGCGAAATGGAAAGCCGCCTGACCGGCCATGACATGGCCTTCGACCCGGCCGCCGATGCCGACGACGACAGCGCCTACCAGTCGCCTGCGCACTATCTGGAAGATCATCGCTACGATCCGGCCCGCCAGCTGGAAGATGCCGACTGGAGCGACAGTTCCACTTCCAGCCTGCATACGGCGCTCGAGGGGCTCGACGAGCGCAGCCGGGACATTCTCCAGCAACGCTGGCTGAACGAAGACAAGGCGACCCTGCACGACCTGGCTGCCAAGTACAACGTATCGGCCGAGCGCATTCGTCAGCTGGAGAAGAATGCGATGAACAAGTTGAAGGGCTCGATTCAGGCCTGATGCTCGTCAGCTGAAAAAGAATCGCGGGATGCCATTGGCTCCCGCGATTTTTTTTGCCTGTCGTTCGCTCGGGGTGCCGCCCGGCTATCGAGGCTTGCTTCTGGCCTGGCGGATGTTGTCTCGCGCCTGTTCAACCGCGACCAGCAGTTGGGCGTTGGTGATCGGCTTGTGCAGCCAGACGATCCCTGCGGGGAACTGTGCCTGCTCGAACTGGTGCGCGGCGGAGATAACGACGATGGGCAGATCCTGCATCGCCGGTTGATCGCGCAATTCGTCGATAAGCTGCATGCCGCTGCCGTCGGGCAGGTGCAGGTCCAGTGTCATGGCCTCGTAATGGCTGGCAGCGAGCTTTTCACGGGCCTGATGCAGGCTTTGCACGCGCTCCACGCCGTAGCCGCCCTCGCGCAGCATCATATGCAGCAGACGGCCGGTGTCAGGCTCGTCTTCGACGACCAGGATTCGCGGCTGGCCGTCGCGGCAGTCCGATTCGGCTGGCGGTATCTGGATCGGCAGCTCGCACCAGAAGGTGGTGCCCTGGCCGGGTACGCAGTCGAAGCCGACCGTACCGCCCATGCGTTCGATCAGCTCCTTGGTGATCGCAAGTCCGAGTCCGGTACCGGACTTCTGCCGGCTGTCGGAGGCATCGGCCTGGGCGAACTTCTCGAACACGCGGGAGCGGAACGCCTCGGGAATGCCGGGGCCCTGGTCGGTAACGCTGATACGAACCTTGGTCCCACGCAGGGAGCTGTGCAGGCGAATCTCTCCGCCCTCGGGGGTGAACTTGACGGCGTTTGAGAGGAAGTTGCCAAGCACCTGCTGCAGGCGCAGGCCGTCCACCCAGACCAGCACATCGGTCGGATGCTCGAGCGTACAGCGCACGCCATGCTGCTCGCAGAGGGCCTGGTTGCTCGCCAGCGATTCCTCGAGCAGGTCGCCAAGCGAATGTTCGCGCAGTTCGAACGACATCTTGCCGGCGGCAATCTTTTCCATGTCCAGCAGGTCGTTGATCAGATGACCCAGGCGCAGGCTGTTGCGGTAGGCGATCTCGAGCATCTGCTGCATGGCTGGAGGCGCTGCCCCGAGCGCGCCGCCGACGATCAGTCCGAGCGCACCGCTGATGGAGGTCAGTGGCGTGCGCAGCTCGTGGCTGACGGTGGAAACGAAGTCGTTCTTCATCTGCTCGACGCGCTTGCGTTCGGTGAGGTCCATCAGCGTGCCGCTGATGCGCTGGGCCATGCCTTGTGGATCGCGCTGGATGTAGCCACGCAGCAACACGGGTACGACGTGGCCGTGCTTGTGCTGCAGGCGCAGTTCGGTAGTGAAATGATCGACATTGGACAGCATGGTTTGCGCCAGCCGGGCTTTCTGCTGCGCTAGGTCTTCGGCAACCGTCAACCGCTCCCACAGTTTGAGGTCGCAGGTCAGCTCGTTGGGACGATAACCGAGCATTTCCCAGGCGCGGGGCGAGGCGAACATGCTGCCGGCTTCCAGATCGAGATCCCACAGGCCGTCGTTGCTGCCTTTCAGCGCCAGCGACAGGCGCTCTTCGCTCAGCCGCAGGTCGTGCCTGCTCTGGCGAATGTGCCGGGTCATCTCGTTCGCCAGCGCCTGGGCTCGGCTATGGCGCAGCGCCAACGACGAGGTCAGGAAAAAAACCAGCAGGCTCAGGCCGAGCCCCAGGCCGAACACCAGCGCCTCGTTGGAGTGGAAACGTTCGTCGAACTCGGGTCGGCTATCCATGCGCAGCGTCCAGGTCTGGCCGTACAGCTCCAGCTGCTGCAACTGGCTGAAGCGCGCACTGCCGGGCTCGGGGGCTTCGCGCGATGCGTAGAGCAGGTGTTCCGGCTCTTCACCGGGGCTGGCGTAGATATGCAGCGCCAGCGGCAGATCGGCCGCGCGCAGGATGCCGCGCATCAGATCTTCGACGCGATAAGGGCTGTAGACGAAGCCGATCAGCGCCTGCATGCGTTGCTCCGGTGTCGTCAGTGGCGCGTTCGGTCGATACACCGGGACATAGAGCAGCACTCCGGCCTGCACCTTGCCGTGGGTTTCCTGCAGAAGCGTTACCTTGCCGGTAATGCTCGTTTCGCCCAACCGGGCCGCGCGTTGCATGGCGCGCCGGCGAGTCGGCTCGGAATACATGTCGTAGCCGAAAGCGGCCAGGTTGCGCCTGAGGAACGGCTCGAGAAAAACGATCGAGGTGTAGAGGTCGCGCTGGCCAGGTGGATGGATGTCGTAATCCGGGTAGCCCTGTGCACGAATGCGTGCGACGTGCGCATCGCGCTCGGCATGCGGGATCGCCTGGCTGAAACCGACGCCCTGGATGCCGGGATAACGGTCTGGCAACAGCAAGCGCTCGACGTACGTGCGCCACTGCTCGCGGCTGACGTTCTCCACGGCATCGAACAGACCGGCGCCGCCGAGCAGGATCTGCTCATGGTCCCGCAGCCGCTTGCGGATGGCTTCGGTGACCTTCTCGCCGAGCATCTGGAACTGCTGCCGGGCAGCGCGATCCTCGTTGGTGCGCAGACTCTGCCAGACCACCAGTTGGACCAGCAGGGTGAACGCCAGCATTCCCCAGGCAACGCCGTTTCTCCAGCTGAACAGCTGTCGCAGGCCGTGAGGCTGATTGTGGTGTATCGCTGGATCGCTCATCGTCTTCGCTGCGGTACGCGGTGGTTGACCGATTGGACGCCGGAGGCCTGGAATCGGTGCCGGTCTGCGGCAGTCGAGCCAGTATGCCGCAAAGCCGGTTGCCCGGCCTTCCATGACGGCGAGGTTGACCGTTCTGTCAGCTTACCTGCCGTAATGGCCTATTGATATATGCGCCTGATCAGGCTCCGGACGAGCGGCAACTCTGCCCGTAGCGGAGTTCGGCCGCGCGCCAATCGATGTCGCTGGCAGGCTGCGGTCGTGCAAAGCCGTAGCCTTGGCCATAGTCGCAATTCTGCGCCAGCAGAAACGCCGCCTGGTCTGCAGTCTCGATGCCTTCCGCCACGACTTTGAGACCCAGATTGTGTGCCAGACCGATGACCGAGCGGGTGATGGCGGCGTCCTCGCGGTCGTCGGGCAGGCCGCGGACGAAGCCCTGGTCGATCTTCAGTTTGTGCACGTTCATGCGCTTGAGTCGTTGGAGCGACGAGTAGCCGGTGCCGAAATCGTCGATCGCCAGCTGAACGCCGAGTGCGCGCAGGCGCTGCAGTAGCTCCAGGGCAGCGTCCGGGTCCTGCATCACCGCACTTTCGGTTATCTCCAGTTCCAGATGGTGCGCCTCTAGCCCGCAGCGGGCCAGAATGGTGGCGACCTGCAGGTCGAGCTCGCCGTTGCCGAACAGGCGGCTGGAGATGTTCACCGCGATGAAGCCAAGCGGGCGACCCTGGCCAAGCCACTCTCGAGCCTGATTGCAAGCCTGCTCCAGCACCCAGTGATCAATCGCGCTGATCAGCCCGGTTTCCTCGGCGACGGGAATGAAGATGCCCGGTGCGATCAGGCCTTTCTCCGGGTGTAGCCAGCGTACCAGTGCCTCGAAACCGGTGATCGTGCCCTCGCGCAGGTCGTAGATCGGCTGAAAGTGCAGGCGCAGCTGTCCTTGCTCGAGGGCCTGGCGCAATGCGGTGACCAGTTCGACGCGCTGGCGGGCCTGGCTGGTCAGTTCCTCGGAATAGAACGCATAGGTTGAGCGGCCGCTGTTCTTGGCCTTGAACAGCGCCGAGTCGGCGTTGCGCATCAGCTGTTCGACGTTCTGCACGTCGGTCGGATAGGGGTACAGCACGATGCCGATGCTGGCGCTGCTGAACAGCTCCTGTCCGGCGATATGGAAGGGTTCGTTCAGTCGGTCGAGAATGCGCAACGCCAGCGAGGTGGCCTTCTCCGCGCCGTAGCCTTCACAGAGCAGGGCGAACTCGTCACCGCCGAGTCGGCCAAGCGTCATGCCTTCTTCCAGGTACTCGCCCAGTCGCGTGCTGACAGCCTGCAACAGCGCGTCGCCCAGGCTGTGGCCAAGGCTTTCATTGATGTCCTTGAAGTGATCGAGGTCGATCAGAAGTAATGCACCGCTGCGTCTGTTGGCCCTGGCGCGCTCGAGATCCTGCTTGGCGCGTTCGGTGAACAGCAGCCGATTCGGCAGCTTGAGCAACGGGTCGTAATGAGCGAGCTGGTCGAGCTCTTCGCGCGAGCGCTTGAGCGCCGAGAGATCGGAGAACACCGCCACGTAATGGCTGAGCTGGCCCTGGTTGTCATGGATGCAGCGCAGGTTCTGCCATTGCGGGTACACCTCGCCATTCTTGCGTCGGTTCCAGATCTCGCCGCTCCACTCGCCATGCTCTTTCAGCGCCAGCCACATCTGGTTGTAGAAGGCTGCGTCGTGCTTGCCGGACGCGAAGAGTCTAGGGGTCTGTCCAAGGACTTCCTCGGTGCTGTATCCGGTGATGCGGCTGAACGCCGGATTGACGTGCACGATGTGTTGGCTTGGATCAGTGACCAGCACGCCTTCCTGAGTGCTGTCGAAGACTGCGGCGGCCTGCTTCAGGCTGGTCTCCTGCAGGTGATGTGCGCGCTGTTGTTCGTCGAAGCGTCGAAAGTGCTGTCTGCCGAGCACGAATATCAGCGCGGTGGTAAGCGCTACGAACAGGGCTCCCTTGCCCGTCTGCCAGGTCTGGCTATCGCCTGCAGCGAGGTAGCCGACCAGCATGTCGCCGAGGAGAATCCACAGCATGGCCAGGCAGAAGTAGCCCAGACTCAGCCGGACGAGGTAGGTGTTCATGGTTGCTCTCGGGTCCGATCCAGATACTGCATAGTCAAACCCCATCGCACTGACCGAGCGGGAGGCACGTGATCTCGCACCGGAGGTGCTGCATCCTGCTGCGCCGGCTGTTCTGCATGCTGGTTCAGAGCCAGCCCGGCCACCAGTCCGGGTGGTCCGGTTTGATCCGCTGCAGGTAGTGGCTGCCACCCAGCTGGCGCATCTGTTGCCGAATCCAGGCGGCGCGATTGTTCACATGGCCGTTCGGTTTGCCAGCGCTCCACCGTCGCGGATTGGGTAGCACCGCGGCGAGGAGGCTGGCTTGTCGGGTCGACAGGTACGGTGCACCAGTGCCGAAGTGATGCTGTGCCGCCGCCTGCGCACCGAAGACGCCATCGCCCCACTCGACGCTATTGAGATAGACCTCAAGGATGCGCTGCTTGGGCCATAACAGCTCGATCAGCGCGGTGAACCAGGCTTCCAGGCCCTTGCGTGGCCAGCTGCGGCCGGACCAGAGAAACAGATTCTTCGCCACCTGCTGACTTAGCGTGCTGGCACCGCGCAGTGAGCCACCGCGCTCATTGTGGCTGAGGGCGGCGCGGATTGCAGCGATGTCGAAGCCCCAGTGGTCGGCGAACTTCTGATCCTCGGCGGCGATCACCGCCATCTTCAGATCGTCCGGCAGCACTTTCCAAGGCCGCCAGTCGCGGGTCAGGTCGATAGTTTCGCCTGTGCGCCATGACTCGATCTTGCGCTCGATCATCAAAGCGGTGAACGGCGGTGGCACCCAGCGAAACAGCAGTACCAGCAGCGCCGAGAGACCGACCAGCCAGAGCAGCAGTTTGGAGAGGCGCAGCAGCAGGTTTCGCAACATGGCACTTGGTCGTGGGCGAAAAGAGCGGGCATTATAGCGGCCGCTAAGGCCATCGACCGGAAATGGCAATGATTCGTGCTTATATCGTCCTTGCCGCGCTGTTTGGCTTGACCGGCGTTGCGCTTGGCGCTTTCGCTTCCCATGCCCTCAAGAGTCAGTTGAGCGCTGCCTATCTTGCGGTGTTTCAGACGGGCGTGCAGTACCAGATGCTTCATGCGCTGGCACTGCTTGGCGTCGCGCTGCTTTCGTTGCATCGGCCCGGCCGCCTGCTGACTGCGGCAGGTGCCCTGTTCGTCGCCGGTATCCTGTTGTTCTCCGGCAGTCTCTACCTGCTCACCCTCAGCGGAATCGGCAAGCTGGGCATGATCACGCCGCTAGGGGGTACGTCCTTTCTCGCAGGCTGGCTCTGCCTGGCGTTGGCCGGCTGGCGCATACGCAGCTGAGCGGGACGAACGGCCGCGGGCTTCGCGTTGGTGGCGGGGGTGATTCGGGCTAGAATGCCGTCCCCTTTTCGCAATGGCGGCGAACAGCATGCAGATCCAGTTGAATGGCGAACCCTATGAGCTGCCAGCCGGCGAGTCGGTGGCCGACCTGCTGGTGCGTCTGGACCTGACCGGACGCCGTCTGGCCGTCGAGCTCAATCGGGACATCGTGCCGCGCAGCGCGCACGCGACTACCGAACTCAGCGAAGGCGATCACGTCGAGGTGGTGCACGCCATCGGTGGCGGCTAGCCGGTCGCGCTCAACCGAATTTCGCCGCCCTGCGGCGCCCAGTCCGCAGCAACACGTCCGAACGAGGAATTCCCATGCGCCCAGTTCCGCACGACAAGCCCTTCACCCTGGCCGGTCGCACCTATCAATCGCGCCTGCTGGTCGGCACCGGCAAGTACAAGGACCTCGAAGAGACGCGTGCGGCCATCGAGGCCTCGGGTGCCGAGATCGTCACCGTCGCGGTACGCCGCACCAACATCGGCCAGAACCCGGGTGAGCCGAACCTGCTCGACGTGATCAGCCCGGAGCGTTACACCATCCTGCCGAACACCGCCGGCTGCTTTACCGCCGAGGATGCGGTACGCACCTGCCGCCTGGCCAGGGAGCTGCTCGACGGCCACAGGCTGGTCAAGCTGGAAGTGCTGGCCGACCAGAAGACCCTGTTCCCGAACGTGATCGAGACCCTCAAGGCCGCCGACGTGCTGGTCAAGGACGGCTTCGACGTGATGGTCTACACCAGCGACGACCCGATCATCGCGCGCCAGCTGGCCGAGATGGGCTGCATCGCGGTGATGCCGCTGGCCGGCCTGATCGGCACCGGTCTGGGTATCTGCAATCCGTACAACCTGCGCATCATCCTCGAGGAAGCGACCGTGCCCGTGCTGGTGGATGCCGGTGTCGGAACCGCTTCGGACGCCACTATCGCCATGGAGCTGGGCTGCGAAGCGGTGCTGATGAACAGCGCCATCGCCCATGCGCAGAATCCCGTGCTGATGGCCGAGGCCATGAAGTACGCCATCGAGGCCGGCCGCCTGGCCTATCTCGCCGGCCGCATGCCGAAGAAGCTCTACGCCAGCGCCTCGTCGCCGCTGGACGGGCTGATTCGCTGAACCGATTCGTGGCCGGCCCCGACCTTGTGTCAGGGGCCGGCTTTTTTATTTCTCGCAGGTAGACCATGACAGAGCAGAACCCCGCGGCCGAAGCGCAGCAAACCGAGCACCGCCGTACCATCAAGAGTTTCGTGATGCGTGCCGGGCGCATGACCGAAGGCCAGCAGCGTGGCCTGGAGCAAGGCTGGCCGAAGTTCGGCCTGGAGATCGAGAACGGTCTGCGCGATTTCGACGAGGTGTTCGGCCGTAGCGCGCCGCGCACCTTCGAGATCGGCTTCGGCATGGGCCATTCCACCTTGGAAATGGCCGCCGCGGCGCCGGATCAGGACTTCATTGGCGTGGAAGTGCATAAACCTGGTGTCGGCGCGTTGCTGAGCGGACTTGTGTCACAGAAATTGAACAACGTCAGGGTCTACAGTTGCGACGCCTTGGAGGTACTGCGCGATTGCGTGGCCGACGCCAGCCTGGACCGCGTATTGCTGTTCTTTCCGGACCCCTGGCACAAGAGCCGTCATCATAAGCGACGTATAGTGCAGCCGGCTTTCGCCGAGCTGGTGCGCAGCAAGCTGAAGATCGGCGGCGTGCTGCATATGGCCACCGACTGGGAGCCCTATGCCGAATACATGCTCGAGGTGATGAACGTCGCCCAGGGCTACCGCAATCTGGCCGAGGATGGACGTTGCGTGCCACGGCCTGCGGAGCGACCGATCACCAAGTTCGAGCGCCGTGGTGAACGGCTCGGTCATGGCGTCTGGGACCTGAAATTCCAGCGCATCGACTGAGCGCGGTCAGTAAAAGAGAAACGCCCGCGACCTAGTCCCGGCTGCCCTATCAGCGGCGCCAGGCAGCCAGGTCGCTTGCCACACCCAGATCGAGAGCCGCAGCAGCGGCCAGGGAAGAGTGCTGCCAGGACGGCATGCCTGCCCACACCATATAACAATGCAACGCCGATAGCCGGGCTCGCCACGCGGTGCCCAGCATCGTGCGCAATTGGGGGAGTAGACGATGTACGGAAAAATCGGAATTCTGCTGTTGGCAGCCTGTACCGCGTTACCGGCACAGGCGAAGGTAGACAGCACGCAGGCCGCGCGACTGGGGCAGGACCTGACTCCGCTGGGAGCGGAGCGCGGCGGCAATCCCGCGGGGACGATCCCGCCCTGGGCCGGGGGCGTTGCAGCACCCGCCGGCTACCAGCCCGGGATGCACCATCCCGACCCGTATGCGGCCGATACAGTGCTCTATCGCGTCGATCACACCAATATCAACGAGTACAGCGGCCAGCTTTCCGGCGGTATGAAGGCGCTGCTGGAGCGTTATCCCGACTACCACCTGCGCGTATTTCCGACCCGCCGCAGCGCCTCGGTGCCGCAGCGGATCTATGATGCCACTCGCTACAACGCCGTCAGCGCCGAGCTCATCGCCAACGGCAACGGTATCCAGGGCGCGGCAGCCGGCATTCCCTTCCCGATCCCGCAGAGCGGCATCGAAGTGATCTGGAATCACATCCTGCATTACAAGGGTGACCAGAGCCACATGATCAATAACCAGGCAGTGGTGATCGGTGGCCGGGCCAACTACATCAAGCGCGATCGGCACATCTATTACGTTTACAACCGCGAAGGCATGACTCACGCGGACCTGGACAACACAGTGCTGTACTACAAGTACCGTGTCACCGCGCCGGCCAAGCTGTCCGGTACGGCACTGGTGGTGCAGGACCCGCTCGATCAGGTGCTGACCACTCGCAAGGCGTGGCGCTACAGCCCGGACGATCGCCGCGTGCGCCGTCTGCCGTCACTGGCTTATGACTCCTTGCAGCCCGACACCAGCGGCTTGGCCACGGCCGATGTGGTCGATTCGTTCAACGGCGCGCCGGATCGCTACGAGTGGGAGCTGCTCGGCAAGCGTGAAATGCTGATGCCCTACAACAGCTATGCCGTGCATCAGAAGGGCCTCCCCTACGACAGTATCGTCCAGGCACGCACCCTGAACCCGGAACTGCTGCGCTATGAGCTGCATCGCGTGTGGGTGGTCGAGGCGACCTTGCGCAAGGGCTTCAGTCACCTCTACGACAAGCGTCGGTTCTATATCGACGAGGACAGCTGGGCGATCCTTGCCGTCGACCTGTACGACGAGAAGGGCGAGCTGATCGGCCTGCAGGAAAGCCATCCGATCAGCTATTACGACGTGCCGATGTTCAACAGCACGCTGGAAACGCTCTACCACCTCAAGGACGGCAACTACTTCGTCGATGGGCTGGACAACAACGAGCCGATGTACGACTTCAACGTCAAGCTCGGCCCGCGTGATTTCTCGCCGCAGGCGCTGCGTCGCGGCAACTGACGAAGGACAGAAACAGAAGATGCACGAAAGGGCGCCGCTGGCGCCCTTTTTCGTACCACCAGAACTGCCGTCGCGCGTCGCTGCGGCGGTGTGAGGCTACAAGGTTGCTCCTGTTCGGCGGGGCCGAGCACGGGTAGTGACTTCGCTCAAGAGTGGGCTGGCGCGGCAGTGGGATGATCGCCTGCGTAGCGCTGCAAAGGCGGCCCGGCAGCCGGGCAAGCAGCCGCGCCATTCGCAAAGGAGGGAGCCGCGTGTTCAGACCGGGACAACTGGAGTACCACAGCCTTTCCGCTTCCGGGAAACCGGGTTATCACCTGCAGCTCGACTACCGTGTCGAGGGCACGCCGGAGGCGCCGCAGTGGGCGTGTTTTCACCTGCGCTTCGAGGCCGGAGCAACTCTGGTGGACGAGCAGTTTCGAATGCACCGCGATGTTGCCTGCAACTTCCTGCAGCGCGTCCGTCAGTGCCTGCGTCGCCACGGTGTGCCGGTGGACGCCGATATCCTCTTCGGTCTGCACGGCATCTACGACCCGCTGTTCGAGGATCTGCGCCGGCAGCTGTGCTATCGGCCGGGCGAGGCCGTCGATCTCGATCGATTTCTTCGCGAAGGCTGAGCGGCGTTAGTGGCTTGCGCGGTCAGTTGGTCAAGGCAAGTTCGGATGGACATGGCTCCGAGAAGGCGCTGCGACGCGTCATAGCGGGGCTATGGCAAGGAGCAGCAACACAGTATCGGGGCCATGGGCGCCGGAGTCGACCAACTGACCTTACCAACCAGGCCACTAGTTACGGTCGGCGATCACGCCGATGAGGAAGAAGATCAGCAGCAGCACCGGCGCCAGGCTGTAGTTGTTCAGGTGGGCCAGCCCCTGGGTCATCCACGGGGTGAGGAAGACGATCGCCAGGCCATAGCCCACCGCACAGACCAGTACGAAGATCAGCGTGCGGAAAAAGAAGTTCAGGCTGCTGACGGCGCCCTTTACCCAGGTATTGATTGCCGGGCCGAACAGTACGAAGAGCGTGGCCATCAGCGCCAGGGAGATATCGGACAGGTGGCTGCGGCTCCAGCGCGACAGCGTGACGATCAGGTCGAGTAGCAAATCCATGCGGTGTCCTTAAGGCAGGAAGCTCTGTAGCAGGTCGTTGAGAAACAGCTGGCCCTTCGGCGTCGCCACCAGGCGCGCTGGGTCAGCCGAGAGCAGGCCGCGCGCTTCGGCGTCGCGCCGTGGCTTGGCGAGCACATCCAGCGGCAGTCCGGTGCGCTGAGTGAACAGCATGGCCGGTACGCCGTCGGTGAGGCGCAGCACATTCATCAGGAATTCGAAGGGCAATTCGTCCGCTGCCAGCAGCTTTTCGCCTGCGCGGAAGGCCTTGGCCGGATCGAGGTAGTCCTTCGGCAGGCGGGTCTTCCAGCTGCGCAGGATGCGTCCGTCGGCGTGGCTGAGCTTGGCATGGGCGCCGGCACCAATGCCAAGGAAATCGCCGAAGGTCCAGTAGTTCAGGTTGTGCCGCGCCTGCCGCCCGGGCTGGGCGTAGGCCGAGGTCTCGTACTGGCGATAGCCGTGCTCCGCGAGCAGCGTCTGGCCTGCTTCCTGGATGTCCCAGAGGATATCGTCTTCGGGCAGCTGCGGCGGCTGGCTCCAGAACACCGTGTTTGGCTCCAAGGTCAGCTGGTACCAAGACAGGTGCGTCGGTTGCTGCGCGATGGCGATGCGCAGGTCGCTCAAAGCATCCTCCAGGCTCTGGTCCGGCAGGCCGTGCATGAGGTCGAGGTTGAAATTGTCGAAGCCGGCGGCGCGAGCCATGTCGGCGGCGCGAATAGCTTCGTCGCCGTCGTGAATGCGCCCGAGCGCCTTGAGCTTGTCGGCCTGGAAGCTCTGCACGCCAATGGAAAGCCGGTTGATGCCGAGCTGGCGGTAGTCGCGGAACTTGGCCTGTTCGAACGTCCCCGGATTGGCTTCCAGGGTGATCTCGATGTCCTCGGAAAAGCCGACCAGCCGTTCCAGCCCGTCGATGAACGCCGCCAGTGCCTTGGCAGAAAACAAGCTTGGCGTACCGCCGCCGAAGAAGATCGAACTCAGCCGGCGGTCCCCGACGTGCTCAAGATCCGCGCGAAGATCGGCCAGCAGCGCGGCGACATAGGCGTCTTCGGGCAGTTCGGGTCCGGCCGCGTGGGAATTGAAGTCGCAGTACGGGCATTTGCGCACGCACCAGGGAATATGTACGTACGCCGCCAGCGGGGGCAATTCGAAACCTGCCGTTGTCGGCGTGCCGTGGTTGCCTTCGCTGGCGCTTAGCGGGGCTGAGTCTGCCGCTTTCATATCCCCAGCCGCTGCTTGAGCAGGGCCATGGCGCGTGCACGGTGGCTGAGCTGGTTCTTCTGCGCTGCAGGCAGCTCGGCGCTGGAGCAGTCGCATTCCGGCACCCAGAACAGCGGGTCGTAGCCGAAGCCATGCTCGCCGCGTGCTGCATGCAGGATGCGGCCGTGCCAGAGGCCTTCGCAGATGATCGGCAGTGGATCGTCGGCGTGGCGCACCAGCGCCAGGGCACAGACGAACTGCGCGCCGCGTTCGGCATCCGGAACCTCACGCAGGACGTCCAGCAGCTTGGCGTTGTTGGCGGCATCGCCCTGGCCATCGGCGTAGCGCGCCGAGTAGATGCCCGGTGCGCCGCCGAGGGCGTCGACGGCCAGGCCGGAGTCGTCGGCGAGCGCCGGTAGACCGGATATCCGCGCGGCGTTGCGCGCCTTGAGAATGGCGTTCTCGACGAAGGAAAGACCGGTTTCCTCCGGCTCGACGGTGCTGAACTCGGCCACCGAGCGCACGCGAACCGCGTCACCGAGCATGGCCTGGAGCTCCTTGAGTTTGCCGGCGTTGTGGCTGGCCAGTACCAGTTCGGAAAAAGGCATCATCGGTCGGGGAAGAATTCCTGGTTGAACTCGAAACTGAACGGCTGCGCGCCGGTCGGCTGCACGGTGAGGCGGAAGCGCAGGGTTTCCTGGGAGTCGAAGGGGAACTGCGCCAGGTAGTAGATCGCCTCGTCGCCTTCCTTGAGCTGCTTGAAGGTGAGCTGGCGATCCTGGCCGAGCAGGTTTTTCACCTGGCCGCTGACCTGGGCGGCGACCGGCTTGCCATCCTTGACCACCGATACGTTGACCACGCCCTGAGTCTTGCTGCGCACCAGGCCGGCGGCTGCGGCGATGTCCGGCTGCAGGAAGCCGGAATTGAAGGCGATGTAATGGATGTCGTACTCGCCGACGCTGTGCTTGCGCTCGGCCAGTGCCGGCAAGGTGAGCAGTGCGGCCAGCAGGCCGATCAGCATGCGTTTCATGGGTCTACCTCCTGCGTTGATGGGTCAGCGGGACGGCCCGGTGACACGATAGATGCCGATTTCGCCCAGCAGATTGGGCCAGAGACGGCTCGCCCAGCCGTGCTTGTGGTCGCGGTCCACGGCCAGGCGCTCGCGCACCTTGGCACCGCTTTCCTGGCACAGTCGCTCGAAATCCTCGAAGGTACAGAAGTGGATGTTCGGCGTGTTGTACCAAGTGTAGGGGAGGAACTCCGATACCGGCATGCGGCCCTTGCTCGCCAGGTACCAGCGGCAGCGCCAGTGGCCGAAGTTGGGGAAGGTGATGATGCACTCGCGGCCGACTCGCAGCATTTCCTTGAGCAGCTTGTCGGGGTAGTGCACCGCCTGCAGCGCCTGGGTCATCACCACCATGTCGAAGCTGTCGCTGGCGAAGTTGCCGAGGCCGAGGTCGAGGTTCTGTTCGATGACGTTGACGCCCTTGTCGATGCAGGCGGCGATGTTGTCCGGGTCGATCTCCAGGCCGTAGCCGCTGACCTGCTTGTGGTCGCGCAGCCAGGCGAGCAGCTCGCCGTTGCCGCAGCCGAGGTCGAGGACTCGGCTGCCGGCCGGGATCCAGTCTTGGATGATGTCCAGATCGGCGCGCATCTTCGTTCCTTATACGGCAATGCGGTTCATGTAACCGCGGAAGGCTTGCAGGTAGCGGGGGTTGGGAATCAGGAAGGCGTCGTGACCCTGCGGCGCGTCGATCTCCAGGTAGCAGACGTTCTTGCGTGCCGCGAGCAGGGCGTCGACGATTTCCCGCGAGCGTTCCGGCGAGAAGCGCCAGTCGGTGGTGAAGGACATCACGCAGAAGTCCGCCTGAGCGACCTCGAAGGTCCGGGCCAGGTCGTCATCGTTGGCCGCGGCCGGGTCGAAGTAATCCAGCGCCTTGGTCATCAGCAGATAGGTGTTGGCGTCGAAGCGCCCGGAGAATTCCTCGCCCTGGTAGCGCAGGTAGCTCTCGACCTGGAACTCGACGCTGTTGAAGTCGTAGTTGAGCTTTTCGCTCTTCAACCCGCGGCCGAACTTGGTGCCCATGGCATCATCGGACAGGTAGGTGATGTGGCCGACCATGCGTGCCAGCATCAGGCCGCGCTTGGGGATGACCCCCATTTCCTGGAAATGCCCGCCGTGGAACTCGGGATCGGAGAGGATCGCCTGGCGTGCCACTTCGTTGAAGGCGATGTTCTGCGCCGACAGCTTGGGCGCCGAGGCAATCGCCAGGCAGTGACGCACCCGCTCGGGATAGCTGATGGTCCACTGCAGGGCCTGCATGCCGCCCAGGCTGCCGCCGACCACTGCGGCCCACTGGTTGATGCCGAGCCGATCGGCCAGGCGTGCCTGGCTGTGCACCCAGTCCTCCACGGTGACGACCGGGAAGTCCGCGCCGTAGGGTTTGCCGGTGGCCGGGTTGGTGCTGCTGGGGCCGGTGGAGCCGTTGCAGCCGCCGAGGTTGTTCAGGCTGACGACAAAGAAACGCTCGGTATCGATGGCCTTGCCTGGGCCGATGCAGGAATCCCACCAGCCGGGCTTGCGATCGTCCTCGCTGTGGTAGCCGGCAGCATGGTGATGCCCGGACAGGGCATGGCAGATCAGCACGGCATTGCTGCGCGCGGCGTTGAGTTCGCCGTAGGTTTCGTAGATCAGCTGGTAATCGGCCAGCGTGCGGCCGCAGGCGAGTGTCAGTGGTTCGGCAAAATGCGCGACCTGCGGACTCACCAGGCCAACGGAATCGGCGGGAATTGCAGTGGGCATCGACCCTGGCTCTTGCTTGAAGAAGGCGGCAAAGTCTAAAGGTATGCGCGTTGCAATTCATCCTGAAATGCAACGGCGAGCGGGGCTCTCGCCATTTCCTCGCGAGCTGCGACGAAATGGCGACAGCTTTAGCTGATCTGCGCGCTGGTCAGGCTGACCACCTTGCCCTGCCGCCGCAACGGCGCCGGTCGGCGCAGCGCGCGGAGCATTTCCGCGGCCTGTGCCAGTTGCAGCTCCAGTTCGCCGCTGTAGCGCGTCAGCAATTGCCCGCGCTGGCTGTTCTGCTGGCTCTCCCTGGCCAGACTCTTCAACTGCAGGATATGGGTTTCCAGCTGTTGCTTGTGTTCCAGGGAAAACTGCAGCAGCGGCGTCAGCGCATCGCCAGCCCACTGTTCGGCTTCCTGGCGCAGCCGCTGGTGCATGCCGATGACCTCCTGCACCAGAGTAGAGAAGAAGCGTCTGGTGAGTGTTCGCTGCTCGGTGAGCAGGGTCTTCAACTGCAGGCGGAACTGATCGGCCTTGCCTTGCAGGCTGCGCAGCTCGCGCTGATAAGGCAGCAACTGGAACAACGGCGGGTCGATACCCTGTAGGGGGTTTTCTTCGCTGTGCCGCCGGTAGATCGCCGAAACCATCTTGTTGGCCCTTTCCGCCTCCTGCTCGAGGATGCCCAGGTCCTGTTCCACCGAGCGGAAGAAGTGCAGGATCGCCAGGTTGATGCCCAGCGTGGTCAGGCTGCCGGTCAGGCTGCGTCGCAACCGGGTCAGGTGCTCCTCGAGGCGTTCGGCCCGTATTGCCGTGCGCAGCAGCTCACCCTGGCGTTGCAGCAGGCGCTGATTGGTCTTCAGGTCGAGCAGGCGCTTGTGGTGGCGGTTGTGATCGTGCCGCGTGCGCGCGGTGAGTTCGAGCAGCATCTGCCCGCTGCCTTCCTGATGACTGGCCAGCACATCGCGCTGCTCGATGACCTTTTCCAGGCGCAGCTTGAGGGCATGCTGACTGTTCTGCAGCAGCGCCATCACCTGCTGCACCACCTGGTCTTCGAGCAGGCGTTCCTTCTGCGTGAGGATGCGCTGGCTGAGCAATTCTTCCAGCCTTGCCAGCTGGCTGCGTTCGAGCAGCGCCTGGTCACCGCGAATCTTCGCCATCAGCGCCTGTTTGGCCGATAGCGGCAGGACGTCGGCGCAATCAATGCCCAGCTGTTGCGCGGTGGTGTCACGGATATCCTCGATGGCCTTCTGCACGAAGCTCTCGCCGGCAACATCGTCCCAGAGCACGTCGATCTTGTTCAGTACGGCGAACAGGCTGTTCTGCGTATCTTCGTCGAGCTGGCGGATGTGCTGCTGCCAGATCTGCATGTCACTGGCGGTGACCCCGGTGTCGGCAGAGAGCAGGAACACGATTGCCTGGGCATTGGGCAGCATCGACAGGGTCAGTTCCGGCTCGCTGCCCAGCGCGTTCAGCCCGGGCGTATCGAGAATGCGCAAGCCCTGACGCAACAGCGGGTGGTCGAAGTTGACCACGGCGTGGCGCCAGGCCGGGACCAGTACGGTATCGCCGCTGCTGCTGCTTTCCAGGCCGGCCGGGTCAAAGCCCAGCTGAATCGCCTGTTCCACCGGCATGGCCTTGGTCAACGCGACCTGGGCAAAAGCTTCGGCCATGCTTTCCGGGTCATGCGGGTCGAGCGGGAGATTGAGCCAGAGTCGCGGTGTGCGCTTGAGCTGCGCGATGCTGGTGTCTTCCAGGCGCGACTCAATGGGCAGCAGGCGGATGTAGGAGCGTTCCGAACGCGGATCGAACAGCAGTTCGGTGGGGCACATGGTGGTGCGGCCAGCCCGTGAAGGCAGGATGCGCTGACCGTAGTTGGAGAAGAACAGGCTATTGATCAGCTCGGTTTTGCCGCGCGAATACTCGCCGACGAAAGCCAGGGTGATGTGATCGGTGCGCAACACCCGCAGCGCTCGTTCCAGGCGCGCCTCGACGCCCTCGCTGGAAAGCCGGTTATGCGCCAGCCAGCTGCGGTAGCGGGTGATCTCACGAATGAGGTCACGCTTCCAGGTGACGTAGGCGTCCACTTGTCGATCGAGACGTTCCATGCTCATCCAGCTCCCGGAGGTGTGATTCGGCGAATTATCGGACCCGCCGTTACAAGGTCAATTCAATCGAAGCCTGACGTGACCGAGCGGCCTTGCTGGCGGCATGGGCGGTCATGGGCGGCTCGGTTCGAGTCGATGTCCTCGTTCACACCCCGCAGCAAAGTACGAGGCAGGATGGAAAAAGCCGAGAAGTTGAAGTCTACGTGCAGCCATGCGGCATTCCGAGGCGCTTTTGGCTCCTCGGTGCCGCTTTGGCAGCAAAGCATGAACGGCGTCTCAGATGAGCATGCGCAGGATGTTCGGCATGTGGGTCATGGTGGCCAGGTTGTTGACTACCAGCATGTCCAGCAGCTTGATTGCCAGGAAAGCGAAGATCGGCGAGATATCCAGCCCGCCGAGGTTCGGCAGCAGGCGGCGGAACGGCGCCAGGACCGGCTCGCAGAGTTGGCTGACCAGCTGTGCGCCCGGGTTGTGGCTGCCCGGCGCGACCCAGGACAAGATCACGCTGATGATCAGCGCCCAGAAAAAGATGTTGAGGAACAGCCCAGTGATGCCGATCAGCGCCCAGACCAGCAACAGCAAGGGATTGCCGATGGTGCCGTAGGCGATCAGCAGGATCAGCGCCATCAGCACCATCTGCACGATCAGCGCGAGGATCAGCGAAGAAATATCCAGCGTGCCCATGCTCGGAATGATGCGGCGCATCGGCCGCAAAAGTGGATGGGTTGCCTTGACGATGAATTGGCTGAGCGGGTTGTAGAAGTCGGCGCGTACCAGCTGCAGGATGAAGCGCAGCAACACGATCAGCAGATAGAGGCTGCCCAGCGTCTGGATGACGAGGATCAGGGCTTGCGAGAGTTGGGACATGAATGCTCCTTAGAGGCTGTTGTTTCGTCGCGAACGAAGCGTCAACAGACCTATTGACCCAGTTGTTCGGCCAGTTCGGCCGAGCGTTGTGCGGCCGCGTTCAACGCCTGCTGCACCAGTTGCTCGAAGCCGCCCGCCTGGAAGGCTTTGATCGCCGCTTCGGTGGTTCCGTTCGGCGAGGTGACGCGACGCCGCAGTTCGGCGGCATCGACGTCGCTTTCGCAAGCCATGCGAGCTGCGCCCAGCGCGGTCTGCATGGTCAGTTGCGCGGCGGTCTCGCGGGGCAGGCCGAGCTGCTGTCCGGCAGCCGTCATCGCTTCGATCAGCAGGAAGAAATAGGCAGGACCGCTACCGGAAACGGCGGTTACCGCATCGATCAGGCGCTCTTCTTCGAGCCATAGCGCGATACCGACGGCCGACAGCAGTTGCTCGGCCTGCTGCTTCTGCGTGTCGCTGACCTGGGCATTGGCGAACAGGCCGCTGACGCCCTGGCGCAGCAAGGCCGGCGTGTTGGGCATGCAACGCACAATTGCCTGAGGGCGCGGGCCCAGCCAGCGCTGCAGGCTGTCGCAGCTGATGCCGGCGGCGATCGAGACGATCAGGGGGCCGTGGGCCAGATGAGGAGTCAGATCCTGACAGACCGCCTGCATGACCTGCGGCTTGACCGACAGCACCACCACATCGGCGCCGGCCAGTGCATCGGCATTCTGCGCGAACGTCTGGATGCCGAGCTCGGCGCTGATTTTCGCGCGCTGCTCGGCGCCTGGATCGCTGGCGCGAATGGCGTCCGCTGCGACGCCGTTGGCGCGCAGCCCGCCGATCAGACTGGCAGCCATGTTGCCGGCGCCGATGAAGGCGATGCGGGGTGAGGTCATAGCGATTCCTTATTGAGGGCGTCCGTAGTCGCGGGCGCCGAACAGTGCGGTGCCGATGCGGACCCAGGTCGCGCCTTCGGCAATTGCCGCTTCGAGGTCCTGGCTCATGCCCATGGACAGCGTATCCAGTGTCAGTGGCAGTTCATCGCGCAATGCGCGCAGGCGGGCAAAGGCGGCGCGCTGCTCGGCGGGGTCTTCGCTCGGTGCGGGAATGCACATCAGTCCACGCAGGCGCAGACGCGGCATCGCGGCGATAGCCTGTGCCAGTTGTGGCAGTTCCTCTGGCGCGCAGCCGGATTTGCTCGCCTCACCGCTGACATTCACCTGCAGGCATATATTCAGCGGCGGCAGTTCGGCTGGACGTTGATCGGACAGGCGCTGGGCGATCTTCAGGCGATCCACCGAGTGCACCCAGTCGAAGTTTTCGGCGATGGATTTGGTCTTGTTCGACTGGATCGGTCCGATGAAGTGCCAGGTCAGCGGCAGCTCGCTCAGCTCGGCTTGCTTGTTCAGCGCTTCCTGCAGATAGTTCTCGCCGAAATCGCGCATGCCGGCTTCGGCGGCCTCGCGAATGGCGGCGGCCGGCTGGGTCTTGCTCACCGCCAGCAGGCCGACCGAAGCAGGGTCGCGTCCCACAGCTTGCGCCGCCTCACGGATGCGCGCTGCGACCTTTGCAATATTCTTCTCTATCGTGGACATTACTTGCGCCGCCGCCTTGGGTCTGCGCGGCATTCTACCTGCTTGCTTGTAATTGGGGAGTCCCATGGATATCACAGAACTGCTGGCCTTCAGCGCCAAGCAGGGTGCGTCGGATTTGCACCTTTCCGCCG
>DAMCQE010000017.1:2415-63954 GCA_032105665.1 Pseudomonas sp. | reverse complement strand
CGGGTGATGAGCGGGATGTACGCGGCGAAACCTCCGGATTGCCCGAACGCTGCCTCTGGGGTAGACGGTCCGAAGCGCAGAATGATTCAGCGAAAAGATGGGTTGGGTGTCGATTGACCGATAGCGCCGGTGTTAGAACGCGGGCTCCAGGCCGTGGTGCCGCAGGATGGCCGCAACGCTGCCGTCGGCGATCAGCGCCTCGAGCGCGTCGTTGAAACGTTCGAATTCGGCTTCGCTGACCGCGGCGCGGGAAAGGCCGATCGCGTAGGAAACTCGTTGCAGCTCACCCGCCTCGTGAATGTCGGAATGCCCCTCATGATCGATCAGGTGCCAGGCGACGTCCTGATTGACCACGGCGACGCCCTGTTCGCCGAACCTGCCGGCCTCCAGCATGCGCAGCAGCCGCCGGTTATCCGCCTCCAGGATCAGCGTCACGTCGCCGACCTCGGCCAGATGCTGGCCGAGCACGAAGGAGGTTCCGGAGGGCCCGTACACGGCGACGCTGCGTCCGGCCAGGTCCTCGGGGCGATGGAAGACGAAGCGGCTCGCCGAACGCGCATAGACCCCATAGCGGGAGGTGACCAGCATGCGAGTGAGGTGAAACGCGCGCTCGCGATCCGGTGAGCGGATCACGGTGAAGATCCCCTGCGCTTCACCGTCCTCGGCCAGCGCCAGTGCGCGTCGCCAGGGCAGCAGCTGCACCGGACAGTCGATCCGAAGTCGCGCGCAGACGGCTGCAACGATCTCGACGAAAGGCCCGGCTGCACGGTCCTCGGTGCCGGTGGCCGTCGTGGCATAGCTGAATGGCGGGAAGTCCTCGGTGACGAAGCGCAGCTCATCGGCCTGGCAATTGCCCATGAGTGCCAGGCCGACGACTATCGCAATCCATCGAGTGGGCATGCTGCAAGCTCCAGGCGATCGGCAGAGCGGCAATACGCTCCACGCCCTTGCAGGCTAGCGTGTCGCCGCCCGCGGCGCGACCCCCGAATCAGGGTAGCCCGCGCAGCAAGCCCGGTCGCCAGGTGAGGGTAAGGCTGACCGCTATAGCGGCGGCCGCCATCAGCAAGAACCAGAGCAGTACAGCAAAGCCTGGCCCCTCCACCGTCATCAGGGCCGTGGGCGCGCCAGCGAAGGAAATCGTGGCGACGCTGCGGCGTAGCCATCGCTCGCGTGCGGGCGCAGGTGCAGCTGATCGCCAGACCTTCTGGCGATGAGATTGCTGCAGCAGCGCGAGCTGGGCGAACGCCAGGTAGCACAGGATAAAGACGCCCAACTGCGTGACTTCAGGCATTGGTAATGCGCCGGTTCAGGCGTCGTGCTGCAGCCAGCGCCAGAAGCGCCAGCAACATGAGCAACAGGTCCATGCCGGCAACTGCATGGCGCCCTTGCTGGAGGCTGTGCAGCAGATGATCGCCGGTGGTCAGCCAGTTCAGCAGCACCGCTGCCGGTGCGGCGACGCCGATGGCCAGCAATTGTCCGTGCCAGGCACCCGCGCCACGGATCAGCGCATGGACCAGGGTCGACGCCCAGATCAGAAAGAACGCCCAGCCTTCGAGGGCGGCGCGGTCTATCTCGAAGCGGCCAACGTCGGCCGGCAACGCGCGATTGGCGATGAAGAAGCCAAGCGTGGCGAGGATCAGACCGCTGCAGCTGCAAACACAGATCGCATCCAGCAGGTGCGCGCCGGTATGCCCCTGCCGCTGGTGTCGGGCGCGGCGGGCGCCGGTCCAGAACAGCAGGCCGGTGGCGATCATTATCCAGCCGGACAACCCGCCCAGAAAATACAGCCAGCGCAGCGTCCAGTGTTCGAACTGAACGAAATGCAGGCCGCTGAAGAATCGCTGGATGGCGGCTACCGGCCCGGTCCGGTGATCGAGCAGGAGGGCTCCACTGTTGCCGTCGAAGGTCATGCGATCGACGTTCATGGTCACCTCGCGGGCAAAGCTACGGCGAACCTCCACGTATGCCTGGGCGTCTCCGGGGTGCCATACCCGCAGCATGTAGGGCTCATCACCCCAGGCTCCGCGTGCACGGTCGCGCATGGCGTCCAGTGAGGCCAGCGTCGCGGGCTCGGTGGATGCCTGCCGTGTGTAGTTGCCGAATGCCTCGGTGCTGAAGGCAGCCGGATTGCCCGGGTAGATTCGTTCGATGACCGTCGGAAAGTAGATGGCAAAGAAGATGATCAGACCGGATAGGCTGATCAGAAAATGAAACGGCAATGCGACGACGCCGGTCAGGTTGTGCAGATCCAGCGTGGCGCGTTGCGTGCTCTTGTGTGGCCTGAAGGTGAAGAACTCGCGAATAATCTTGCGATGGATCACCACGCCGGACACCAGCAACAGCAGCATGCCCATGCCGGCGATGCCCAGCAGCCAGTAGCCGACATTGCGCCAGCGCAGATGCAGGCTGTAGTGGAACGGAAAGAGGAACCCGGTGGCTGCCCAGCTGCCATGGTCCGGTAGCAGCTCGCCGCTGGCAGGATCGATGAAGCGGCGCGTCGATACGCCCTCGGCATTCGGGAACTCCAACTGGATGACCGGTGTGCGCTCGCTGGGCAGAGTGATGCTCCAGCGCGCCGCCGTGCCGGCCAGCCGCTGGGCATGCGGCACGACCAGGCGATCCAGGGAAAGATCGACAGGTGGTGAGCCGAGCCGCGTCGAAGGCAGCATCCAGCGGTCGATCTCGCGATCGAAGACCACCAGGCTGCCGGACCAGAAAACCGCCAGCAGCAGGCCGCCGAGCAGCACGCCGGTCCAGGTGTGCAGCCAGCTCAGCGAAGCACGAAATCCGTTCCCGGGCATCGTCAACCTGCACCAGCGATAAGCGGCCGCGCTGCCAGCGGGCCGAACTGCAGCGCCAGGTCGCTGGCGATGCCTAGCAGCAATAGCAGGCAGAGACGCCACAGCCGTGGTTCGACGAACGCCCAGAGCAGCAGGCCGAGGTAGATGACGAAACCCAGCATGCAGGCGATCAGCACCGCCTCGTGACCGGCCAGCCCGATTAGCTGCACCAACAACCGGGCGCTGGCCGAAGCCAGCGCTACGGTACAGGCGAAGCCGCCGCCGATGCCCGCAAGAACCCGCAGCGCGAGACTGGCGTAGTGGCGCCAGTCCATTTGGTGCTGTTGCCGCCCCTGTTTGGCCGCTGAGTGCATGTCTTAGAAGCTGACCTGATAGCCAAGGGTGAACGTCCGTCCACGACCATTGAAGACGCGCCCATTGCGGGTTGCGGGTGCGCCGGTGTTGGCGGCCTGCGAGTAGTAGGTCAGATAGTCCTCGTTGAACAGGTTCTCGATCCCCAGGCGGGCTTCGCCGACCGGCAGGCGATAACCGAGCGAGGCATCGACCAGGGTGTAGCCGTCGAAATCCAGGCCCGGCTGGTCAAAGCCCCGGCTGGCATAGTGGTTGGCCTGCAGCAGGCTGTGCAGCTTGTCGTTCCAGTTGGCCTGCCAGCTGATGCCGTAACGATCCGGCGAGATGTTCGCGCCATCGAGGTCGGTATCGACCTTGCCGTCGTCGTCTGTGTCGGACTGGCCGTTGACCTGGGCATACATCAGCTTCAGGCGGTGCGCCTTGTTGATCTGCCAGCCGCCGGTGAACTCGATGCCATCGATTTCGGTGCGCTCGCGGCGTACCTGGTAGACCCCGCCCACGCTGTCCAGGCGCGAGCCGAGGTCGGCATCCGACTCGTAGTAACTGATCTCTGCGTCGAACGGGCCATGGTTCAGGCGGAAGCCGATCTCGCGGTTTTCAGTAACCACCGGTTGCAGGTCGAGGAAGTTGTCGACGCTGGTGCCCGGCGTGCCGATGCCCCGCAGCACGCGACCGACATCCGGCATGCCGAATCCTTCCGAGTAGTTGGCGAACAGTTGCGCCCAGTCATTCATCTGCCAGACCAGGCCAGCGTTGTAGAGCGTTTCCTCGAACGTCGGGTTGCCGCCTTCCACATCGACGCTACCCACCGGTTTGGTCGAGGCAATGGTGCGGAAGCTGTCGACGTCGAGATCGGCGAACTCATGCCGCACACCGGCATGCAAGGTCAGCTGGTCGAGCGCGCGGATCTCGGCCTGGAGGAACGGCGCATAGTTGCGGAACACCGTTTCTGGCACCCATTCCCGATCAGTGAGAATCAGCTGCTGGCTGGTGGTGTCCTGCAGCACATCGAGCCCGCCGGTGAGCATCAGACGGTTGTCGAGCATGCCATCGCGGCTGATCGTCAGCTTGCCGCCGATCTTGTCCGACTCGTTCTGCGACTGATCGAACAGCGTTCCCGTCGGCGCGATGCTGGGGTCCTGGAAGGTGGCATTGGTGCCGCCACCGAAGCGGCCGCGGAATCGCTGGGTATAGAGCTGCAGGCCCAGCTCGTTGCCATAGAGATCGGCATGTTTGTAGGACAGGCTGGTCGCGAGTACTTCGTTCTGCGGTGCCTTGCCCTGCGGGTCGCCCTTGCGCGAGGTCGCGGGTATCTCCGCGTCGGCGTCACCCGGCACGTTGACGTACTCGTGTTCGCCTTCGACTTCGTAGCGATTGACCATCAAACCGATGTTCTGATTGTCGTCCAGCCAGTAACCGAGCTTGAGCAGCAGATCGGTGCCGGTCGAATCCATCACGTCGCCCTGGGTGTCGTCGACGCCGATCAGATCGCCGTTGGCATCGTAGAACATGCCCTGGGTCTGCCAACTGGCGGCGGCGAGGTAATCGAGGTCACCCTGGGTGCCTTCCACCCGGTAATCGAGCTTGTAGCCCAGTCCCTCGGACTCGTAGTCGCCCGGCGCGGTGAAGCTGACGCCCGCGTGCTGACGCAGCTCGCCGCTTTCAGGACGGCGGGTGACATAGTTGATGATGCCGCCGGTAGCGCCCAGGCCGTGCTCGGCACTGGCGCCATGGATGACTTCGATGCGCTCGACCATCGACAGGTCGATCACATAACCGTCGCGCTGGCTGTCCCGAAGCGGCGTGGACTGTGGCACGCCGTCGATGAGGATCAGTGCCGAGCGGCCGCGAAAGGTCTCGCCGGCGCTGCTCATCTTCTGCCGGCTTGGCGAGTACGAGGGGATCAGGTTGCTCAGGATCGCGCCATGGTCCGAGGTGATCGCCAGTTGCTGCTCGATTTGCTCGCGGCTGATCACCGTGATTTTCTGTGGCGTCTTGCCCGCTTCGCTTCTGGCCCGTGTCGCACTGATCGTGACTGCTTCGAGCTCCGTCGCTTCATCTGCCGCATTGGCCGGCAGGGACGAGAGGGAAAGGGATGCAAGAGAGATAGACAAGCACAGGCTGGTTCTGCGAAACACGTGAAAGCTCCCGGTGTTGGATTTGTTCAGGGAGCGCGAATGTAAACTAAATGTAAATTACTTTCATTAAGCTTTGGCTGTTTTCCGCCGGCTATGGCCGTTCCGCCCGTTACCCACAGGGCTGAGCCTGCGGGCCGGGCTAGCGGCTCTTGCGCATCTGCTCGCGCCATTCCCATGGCGGTTGCTGTTCGGTCTTGTGCAATGACCACAGGCCGCGCCTGAACTCGCGGGCAACCGCCTCCAGATCGAGCAGCGAGCGGTCGTCAAGGTGACCGCGATACGCCCAGGCCGTGCCAGACCTGACCATCTCCGAATTGACGTCGATGTTGCCAACGCTGACTCGCGCCAGGGTCCGTCCCAGGTCATCGCGGCCCTTGACTACGAGCGTCACGTTCTTGCCGAAGATGTGGTCGGAGAGCGCTTGCCGGGCCTGGCTGCCGTAGGGTTGCTTGAGCTCCGGGGTGTCGATTTCCGCCATCCGGACCCTGAACCGTTCACCCACGTTGGTCCGGCAGCTGAAGGTGTTGCCATCGGCGATGCCGATCACCCGGCAGTCGACCGATTCGGCAGAGGCAGGCATGGCAGTTATGAGCAGGGCGGCAAGCAGGTAGCGCAGCATGAGGGCATCCATGCGGTTCGGGGCGGGCGAGGGTAACAGGCTGGTCGCTGCCCTGATCGGCGCCAGGTCTCAGATGAACCGTCAGCGTTGGCGAAATGGCGGCCGATCACGCATGGCGAGAAATACGCCGAACCGCCGCCTTGCCATGGCGCGCGTAACGCTCAGAAGGCGGCTTCGAGTTGGTGCCGGCGCAGGATCTTCGGCACCGTGCCATCGGCTATTGCCGCGTCCAGCGCCTGCTCGAACGCTTCGAACTGTGCCGCGCTCACCGTCTTGCGCGAAAGACCGATGCCATAGCTGATCGGGCCCATTTCGCCAGCCTCGCGCACATCGGCAAGTCGCTCCTCCTCGATCAGGTGCCAGGCGACATCCTGATTGAGCACCGCCAGGCCGTCCACACCGAAGCGCCCGGACTGCAGCATGCGCAGCAGTCGGCGATTGTCGGTAGTCAGGTGCAGGCGTACGTCGGGCACCGACTTGAGGCGCTCGGACAGCACGTAAGAGGTGCCGGATGGGCCATAGACGCCAACCAGCCGGCCCGCCAAATCACCTGGTTGGTTGAAGACGAAGCTGCTCTCGGCCTGGGCGAAAACACTGTAGCGAGAAGTGACCAGCATCCGGCTGATGTGGAACATCTGCTCGCGCTGCGGTGAAGGTGTCAGTGTGAATATTCCGTCCACCTGTCCCTGTTCGGCCAGGCGGAATGCGCGCTGCCAGGGATACAGGGTGATCGTGCATTGGTGCTGCAAGCGTGCGCAGATCGCATGTACCACCTCTACAAACGGGCCGGCCGCACCAACGCCTGCGGTTTCGCTGGCCGGGGCGTCAGCCGGATAGGTGAACGGCGGGAAGTCTTCGGTCACGAAACGCCACTGCGCCGCGCCGGCCGGGGCGGCGTTCGACAACAGCCATATCAGCAGAATCGAGAGAATCCTGTGCACCATTCGGCTCCTTGCGCTGTGCAGCATTCCTTGGCAGTTCGACGCGGCCGGGCAACATCCCGCTCAAGGCCGCTCCGTTAGCATCAGCCTAGCGCAGAATGAAGTCGGAGCGATTAAGTGATAAGGCCTGGCCGGGCATGCGTGGCTTGCGGTTATCCCTCGTGGCGTGGCGTGGCTGCCGCTTGGTATCCGAGCTTCAGCCGGCGATCGGCTTGGGGAAGATCACAGGATGCCAGCGATGCTGGGAGGATGCGTCCGTGTGAATGCCGTCAAGGCCATTCCGGAAGGCGGGGCTGGAGCGCAGCGCGCCGCTGGCACAAATCGCAGGCAATAAAAAACCCCAAGGAGGTTAATTTCGCTTGGGGTTTTTCGGTATTAGTGGTGCCCAGGGACGGAATCGAACCGCCGACACGGGGATTTTCAATCCCCTGCTCTACCGACTGAGCTACCTGGGCAACGGGGCGCTATTAGACGGATTTGCCTTTTGCCTGTCAAGCGCGGCCCGGAAAATATTTAATCCGGACGGGCGCTTAGCGCAGCCGGGCGGTTATTCGCTGGGTGGCACGTAGCCTTCGGCCTTGGCGTAGTCCTCGCCGGAGAAGAACTTGTCCATCTCGCCCTGGAGAAACTTGCGGTCCTCGGCGTTCATCATGTTCAGGCGGCGCTCGTTGATCAGCATGGTCTGGTGTTTCTGCCAGTCGTCCCAGGCCTGCCTGGAGATGTTGTTGTAGATGTCCTCGCCTTTCTGGCCCGGAAACGGCGGGCGCTCGAGGCCGGGGAGTTCCTGGTTGTACTTGCGGCAGTTCACGGTGCGGGTCATGAGGTCTCTCCTGCATTCAATTCAGCGGCGGCGCGCTTGAGCAGTGTCTTTACCGGCGCGGCAAGGCCGAGGCGCGGCGGGGTGGCGAGGTTATACCAGAGCCAGTCCGCCTCGGCCACGGCGTCGGGCGCGGTCTTGACCCTGATCAGCCAGGGTTCGATGGCCAGCTGGAAATGGCTGAAGGTGTGGGTCAACCCTGGCAGTTCGCGACGGTCTTCCAGCTGCAGCGCATGCCGTTCGGCCAGAGGATCGAGGGCAGCGAGGTCATCCAGTTCCGGCAGGCTCCAGAGCCCGCCCCAGAGCCCGCTCGACGGGCGACGGTAGAGCAGGATGGCGCCGTCGCGATTGGCCAGCAGCGGCATCAGCGTGCGCTTTTGCGGCAGCGCCTTGCGCGGCTTGGGTACCGGGAAGTCGGTTTCGCGCCCGAGCAGATGGGCGCGGCAGCCGTCCCTGAGCGGGCAGAGCAGGCAGCTCGGGCGGCTGCGCGTGCACAGCGTGGCGCCGAGATCCATCATCGCCTGGGTGTAATGGTTGACGCGCTGCTGCGGGGTGAAACGCTCGGCCACCTCCCACAGCTGGCGGGCCACCTTCGGCTCGCCGGGATAGCCGTCCTGCGCAACGTAGCGGGCCAGCACGCGCTTGACGTTGCCGTCGAGGATCGGCGCGCGCAGGCCCAGGCTGATGCTGGCGATGGCGCCGGCCGTGGAGCGGCCAATGCCCGGTAATTCGGCGAGCTGGTCGACATCCGCCGGAAACACGCCGCCGTATTCGGCCACGATGAGTTTGGCGGTCTTGTGCAGATTGCGTGCGCGACTGTAGTAGCCGAGCCCGGTCCACAGGTGCAGCACCTCATCTTCCTCGGCGGCGGCGAGCGCCTCGACGCTGGGCAGCGCCTCCATGAAGCGGTCGAAGTAACCGAGCACGGTGCTGACCTGGGTCTGCTGCAGCATGATCTCCGACACCCACACCCGGTACGGCGTGATGTTCTGCTGCCAGGGCAGATCCTTGCGGCCGTGGCGGTCGAACCAGTCGAGGACCGCCGCGCCGAACTGCTCGGGGCTCATCGTTTGAACAGGCCTTTGAGCGCGTCCTTGAGCTCGGGGCTGACCTTGTCGCCGAGCTTCTCTTCGATCTTTTCGTTGAGCTTCTCGCCGGCCAGCCGCGCTGCGACCTTGCCCAGGGCGTCGTTGTCGAAGCGGCAGGCCTTGGCGCCCAGCTCCAGCGGGCCGCGGCAGCGCAGCGGCCATTCGATGCCGACGTAGCGCTCGTTGACCTGGCAGGCCGGGTCCGGCATGGCGCCCTTGTCGCCTTCGATGACGATGCCGACGCGGTAGTCCATGCCCAGCACGCGCAGATCGACATCGCCGTTACCGTTGACGGTCAGGCCCGGAATGCTGGCCTTGAGGTCGGGGTTGCTGGCCACGCCGTTGCGCAGCGTCAGGTTGCCTTTGAGTTCGCGGAACGGCGTGTCCTTGCTGCGTGGGTCGCTGGCGAGCGGCTTGCGATTGAGCGTGGCGATGGCGCGGCACAGCTGCTGCTCGAGGTTGGCATCCACCAGCACGCCGTTGTCGATGATGAAGCCGACCTTGCCGTTGAGGTTGTCGATCCAGGCCTTCTCGCTGTTGCCCTGGGTGCGCAGGTCGGCATCCAGGTTGAGCAGCCCCTTGACCACCACGTCCTCGCCCTGGCTTTCCAGCAGGCGCTCGACCGGTACGCCATTGAAACGGTTCTGCACGGTCAGCAATGGCAGTGCCGGGCGTACGTCGAGGCTGGCCGAGCCATCCAAGCGTCCGCCATACAGCCCGCCGCGCACTTCCTGCAGGGTCAGCAGGCCGTTGCGGGTACGAGCCTTGAGGTTGAAGCCGTCCAGCGGGATCTTCATTGCGGTCAGGCTGCCGATGGCCAGGTTGACCTCGGTGTCGAGCTTGCGCAGCTGATCCAGCGGCAACACCGAAGCTTCGCTCCAGGCCTGCTGGGTCGGCGCGTTGGGCAGTGGTGTTGTGCCGCTGCCGATTGCGCTGGCCTGGGTGCTCTTGACCTCGCTCTTGCGCGCTGCCTCGGCCGCCTGCTCCTCGCTCGGCGGCGGCAGGTAGCGATCCAGATTGAAGCGGTCGCCCTTGAGGTCGACACGCAGCGCCTGGCGGGCGAAGTCACTGACGGCGAGGCGGCCGGTGAAGGTGCTGTCGTCGAGCTTCAGGGTCAGTTCTTCCAGCGCCAGGCTGTTCGGCGTACCGCTCAGGCGACTGACCAGTTCGGCCTTGCTCAGTGCGGCAGCGTCAGCCATGGCCGGCAGCTGCTGGCCGGTGCCCTGAAGGAATTCACGCAGGTTGAACTGCGCGACGGTCAGGGCGCCGCTGATCTTCGGTTCCTTGTCCAGATCGCGTGCCTTCAGCTCGCCCAGCCCGCGCAGTTGGTTGGCGGTGAACTTGAGGCTGTTCCATTCGGCGATCTGCGCGGCGAGATCGACCAGCAGCTGGCCCTGGGCGCTGAAGGTCAATGTCTGCCCTTGCAGCGGCTCGCCGGAAGCCTCGCCGGACAGGCGCATGTCTTCGAACTGGTAGCGCTTGAGCTGGTTGTCGAAACGCAGCGCGCCCTGCAGTTCGGTGCGCGCGCGCATCACCGGCTTGTTGCTGCCGAAGAAGGCGTTGAGCTTGAGCGGGATCGGGCTGCCTTCGCGGATCGCGCCGGTCGTGAGCTCGATGCTTTCGGCGCTGTACTGCTGGCCGGTCTTGGCGTCGCTGTAGGTAACGCGGGCATCGCTGACGGTCAGGCTGTCGATGTCCAGGGTCAATGGCTTGCTGCGCGAAGCGGGGGCTGCATCCGGTTCGGCCGGTGGTTCGCTGGCCTCGGCGGCTGGCGCGGGTTGTTCGGCCTGCCTGGCCGGCTGGCCAACACCCTCCCAGTTGCCGCGGCCCTGTTCGTCACGGCTCAGGGTCAGGTTGAGGCCGTTGACGGTGATGTCGCTCATCTGCACTTCGCGGCTCAGCAGCGGCATCACCCGCACCGACAGGCCGAGCATGCGCAGATCGGCGAAAGGCTGCTCGGGCGTCTGCGCACTGGCCAGGGTGGTTTCGTGCAGCTCCAGACCGAGCCAGGGGAACAGGCTCCAGCCGATGTCACCTTTGATGTCCAGTTCGAGGCCGGCCTTGCTGCGTGCCAGGTCGCGGATCTCGTCCTTGTAGTCGTTGGGATCGAATAGGTGGGTCAGGGCGAAGCCCGCCGCCACGACGATCAGCAACAGCCCGAGAAAGACCAGACCCAGGATTTTGCCGAGCGATTTCATGGACGAGTCCTTGTAGATGAACGATCTGAAAAGTGCCGAGTATAGCCCCGTGCCTGCGCTTGTCGGGAACGCGGTCGGCGTTGGAGTGTCGTTGCGGGTGCGGGTTCCGCAGCTGGCCGCGGCGGGCGGCAAGCGCGCCCCGTCGGCGGATCAGGCAGGGCGCAGCGGATATCGCGTGGGCGACTTAGAGCGAATCCAGCGGCAGATGCGTTCGCGCCGCCAGGGCGCTGGCTTCCAGATGACCGGCGGGTGCGGCAAGGCGCAACGGCTTGCCGGCTTCACTGGCCAGCCGTTGAGTTTCTTCCAGCAGGCGGCGGCCGACGCCGCGCTTGCGGGTGATTTTGCGTACGCACAGGTGCGACAGGCGCCAGGCTTCGTCGCCGCGCCGCAGCAGGGCGGCGCCGAGCAGACGGTCATTGAAGCGGCCTGCGATCAGGCTGCCATCGGCCAGCGCCGCCTCAATCAGCGCTTCGGCGCTGGCATAGGGCGTCAGCAGCCATTCGGGGGCGTCGGCGTAGATTTTCGCCAGATCGGTTAAATCCTGCGGGCTGGGCTGGGTGACGGATTCGACGTAGACGGGCATGGCGACCTTGCGACGGCTGGGCGGAATGCCGGCAAGCATACGCCGAACCGCCGCCAGCGCACGAGACGCCGGCGGTGGGTGCGCCCGATCAGTGCAGGCGATGGCGCTCGTGGAGGAAACTCAGCACCGCACGACGGTAGTGGTTGTACTCGGGGTCATCGGCCAGGGCGATGCGGTCGCGCGGGCGCGGCAGTTTCACGTTGAGAATCTCGCCGATGGTCGCCGAGGGGCCATTGGTCA
Organism: Pseudomonas sp.; assembly: GCA_032105665.1. Taxonomy (GTDB): domain Bacteria; phylum Pseudomonadota; class Gammaproteobacteria; order Pseudomonadales; family Pseudomonadaceae; genus Stutzerimonas. The sequence continues at coordinate 52,178 of DAMCQE010000017.1, read as the reverse complement.
TCATCACGATGCGATCGGAGAGCAGCACGGCCTCGTCGACATCGTGAGTGATCATCATCATGGTGTTGCCCAGCTCCTTCTGGATCTTCATCACCTCGTCCTGCAGGTGCGCGCGGGTCAGCGCATCCAGCGCGCCGAACGGCTCGTCGAGCAGCAGCACCTTGGGCTTCATCGCCAGCGCGCGGGCGATGCCGACGCGCTGCTTCATGCCGCCGGAGATTTCCTGCGGGTATTTGTTCAGCGCATGGCCCATGTTCACCAGCGCCAGGTTGTGCTCGATCCATTCGCGCCGTTCGCGCTTGCCCATGCTGCGCTTGAACAGCTTGTTCACTGCCACTTCGACGTTCTCGTAGACGGTCAGCCAGGGCAGCAGCGAATGGTTCTGGAACACCATGCTGCGGTCCGGGCCCGGCCCGCGCACTTCCTTGCCGTCGAGAATAACCCCGCCGAGGCTGGGCTCCAGCAGCCCGGCGACGATGTTCAGCACCGTCGACTTGCCACAGCCGGAGTGGCCGATGATGGAGATGAACTCGCCCTTGGCGATGTTCAGGTTGATGTCCTTGAGCACCTGCGAGGCGAGGTTGCCGCGCACGAAACTCTTGTCCAGGTGTTCGATGGAGAGATAGCTCATGGCGTTGCTCCTCAGTTGGCCGGAATGCCGCGAGTGATGCGCTGGCCGACGAAGGCCACCAGGCGATCGAGCACGAAGCCGACCACGCCGATGTAGACGAGCGCGAGGATGATGTCGCTGATGCGCGAGGCGTTCCACGCATCCCAGATGAAGAAGCCGATGCCGACGCCGCCGATGAGCATCTCCGCGGCGATGATCGCCAGCCACGACAGGCCGACGCCGATGCGCAGGCCGGTGAAGATGTAGGGCGCGGCGGCCGGCAGCATGATGGTCTTGAAGTATTCGAAGCCATTGAGCTGCAGCACCTGGGCGACGTTGCGGTAGTCCTGCGGGATGTTGCGGATGCCCACCGCGGTATTGATGATGATCGGCCAGATCGCGGTGATGAAGATGACGAACAGCGCCGAGGGATGGCTGTCCTGAAAGCCCGCCAGCGACAGCGGCAGCCAGGCCAGTGGCGGCACGGTGCGCAGCACCTGGAAGATCGGATCGAGGCCGCGCATGGCCCAGTCCGACTGGCCGATCAGCACGCCGAGGCCGACCCCGGCGACTACCGCCAGCAGATAGCCGACCGCTACCCGTTCGAGGCTGGCCAGCAGTTGCCAGGCCAGGCCCACGTCATTGCCGCCGTTGTCGTAGAACGGATCGACGATCAGTTCCCAGGTTTCCGCGATCACCTGCGAAGGCGGTGGCAGCGCGGCATCGGCACCGGAGCAGAGCATCTCCCAGATCACCCCGAGCACCAGCAGGATGACCAGGGGTGGCAACAGCTGCTGCACCGCGTAGCGGCCGCTACGCTGCATCAGGGCAGCGGCTCTGGATGGGCGGACAATGGACACCGGCTCGGTGCTGGCGGGCTGCAGTTTGACGTTGGCATTCATGGGCTTTTCCTCGCGGGTTGCGGCTATCAGGCCATGGCCTTGATGGTCAGGCTGTCCAGGTAGGCTTGCGGGTTCTCGGGATCGAACAGCTTGCCGTCGAAGAACTTCTCCACGCCGCGGGAGGTGGAGGTCGGGATCAGCTCGGCGGGCAGGTTCAGCTCGCCGGCTGCGGCGCGCCAGATGTCTTCGCGGTTGACCTTGGCGATCAGCGCCTGGCTGTCGAAGTCGGCCGGCAGGTAGCCCCAGCGCTTGTTCTCGGTGAGGAACCAGAGGTCGTGGCTCTGGAACGGATAGGAGGCGTGGTCGTCCCAGTAGCGCATCTGCTCGGGATGGTTCTCGATGACCTTGCCGGTGCCGTAGGCGAAGTTGCCCTTCATGCGGTCGACGATGTCCTTGTAGGGCGCGCCGATCCACTTGCGTTGCGAGCAGATCTTCGCCACTTCTTCCTTGTTCTCGGCCTTCTCGCAGAACTGCTGGGCTTCCATGATCGCCATGGTCAGCGCGCGGGCGGCGTTGGGGTTGGCCGCCACGTAGTCGCTGCGCAGGGCGAAGGCCTTCTCCGGATGGTTGTGCCACAGCTCGCCGGTGGTGTTGGCGGTGTAGCCGATCTTCTGGTTGATCAGCTGGGCGTTCCACGGCTCGCAGACGCAGAAGGTGTCCATGCTGCCGACCTTCATGTTGGCGACCATCTGCGCTGGCGGCACGACGATGGTGTTGATGTCGGCGTTCGGGTCGATGCCGCCGGCGGCCAGCCAGTAGCGCATCCACAGGTCGTGGGTGCCGCCGGGGAAGGTCACTGCGGCGCTGACCTTCTTGCCGCCGGCCTTCTTCGCCTCCAACGCCGCCTTGAACGGCGTGCTGTCGAGGCCGATCTTCAGGTCGCGATACTCCTCACCCACCGAGATGCACTGCCCGGCCAGGTTGAGCCGCGCGAGGATCGACATGGGCACCGGCTGGTTGTTCGGCGTGACGATGCCGGCGCTGATCAGGTAGGGCATGGGCGTGAGGATGTGCGCGCCATCGATGCCGTTCTTCGCCGAACCGAGCACCAGGTTGTCGCGGGTGGTGCCCCAGGAAGACTGCTTGAGCACCTCGACCTCGGTCATCCCGTACTTGGCGAAGAAGCCTTTCTCCGCGGCGACGAACAGCGGTGCGGCGTCGGTCAGGGCGATGAAGCCGAGCTTGGCCTTGCTGGTTTCCACGTCGCCGCCCGCAGCCCAGGCGGCCGAACGCATGCCCAGGGACATGCCGCCGAACAGGGCGACCCCGCTGGCGGCGATGATCGAATGCTTGAGGAAGCTGCGGCGCGAGGCCAGGGTCAGGTCGCTGGGCTGGTCGTTGTTCGGCTTGTCGGTCATGGTCGAATTTCCTTTGGGCGAAAAAAAACGGCGCCACACCGCCCGGCTGGAGCCGGAGAGCGTGGACACCGTTGTCCTGATGAGGAGTTGTGAAGCCGAAAGATCCGGCCTTGCCTGAGCTTTGCGAAAGCTGTGCCAGAAGTGCTCCGGCGGCACCGGGCGGGTGCGGTCGCGGCATCGAATCACCCGATGGCTTCCATCAAATCAAGCACTTGCGGCGGCGCCGCAGACCGAGCGCGCCCGGCTCGGTGATTGGCTTGCTTGAGATGAACTGCGCTTGGCGATCCTGCGGGACTGGCGGCGCATGCACATCCGCGGGGCAGGCATGCTGTGCTGATGGTGCGGCGTGCCTGTTTTCAGTGCCTGGAGCGCTGGCCCAGGGTGCGGGCCGGGGCGCGCTCGGCGGGCTGTGCCAGTGCCAGCAGGCGCTGGGCGACCTCCTCCAGGCGCAGGCCCTGATTCATTGCCGCCTGACGCAGCCAGCTGTAGGCCTCTCCTTCGGAGAAGCCCTGCTGGCGCATCAGCTGCTGCTTGGCCCGCTCGACCTGCTTGCGCTCGTCCAGCGCCTGACGCGCCTCGCGCAACTCTTCATTGAGACCCTGCAGGCGTACGCTCTGGGTCAGCAGCAGCTCCAGGGTCGAGCGCGCCACCATCGCGGTCATGCCGTCTGGCGGTGGCGCGTCGAGGTCGCTGGCCTGCACACTGAACAGCTTGGCCTGCTCCGCGGCGGCGTGCATGTCGGCGATGCCGTCGAGCAGCTTGCGATGGCTCTGCATATCCTTGCGGATGCGCTCGATGCTGTAGCGGCACTGTTGCAACAGGTCCTGCTCCAAGCGCGTTTCGACCTGCTTCATCGCGTCGATGCGGTGCGTGTGCAGCTCGAACCAGAGCTCGCACAGCTGCGGTTCGACTGCCGCGCCCGGGCTGGTGCGGCGGGCGATGTCACGCAGGCGGCAGGCGTTGATGTTCGTCTCGCTGGCACACAGCGCTTGCCATAGCGCCTGCGCTGCCGGGCTGGCGAAGCGGCTGAAGGTCGCAAAGCAGCGCTCCTGGCCTTCGAGCAGGTGCTCCAGGCGCTCCAGCATGTCAGCGCGGAAATAGCCGCTGGCGAAGCCGACCACACCGAGCGCGCGCTCCTGGCCGGCCAGTTCCTTGCCCTGCATGAAATTGAACAGCGCCACCAGGCAGCGGGTGATGTCCGGATCGGCAGCGGTGTCTGCCGCTTCGAACACCACTGCCAGCAGCCCGCCGATCAGCCGTACCAGAGTTGCTGTGGCGTCCTGCATGCTGATGGCGTGCTCGCGGATGCGCCGGCGCAGCGCCGGCAGCTCGTCGAGGCTGTGCAGGGCATAGGCGATGCGAGTGAACAGCCGGGTCTTGTCGGCGCTGCTGACGGCGTCCAGATCGATGCGATCCAGATCCAGGCGCACCTCGCGCTCCAGGGCCTCGGCTTCCAAGCTGAGCACGTCCAGCTGCTGACGCTGATGCGGCGCGTTACCGCTGAGGTAGATGTTCGAGTAGCCGCGCTCTTTCTGCAGCGCATGCACCAACTGGCTGATGCGGGTGACCAGTTCGCAGGTGCGCGCCAAGTCTTCCAGGCCGAGCAGTTCGCTGCGCCGGGACGCCAGCATGAAGCGCAGGGTCGCAGGCATTTTCCGTCCGTGCATGGGCGGCACCTCCGCGGGTTGACGCGCAGGTTCCTGCAAGATGCAGTCCAGCGTGCCCTGCGCGTATCCGCACTGCGGCGTTTGCGCCTATAATGTGCCCCTTTTCGCCCACGATCAGCGGAGCTGTTGATGTCCGAACGTACGGCTTACGTAGAGCGCAATACCCTGGAAACCCAGGTCAAGGTCACCATCAATCTGGATGGCACCGGCAAGGCGCGCTTCGCCATCGGCGTGCCCTTCCTGGAGCACATGCTCGACCAGATCGCCCGTCACGGGCTGATCGACCTGGATATCGAATGCAACGGCGACCTGCACATCGATGACCACCACACCGTCGAGGACGTCGGCATCACCCTCGGCCAGGCCTTCACCAAGGCCATCGGCGACAAGAAGGGCATGACCCGCTACGGGCATTCCTACGTCCCGCTGGACGAGGCGCTGTCGCGCGTGGTGATCGACTTCTCCGGGCGCCCGGGGCTGACCATGAACGTGCCCTATACCCGCGCGGTGGTCGGCAAGTTCGACGTCGATCTGTTCCAGGAATTCTTCCAGGGCTTCGTCAATCACGCCCTGGTGACCCTGCACATCGACAACCTGCGCGGCATCAACACCCACCACCAGATCGAAACCGTGTTCAAGGCCTTCGGCCGCGCGCTGCGCATGGCCGTCGAGCTCGATCCGCGCATGGCCGGGCAGATGCCGTCCACCAAAGGGTGCCTGTAATGCAGACCGTTGCCGTCATCGACTACGGCATGGGCAACCTGCATTCGGTGGCCAAGGCACTGGAGCACGTCGGCGCTGGCCGCGTGCTGATCACCAGCGATGCGCAGGTCATCCGTGAAGCCGACCGCGTGGTGTTTCCCGGCGTCGGCGCGATTCGCGACTGCATGGCCGAGATTCGCCGGCTGGGCTTCGACGAACTGGTCCGCGAAGTCAGCCAGGACCGCCCGTTTCTCGGTATCTGCGTCGGTATGCAGGCCCTCATGGAGCGCAGCGAGGAGAACGACGGCGTCGACTGCATCGGCCTGTTTCCCGGCCAGGTGCGCTTCTTCGGCAAGGACCTGGTTGAGGACGGCGAGCACCTGAAGGTGCCGCACATGGGCTGGAACGAGGTCAAGCAGGTGGTGGATCACCCGCTCTGGCACGCGATCCCGGACAATGGCCGCTTCTACTTCGTGCACAGCTATTACATCGAGGCCGGCAACCCGCGCCAGGTGGTCGGCCGCGGCCACTACGGCAAGGACTTCGCCGCCGCGCTGGCAGAAGGCTCGCGCTTTGCCGTGCAGTTCCACCCGGAAAAGAGCCATACCCACGGCCTGCAGCTGCTGCAGAACTTCGCCGCCTGGGATGGCCGCTGGTAAATGAGCCGGGCCAAGCTCAAGCCGCCGGTCCTGACGCTGGATGCCGCTCAGGAGCAGGCGGCGCAACAGGTCATCAAGCGCTTTCTGCAAGAGCGGTTCGAACTCGAGCTGGGCTCGTTCGAGGCGCAGGAAGTGCTCGATCTGTTCGCCCGGGAAATCGCGCCGCTGTATTACAACAAGGCGATCTTCGACGTGCAGAGCCACCTGAAGGAGCGGTTCGAGAGCATCGAAAGCGACTTGTGGGCACTCGAAAAGAGCTGACCCTTAACCGACACTTGATTTGAACAGGTTCAAGCCATGCTGATTATCCCCGCTATCGATCTCAAGGACGGCGCCTGCGTACGTCTGCGCCAGGGCCTGATGGACGACGCCACGGTGTTCTCCGATGACCCGGTGGCCATGGCTGCCAAGTGGGTCCAGGCCGGCTGCCGCCGCCTGCATCTGGTCGACCTCAACGGGGCCTTCGAAGGCCAGCCGGTCAACGGCGAAGTGGTCACCGCCATTGCCAAGCGTTACCCGGACCTGCCGATCCAGATCGGCGGCGGCATCCGTACCCTGGAAACCATCGAGCACTACGTGCGCGCCGGTGTCAGCTACGTGATCATCGGCACCAAGGCGGTGAAAGAGCCGGAGTTCGTTACCGAGGCCTGCCGCGCCTTCCCGGGCAAGGTGATCGTCGGTCTGGACGCCAAGGACGGCTTCGTCGCCACCGATGGCTGGGCGGAAGTCTCCAGCGTGCAGGCCGTCGATCTGGCCCGCCGTTTCGAGGCCGATGGCGTCTCGGCGATCGTCTACACCGACATCGCCAAGGACGGCATGATGCAGGGCTGCAATGTCGAGGCCACCGTGGCGCTGGCCAACGCCAGCCGTATCCCGGTGATCGCGTCCGGTGGCATCCACAACATCGGCGACATCCAGAAGCTGCTCGACACCAACACCCCGGGCATCATCGGAGCCATTACCGGCCGCGCCATCTATGAAGGCACGCTGGATGTGGCCGAGGCGCAGGCGCTCTGCGACCTCAAGCTGAAAGACGAGTAAGCCGTAAGGCGGACCACGCTCCGCGTGCCGCCATGCATTCGGTGACCCGGCGGATAGCGCCATGCGGCGCTGTCCGCCCTACGAGAGAGATCGACCATGGCCCTGGCCAAACGCATCATTCCCTGCCTCGACGTGGACAACGGCCGCGTGGTCAAGGGCGTCCAGTTCGAGAACATCCGCGACGCCGGTGACCCGGTGGAGATCGCCCGGCGCTACGACGAGCAGGGCGCCGACGAGATCACCTTCCTCGACATCACCGCCAGCGTCGACAACCGCGATACCACGCTGCATACCGTCGAGCGCATGGCCAGCCAGGTGTTCATTCCGCTGACCGTGGGTGGGGGCGTGAGGACCGTGCAGGACATCCGCAACCTGCTCAATGCGGGAGCCGACAAGGTCTCGATCAACACCGCCGCGGTGTTCAACCCGGACTTCGTCGGCGAGGCCGCGGACCGCTTCGGCTCGCAATGCATCGTCGTCGCCATCGATGCGAAGAAGGTCTCCGTGCCGGGCGAGCCGGGTCGCTGGGAAATCTTCACCCATGGCGGGCGCAAGCCCACCGGCCTGGATGCGGTGGCCTGGGCGAAGAAGATGGAAGACCTCGGCGCTGGCGAAATCCTGCTGACCAGCATGGATCAGGACGGCGTGAAGAGCGGCTACGATCTGGGCGTCACCCGGGCCATCAGCGAAGCGCTGTGCATCCCGGTGATCGCCTCCGGTGGCGTCGGCAATCTGCAGCACCTGGCCGATGGCATCCTCGAAGGCAAGGCCGATGCGGTGCTGGCCGCCAGCATCTTCCACTTCGGCGAATACACCATTCCGGAAGCCAAGGCCTATCTGGCTGCCCGCGGCATCGTGATGCGCTGATCGCGTTGCCGGCAGAGCGAAAGGCTTCGCTCTCGAAACATGGACACGTCCGCGGCTGTTGCGGATAAGTACTCAGGGGGTACACACATGCGCAAGACAATCTCTACCATCGCCGCAGCTTTGCTGCTGGGCGCTACGCTGGCGCACGCTCAGGCGCCAGACAAGATCAATCTGCTGACCGAGAATTTCCCGCCCTACAACATGGCGGACGATGGCAAGAACTTCGCGCGTGACGAGCACATCACCGGGATCGCCGCGGACATCGTGCGCGAGATGTTCAAGCGTGCCGGCGTCGACTACACCTTGACGCTGCGCTTCCCCTGGGAGCGTATCTACGGCATGGCGCTGGAGCAGCCGAGCTACGGGGTTTTCGTCACGGCGCGCCTGCCCGAGCGCGAAGAGCTGTTCAAGTGGGTTGGTCCCATCGGCCCGGACGACTGGGTGTTGCTGGCTCGTGGCGACAGTCCGATCAACCTGACCAGCCTGGATCAGGCGCGCCAGTACAACATCGGCGCCTACAAGGGTGATGCCATTGCCGAGCACCTGGACGGTCAGGGGCTGCAGCCGCAGCTCGCCCTGCGCGATCAGGAGAACGTGAAGAAGCTGATCGACGGCAAGATCGACCTGTGGGCCACTGGTGATCCCGCTGGCCGCTACCTCGCCCGCCAGGACGGCGTGACCGGACTCAAGCGCGTGCTGCGTTTCGACAGTGCCGAGCTGTACCTGGCGCTGAACAAGCAGGTCGCCGACGAGACGGTGCAGAAGCTGCAGAAAGCGCTCGACCAGATGCGCAGCGAAGGTGTGATCGACGAGATCAACGCGCGCTACCTCTGAGCCTTCCCGTAGTCGGGGCATCTCCTGCGCCGACTTTCTCGGTGATGGCGGTGCGCCAGTAGCGTGCACCGATCCTCCTGCTCGCGCCGTCCTGGCGCATGCATGCTTCCCTGATTCAGCGGGCGCTCAGCCGCTGGCGCCGTGGCGCTTCGCTGGTTCGCATCTTGCTTTGGACAGCCCCCGGCTCTGGCTCGCGGAGGGGTGGGCCAGGGAATCAAGAAAAAGGGAGCGATCCATGTTCAAGCGAATCATTGCCGTCGTCTTGCTGCTGCTCTGCGCTCATGCGCACGCCGCGCTGCCTGACGACTACCGAGTCGTGCTGCTGACCGAGAATTTTCCACCATTCAACATGGCCGAGGACGGCAAGAACTACGCCGCCGACGCGCGCATCCACGGCATCAACGCCGACATCGTGCGCGAGATGTTCCGCCGCGCGAATATCCGCTACGAGCTGACCCTGCGCTTTCCCTGGGATCGCATCTACAAGCAGGTGCTCGAACAGCCGGATCAGGGTCTGTTCTCCACCACCTTCACGGCCGAGCGCGAGCAGCAGTTCAAATGGGTCGGCCCGTTGGCGAGCATCAGCTGGGTGCTGCTGGCGCCCGCCGACAGTCCTCTGCGCCTGACCGGGCTGGAGCAGGCACGCGACCTGCGCATCGGTGCCTACAAGAACGATGCGGTCAGCCAGCATCTGGAGGGCAAGGGCCTGGCGCCGATCAACTCGCTGCGTGATCAGGAGAACATCGGCAAGCTGCTCAAGGGTCAGATCGACGTCTGGGCCACCGCCGATCCGGTCGGACCCTACCTGGCCAAGCAGGAAGGTGTGACCGGCCTGAAACCGGTGCTGCGTTTCAATGAAGCGCGGCTGTTCCTCGCGCTCAACCGGGCGACACCGGACGAGGTGGTTGAGCGTCTGCAGCGGGCGCTGGATGCGATGCGTGCGGACGGCACGGTGGATGCGATGCTGCGCCGCTATCTCTGAAGCTCAGCGGTAGACGCCGCCACGACCGTGGGCGGCCATCGCGCGGTTGCTGCGGGTGGCGATCATCTGCCCGACATCAACCCATTCGATGCCCTGCGCCGAGAGCCGCGGCAGTTCGCGTTCGAGCACGGCCAGCGTGCTCTCGTGGGGATGACCGATGATGACGACCGAGCCTTGCTTGCGCGCCAGCGCGACTGCCGTGTGAAAGCGTTCGGCTACCGCGGACGGTGCGGGATCGTCATCGAGAAAGATGTCCCGCGACAGGCTGGCCAGTGCCGTGCGTTGGGCGCTGGCGGCGGCCACGGTGCGCGGGCTGGTGCGGCTGTCGAGAAAGAACAGGTGGCGGCGCTGCAGTTCCCCCATCAGCCAGGTCATGGCCTGTGTCTGATCGGTCATGGCGCTGCCCATGTGGTTGTTCAGCCCGCTGGCATGCGGTACCGCCGCAAGCGCTGCGTCGAGACGGCGCGCCAGTTCGTCATGAGGTAGTTGGGGATGCCAGGCGAAACGGCCTTGGGCAGGCGCCATCGGCATGTGCAGCATGACCGTTTTGCCGGCGCGATGGGCCTGCTCGGCCAGGTCGGCTGCATGGCGGGTGTCGGGAAGGATCGCCAGCGCGACCGGCCCCGGCAGTTGCAGCACGCGGCGGTCGCGTGCCGGGTTCTGCCCGAGGTCGTCGATTATCAGGGTCAACCGCGGTCGCGGGACATGGTCCGGCGTGGCTGCGGGCTCGCTGGCATACAGCGCCTGGCCGGCGAGCAACACCAGCAGCGCCAGCCCTGCTACCCAGCCTGACATCTTCACTGGCCGCGGGTGAGGTTCAATCCCTTGAGCAGATTCAGGGCCTGACCGAGCTGGTAGTCATCGTCCTGCGGCCGCGGCGAGTCGCTGGCGATCTGGGTGGCGGTTGGACGGTCCGGACCGCCGTTGCCGTTGCCCAGGTGGCCAGCAAGATCGGCCTCGCGGAAGCCATCGGCGGCCTGCTCGCGGGTCAGCTTGGCACGCTCGACCTTGATGTCCGGCTCGATGCCCTGGGCCTGGATCGAGCGGCCGTTGGGGGTGTAGTACAGCGCGGTAGTCAGCTTCAGTGCACGATCGTTGTTCAGCGGCAGCACGGTCTGTACCGAGCCCTTGCCGAAGCTGTCGGTGCCCATCAGCACACCGCGCTTGTGATCCTGCAGCGCGCCAGCGACGATCTCCGAGGCCGAGGCGCTGCCGCCGTTGATCAGCACCACCAGCGGTACGCCTTCGCTGGCATCTGCCGGGTCGGCGTTGAAGCGCAGCTCGGAATTGGCGATGCGACCCTCGGTGTAGACGATCAGGCCCTTGGTCAGGAAGTGGTCGGAAATCTCGACAGCCGCCTGCAGCACGCCGCCGGGGTTGTTGCGCAGGTCGAGGACCAGGCCGTTGAGCTTCTTGCCGTCGTTGTCCTTCTTCAGCTTCGCCAGCGCCTTGCCCACTTCCTCGCCGGAGTTGACCTGGAACTGAGTGACGCGCAGGTAGCCGTAGCCTGGCTCCAGGATCTGGCTGCGGACGCTGCGCACCTTGATGACCGCGCGGGTCAGCTTCACGTCGAACGGCTGGCCGCCTTCGCGCACCAGCGTCAGGCTTATGCTGCTGCCCGGCTTGCCGCGCATCTTGCCGATGGCGTCCATCATCGACAGCCCCTTGGTCGGCTGGCCGTCGATCTTGACGATCAGGTCGCCGGCTTCGATGCCGGCCTTGGACGCCGGGGTATCGTCGATCGGCGAAACGACCTTGATGAAGCCGTCTTCCATGCCAACTTCGATGCCGAGACCACCGAATTCGCCGCTGGTGCTTTCCTGCAGCTCGGCGAACGCTTCGGGCTCGAGATAGGCGGAATGAGGATCGAGATTGCTGAGCATGCCTTTGATGGCATTTTCCAGCAGGGTTTTGTCATCGACTGGTTCGACATAGGCAGCCTTGATGCGATCCAGTACCTCGGCAAAGGTGCGCAGTTCCTCCAGCGGCAGCGGGGCTTTGGCACTGGCACTTGGCGCCGCGGCCTCCTCCATGGGCTGCTGGGCCCATGCGCCGCCCTGCATCCCCAGCAATACGGCCAGGGCGAGCGTGGATGGGCGGGCGAAACGGCGCAGGTGCAACATGTCGAACTCCAATTATGAGAGGGCGCGCTTGGTGGTGCGGGCGGCTCGGCAGGACCGAACGCCGCTGCTCGCTAACCTTGCGCGCGGCACCATTGGGCAGGATCGCTGGGGCGCCCCTGCTGGCGAATGGCGAAATACAGTGCGGCAGTTTCCTGGCCGCCGCTGGTGCCTACCGTGGCAATTGCGTCGCCGGCCTTGACGATATCGCCGGCGTCGCGCAGCAGGCTCTGGTTGTGGCCATACAGGCTCAGATAACCATTGCCATGGTCGAGGATTACCAGCAGTCCAGCGCCGCGCAGCCAGTCGGCGAACACTACGCGTCCGCCATGGACGGCGCGGACCTGAGTACCGACGCTGGCGCCGATCAGTACGCCGTCCCACTTGGTTCGAGCGTCGCCGCCGCGCGGAGTGCCGTAGCGGGCGACGAGACGTCCATCCACCGGCCATGGCAGCTTGCCCTTGGCCTTGGCGAACGGGCCGCCGAAGTTGCCGCCGGCACTGGAAACCAATGGGCCGCTCGGCGCAGTGCTGGCGCCGGGCCGGGATTGTTGTTGCTCCTGACGCTGGCGCTCGGCAAGCAGTTCGCGTTGCCGGGCTTCCTCGGCTTCGCGAGCCTGGCGCGCCAGAGTTTCCTCGATGGTCTTGAGTACCCGTTCGAACTGGGCCTGCTCCTGACGGCGGGCCTGCAGCTTCTGTTCGCGGCTGGACAGGTCGCTGTTGAGCTTGGCCAGCGTTTGCTGTCGCTCCTTGCGCACCTCGGCGAGTTGCTCGCGCCGCTCCAGCAGGCCGTCCTTCTTTTCCGCCAGAAGGTTCTGCTGCGCTTCGATGTCAGTCTCGACTCCGGCCAGTTGGCGCAGGGTCTCGTTGAAGCTGTCGAGCTGTTCGAGGCGCGCCTTGTTCAGGTAGTCGTAATAGGTGATGGTGCGGCTGAATTTTTCCGGGTTTTGCTGGTTGAGCAGCAGCTTGAGGTATTCCTGCCTCCCATTCTGATAGGCGGCGCGGGCCTGCAGCCCGATCAGGCGCTGCTGCTCCAGACGTGCGCCTTCGAGGGTGGTTTTCTCCTCGTTCAGGCGTTCCAGCTCCGCCTCGCTGCGGTCGATCTCCTGCTGCAGGGTGTCGACCTGCTTTTCCAGCTGACCCATCTCGCTTTCGGTGGTCTTCAGCTGCTTCTGAACGCCGGATTTCTCCTGCTCGATCTGCTTGAGCAGTTTCTGCAGTTCGGCGATGTCCTGGCGAGCGGCTTCGATCTGCTGCCGCGCTGCGGTACGTTCGTCCGCCACGGCGGGGCCGAGCAGGCAGAGGAAGGCGAGGGCAAGAAAGGTACGAGGCATTGGAGGGCGTCAACCGAGGCGTTATGACCGACGTAGTATGCCTAAAAAGCAAGCTGGAAGCTTGAAGCCTGTAGCGGGAAACGGCGGCTGGCGCCAGCCGCTTCCCGCCCGGCTCGATCATTTTAGCTCGACGATCGAGCGACCGGTCATCTCCGGCGGTACCGGCATGCCGAGCAGGGTCAGCATGGTTGGCGCGACATCGGCCAGCACGCCGCCTTCGCGGATCGAGACGTTGCGCTTGCCTATATAGATGAAAGGCACTGGCTCACAGGTATGCGCGGTGTGCGCCTGGCCGGTCATGACGTCTTCCATCTGTTCGACGTTTCCGTGGTCGGCGGTCAGCAGCGCTTCGCCACCGACCTTGTCCAGCGCCTCGACGATGCGCCCGACGCAGCTGTCCAGGCATTCCACCGCCTTGACCGCGGCATCGAACACGCCGGTATGACCGACCATGTCGCCGTTGGCGTAGTTGACCACGATAACGTCGTAGCGCTGGTTTTCGATGGCATCGACGATACGATCGGTGACCTCGGGCGCGCTCATCTCGGGTTTCAGGTCGTAGGTGGCGACCTGAGGCGAGGGGATCAGAATGCGCTCTTCGCCGGGGAAGGGCTCTTCGCGGCCGCCGGAGAAGAAGAAGGTTACGTGGGCGTATTTCTCGGTTTCGGCGATGCGCAGCTGGGTCTTGCCGTTGTTGGCCAGGTACTCGCCGAGCACGTTGGTCAGCGCTTCCGGGGCGAAGGCTGCCGGCGCGGGAATGCTCGCGGCGTACTGGGTGAGCATGACGAACTCGGCCAGTTGCGGCACTCGGGCACGCTCGAATTCCTTGAAACCGGGTTCGACAAAGCAGCGGGTCAGCTCGCGGGCGCGGTCGGCGCGGAAGTTCATGAACACCACGGCGTCACCGTCTTCGACACGTACCGGCTCGCCAATGCCGGTGGCCTTGACGAACTCGTCGCTCTCGCCGCGCTCGTAGGCGGCGATCAGGCCGTCCACCGCGTAGTCGGAGCGGTACTCGGCCTTGCCGTCGACGATCAGCTCGTAGGCCTGCTGCACGCGGTCCCAGCGGTTGTCGCGGTCCATGGCGAAGTAGCGGCCGATCAGGCTGGCGATACGGCCCTTACCCAGGCGGGTGAAGGTGGCCTGGAGCAGTTCGATGGAGCTTTGCGCGCTCTTCGGCGGGGTGTCGCGGCCGTCGAGGAAGGCGTGCAGGTAGATCTTCTCGGCGCCGCGCTGGGCCGCCAGCTCGGCCATGGCGACCAGATGATCCTGGTGGCTGTGCACGCCACCGTCGGAAAGCAGGCCGAGGATGTGCACCGCCTTGCCGGCACCTACGGCCTTGTCGACCGCAGCGCAGATAGTCGGGTTGGCGAAGAATTCGCCGTCGCGGATCGCCTTGGTCACCCGGGTGAAGTCCTGATACACCACGCGCCCGGCGCCCAGGTTCATGTGGCCGACCTCGGAGTTGCCCATCTGCCCGTCCGGCAGACCGACATCCATGCCGCTGCCGGAGATCAGTCCGTGTGGCTGAGTCGCCAGCAGACGATCGTAGACCGGCTTGCGCGCGGCATAGATGGCATTGAAATCCGGGCTGTCGCTGTGCCCGAAGCCATCGAGAATGATCAGTACCAGAGGTTTGGGCGCGGCGGTAGGGGCGACGGGCATGCTTTCGGGCTCCTTGCACGGGGGCGGAAAAGGGCGGCCAGTCTACTGGCTGGCCGTGGCGAGGTCACGAATCATCAGGGTTCAGCCACTCGGAGGGGCTGTGTATACTGGCCCGCATTTTATCGTCCGGGTACCCGTTGATGCTCGCTAACCTGATTGAATTTGTCTCTAACCACTATGTACTCAGCAGCCTGTTCGTGGCGCTGTTGATCCTTCTGTTCATCACCGAGACACGCAAGGGTGGCAAGAGCCTGAGCAATCGCGAACTGACGGCACTGGTCAACAGTGGCGAGGGCGTGGTGTTGGACGTGCGCGCCAAGAAGGAGTTCGACGCCGGCCATATCGTCGATGCATTGAACATTCCCTACGAGAAACTGGTCAGCCGCACAGGCGAGCTGGAAAAGCACAAGGCCAAGACCATCATCGTGGTCGACGCCATGGGGCAGCACGCCGGAACGGCCTGCCGTGAGCTGCAGAAGGCAGGCTTCACCGCCGCCAAGTTGTCGGGAGGGATTTCCAGCTGGCGCGGCGACAATCTGCCAGTGGTCAAGTAATCATGCCCAACGTCGTCATCTATACCACCGCCTGGTGCCCGTTCTGCATCCGCGCCAAGGCGCTGCTCGATCGCAAGGGTGTCGCCTACGAGGAAATTCCCGTGGATGGCAACCAGACCCTGCGCGCCGAGATGGCCAGCAAGGCCGGACGCACCTCGGTGCCGCAGATATGGATCGGCGATAAGCACGTCGGCGGCTGCGATGAGCTGCACGCTCTGGAGCGCGCCGGACGCCTCGACCCGTTGCTGCAGGCCTGAGGCCGGCACCGCGGGTCCGCGAACAATTCAAACGACACGCACAACTGGATAGAAGGTTGCAGAAATGACCGAACAAGCTAACAACGGCGGCGCAGCGTCGCAGAACGAACAGGGCGCGCAGTTCTCCCTGCAGCGCATCTACGTCCGCGACCTGTCCTTCGAAGCGCCGAAGAGCCCGGAAATTTTCCGTCAGGAATGGAATCCGAGTGTCGCGCTGGACCTGAACACCAAGCAGAAGCAGTTGGAAAGCGACTTCTACGAAGTGGTGCTGACCCTCTCGGTCACCGTCAAGACCGGTGAGGAAGTGGCCTTCATCGCCGAGGTGCAGCAGGCCGGCATTTTCCTGATCAAGGGCCTGGAAGCGGCTGCGATGAGCCACACGCTTGGTGCGTTCTGCCCGAACATCCTCTTCCCGTATGCCCGCGAAGCGCTGGACAGCCTGGTGACCCGCGGCTCCTTCCCGGCGCTGATGCTGGCTCCGGTGAATTTCGATGCGCTCTACGCCCAGGAAATGGCGCGCATGCAGAGCGCCGGCGAGGCACCCGCCACCGCCCATTGATCCGATCGGATCGTGCAGGAAGCGTCTGACGCTTCCTGCAGTCCCCTAGGTGCGTTCTTAGCGCACCTGCACCACCAGCTTGCCCACAGCCTTGCGCTGACCCAGCGTGGCGATGGCCTGGCCGGCTTCCTCCAGCGTGAAGCGTTGCGACACCAGCGGCTTGAGCTTGCCTTCGGCGTGCCAGGCGAACAGCTGGCGGAAATTCGCAGCGTTGTCCTGCGGCTGGCGTTGGGCGAAGGCGCCCCAGAACACGCCGATCAGTGCCGCACCCTTGAGCAGCGGCAGGTTGGCCGGTAGTGCCGGGATATCGCCGCCGGCGGCAAAGCCGACCACCAGCATGCGACCGTTCCAGGCGATGCTGCGGAAGGCCTCCTCGAACAGCTTGCCGCCCACCGGGTCGTAGATCACATCCACGCCCTGGCCGCCGGTAAGTTCCTTCAGGCGCTCCTTCAGGCTCACTTCGCTGTAGTTGATCAGCTCGTCGGCGCCAGCATTCTTCGCCACCTCCAGCTTCTCGGCGCTGGAGGCCGCGGCAATCACCCGGGCGCCCACGGCCTTGCCGATCTCCACGGCAGCCAGGCCGACACCACCGGAGGCGCCCAGTACCAGCAGGGTTTCACCGGGCTGCAGGTTGGCGCGCTGCTTGAGCGCGTGCATCGAGGTGCCGTAGGTCATGCTGAAGGCAGCAGCGGTGGCGAAGTCCATGCTCGGCGGAATCGGCAGCGCATTGCTGCCGGCCACCGCCACCTGCTCCGCGAAGCTGCCCCAGCCGGTCAGCGCCATGACCCGGTCGCCCACCTTCAGGTGACTGACTTTTTCGCCGACCGCAGCGACCACGCCGGCCGCCTCGCCGCCGGGCGAAAACGGAAACGGCGGCTTGAACTGGTATTTGCCCTCGATCATCAACGTGTCCGGGAAATTGACCCCGGCAGCATGCACGTCGAGCAGGATCTCGCTCGGTTTGATCTGAGGGGAGGGGGCATCTTCGACAACCAGGCTTTCGGGCGGGCCGAAGCTTTTGCACAGGACGGCTTTCATCGCTTTTCCTTGTTCGACTGGTCGGACGCTTGCCGCCCGACATGGGATGGCTCGACTGCTCAGGACTTTCCAGTCTAGGAGCGCTGCGTGGCGAGGCAATCAGCATCGTTCACTGTAATGGCTGCGTATAAGTAGCAGGCGGTTGCGCGATAGGCTTGGGTGGGCCGCCGCGACTGGTTATGCTGGCGCAGGAATCCCTTGGAGCAGTACCGCGTGAAATACCTCATCTCGATGTTTTTCTGCCTCGCCCTTGCTGGGCCCGCGCTGGCTGAGGAGCCGGCCGAAGACGCCGCCACGCAGACACTCTATTACGCGCTGACGCCTGCGATGGTTGGCAACTACGGCTCCGGCGAGCGACTGAAGTACTACAAGGCCGATGTTGCGCTGCGTATCTCCAGCAAGGAGGTGGAGGATCGGGTCAAGCATCACGAGCCGCTGATTCGCCATCAGCTGGTGATGCTGTTTTCCCAGCAGACCGACGAGACGCTGAGCGGCCCCGAAGCCAAGGAACAGCTGCGTCAGGAAGCCTTGCGCCAGGTGCGCGAGGTGCTGGAGCAGGAAGAAGGCAAACCGCTGGTGGATGATCTGCTGTTCAACAATCTGATCATCCAGTAGCTCAGCGCATCGCCAGGATCGCCTGCCATTCGTCTTCGCTGACCGGCATCACCGACAGGCGGCTTCCTTTCTTCACCAGTGCCAGTTCGTGCAATGCTGGCGCGGTTTTCAGACGCGCCATTTTAACGGTGTCGCAAAGGCATCGACGAACTCGACATCGACCGCGCTCCACGGATTTGCATCATCGCGAGCCTTGGCATCGTGATAGGGGCTGGCAGGGTCGAGGGCAGTGGGATCGGGATAGGCGCTGCGACTGATCCTACCGATGCCGGCGATTCCTGGCTCGGCGCAACTGGAGTGATAGAAGAAGAACTGATCGCCTTCCTGCATCTGGCGCATGAAGTTTCTCGCCTGGTAGTTGCGTACACCATCCCAGCGTCCGTGACCCATTTTTTTCAGGTCCCGAATGGAAAATTCGTCGGGTTCGGACTTCAGCAGCCAGTAAGGCATGAACCTTGCTCTCCTATCAGACGGTTCGATCAGACCATGATGGCAAAATCTCCGACAATCGGCTGCAATACCTGTTTGCGCGGTGCCGACGCTTCACGGAAAATGCCGCAGCTGTAAGGTGGCCTATCGAGTCCTAGAACGAAAACACATCGACTCGACGCAAGCATTTCGCCTGGTAGGGGGAGGCGAACATAAATGAAACGTAAGCCCGATATTCTGTGGATTTTGGTCTTTATCTTTGGTCTCGGCGTAGTCACCACGGGCTATACGCAGAGTCTGTGGGATCAGCACGATGGCGCGGCCGGCATGGCCCCGGTCATTCAGGTGCAGCAGGCTCAGCAGCGATGACCTCGTGCCGCATGGACGCGGCTTTCCATCATCCGGCGTACCAACCCTGGTCCGTCACCGTAGCCTGAAGCGCTACATCCCAGCTCTCCAGCGGCAGTTGATCGACGCGCTGACATTCATGAGCCAGTCCCAACAATGTCGGTTTGTGACTTTTTTTGCGCATGGCGCGATACGCCAGGCTGCGATCATAGAAGCCGCCACCCATGCCAAGCCGTCCGCCCTTTCCGTCGAAGCCCACCAGTGGCATGAGCAGCAGGTCCAGCGCCCAGACGCGGCGTTGCCGAGCGGTCCGGATCACGGGTTCCAGAATGCCGAAGCGGTTGCGGCGCAGCTGTTCGCCGGGCTCGATGCGCTGGAACACCATGCGCGTACGTGGCCAGGGGTTGAGTACCGGAAGATAGGTTGCCTTGCCGCGGCGCTGAGCCGCTTGCAGCAATAGGCGCGGATCGATTTCGCCATCATTGGGCAGGTACAGGGCGATATGCTGCGCGCGCCGAAACCGGGGATGCTGAGCCAGCTGCCGATAGAGACGGCGAGCGGCCAGGCGCTGCTGGGCGGGTGTCAGTTGGCGTCGAGCGTGGCGCAGCTTGCGGCGTAGCGCCGGGCGCGAAAGGCCTTCGGCTACGATCATCAGAAGTGGCTCCCCAGCATGCCGCTGCCAGCGTAGGCCCTTGAACCCGAGAGTTCAAGGTGGCGACTACAGAGTACCTTAAGGCTTTCCGTCAGGCGGACATGCACACCGGCACCACGTGTAGCCTCCATGGTGTTGCTTATCGGGAGAGGGTCATCGCCGACTGGCGAACATGCCAGGGAGTTGGGCGGAGTATAACGCAAACCGGCTGCCGTTGATCAGTTGCCGGAAGGGTTCGGGTCGGTGGCCAGTGCGCTGTCGACGCGCTCCAGCAGCATGCGTACGTGCTCGCGCGCGCTGTTGGCTTCGGCATCCAGGCGATCATGCTTGTGTAGCAGTTCGTGGGTGATGTTCAGCGCGGCCATCACCGCAACGCGGTCGGCGCCGATGACTTTGCCGCTGCTGCGGATCTCGCGCATCTTGCGATCCAGATAGCGGGCCGCGCCTTCCAGATTGCTGCGTTCCTCTGGCGGACAGGCAATGCAATATTCCTTGTCCATGATGTGCACTGTGACGGTGTTCGGCTGGGTCATGAGTCCTGCTCCAGGGCTTTCAGGCGCGAAATCATTGATTCGACCTTCAACCGGGCCATTTCGTTCTTTTCGATCAGATGAGCGCGCTCTTCGCGCCAGGCCCGCTCGTTGGCCAGCAGCAGGTGGTTCTGCGCCTTGAGTTGTTCGATGCGCTGAATCAGCTGCTCCAGCTTGGCGGTCAGCGCTTTCAAATCGGCGTCTTCCATGGGATTCCTGTTGGGGGCTCGGCTGAAGACGGAGGCGATGCCCGGGGGCTTCGATGGTCTTGCCGCGGCCGCCGGTGCTAGGATACGAAGCCTTCATTCTAGTCATTGCGCCACCGTGCGCCTAGCCGCCATGTCCATTCAGAACTCCCCTTATGCTGCTTTCGCCACGCTTCTGGCAGGCAGTCCACAAAGCGTATCGCCGGCCGAACTGCACGGCCTGTTGCTCGGGCGCAGTTGCGCCGGTGCCGGTTTCGACGTCGAGCCCTGGTTGCTCGACGCCTCTGATCTGCTCGGCGAAGCGCCGCAGGACAACGTGCGTCAGGCGCTTATCGGCCTGCAGGAAATGGTCAAAGGCGAGCTCGCCGGTCACGACATCGCCATCGTGTTGCTGCTGCCCAGCGACGATGCGCCACTGGCCGAACGCGCCGTGGCCCTCGGCCAGTGGTGCCAGGGCTTTCTCGCCGGCTTCGGCCTGACCGCCGGCGACCGTGCGCTGAGCAGCGAAGCCATGGAAGTGCTGCAGGATCTCTCGGCCATCGCGCAGATCCAGGACTCGCTGGAAGAGTCCGAGGACGGCGAGACCGACTATATGGAAGTGATGGAATATCTGCGCGTAGCGCCGCTGCTGCTGTTCACCGAATGCGCCAAGCCGCTGCCCGCTGCCGCGAAACCTTCCCTGCATTGAGGACACCGTTGCGCCCATGACTCGCATCCCCAGATCGGAATACGCCCGTCGGCGCAAGGCGCTGATGGAGCAGATGGAACCCAACAGCATCGCCATTTTGCCGGCGGCGCCGATGTATATCCGCAACCGCGATGTCGAGCATGTCTACCGCCAGGACAGCGACTTTCAGTACCTGTCCGGCTTCCCCGAACCGGAGGCGGTGATCGCGCTGATTCCCGGGCGTGAGCATGGCGAATACGTGCTGTTCTGCCGCGAACGCGACCCCGAACGCGAGCTGTGGGATGGCCTGCGTGCCGGGCAGGACGGCGCGATAAGTGAATACGGTGCCGACGATGCCTTTCCCATCGGCGACATCGACGACATCCTCCCCGGGCTGATCGAAGGCCGCGACCGTGTCTACTACGCCATCGGCACCAACGAAGCCTTCGATCATCGGCTGATGGAGTGGATCAAGACCATTCGCGCCAAGGCGCGCCAGGGCGCGCAGCCGCCCAGCGAGTTCGTCGCGCTCGATCACTTGCTGCACGACATGCGTCTGTACAAGTCGAGTAACGAAGTGAAGGTGATGAAGCATGCCGCGGAGATTTCCGCCCATGCACACATCCGTGCCATGCAGGCCAGCCGCGCGGGCCTGTTCGAGTACCACCTGGAAGCCGAGCTGGATTACGAGTTCCGCAAGGGCGGGGCGAAGATGCCCGCTTACGGCAGCATCGTCGCCGCGGGTCGCAATGCATGCATCCTGCATTACCGCGAGAACGATGCGCCGCTGAAGGATGGCGACCTGGTGCTGATCGACGCCGGTTGCGAAATCGACTGCTACGCCAGCGACATTACCCGCACCTTTCCGGTCAACGGCCGCTTCTCGCCCGAGCAGAAGGCCATTTACGAACTGGTGCTCAAGGCTAACGAAGAGGCTTTCAAGCACATCGCACCCGGCAAGCACTGGAACGAGGCCCACGAGGCCACCGTACGGGTGATCACCGCCGGGCTGGTCGAGCTGGGCCTGCTGCAGGGCGAGGTCGACGAACTGATCCTAAGCGAGGCCTACAAACCCTTCTACATGCACCGCGCCGGGCACTGGCTGGGCATGGACGTGCATGACGTCGGCGACTACAAGATCGGCGGCGAGTGGCGCGTGCTCGAGCCGGGCATGTCGATGACCGTCGAGCCGGGCATCTATATTGCCGTGGACAATCAGAACGTCGCCAAGAAGTGGCGCGGCATCGGCGTGCGCATCGAGGACGATGTGGTGGTGACCCGGACCGGCTGCGAAATCCTCACCGGTTGCGTGCCGAAGAGCGTCGCCGAAATTGAGGCGCTGATGGCCGCCGCTCGCGAGCAGGTCGCCTGACATGCAGAGTCTGGCGATCATCGGTGGCGGGCTGGTCGGTGCCAGTCTTGCGCTGGCCTTGCAGGACGGCGCCCGGGCGCGCGGCTGGCGCATCCATCTGATCGAGCCGTTCGAGCCCGGCCACGAGTACCAGCCCAGCTATGACGCGCGCTCCACGGCGCTGTCCTACGGCACTCGGCTGATCTACCAGCGCCTGGGCCTATGGGAGCGCATCGCCGAGCGCGCCGAGCCGATTCTGCGCATTCATGTATCCGAGCGCGGCAGTTTCGGGGCGGCACGCCTCGATTGCACACGCGAAGGCGTCGAGGCGCTGGGTTACGTGGTGGAGAACGCCTGGATCGGGCATTGCCTGTGGCAGGCGCTGGATGATCAGGTGGTGGTCTGCCACTGTCCGGCCGAGGTCGAGCGACTGGAGCCCGGCGCCACCGGTTACCGGTTGAGTTTTACCGGTGGTCAGCAGCTGGAGTGCGACCTCACCGTGCTCGCAGATGGTGGCCGCTCCGGGCTGCGCGAGCAGCTTGGCATCCAGGTGTCGCGCCGGCCGTACGGCCAGACCGCGCTCATCGCCAACATCACGCCAGGCAAACCGCACGGCGGTCTGGCGTTCGAGCGCTTCACCGACGATGGCCCGATGGCGCTGCTGCCGCTGCAGGATGATCGTTGTGCGCTGGTATGGACGCGCTCCCAGGCCGATGCCGCGCGCCTGGCGCAGGCGCACGAGGCGGTTTTCCTCGGTGAACTGCAGGAGGCCTTTGGTTATCGCCTGGGCGCGTTGCAGCAGGTCGGTGCCCGGCATCTGTATCCGCTGACGCTGATCGAGGCCGAAGAGCAGGTACGTTCGGGTCTGGTGGTGCTCGGCAACGCGGCGCACAGCCTGCACCCGATCGCCGGGCAGGGCTACAACCTGTCGCTGCGTGATGTGGAGGCACTGAGCGTCGCTTTGCTGCGCAGCGACGCCGCGCTGGGCGACCTGGCGGTGCTGCAGGAGTATGCCCGCAGGCAGCGCTTCGATCAGCGCGTGACGGTCGGTTTCTCCGATCAGGTCACCCGGCTGTTCGGTGATTCCGGTCGGCTGGTCGCGGCCGGACGCAATCTCGGTCTGCTCGGGCTGGACCTCATGCCCGCCGCCAAGCGTTGGTTTGCGCGCCAGGCGATGGGCCTGGGCACTCGCGCTGGCTGAAAAGCGGCAACCAAAAGGACTCGGCATGAGCGGCTCCCGTTTGGCGCGCAAGGCGCGGTTTCTGCGCTGGGCCATGAATTTCTACCCGCCATACATCGGAGCCGGTGTTCGGGTGCGGCACATCAGCGCGGATATGCGCCTGGTTCAGGTCAAGATGGTGCTGCGCTGGTACAACCGCAATTATGTCGGTACGCAGTTCGGCGGCTCGCTGTATTCGATGGTCGACCCGTTCTTCGTGCTGATGCTGATGGAGAATCTCGGGCGCGACTACATCGTCTGGGACAAGGCGGCCAACATAGAATTCGTCAGCCCCGGGCGCGGCGCGGTCTACGCCGAATTCGCCATCAGCGACAGGCTGCTGGATGAGATCCGCGCGCACACGGCCGACGGCAGCAAGTACCTGCCCAGAATGCATGTCGAAGTGCGCGACGGCGAGGGCACGCTGGTGGCACGGGTGCAGAAGACCCTCTACATACGACTCAAGCCGCGGGCGCGGCAGCCAGGAGAGAAGTGATGCAAGCGGATCTGATCATCGTGGGTGCCGGCATGGTCGGCAGTACCCTGGCACTCGCCCTCGAAGGTTGCGGGCTGAAGATCGTCGTGCTCGATGCGAGCCCGCTCGAGGTCGTCGACTTCGACCCGCAGGGCGGCTTCGAACCGCGGGTCAGTGCGCTGTCCGCAGCCAGCCAGCGCATCCTGCAGCGGGTCGGTGCCTGGCCGGGCATCGCCGCGCGCCGCGCGAGCCCCTACACCGACATGCACGTATGGGACGGCTCGGGCACCGGGCAGATTCATTTTTCCGCCGAGACCGTACATGCCGAAGTGCTCGGGCATATCGTCGAAAACCGTGTGGTGCAGGATGCGCTGCTGGACGCGATGCAGCGCCGCGGCGGACTGCAGCTGATCGGCGACGCGCGCGTCGAGCAGCTGGCGCGCACCCCTGACGGTTGGCAGCTGACGCTGGTCGACGGCCGCGAGTTGCGTACGCCCCTGCTGATTGCGGCGGATGGCGCCAACTCGGCGATTCGCCGCCTGGCTGGTTGCGAAACCCGCGAATGGGATTATCTGCATCAGGCCATCGTCACCAGCGTGCGTTGCAGCGAGCCGCACCAGCGTACGGCCTGGCAGCGCTTCACCGATGACGGCCCCCTGGCGTTTCTGCCGCTCGAGCGCGATGGCGACCAGCACTGGTGCTCGATTGTCTGGTCGGTTACTGAAGCTGAAGCCAGGCGGCTCATGGCGCTGGATGACGCGGCATTCCGAACGGCGCTTGGTCGAGCCTTCGAGGTGCGCCTGGGCGAAGTGCTCGAAGTCGATCCGCGGCTGTGCATCCCGCTGCGCCAACGCCATGCCAAACGCTATGTGCAGCCGGGCCTGGCGTTGATCGGCGATGCCGCACACACCATTCATCCGTTGGCGGGGCAGGGCGTGAATCTTGGTCTGCTGGATGCCGCCGCGCTGGCGGAAGTGCTCAAGGCGGCGATTGCCCGCGGTGAGCGGGTGGCCGATGTGCAGGTGCTGAGCCGCTTCGAGCGTCGGCGCATGCCGCACAACTTGGCGATGATGGCAGCCATGGAAGGCTTCGAACGGCTGTTCCAGGCTGATCCACTGCCGCTGCGCTGGCTGCGCAATGCCGGTCTCAAGGCCGTACAGGCGCTACCGGAGGCGAAGGCGCTGTTCGTTCGTCAGGCGCTCGGATTGAGCGGCGATCTGCCGGAACTGGCCAAGCCCTGATGTCAGATTGATATTTACAAAACATTACCTGCACGATTTGTCGCATTGAGAAGGTAAATAACATTCACTACTATTCAGCCTCTGTTCCAACTCACCAAGAGGCTGTTCCATGCAGGCAAGCAAAGGTTTACTCGCCGCCCTGGCGCTGACGGCGCTGTCGGGTGCCGTCCAGGCTGCCGACGAAGTAGTGGTCTACTCCTCGCGTATCGATGAGCTGATCAAGCCGGTGTTCGACGCCTACACCGAGAAGACCGGTGTAGCGATCAAGTTCATCACCGACAAAGAAGCCCCACTGATGGCCCGCATCAAGGCCGAAGGCGCGAACACCCCGGCGGACCTTCTGCTCACCGTCGATGGCGGCAACCTCTGGCAAGCCGAGGAAATGGGCATCCTGCAGCCGCTGAACTCTCAGGTGGTCAAGGACAACATCCCGGCCCAGTATCGTTCCTCCAACGACGCCTGGACCGGCCTGTCGCTGCGCGCACGGACCATCGTCTACTCGCCGGAGCGGGTCAAGGACGGCGAGCTGAGCACTTACGAGGCGCTGGCCGACGAGCGTTGGGACGGCCGCCTGTGCCTGCGCACCAGCAAGAAGGTCTACAACCAGTCGCTGACCGCGACCATGATCGAGACTCACGGCGCCGAGAAGACCGAAGAGATCATCAAGGGCTGGGTCGGCAATCTCGCCACCGACGTCTTTGCGGACGACACGGCGCTGGTGCAGGCCGTCGACGCCGGGCAATGCGATGCCGGCATCGTCAACACCTACTACTTCGGTCGTCTGCACGCGCAGAACCCGCAGCTCAAGGCCAAGCTGTTCTGGCCGAACCAGGAAGACCGCGGCGTGCACGTCAACCTGTCGGGCATCGGCCTGACCAAGCACGCACCGAACGCGGACGCCGCGCGCAAGCTGGTGGAGTGGATGACCAGCGAAGAGGCGCAGAGCATCTTCGCCGACATCAACATGGAGTACCCGGCCAACCCGAGCGTGAAGCCGTCTGCCGAAGTAGCGGCATGGGGCGAGTTCAAGGCCGACACCATTCCGGTGGAAGTGGCCGGCAAGCGCCAGGCCGAAGCCATCAAGCTGATGGATCGCGCCGGCTGGAACTGATCAGCCCTCCGCGCTTGCAGCGGTGACGTGCAGCTCCGGCCGCCACGTTCACCGCTGCGGTTATACTCGGCGCCCCGGCCTGGTCCGGGGCGTCGTCTTTTTTGCTGTCGAGGCTTGAGTGTCCCATCCCGTCGAGCGCCGCTGGTATCCCATCACGTTTGCTGTCGCAGCCCTGGTGTTGCTGCCACTGAGCATCCTGCTGTTCAGCTGGAGCAGTATCGATACCGAGATCTGGTCGCACCTGTGGGACACGCAGATGCCGCGTCTGCTGGGCAATACCCTGACGCTGGTTCTCGGCGTGGGCATCGGCGTGGTGGTGCTCGGCGTCAGCCTCGCCTGGCTGACGGCATTGTGCGAATTTCCCGGACGCCGCTGGCTGGATTGGGCGCTGATGCTGCCGTTCGCGATTCCTGCCTATGTGTTGGCGTTCGTCTTCATCGGGCTGCTCGATTTCGCCGGTCCGGTGCAAACCCTGGCGCGCGAGTGGTTCGGTAGCGGCATTCGCTTTCCGCGAGTGCGCTCCACGGGCGGTGTGATCACGGTGCTGGTGCTGGTGTTCTACCCCTATGTCTATCTGCTGGCGCGCTCGGCCTTTCTCGCTCAGGGCAAGGGACTGATGGAAGCGGCGCGGGTGCTCGGCCAGTCGCCCTGGCAGGCTTTCTGGCGCGTGGCGCTGCCGATGGCGCGACCGGCGATCGGTGCCGGTCTGGCCCTGGCAATGATGGAAACCCTGGCTGACTTCGGTGCGGTGTCGGTGTTCAACTTCGATACCTTCACCACTGCGATCTACAAGACCTGGTACGGCTTCTTCAGTCTGACCAGCGCCACCCAGCTGGCCAGCCTGTTGTTGCTGGCGGTGATGCTGGTGCTCTACGGCGAGCGCCGGGCGCGCGGTGCTGCGCGACCGGCCAATGAGCGAGCGCGCTCCGCGGCGCTGTACCGGCTGACCGGTGTGAAGGCGTTTGCGGCCAGCGCCTGGTGCGGCCTGGTATTTCTCTGCGCGTTCATCATCCCGCTGTTGCAGCTGCTGGCCTGGCTCTGGCAGCGCGGTCGCTTTGATCTCGACGAGCGTTACGCCGGTATGATCCTGCACACGCTCTATCTCGGTGCTATCGCCGCACTGATCACTGTGAGCGTGGCGCTGCTGCTGGCGTTCGCCCGACGTCAGGCGCCGGTGCGCTCGATCCGCAGCGCGGTGAGCCTGGCCAATCTCGGCTATGCCTTGCCGGGTTCGGTACTGGCGGTTTCGATCATGCTGGCGTTCAGTTACCTCGACCGGCACCTGGTCATTCCGCTGTCGAGCTGGTTGGGCGCTGGCGGCAAGCCGATCCTGCTCGGCAGCCTCGGCGCGTTGCTGCTGGCCTATCTGATCCGCTTCATGGCGGTTGCCTTCGGCCCGCTGGAAAACGCCCTGGCGCGGATTCGCCCCTCGCTGCCGCAGGCGTCGCGCAGCCTGGGTGTCGGTGGCCCGGCGCTGTTCTTCCGGGTCTACCTGCCGTTGCTGCTGCCGGGCACGCTGAGCGCGGCACTGCTGGTATTCGTCGACGTGCTCAAGGAAATGCCGGCGACCTTGCTGATGCGGCCATTCGGCTGGGACACCCTGGCCGTGCGCATCTTCGAAATGACCAGTGAAGGCGAATGGGCCCGCGCGTCGCTCCCGGCACTGACCTTGGTGCTGGTCGGACTGCTGCCGGTGGTGCTGCTGATTCGCCGCTCGGCGCGGCGCCCTGGCTAGTCACGCAGCTCTGGCGGCAGGGTGCTGAGCGACGCAGCCGCGCTACTGCGGGCCGCCATTCGACCTCCAGTCTCCTGCCACCTGATCTGCCGTGACCTGCTGTCACCTTGGGGCTACAATGCGCGCCATTCGAAAGTCGCCGACCCCCGCAGGGCCCGGCTTTACTGACTTTTCCAATGCCGATTCGGCGACCTGCCCGGAAGGAGAAACCCATGGGTCAGCGTACTCCCCTCTACGATCAGCACCTTGCGCTCGGCGCCAAGATGGTCGACTTCGGTGGCTGGGACATGCCACTGCACTACGGCTCCCAGGTCGAAGAACATCATCAGGTGCGACGTGATTGCGGAGTGTTCGACGTCTCGCACATGACCGTGGTCGATGTGGCCGGCGACCAGGCCAGCGCTTATCTACAACACCTGCTGGCCAACGACGTGGCACGCCTGAAGAGCCCCGGTCGCGCCCTTTACTCGGCCATGCTCAATGAGCGCGGCGGGGTGATCGATGACCTGATCGTCTACCTCACCGACTGGGGCTACCGCCTGGTGGTCAATGCCAGTACGCGCGACAAGGACCTTGCATGGATGCAGGCCCAGGCGGCGGATTTCGCCGTCGAGATCAACGAGCGTCCGCAGCTGGCCATGTTGGCCATCCAGGGGCCGCATGCCCGTACGCGCACGGCCGAGCTGGTCAGCCAGGCCCGCGCCACGCTGATCCAGGAACTCAAGCCATTCCAGGGCCTGGCCGAAGGCGACTGGTTCATCGGTCGTACCGGCTACACCGGCGAAGATGGTCTGGAGATCATCCTGCCGGCCGAGCAGGCGCCGGATTTTCTCAGCGAGCTGGTCGGTGCCGGCATCCCGCCGATCGGCCTTGGCGCTCGCGACACCCTGCGTCTGGAAGCCGGACTGAACTTGTACGGCCAGGACATGACCGAAGAGGTTTCGCCGCTGGCCGCCAACATGGGCTGGACCGTGGCCTGGGAGCCCGCCGAGCGCGATTTCGTCGGCCGTGCCGCGCTGGAGCAGCAGAGCGCCCAGGGTGATCTGCCCAAGCTGGTCGGCCTGGTGTTGGAAGAGCGCGGCGTGCTGCGTGCCCATCAGGTGGTGCGGGTCAACGGTGTCGGTGACGGCGAGATCACCAGTGGCAGTTTTTCTCCTACGCTTGGCAAATCCATCGCCCTGGCGCGCGTGCCGGCCGGCACCGCCGAGCGCGCGGAAGTGGAGATTCGTGGCAAGTGGTATCCGGTGCGGGTCGTGCAGCCGACATTCGTGCGGCACGGCAAGGTACTGGTGTAAATTCGACCGACTGTTTTGCGCGACTGCTGTCAACAGCCTTGAGGATCCAACAATGAGCAATATCCCCAGCGATCTGCGTTACGCCGCCAGCCACGAGTGGGCCCGTCTCGAAGCGGACGGCAGCGTCACCGTCGGCATCTCCGATCACGCCCAGGAGGCGCTGGGGGATGTGGTCTACGTCGAGCTGCCCGAGGTCGGGCGCCAGCTCAATGCCGGTCAGGAAGCCGGCGTGGTCGAGTCGGTAAAGGCCGCCTCCGACATCTATGCCCCCGTTTCCGGTGAGGTGATCGCCATTAACGAGGCGCTGGCCGATTCGCCCGAGCAGGTCAACAGCGACCCCTACGGCAGCTGGTTCTTCCGCCTGCAGCCGAGCGACAAGGCGGAGCTGGACAAGCTGCTCGACGCAGCCGGTTACCAGGCCGCCTGCGACGCCGACGCCTAAGCATCATCCGCAAAAGCCCCGCTCTGTCGGGGCTTTTGTTTTTTTCGAGAGTAGCGACCATGCCGTATATGCCGAGCCTTTCCCAACTCCAGCAAACCGATGCCTTTCTGCGCCGTCACCTCG
This sequence comes from Pseudomonas sp., assembly GCA_032105665.1. GTDB lineage: Bacteria > Pseudomonadota > Gammaproteobacteria > Pseudomonadales > Pseudomonadaceae > Stutzerimonas. The sequence continues at coordinate 22,590 of DAMCQE010000017.1, read as the reverse complement.
GCCCGGATCAGGGCGAACAGCAGGCCATGCTCGACGCGCTGGGGCTGGCCAGCCGCGAGCAGCTGATCGAGCAGACCGTGCCGCCGGCGATCCGCCTGCAGGGCGAGCTGAATCTGCCGCCCGCACTGGATGAACAGGCGGCGTTGGCCAAGCTCAAGGGCTATGCCGAGCAGAACCAGCTCTGGACCAGCCTGATCGGCATGGGCTACCACGGCACCATCACCCCGCCGGTGATCCTGCGCAACGTGCTGGAGAATCCGGGCTGGTACACCGCCTACACGCCCTATCAGCCGGAGATCGCCCAGGGTCGGCTGGAAGCGCTGCTGAACTATCAGCAGATGATCATCGACCTCACCGGTCTCGATCTGGCCAACGCCTCGCTGCTCGATGAGGCGACCGCAGCAGCCGAGGCCATGACCCTGGCCCGGCGCATGGCCAAGAGCAAGAGCAACCGCTTCTTCGTCGACGAGAACTGCCATCCGCAGACGCTTTCGGTGGTGCAGACCCGCGCCGAAGCGTTCGGCTTCGAACTGGTAGTCGGCACGCTGGACGACCTGGCCGGACACGAGGTGTTCGGCGCGCTGCTGCAGTACCCGGATACCCATGGCGAGATTCGCGACCTGCGTCCGGCCATCGAGCAGCTGCACGCCCAGCAGGCGCTGGCCTGCGTGGCGGCCGACCTGCTCAGCCTGCTGTTGCTGACCCCGCCGGGCGAACTGGGTGCCGACGTGGTGCTCGGCTCGACCCAGCGCTTCGGTGTGCCGATGGGCTACGGCGGCCCGCACGCGGCCTATTTCGCCAGCCGCGACGAGTTCAAGCGCGGCATGCCGGGACGCATCATCGGCGTGTCCAAGGACGCCCGCGGCAACACCGCGCTGCGCATGGCGCTGCAGACCCGCGAGCAGCACATCCGTCGCGAGAAGGCCAATTCCAACATCTGCACCGCGCAGGTGCTGCTGGCCAACATCGCTGGCTTCTATGCCGTCTATCACGGCCCGCAGGGCCTCAAGCGCATCGCCCAGCGCGTCCATCGGCTGACCGCCATCCTCGCCGCGGGTCTGGAGCAGAAGGGCATCGTGCGACTCAATCGGCATTTCTTCGACACCCTGACCCTCGAGGTCGGTGGCGCACAGACCGCGATCATCGAAAGTGCCGAGGCGGCGCAGATCAACCTGCGCATCCTTGGCCGCGGCCGGCTGGGTGTGAGCCTCGACGAGACCTGCGACGAGCGTACCGTCGAGCAGCTGCTGGCAATCTTCCTCGGTGCCGATCACGGCCTCGATGTTGCCGCGCTGGATGCCGGTGAGCTGGCCGCGGGCATTCCCGCAGGGCTGCAACGCGAGAGCGGCTACCTGGAGCATCCGGTGTTCAACTCGCACCACAGCGAAACCGAGATGCTGCGCTACCTCAAGCAGCTGGAAAACAAGGATCTGGCGCTGAACCAGGCGATGATCCCGCTCGGCTCCTGCACCATGAAGCTCAACGCCACCAGCGAAATGATCCCGATCACCTGGGCCGAATTCGCCAACCTGCATCCGTTCGTCCCGCGGGGCCAGGCGCAGGGTTACAGGCTGATGATCGAAGAGCTGGAAGCCTGGCTCTGCGCGATCACCGGTTTCGACGCCATCAGCATGCAGCCCAACTCCGGTGCCCAGGGCGAATACGCCGGCCTGGTCGCGATCCGCAAGTATCACGAGAGCCGCGGTGAAGGGCAGCGCGACATCTGCCTGATCCCGTCCTCGGCGCACGGCACCAACCCCGCCTCGGCGCAGATGGTCAGCATGCGTGTGGTCATCGTCGAATGCGACAAGGGCGGCAACGTCGATCTCGAGGACCTCAAGCGCAAGGCCGCCGAGGCCGGCGACCGGCTGTCCTGCCTGATGATCACGTATCCGTCGACGCACGGCGTCTACGAAGAAAACGTGCGCGAGATCTGCGCGGCGATCCACGCCCAGGGCGGCCAGGTCTACATGGACGGCGCCAACCTCAACGCCCAGGTCGGCCTGGCGCGGCCGGCGGACATCGGCGCCGACGTCTCGCACATGAACCTGCACAAGACCTTTTGCATCCCCCATGGCGGCGGCGGCCCAGGCATGGGGCCGATCGGCGTGAAGGCGCACCTGGCGCCATTCGTGGCCAATCACCCAGTGGTCGAACTGGAAGGCCCACAGCCGGGCAACGGCGCGGTCAGCGCGGCGCCCTGGGGCAGCGCGAGCATCCTGCCGATCAGCTGGATGTACATTGTCATGATGGGCCCGCAGCTGCGCGACGCCACGGAAGTCGCGATTCTCGGCGCCAACTACCTGGCCAATCGCCTGGGCGACGCCTTCCCAGTGCTCTACGCCGGGCGCAACGGCCGCGTCGCCCACGAGTGCATCCTCGACCTGCGCCCGCTCAAGGCCGAGACCGGAATCAGCGAGGAAGACGTCGCCAAGCGCCTGATGGACTACGGCTTCCACGCGCCGACCATGTCCTTCCCGGTGCCCGGCACGTTGATGATCGAGCCCACCGAGAGCGAGTCGAAAGCCGAGCTGGATCGCTTCGTCGAGGCGATGCTGAGCATCCGCGGGGAGATCGCCAAGGTCCAGGGTGGTGAGTGGCCGGCGGACAACAATCCGCTGGTGCGCGCGCCGCATACGCTGGCTGACGTGATCGGTGAGTGGGACCGGCCGTACAGCATCGCCGAAGCGGTAACGCCGAGCGCCCACTCCCGTGCCCACAAGTACTGGCCGGCGGTGAACCGGGTGGACAACGTCTACGGCGATCGCAACCTGTTCTGCGCCTGCGTACCGGTGGATGCCTATCGCGACTGAGTTGCGCTGAGGGCCGGGTGGGCGTCGATTCTCGGCGCCTTTCCGGCTTCTGCGAGGTGATTGGTGGAGTGAAATTCGGGTGATTTTAGCGATTGGTGCCGGACTTCGTAGGGTGGATGTCGCTTTTTACATCCACCGGAGCTCCGGCTCAGGGCTGCAGGAATCGGCAACGCCTGACCCACTCTATGCCTCAGGCTCGTGCTCGTCTTCGGCTGCCTCGTCCAGCATTCCCAACCAGTTCGCCAGCACCAGCTGCGCTTCCTCGACCCCCTGCCGCTTCGGTGCCGAGAACAGCTGGACGCTGACTTCGGCGCCCCAACCCATGTGGATATCGCGCTGGATGGCCAGCAACGCGTTTTTCGCGGCGCCGAAGGCCAGCTTGTCGGACTTGGTCAACAGGATGTGCAAGGGCATCTGGCTGGCGCTCGCCCAGTCCAGCATCATGCGGTCGAACTCGGTCAGCGGATGGCGGATATCCATCATCAGGAACACGCCGGCCAGGCTCTCGCGGCTGCCCAGGTAGGCTTCCAGGTGGCGCTGCCAGTGCTGCTTGAGCGGGATCGGCACCTTGGCGTAGCCGTAGCCGGGCAGGTCGACCAGTCGGCGTTCGTCATCGAGGCGGAAGAAGTTGAGCAGCTGGGTGCGGCCCGGGGTCTTCGAAGTGCGCGCCAGGTTAGCATGGGTCAGGGTGTTCAGCGCGCTCGACTTGCCTGCGTTGGAACGGCCGGCAAAGGCTACTTCCAGACCCTCGTCGGCCGGGCACTGATCGACCTTGGCGGCGCTGATCATGAAGGAGGCCTGTTGGCAAAGGCCGAGAATCGGGTTTTTCGGTAGCATGGTCGTTCCGGTGAGTGCACGCGGGTGCGGCAATGGTTCGTTTCCGTTTCAGAAACGGAAGTATATAATGCCGCAGTTTTTATGTGCGCTTTGGCCTGATATCGGGCCGTGCGTGGTGTCCAGCCTGTTGCGGGCGCCTGTGCGGCGGTGTCGCCGCCCCGCTGCGGATGCCCTGCGTGCCACTTATAACGAGCGTTGCCCCGGTTCGATGGCCGTGCGTGACCCGATGAATTCCCTTTCAAACCCTTAGCCGTAGTTGGATTAGCTGATGAACAAAATACTCGTGAGTCTGCTGTTGACCCTTGGCATCACCGGTATGGCCCACGCGGCTGGAGACGCCGAAGCTGGTCAGGGCAAAGTTGCAGTGTGTGGCGCCTGCCACGGTGCGGACGGCAACAGCCCGGCGCCGAACTTCCCGAAACTCGCCGGCCAGGGCGAGCGTTATCTGCTCAAGCAGCTCCAGGACATCAAGGCCGGCAGCACGCCGGGCGCCCCGGAAGGTGTGGGCCGCAAGGTGCTGGAAATGACCGGCATGCTCGATCCGCTGAGCGATCAGGACCTGCAGGACATCGCCGCCTACTTCTCCAGCCAGAAGGGCAGCGTTGGCTATGCCGATCCGGCTCTGGCCAAGCAGGGCGAGAAACTGTTCCGCGGTGGCAAGCTGGATCAGGGCATGCCGGCCTGTACCGGTTGCCACGCGCCGAACGGCGTCGGTAACGAGCTGGCCGGTTTCCCCAAACTGGGTGGCCAGCACGCCGCGTACACAGCCAAGCAGCTGACCGACTTCCGCGAAGGCAACCGCACCAACGACGGTGACAGCATGATCATGCGTGGCGTTGCCTCCAAGCTGAGCAACAAGGACATCGAAGCGCTGTCCAGCTACATCCAGGGTCTGCACTGATCGCATCCGCGGGCTGACCGAGAAGGGCGTCCGGGCCGAAAGCCCGGGCGCCCTTCTGCGTTTAGGGGCTGGCTACACTACCTTCGTCACGGCTTGGCACGGGGCAGATGAAAAACGCTGGCGAGTCCCGGCGTTTTGCTGCAGCCTGTTGCGCCATCGGTTCGTCGTAAACAGGAGTATTTCATGCGTAACTTCCTACTCACTGCCGTCCTTGCTACCGCCAGCCTGTTCGGCGGGGTGACCCAGGCAGCGGAGTTCCAGGCCGGCAAGGAATATGTCGAGCTGAGCAGTCCGGTGCCCGTTGCCGACCCGAGCAAGATCGAGGTGGTCGAGCTGTTCTGGTACGGCTGCCCGCATTGCTACCAGTTCGAACCGGTGATCAAGCCCTGGGCCGAGAAGCTGCCGGAAGATGTGCAGTTCAAGCGCATCCCCGCCATGTTCGGCGGCATCTGGAACGCGCACGGCCAGCTGTTCGTCACGCTGGAGTCCATGGGCGTGGAGCCGAAGGTGCATGACGCGGTATTTGCCGCCTATCACCAGGAGCGCAAGAAGCTCGCCACGCCGGAGGAGATGGCCGATTTCCTCGAAGGGCATGGCGTGGACAAGCAGGCCTTCCTCAAGGCCTACAACTCCTTTGGCGTGCGTGGCCGCGTCGAGCAGGCGAAGAAGCTCGGCATGGCCTACCAGATCACCGGCGTACCGGTGATGATCGTCAACGGCAAGTACCGCTTCGACCTCGGCTCGTCTGGCGGCCCGGAGCGTACGCTGCAGGTGGCGGACTTCCTCATCGAAAAAGAACGCGCAGCGCGGTAACCCGCAATGCTGCGCCGTTGGAGCGCTCCGCGCCTTGCCGGCCCAGGCAAGGCGCGCGTCAATTCGCAGTGCCTGGCCAGTAGCGGGCTGCCCGCCGATGGGCGGCTAAGGCTGCTTAGCTTCAACATCCAGGTTGGCATCAGCACCGAGCGCTACCACCACTACCTGACGCGCAGCTGGCAGCATTTGCTGCCGCATCCCGGTCGCGCCAGCAACCTGCAGCGCATCGGCGAAGTACTGGGTAACTATGATTTGGTCGCCCTGCAGGAAGCCGACGGTGGCAGCCTGCGCTCCGGTTACGTCAATCAGGTCGAGCACCTCGCCCATCTGGGCGCCTTTCCCTACTGGTATCAGCAGCTCAATCGCAATCTCGGGCGTTTCGCCCAGCACAGCAACGGCGTCCTCAGCCGGCTCGAACCACAAGGCCTGGAAGATCACCCGCTGCCTGGCCCTTCGGGGCGCGGGGCGATTCTGTTGCGTTTCGGCGAGGGACCGGAGGCGCTGGTGGTGGTGATGATGCACCTGGCCCTGGGAGGCGGGGCGCGGACGCGTCAGCTGGCCTATATCCGCGAGCTGATTGGCGGCTATCGGCATCAGGTGTTGATGGGCGACATGAATACCCACGCCAATGATCTGCTGGAAAATTCGCCGCTGCGCGATCTCGGCCTGCTCGCGCCGCAGATCGAAGCGACCTTCCCTAGCTGGCGACCGCAACGCTGTCTGGACCATATTCTGCTAAGCCCGAGCCTGACGCTGGAACGCGTCGATGTGCTGGCGCTGCCGATCTCCGACCATCTGCCGGTGGCAGTGGAGATCCGTTTGCCGGACTCGCTTCAGGCCGATTCCCTGCCGGTACAGGTACAAGAAACGAAATGAGCGAAGAAGTCGAACGCTGGAAGGAAAAGTATCTTCAGCTCGTCGAGCGGCAGGAGCAGCTCGAGGCGCGCTGGGAGCAGCGCGTCGATCTGCTGCGGCGCAGCCTGGTGCGTAGCAGCCTGGCGGTGGAGGGTGCCGATCCCGCGGTTGAGCGCTGCCTGCACGAAATGCGAGAGATCCTCCGGGACGGCGATCTGGATGAGGGGCTCAGCCAGCTGGTGCCGCGCCTGGAGAAGGCTGTGCTGGAATCCGAACGCCACCGCCAGGAACGGGCCGTTCGCCTGACCGAGGCTTTGCATCGGCTGGTCTCCCAGCTACTGGGCATGTCGGTGCCGGCGGAGCTGCGCAAGCCGCTCAAGCGATTTGCCAAGGAGCTGGACCAGCGTGCCGCCAGGCTGCGTGAGCTGCCGGTGCTGCTCGGGGAGCTGAGTGACCTGCAGGGCCAGGTGCTGGATCTGCAGGGGCTGGCGGCGCCGCAGCAGAGCGGTTTTCTGAAGCGCCTGTTTGGCGGGCGGGACATGCCGCTGGCGCCGCCTGCAGCCGAGCGGGGTGAGGAAACCCCGCCGCCCGCCGCAGTCAATGAGGTCGACGCTGGCCCGGTAGTAGTGGAAGCGCTAGGGCTGCCCAAGCCTGCCGTTCAGGCTGCCCCGCTGCTCGAGGACATGCCGCTTGCCGAGACGCCGGCCGAGGCACCGGCCGACGAAGAAGCTATCGCGGAAACCGAGGCGGAGCAGAACGCTGCTGCGTATGCCCTGCCGGATTCGCCGGAGCCCGCGTTCAGCGTCGTCGCGGACCGCGTGGAGGCGACCCTCGGCAGCCTGCTGGACAGCCTTCATCTGCCGGAACAGCACCAGCCGCAACTGCAGACCCTGCGGGCGCGCATCCAGCACGGCTTGAACTGGTATGAACTGGTGCCGGTGCTGGACGATCTCGCGATGCTGATGATCGCCTTTAGCGACCAGGGTCAGCGAGATTTCGAAAACTACCTGCAGACGCTCAACGAGCGCCTGACTGCGATGCAGGAAAATCTCCTCGCCGCGCACCAGGGGCATACCGAAGGACGCGACGCCGCTCAGGCGCTGGATGCGGAGTTGCGTGAACAGGTTGGCGGGTTGCAGGACAGCATGCGCCAGGCCAAGGATCTGACCAGCCTGAAGCAGGTGGTCGAGGCGCGCCTGGATGGACTGCTGACCACGGTGGACACCTACCGGCAACAGCGCAGCGAGCAGGAACAGAAGCTCGGTGAGCGCCTGCAGCAGCTGGTCAGCCGGGTCGGCAGCCTCGAACAGGCAGCACGCGGCCTGCGTGGGCACCTGGAGGAGCAGCGTCAGAAAGCGCTGCAGGATCCGCTGACCGGCCTACCCAACCGGGCGGCATGGAACGAGCGTCTGGAGCTCGAGTTCGCCCGCTGGCAACGTTACGGCGGCGACCTGCTGCTGGCCGTGCTGGACGTCGACCACTTCAAGCGGGTCAACGATGGCTACGGTCACCTGGCTGGTGATCGGGTGCTGAAGATCATTGGCACCGAGCTGCACAAGCGTCTGCGCAAGACCGATTTCATCGCCCGCTTCGGTGGCGAGGAGTTCGTCGTGCTGCTGCCCAACACGCCCTATGAGGCAGGCCTGCAGCTGATGGAGTCGCTGCGTGAGTCGATCGGCAGCTGTCCGTTCCACTTCAAGGGCGAGCGCGTTGCCATCACGCTCTCGGCCGGCCTGACCGCGTTCAGCGAAGGTGACAGCACCGAGCGCGCTTTCGAGCGTGCCGACAGCGCGCTCTACCGGGCCAAGGATTCGGGGCGCAATCGCGTCGAGGCGGCCTGACCGGCTGCCCTGGCCCCGACCCGATCGGCCGGTATAATCACGCCCCTCACCGCACCGACATGAGCGGAGCCCCGCGCAACGGGCTGCTGCTCATCTGCGTCATTTCGCCGTCGACACAGAGGTCGTCCCGATGAAAACCATCCCCGCCGTCCTGATGCTCCTGCTGCTGGCCGGTTGCGCCAGTGGTCCGCGCATCGATACCAGCTACAGCTCGACCGGCCACGATAGCCGCGCCCAGTTCATCATCCTGCATTACACCTCGACCGACCTGCCCCGCTCGCTGCAGCTGCTCAGCGGCCGCGACGTCAGCAGCCACTACCTGATCGGCGAATCGCCGGCGACCATCTACCGGTTGGTGGATGAAAACCGCCGCGCCTGGCATGCCGGCGAGAGTGAGTGGAACGGGCGCACCTGGCTCAACGCCACATCGATCGGCATTGAGCTGGTCAACCGCGGCTACGTGGAAAGCGCCGACGGGCGCCGGCTCTGGTATCCGTACTCCGCGGAGCAGATCGACGCGCTGGTGGTGCTGCTCAAGGACATCATGGCGCGTCACGACCTCAAGCCGGGCGCCATCATCGGCCACAGCGACATCGCTCCGCAGCGCAAGGTCGATCCGGGGCCGCTGTTCCCCTGGAAACGCCTGGCCGAGGAGGGGCTGCTGCCCTGGCCCGATGCCGATGCGGTGGCGGCCGAGCGGATGCGCTATGCATCGGCCGGGCTGCCGACGATCACCTGGTTCCAGGATGCATTGGCGGCGCAGGGTTACCGGGTGCCGCGCCACGGCCATCTGGACGACGAGACGCGTAACGTGATCGCTGCGTTCCAGATGAAATACCGCCCGGCTCGCTTCGGCGGCGAGCCCGATGCCGAGACCGCCGCGATGCTGCAGGTGCTCGGCAATCAGGCGGGGCGCTGACTCAGTAGCGGGTGGTGCCGATCAGTCTCGAGTCGGCCAGCGCGGCGCTACGGTGCTCGGCTGCAGCCTGATAGTCGCTGTCGCCGATCATCGCCAGGAAGGCTTCCTTGGATGGATAGCTGACCAGCAGTATGTCGTCCCACTGCTCGTCCGGCGGGGCGATCAGCGCGGCATGGGCCTTGGTCCTGACTTCCACCGCGCCACCGCTGGCCTGCACCTTGGCCAGTGCCACGCGGCTGTAGCGGGCGTAGGCCTCGCGACCACTGCACGGACTGTGCTGGCTACCTGACGGATAGGTCGCCTGGTCGTTATAGCGCAGCAGGTTGAGCATCAGGATCGGCACGCCCGAAGGCATCGTCGCCGCGAAGTTGGCGAGCTGTTCGGCGCTGGGGTTCAGGCTCGGCATGTGGCCTCCTCGATGGCGCTGTCAGATCGGCAGCGCAACGTAGAAGATGGTGCCGTGGCCGATCCGTGAATGCACGCCGATACGCCCACCATGCAGCTGAGCGATTTCCTTGCATAAGGCAAGGCCCAGTCCGGCACCGCCACGGCGGCGACCGATCTGCACGAACGGCTCGAAGATGCGCGCCTGCTGGCTGTAGGGAATGCCTTCGCCGTTGTCCTCGACGCTGAGGATCATCCGCTCGCCGTGGTGCCGCGCCAGCAGCCGAACCTCGCCGCCCTTGGGCGTGTGGCGCAGGGCATTGCTCAGCAGGTTGTCCATCACCCGCTCGATCTGCTGGCGGTCGAGCATCAGCGTCGGCAGCGGCTGCTGCAACTCCAGCTTGAGCTGAACCTCCTGTTCGGCGGCGTTGACCTCGAAGCGTTGACGCGCGGCCTCGAGCAGCTCGGGGATGTGGCACTGCTCCAGCTCCAGCTTCTGCTGGCCACTCTGATAGCGCGAGAAGTTGAGCAGGTCATTGATCAGCCGGACCAGTCGCTGCATTTCCTCGTGTACGGTGTCGAACAGGTCCGACTCGCGGCTGCCGGCCGGGTAGCGCAGGCGTTCGCGCAGCAGGCTGAAGGCCATCTGCATGCCGGTGACCGGCGTGCGTAGCTCATGGGAGGCCCGCAGCACGAACTCGTTGCGCACCCGTTCGAAGGTGCGCTGATCGGTGACGTCGTGCAGCACCATGACCGCACCGCTGATGCTGCCGTCGTGGTGGCTCACCGGGCTGATGCGCCAGGCCAGCAGGCGGCGTTCGCCGTCCGCCTCGATGATCAGGTCTTCGGGTGGGTCGGACAGTGGTTTGTCGTCCAGCACCTGCCGCGCGGCATTGTCCAGGTCCGGGTAGCCGAGCGCTTCGCCGAGGGTCGAGCCGAGGTGCTCGTTCTCCCAGGCCAGCTGCCGCTGGGCGACCGGGTTGGCGTGCTCCAGGCGCCCGTCGCGGTCGACGATCAGCAGGCCGTCGTCGATGCTATCGAGCAGTGCCTGCAGACGCTGCTGGCCGTTGACCAGCGCCTCCACGTTGGTTTGCTTGAACTCGTGCAGCGCCTGAGCCATCAGGCCGAAGCGGCGGCTCAGCGAGGACAGCTCCGCGATGTGCGGCGTCGGCAGGGAAATGTTGAAGTCGCCGCGGCCGATCTGGTCGGCGGCGGCGGACAGCCGTTCGATCGGTTCGCCGAAGCGGCGGGCGAAGCTGTGTGCGGTGATGAAGCCGATCAGCAGTACCGCGATCGCCGTCAGGCCCAGCAGCCCGGCGAGCAGCGACGCCCGGTCACGGCTGCGCAGCTCGGTATCGCGGATCTTGTCGTACGCCGTGCGCTGCATGTCGGTCATCAGGCTGCGCACCTGATTGAAGGCCTGGCTGAGCGGATTGTCCTCCAACAGCGTCAGGTTCTGGTTGCTGGCGGAATCGACTTGCTGCAGGAAGCTGGCGTAGGCGCTGGCGACGGCCTGGAATGCCTGCCGATCGGCCTCGTCGCTGGCTTCGGCGATGCCGCGTTCGAGCGTCTGCTGAAACGATTGGCTCAGCGGTTCCAGCGCTTCACTGCGACCGCTGTCGGTGAGCATCACGATCAGGTGGTTGCCCAGCGTCTGACGCAGCTGCTGGTTGATCTCGATGATGGCGAAGTTGTTGCGGATCAGCTGTTCCTGGCTCTTGGCCATCTGCATGACGCTGACCAGCGCCAGCAGCAGGCCCAGCAGCGCAACCGTCATCAGCGCGGAGAAGCCGAGAAACAGGCGGGTCCGCAGCTTCATCTGGAGTTTCATAGGCCGTACTGCTTGCGTTTTCGGTAGAGGGTCGAGGCGTCGATACCCAGAATGCGCGCGGCCTGCTCGAGGGTGTCGCTGGTGCTCAGCACGCCGGCGATATGGGCTTTCTCCAGCGCCTCCAGGCTGAGCGGCTCACCGATGCGTGGCGCGTTGCTGCCTACCTGTTCGCCCAGCCCGAGGTGGCTGACTTCGATCATCTGCTGCGGGCAGATGATGCTCGCCCGCTCCACCACGTTGCGCAGTTCACGCACGTTGCCCGGCCAGCGGTAGGTCTTCAGTGCGGCAACCGCCGCATCGCTGAAACCGCGCGCAGGGCGACCATAGTTCTTCACGAACGAGGCAAGGAAGCGTTCGGCCAGGGTCAGCACATCCTCGGGGCGCTCGCGCATGGGCGGCAGGTTGAGGGTGATGACATTGAGGCGATACAGCAGGTCCTCGCGGAACTTGCCCTCGCGCACCATTTCTTCGAGGTTCAGGTTGGTCGCCGCGAGGATGCGCACATCGGCGCGGCGGGTGACCGGGTCGCCGACCCGCTCGTACTCCTTGTCCTGGATGAAGCGCAGCAGCTTGGGTTGCAGCGCCAGCGGGAAGTCACCGATCTCGTCGAGGAACAGCGTGCCGCCGTCGGCCTGGTTGACCCGGCCCAGCGTGCTCTCCGTCGCGCCGGTGAAGGCGCCGCGGTTATGCCCGAACAGTTCGCTTTCCATCAGGTCGGCGGACAGCGACGGGCAGTTGATGGTGACGAAGGCCTTCTTCGAGCGCCGGCTCCAGGTGTGGATGGCACGCGCCAGCTCGCCCTTGCCGGTGCCGGATTCGCCGAGGATGAGGATGTTGGCATCGGTGTCGGCGACCTGCCGGGCGGTCTCCAGCACGGCCATCATTGCCGGGCTGTGCGAGCCAAGCGCATCGCTGCGCTGCTTCATCTCGCCTTCCAGTGCTTCCAGGCGCGCTGCCATCTGCCGGACTTCCAGCTGCTTGGCGGCCGACAGACGCAGCTGTTCGGGGCTGCAGGGCTTGAGCAGGTAATCCGCGGCGCCGGCCTGCATGGCATCGACCGCTGTGTCCACCGCCGAGTGGGCGGTGACGATCACCACGCGCATCCAGGGCGCCAACGTGCGCATCTGCTGTAGCACGTCCAGACCGTTGTCTTCGCCCAGGCGCAGGTCGAGGAAGCACAGATCGAACACCTGGCGTTGCAGGATCGCTTCGGCCTGCGCAGCGCTGGCTGCCGTCATCACCGTATAGCCACGGTCTTCCAGGCAGTAACGAAAGGTACGCAGGATCGCCGCTTCGTCATCCACCAGGAGGATGCGTCCGCCGTTGTCCGTCGTTTGGTCCATGGATGCTCCCATCAAAAGGCGAGTTCGGTCGCTGTAGAGATTCGATTATGGCGTGTCGAGCGCCGTCGCGGCGCCGTTGCGTTGCTGGCGAGTGCTTTAGTCTATGAAAAGTCTTGCAAGTTGCACGGTGCTGGCAAGGCTTTCCTGCATGCTGCATTCCCCTGTGCAGAGGGGCGCGTCCAAGTGCCTGATTTGTCGGGGGCGCCAATGGCCGCGCGGGTGGCATGGCGCTTGCGACCCTCTGAAGACGGGCGCCGACCCATCCACGGGCGGCCACATCTGTCGCAACCACGCAGGAGGTGTCATGAACAAGTCCATGAACCAGCTCAACGAGCTCATCGAGATCACCCGCGACGGGCAGCGTTTCTACCAGCATGCCGCCGAGGAAGTAAAGGACGTCGAGCTGCAGCACCTGTTCCGCGATCTGGCCCAGGCCAAGACTCAGATCATCCAGGCCCTGAGCGTCAAGGTCGCCGCCAGCCATGAACAGCCTTCGCAGGGCGGCACGCTGACCGGGCGCATGCGCGAGCTGTACGCTGACACCCGTTCGCGCATCGGCGATCACGACACGCCCTATGTCGATCAGCTCGAGCAGACCGAAGCACACATCCTGGAGGCTTTCGAAGACGCCGTGCAGGACGCCGAGCCGGATGTGCGGGCATTGCTGGCTATTGAGCTGCCCAAGCTGCGTACCTGCCACGAGCGCATGCGCCAGCTCAAACAGGCCCGACACTGATTCGTGCAAAACGCCCGGCTGGCTAGGGGCTGCCTTGCAATTTGAGTTGGATGCAGCGATTTGCCATAAAGCCAAGCTGTTGATTTTAAAGGATTTTTATATATTCGGAAGGCTGGCACGACGCCTGCAATAACAGGGTTATCGAAACGAAGTTCGCCACGCTTAGAAGGAGTTGAGGAATGAATCGCCAAGCCCGCTTATCGCTAGCCAGCAAGGGTTTCCTCTCTGCTGCGGTTGTCATGCTGATCATGGGTGCCGAGCGCCCGCTGTCGCAACCGCTCAGCCAGGCGCAACAGAATTCAGCGGAACGAATCGGCATGTATGACGCTCAACCTATTGAGCTCATGCGGACCGGCCAAGAGCCGCAGACCATCGACTATCGCCAGGCGCCTTCTGACCAGCGCTGGGTATTCTGAGCAACGAAGGGGACGTGCAAGCGAATCAGCAAGGATGCTTTACACACTCGATGCCGATCGGACTGACCGATCCGCTGAGAACCGTTCCTGAAACAAGAGGAGTCACACCATGCTGAGTTGGGCCATTACCTTCCTGATCATCGCCATCATCGCTGCGGTACTGGGCTTCGGTGGTATCGCCGGCACTGCAACGGGTATCGCCAAGATCCTGTTCGTGGTTTTCCTGGTTCTGTTCGTAGCGTCGCTGATCTTTGGCCGCGGCCGCGGACCACGCGTGTGATGCAATCGATGGCCGCCCGCAAGGGCGGCTGATTGAGGAGTTTCAGCGGCATAGGAAGCCAATTTCGCCGGGTCATGTTCGGCTTTCGAAGGTGATCCAGAGCGCGCGGGCCTAACCGCTCCGCGCGCTTCACCCCCTCAGCGGGGGGAACCAGGGGGTCGGGTTGTTCTGCATCGCGGAGCGACCTAGAGGTACAGGGAGTACCTCCTAATCGGACCGGGTTCTGCGAAGCTGCGGCCGGGGGCGCTATCGCTCCCGGCATGCAGCAACAAATGTCCGATCTGCTTCATCGTCTTTCGCAGTCTCTCCACTCATCTCGCAGTCCCTCTACCTCATCGTTTTCCTCTTGCCGTCTACTGATCTGCGGATGACCCGTGCGCGCGCGCACCGCTATCATCGCGTCCAGCTTTCGACGGGAGAACGACATGCTCAACGGCCTCTGGCTGGGCTTTTTTCTGATCGCCGCGGTTGCCGCCCTCGGGCGCTGGCTGATCGGTGGCGACCCTGCAGTGTTCGCCGCGCTGGTGGAAAGCCTGTTCGCCATGGCCAAGCTGGCCGTAGAAGTGATGATCGTGCTGTTCGGCACCTTGACGCTGTGGCTGGGGTTTCTGCGCATCGCGGAAAAGGCCGGGCTTATCGAACTCCTGGCGCGTCTGCTCGGGCCATTGTTCCGCCGCCTGATGCCCGAAGTGCCAGCAGGCCATCCGGCGCTGGGACTGATTACCCTGAACTTCGCCGCCAACGGTCTCGGGCTGGACAACGCCGCGACGCCAATCGGCCTCAAGGCGATGCGCGCGCTGCAGGAGCTCAATCCGCTGCCGACCGTAGCCAGCAATGCGCAGATCCTCTTTCTGGTGCTCAACACCTCGTCGCTGACGCTATTGCCGGTGTCGATCTTCATGTACCGCGTACAGCAGGGCGCGGAAGACCCGACTCTGGTCTTTCTGCCGATCCTCCTGGCGACCAGTGCGTCTTCGCTGGCCGGCCTGCTGGCGGTGGCACTGGTGCAGCGGCTGCGCCTGTGGGATCCGGTGGTGCTGGCCTACTTCGTTCCCGGTGCACTGCTGCTCGGTGGCTTTATGGCGTTGCTGGCGGGGCTGTCGGCGACCGCACTGGCGTCGTTGTCGTCGTTGCTGGGCAACCTGACCCTGTTCGGTCTGATCATCGCCTTTCTGGTCGTCGGCGCGCTGCGCAAGGTGCCGGTATACGAGGCGTTTGTTGAGGGCGCGCAGGAAGGCTTCGATGTCGCCAAAAGCCTGTTGCCCTACTTGATCGCCATGCTCTGTGCGATCGGCGCCCTGCGTGCATCCGGCGCGCTGGATTTCGGTCTGGAAGGCATTCGCTGGCTGGTCGAAACGCTGGGCTGGGACACGCGCTTCGTCGATGCCCTGCCGACTGCGCTGGTCAAACCGTTTTCCGGCAGTGCGGCGCGAGCGATGCTGATCGAGACCATGCAGAGTCAGGGCGTGGACAGCTTCCCGGCACTGGTGGCGGCGACGGTACAGGGCAGTACCGAGACGACCTTCTATGTGCTGGCGGTGTACTTCGGCGCCGTAGGCATCCAGCGCGCGCGCCATGCGGTGGGCTGCGCGATAGTGGCGGATCTGGCCGGCATCATTGCCGCGATTGCCGTGTGCTACTGGTTCTTCGGCTGAGCCGAAGCCGCGTACTGCCCGGCTCCGAATCTGGCGGGCTTTTATAGCGATTAAAAAAAGAAACCCCGACTACATGTCCTGTGGCCGGGGTTTCTCTTTGCAGTTGACTGCAGTCAGCGCTGGCGGCGCCGCTGCATCCAGACGATCAGCCCGAACAGCAGGAAGCCCGGAATCCACATGAATTCCTTCGGCCAGCGATCGGTCGGTGCGCGAACGCGCAGGATCTGCTGGTCGAACTCCAGGCCCGCCTCGGCGGCCGGGCTGCCGAAGGTGACGCTATCGATCAGCACCTTGCCGTCGTCCTCGTACGTCATCAGGCCGATCTTCTCGAGCTTTTCCTCACCGCTTTCGCCGTCAGGGATTGCCAGCAGCACGACGAACTCGCGCGGGTCGCCCACGTCATCCTCACCCAGCACGCGCAGGCGCAGCTGACTGTCTTCTTCCACCCGTTCCAGCGTCTCGACCAGCGCGGCTGGCTCGATGTCGCGATAGGGGTCGTGGATGATGTCCATCCAGAATCCCGGGCGGAACAGGGTGAAGGCCACCAGCAGCAGCAACAGGCTTTCATACCAGCGGCTGCGCACCAGGAAGTAGCCCTGGGTGCCGGCGGCGAAGATCAGCATGGCGATGGTCGCCACGACAAAGATCAGCACGCCGTGCCAGAAGTCCACGTCGATCAGCAGCAGGTCGGTGTTGAAGATGAATAGGAACGGTAGCGCCGCCGTGCGCAGGCTGTAGTAGAAAGCGGTGATACCGGTCTTGATCGGGTCGCCCTTGGACACCGCCGCGGCAGCGAACGATGCCAGGCCCACCGGTGGCGTGACGTCGGCCATGATGCCGAAGTAGAAGACGAACAGGTGCACCGCGATCAGCGGCACGATCAGACCATTCTGCTGCCCCAGCGCCACGATCACCGGCGCCAGCAGGCTGGACACCACGATGTAGTTGGCGGTGGTCGGCAGGCCCATGCCGAGGATCAGGCTGAGGAAGGCCGTGAGCAACAGCATCAGCAGCAGGTTGCCCATCGACAGCAGCTCGACCAGGTCGGCCAGCACCAGGCCGACGCCGGTCTGCGATACCGCGCCGACGATGATGCCCGCCGCCGCTGTGGCGATACCGATGCCGATCATGTTGCGCGCACCGGCGATCAGGCCCTCGCGCAGATCGACGACGCCATCCATGAAGGTGCCGTGCTCGTGGGTGCCGTCCTTGCGCAGCATCGACAGCAGCGGCCGCTGCGTGAGCAGGATGATCACCAGCATCACCGAGCCCCAGAATGCCGACAGGCCGGGCGACAGGCGCTCGATCATCAGGCACCAGACCAGCACCACCACCGGCAGCAGGAAGTGCAGGCCGGAAAGCAGCACCGGACGCGTCTCCGGCAGATGCTCGAGCGGGGCATCAGGGTCTTCATGGGGCAGTGGCGGATTGCTTGCGGCAATCTTCAGCAGGCCCAGATAGACCAATGCCAGTAACGCGCCGATGGCCCAAAGCGCGGAATCGCCAAGTGCCGGTTTCAGCCAGCCAAGACCGTAATAGACGCCCAGGGACAGGCCGGAAATCAGCGCCGCGCCGAAGGCGAAACCAATCAGGCGCTGCATCCACGGCTTGGCGACGTTGGCCCGCGGCAATGCGGTGAGGCCGAGTTTGAGCGACTCGAGATGGACGATGTAGACCAGCGCGATATAGGAGATCAACGCGGGAAGGAACGCGTGTTTGATCACCTCGACATAGGGGATGCCGACGTATTCGACCATCAGGAATGCCGCAGCGCCCATCACCGGCGGCATGATCTGCCCGTTCACCGATGAGGCGACTTCCACCGCACCGGCCTTCTCGGCCGAGAAACCGGTGCGCTTCATCATCGGGATGGTGAAGGTACCGGTGGTCACCACATTGGCGATCGACGAGCCGGAAATCAGGCCGGTCATACCGGACGCCACGACCGCGGCCTTGGCCGGACCGCCGCGGAAATGCCCGAGCATGCTGAAGGCCAGCTGGATGAAATAGTGGCCAGCGCCGGCACGTTCGAGCAGTGCGCCGAACAGTACGAAAAGAAAGACGAAACTGGTGGAAACCCCCAGGGCGATACCGAACACGCCTTCGGTGGTGATCCACTGGTGGTTGGCCAGCGCGGTGAAGCTCACCCCGCGATGGGCCAGCAGGCCGGGCATCCAGGGACCGGCGACGCTATAGACGAGGAACACCAGGGCAATGATCGCCAGTGGCGGGCCGAGTGCTCGGCGCGTGGCTTCCAGCAGCAGCGGAATGCCGAGGCAGGCCGTGATCAGGTCCATGGTGGTCAGGTTGCCGGGGCGCTGCGCCAGTTGTTCGTAAACGATGAACAGGTAGGCGGCGGTGGAGGCAGCGATCAGCCCCAGGGCGATGTCGAACAGCGGTACGCGGTCCCTGGGCGATCTCTTGAAGGCCGGGTAGGCCAGAAATGCCAGCAGCAGCGCGAACGCCAGGTGGATCGAGCGGGTCTCGGTGTCGTTCAGCACGCCGAACCCGAGTACGAAGGGCAGCGGCGAGGCGATCCACAGCTGGAACAGCGACCAGAGCAGCGCCAGCCCGGCGATGACCGCGGCCATCGGGCCTTCGGGCAAGCGCGCACCGACATCCTGGGCGATCAGTTCCTCGGTGGACAGTTGTTTGTCTTGCATGAATTGAGGCCTGTTTTTTCAGGTAACGGAACCGCGAAAACCCGTGGCCGTACGGCGCACGGGTTTTCGGCTAAGGCATCGACGTTCAGGGCCGCATCCGCGACGCGGCCCCGCTGAGCCTTACAGCCAGCCGCGTTCCTTGTAGTAACGCTCGGCGCCTTCATGCAGCGGCGCGCTCAGGCCGACTTCGATCATCTCTTCCGGCTTCAGGTCCTTGAAGGCCGGGTGCAGGCGCTGGAAGCGCTCGATGTTCTCGAACACCGACTTGACCAGCTGGTAGACCACTTCGGCATCGACCTTGGAGGTAGTGGACAGCACGGCCTTGCCACCGATGGACTGGGTCACCTGGTCGTTGCCCTTGTACAGGCCGCCGGGAATCTCGGCCTTGGTGTAGTAGCTGCGCTCTTCGAGCAGCTTGTCGATCTCCGGGCCGGTGATCGGCACCAGCACCGCGTCGGTGGTGGTGGTGGCTTCCTGGATCGCGCCGTTGGGGTGACCGACGAAGTAGGTCATGGCATCGATGTTGTTGTCGCCCAGTGCGCTGGCCTGCTCAGCCGGCTTCAGCTCGGCGGCCAGGGAGAACACCGACTTGTCCCAGCCCTTGACCTTCATGATCTCTTCGAGGGTGTCGCGCTGACCGGAACCGGGGTTGCCGATGTTGACGCGCTTGCCCTTGAGATCATCGAGCCCCTTGATGTTGGCGCTGCGACGGGCCAGTACGGTGAAGACTTCGCTCTGCAGGGAGAACACCGCGCGGATGTCGTCCATCTTCCCTTCTTTCTCGAAGGGTGCAACGCCTTCCATTGCCTTGTACTGGTGGTCGGACTGCATGATGCCGAAGTTGAATTCGCCACTGCGCAGACCGTTGACGTTGGCCACGCCGCCGCCGCTGGCCGGGGCGTTGCACTTGATGTTTTCCGCATTGCGGTTGACGAAGCGGCAGATCGATTGCCCGGCTACGTAGTAAACGCCGGTCTGCCCGCCCGTGCCGATGGTGACGAACTTCTCTTGCGCCTGTGCCACTGTGCTCAGGCCGGTTCCCGCCAGAGCAGCGGTAAAGATCCATGCCAAGGATTTGCCTTTCATGGATGCACTCCTTTTTGGTTGTTTTCGGATTCCCGGCATCCCTTGTGAGTCTGCGCGGAACTTGAGTCTAGCAGGCGACCGCGTCGGTAACAGCCAGCGGACCTGCCATGTCGATCCGGGCAAGCGTCGCGTCCCACTGCTAGGACCGGACTACGGCAGAAGGGTTGCGCGTGAGGTGTCATATTTTTATGTACAAATACTGTACAGACTGTATTATCTGTACAGCTTTGATGGCTTATTGATATGTTGCTTGGAAAAGCCGACCGGCGGAGTAGGACTTCAGTCGCATTGCCAGTCGAGACCTATGATATCAATCTGATATCAGTCTCCAGGCGAGGAGACTTGCTGATCGGACAGGACCACGGGCCTGCCGACTGAAGCGCCATCAGGGGCCATCCAGAGGGGTGGATCAATGCTGGCGCTTTTTTCGTGCCCGTCTTCGGCGCTACAAAACCGATACAAACGACCCGCTGGGCCGTCCGCAGCAAGGAGCGATCACCGCAGGGTGGCGATATTGGCAGGGAGTGCACGAGGTACCGAAAAGGTGCATCGACCGAGACGTCCGTGGCGGAGAAGAACAACACGCTTTGCCTTGTTCACGAGACCACCATGCGCATGAACCTGCCGGTCACTGGCCGCGACGTTTCCATCAGCGACACCGCCAATATTCTTTCCACCACGGATCTCAACGGTGACATCACCTATGTGAATCCGGACTTCATCAAGATCAGCGGCTTCGAGGAAAGCGAGCTGCTTGGTCAGCACCACAACATCGTCCGGCAAAGGCGATCTGGCCGAATTC
>DAMCQE010000017.1:0-2405 GCA_032105665.1 Pseudomonas sp. | reverse complement strand
GCGACTGAAGTCCTACTCCGCCGGACCACAACATCGTCCGCCATCCGGACATGCCCACCGAGGCCTTCGCCGACCTGTGGTCGAGCGTACGGGGCGGCAGCTCATGGATGGGTATGGTGAAGAACCGCTGCAAGAACGGCGATCACTACTGGGTCAGCGCGTTCGTCACGCCGATCAGCCGCAACGGTCGGGTCGTCGAATACCAATCGGTACGCACCAAGCCCGCGCCGGCTCAGATCGCAGCCGCCGAGCAGCTGTACGCGCAGTTGCGCGACAAGCGTCCACCGGTCGCGCTGCGCCGTGCACCGCTGAGCGCCCGCAGTCGCGTCGCGCTTCTGGCGGCGCTGGGTGCCGCGCCGTGCGTGGTCGGCGCGCTGCTGGCTGGAGCGGGTCTGATCGCTGCGCTGGCCACCGCCGCTGCCGCCGTGCTGGGCGCAGGTGCAATGGCGTATGTCGCGCTGGCACCGCTGCAGCGCCTCGCCGAGCAGGCACGCAGGGTCGGTGACAACCCGGTGGGGCAGCTGGTCTATGCCGGCCGGCGTGATGAATTCGGCCAGATCGCCTTTGCCATGAAGATGCTGGAAACCGAGGCCGGCGCCATGGTCGGCCGTATCGGCGATGCCTCGCGTCAACTCAGCCAGCATGCCCACGAACTGCTCGGTGCGATGGACAGCAGCACGCAGAGCGCTGCACGCCAGCAAAGCGAAACCGATCAGGTCGCCACGGCGATCAACCAGATGGCGGTCAGCGTGCAGGAAGTGGCAAGCAACGCCCAGCGCACCGCCGAGGCAGCCAGCCGCGCGGACAGCGAAGCGGCGACCGGCACCGAGGTGGTCAACCGCACTGGGTCGGCCATCGGCCGACTGGCGCAGGACATCCAGCAGGCCGGTGACGTGATCCATGAGCTGGAGGCGCGCAGCAATGACATCACCAAGGTGCTCGACGTCATTCGCGGCATCGCCGAGCAGACCAACCTGCTGGCGCTGAACGCGGCCATCGAGGCGGCGCGGGCCGGCGAGCAGGGCCGTGGCTTTGCCGTGGTCGCCGATGAAGTACGCAGCCTAGCATCGCGGACCCAGCAGTCGACCCAGGAGATCAACAGCATGATCGGCGCGCTGCAGGGCGGGGCACGGCAGGCGGTGGAGGTCATGCAGCGCAGCCGCGAGCAGGCCATGCAGAGCGTCGAACATGCGGCCCAGGCGGCGCGCTCGCTGCAGGGCATCAACAGCCGGGTCAACGAGATCAGCGCGATGAGCATACAGATCGCCGCGGCCGTCGAGCAGCAGAGCGCGGTCAGCGAAAACATCAACCAGAACATCGTCAGCATTCGCGGCGGCTCCGATCAGCATGTGGAGAGCGGCCTGCGCAGCCGGCAGAGCGCGTCGGGCGTCGCCGAGCTGGCGAGCAGCATGGAGATGTTGGTGCAGCAGTTCTGGACGCGGCGGCGCGGCTGAAGGCTTGCCGATGCCTCGAAATGGTGCGTGCTGTAGAGGGCGCGGCGCGTTGCCCGCGCCATCTGCGCCGGGCTTGTTACGCTGCGCGCGTAAAGGCAAAATGCCACTAGTTTCGCATGCTGCGAAAGCTGCTTTACCGCTCAGGACAACCGGACCTGATAGCTAAGGCGCCAGCCGTGACATTCCCTTGGGGGTGCACCACGGCTGGCGCCTTTTTTTTGGGCTCGTTTCGCTGCAAGGCGCGCCCTGACAGAGATCGGCACTCAACCTGCATGTGCTTGCACGAAAGATGAATCAATGCTGACCGAAGAGACGCTGCGCACTGCGCTGGAAGAAACCATTCAGGTACTGGAACGCACGCGACGCTCGTTCAAATCGCGCGAGCTCGGCCAGCTGCGCCGGCGCCTGATTGAACTGCTCGAGCAACTGGAAACCGACACGGGAGAGAAGGGCGAGCGCTGATCGCCAAACCGTAACCGGCCCCCTGTACAAGGATGTCCGCCGCATCCATGCGAGCGCTGCCAACAGAAGCGGCGCCGAACCTGCCTCGCGTACTCAGACCCCATTTCCAAGGAAGATCTGTTTATGCGCACCAACCTCCCCGTCAACGACCGCGAAGTCACGGTCGGCGAGACGGCGAACATCCTGTCCACCACCGATCTGAACGGCACCATCACTTACGCCAATCCGGATTTCGTGGCGATTTCCGGCTTCAGCGAAGACGAGCTGCTCGGTGAGCCGCACAACCTCGTGCGCCACCCCGACATGCCCGAGGCCGCCTTTGCCGACCTCTGGCAAACGCTGCAGGCGAACAGGTCGTGGATGGGCATCGTCAAGAACCGCTGCAAGAACGGCGATCACTACTGGGTCAGCGCGTTCGCCACACCCGTCGGCCGCGACGGCAAGGTCGTCGAATACCAGTCGGTGCGGACCCGCGCGCAGCCCGAACAG
>DAMCQE010000016.1:32684-64663 GCA_032105665.1 Pseudomonas sp. | reverse complement strand
TAATTAACGCAACTCAGCCCGAAGAGTTGCGTGTCGCACTGGTCGACGGCCAACGTCTGTTCGATCTGGACATCGAATCAGGTGCCCGCGAGCAGAAGAAAGCCAACATCTACAAGGGCAAGATCACTCGCGTCGAGCCCAGTCTCGAAGCTGCTTTCGTCGACTTCGGCGCCGAGCGCCATGGCTTCCTCCCCCTCAAGGAAATTTCTCGCGAATACTTCAGCAAGTCGCCTGAAGGCCGCGTGAACATCAAGGACGTCCTGCGCGAAGGCCAGGAAGTCATCGTTCAGGTCGAAAAAGAAGAGCGCGGCAACAAAGGCGCTGCACTGACCACCTTCATCAGTCTGGCCGGCCGTTATCTGGTCCTGATGCCGAACAATCCGCGTGCTGGTGGCATTTCGCGCCGCATCGAAGGTGAAGAACGCAATGAATTGCGTGAAGCCCTGAATGGTCTCGATATCCCCGCTGACATGGGTCTGATCGTCCGCACTGCCGGCCTGGGCCGCTCCAGCGAAGAGCTGCAGTGCGACCTCGACTATCTGTTGCAGCTCTGGACCGCAGTCAAGGATGCGTCCCAGGATCGTCCCGCGCCATTCCTGATCTATCAGGAATCCAACGTCATCATCCGCGCCATCCGCGACTACCTGCGCCAGGACATCGGCGAAGTGCTGATCGACAGTGTCGAAGCACAGGACGAGGCATTGAGCTTCATCCAGCAGGTGATGCCGCAGTACGCCAGTAAGATCAAGCTGTACGAAGATTCCGTACCGCTGTTCAACCGCTTCCAGATCGAAAGCCAGATCGAGACAGCCTTCCAGCGTGAAGTAAAACTGCCTTCCGGCGGCTCCATCGTCATCGATCCGACCGAAGCATTGGTATCCATCGACATCAACTCGGCTCGCGCCACCAAGGGTGGCGACATCGAAGAAACCGCCCTGCAGACCAATCTGGAGGCGGCGGAGGAAATCGCCCGCCAGCTGCGTTTGCGCGACATCGGCGGACTAATCGTCATCGACTTCATCGACATGACCCCGGCCAAGAACCAGCGCGCAGTCGAGGAGAAGATGCGCGAAGCACTGGAAGCCGACCGTGCACGTATCCAGGTCGGCCGCATCTCGCGCTTCGGTTTGCTGGAAATGTCCCGCCAGCGTCTGCGCCCCTCCCTGGGCGAGACCAGCGGCATCGTCTGCCCACGCTGCAACGGCCAAGGCATCATTCGTGACGTCGAATCGCTGTCGCTGGCGATTCTGCGCCTGATCGAAGAAGAAGCCCTCAAGGACCGCACCGCCGAGGTTCGCGCCCGCGTGCCGTTCCAGGTTGCAGCATTCCTGCTCAACGAGAAACGCAACGCGATCACCAAGATCGAGCTGCGCACCCGTGCGCGCATCTTCATCCTGCCAGACGATCACCTGGAAACGCCGCACTTCGAAGTTCAGCGACTGCGTGACGACAGCCCAGAAATCATGGCAGGCCAAGCCAGCTACGAAATGAGCCCGACCGAGGCCGAAGAAGCTCAGCCGGTCAGCTCCACACGCACCCTGGTTCGCCAGGAAGCGGCGGTCAAGACCGCACCGCAGCGCACCGCACCGGCGGCAGCCGCCGCAGCGCCAGCCGAAGCACCCGTTGCCGCGCCGGTGCAGGAACCAAGTCTGTTCAAGGGCCTGATCAAATCCTTGGTCGGACTGTTCGCAGGCGAGACGAAAGAACCGCAAGCCACAGCCGAAGTCGAGAAGAAGCCCGCCTCGCCGCGCCCACAGCGCAATGACGAGCGCCGCAGCGGACGCCAGCAGAACCGTCGCCGCGATTCGCGCGGTGGCCGTGATGAGGAGCGCAAGCCGCGCGAAGAACGTCAGCCCCGTGAGGAGCGCCAAGCTCGCGAGGAGCGTCAGCCCCGCGAAGAGCGCCAGCCGCGCCCACCACGCGAGGAACGCAAACCCCGTGAACAGGCCGAAGTTGCCGAAAGCCAGCCGCGCCGCGAGCGAGCCCCACGCGAGGACCGCAAGCCCCGCGAGGAGCGCAAGCGCGAACTGCGAGCACCAATCGACGAAGCTCCGATCGCTGTAGCAGCAGAAGAAGAGCAGGCCGAGCGGCAACCACGCGCCCCGCGCGAAGAGCGCAAGCCGCGCGCCGAACGGCAAGCCCCGGTAGCCGCCGATGAGCTGCTGCAGCAAACCGAGGATGCGAACGAAGCCGAGGACACCCAGGACTCCAACGAGGGCAGCGAAGGCAACGACGGCGACCGCCCACGCCGCCGCTCCCGCGGCCAGCGTCGTCGCAGCAATCGCCGTGAGCGTCAGCGTGACGCCAACGGTAACGAAATCGACGAGGTCGACGAGAGCAACGCCCCGGTGAAAACCGAGGAAATCGCCATAGCAGCAACAGCCGCCGCCTTGGCCGCGAACACCGCCGACACCGAAGCGGCTCCACAGGCCAAGCTCGCTGATGACGCCGTGATTCAAACCAGCACCGAAGGTGTAGCGACGATTGTCGAGCATGCGCCAAGCGTGGAAAGTACGGACGAGCAGCGCACTGTGGCCGAGCAGTCGATAGCTATCGAAGCTGCAGACGAGACATCGACACACGCTGCCGAAGTTGCGCCGAGCGAAGCACCACAGGTCGTCCAAGCGGACGTCACCCCGCAGCCCGCCCCGGAGCCGGTGGCCGAGAAAGTCGAAGTCGCACCGGCCGTGGCGCCAGTACTGACGCCTAGCGGACGCGCGCCTAATGATCCGCGCGAGGTCCGTCGCCGTCAGCGTGAAGCCGAGCGTCTGGCCAAGGAAGCGGCAGAAGCCGACGCCAAGGCCGCAGCGGAGCAACCTCTGGCCAGCCCGGAGATCGTCGCCAGCGAGCCAGTCGTCGAAGCGCAAGTTGAACAAATTGCGGAGCCGGTGCCTGCCGACGCCCAGCCTGAGCAGTTCGCCGAGCCAGTCACCACCCTCCACGAGCAGCTGCTCGCCGAGGCTGACGAGCCCGCCGAACAAGCACAGGTGTCGACCGCTGAAGTAGACGAGCAGAAGCCAGAAGCACCGACAACTGAGGAAGTGGTTCAGCCATCACCCCAGGAGTCGGAACAAGCTGCGGAAGGTGACCAGCCAGATAACCGTGAGAAGCCGCAAGGCTAAACACCGCTGGCCTAAAAAAGGGATGCTTCGGCATCCCTTTTTTTTTGCATTGTCCCGTCCTGAATAAGGTTTACACCTTCGTCTTATTCATCGGGAGAACGCTCATGGCAGAAGGGGTGCAGCGCAGTCAGCAAGGCTATTCACTGCCCCATCTCTCCCCGAAAAAGCCGTCACTGCGAGCCTGAGAAGCCGGACCGGCTGCAGGTCGAAATTGAGCTCGCTTACATCCGATGCACATCGCAGGTTCTGCTTGGTTGCCCGCGCTAGGCGAACCGAAGTGCGATATCGGTACAACTCAAGCGACCAGAACCAGATATCTACAACACCGCACGGCCTGGCTTTAAAGCAGCCAAAACTGACCGTACGAGTCGTAGTCAGAGCACATTTGGCTCGATCTCAAGGCTGACGCCGAAGCGCTCCAGCACATCGACCTGGATACGTCGCGCCAGGTCCAGCAGCTGCACCCCCGTGGCCAGGCCATGATTGACCAGCACCAACGCCTGCAGCCGATGAACCCCTGCGTCGCCGTCACGAAATCCCTTCCAGCCAGCCTTCTCGATCAGCCAGCCAGCCGCCAGTTTCACTTGACCGTCGGCTTGCGGATAACCGACCAGCTCGGGGTAACGGTCGCGCAGCGTCTGAGCAGCGGCAGCCGGCACCAGCGGATTCTTGAAGAAACTCCCAGCATTGCCCAGCTGCTGTGGATCCGGCAGCTTTTCACTGCGGATGGCACAAACAGCTCGGCTCACATCCTGCGCGGAGGGTACGGTAATCCCCTGCTCCGCCAAACGCTGGCGGATCGGCCCATACTCAAGATGCAGCGCTGCCTGGCGACGCAACGCGAAACGCACTCGCAGAATCAGAAAACGCCCGGGCTGCTGTTTGAACAGACTGTCGCGATAACCGAATGCGCAGTCGTCCTCGCTGAACTCACGGATGATCCCAGTTTCACTATCCAGTGCAGTGAGCCCTGCAAATACGTCCTTGATCTCGACACCGTAGGCACCGATGTTCTGGATTGGTGATGCACCAACGGTACCTGGTATCAGGCTCAAATTCTCGAGGCCCGCCAAGCCTTGCTCCAGCGTCCAGAGCACGAATGGGTGCCAGGGCTCGCCTGCCTCCGCCTCGACCAGAACCTGCTCGGCAGACTCATCGACGATGCGTTTGCCACGGCTGGCCATATGCAGGACAAGCGCCGGCACGTCACGAGTCAGCAGCAAGTTGCTGCCGCCACCGATCGGCAGCAGCGGAACGTCGAGCCGACGCGCCTGGGCGAGCGCGTCACGAACATCCTCATCGTTATGAGCGGCCGCGAAGTAGCGCGCACGCTGATCGACAGCGAACGTGTTGAATGCCTTGAGTGATCGGTTTGATTCGAGGGTCAGGCTCACAGTCGTCCCTTCAATTCCACGAGCAGCGCATCACAGGCCTCCTCGAGGAGATCCAGTACTTCCTCGAAGCCATCTGTCTCGCCGTAGTAAGGGTCTGGCACCACGCCACGCGCCAGGTCGTAGCGGCGTAGCAACAGATCAAGCTCCGCCCTGCTCGCTTCGGGGCGCAAGGCCTCCAGTCGAGCCAGGTTGTCGTGATCCATCGCCAGAATAAGGTCGAAACGCAGGAAGTCTTCCGGCTGCACTTGGCGCGCGCGCAGCGCTGTCAGCCGATAGCCGCGTTTGCCGGCTGCGGCGCAAGCACGCGAGTCCGGAGCCTTGCCCACATGCCAATCGCCGGTCCCAGCAGAATCGATCTCGATCCGACTGCCGAGCCCAGCCTGCTCGACGCGCTGGCGAAACACGCCTTCGGCGGTGGGCGAGCGGCAGATGTTACCCATGCAGACGAACAGGATTCTCATCTCAGCCGCCCAGCAGACGACGGACCCGCTCCAGGTCTTCCGCGGTATCCACCCCCGCAGGCGGTGCCTGTACCGCGTCTGCAACATGAATACGCTGGCCGTGCCAGAGCGCGCGCAACTGCTCCAGACACTCGGTATCCTCAAGCCAGCAAGGACCCCAGGAAACGAAATCAGCGAGGAAACCGGCGCGATAGGCGTAGATACCAATGTGCCGGCGGTACGGCACGCCAACAGGCAGTACGCTGCGATCGGCGGCAAACGCATCTCTTGCCCAGGGCAGCGGCGCCCGGCTGAAGGTCAGCGCCAGGCCATTGGTGTCCGAGAGCACCTTTACCACGTTTGGATTGAACAGCGCCTGCACATCGCTCAATGGCTCGGCGAGCGTGGCGATGGCCGCCTCGGGGTGCGCAGCCAGATTGGCGGCAACCTGATCAATGACTGCCGGGGGAATCAGCGGCTCGTCGCCCTGCACGTTGACCACGATGGCGTCACTCGGCAGACCAAGCTGCTCGCACACCTCAGCCAGCCGGTCGGTGCCGGAGTTGTGGTCGGGGCGGGTCAAAACAACCTGCGCACCGAATGCCGAGCAGGCATCGACGATGCGCGAGTCGTCGGTGGCGATGACCGCGCGCTGAGCCGTGCTCTTGCTTGCCTGCTCCCACACGTGCTGGATCATCGGCTTGCCGGCGATGTCCTGCAACGGCTTGCCAGGCAGGCGGGTCGAGGCATAGCGGGCGGGAATCACGACAGTGTAGGCAGTGCTCATTTGTCGAGGCGCTCATCCACGTCCAGCGTACGGGCCTCGCTCTCGAGCATCACCGGGATGCCATCGCGCACGGGAAACGCCAGGGCGTCGGCCTTGCAGATCAGTTCCGACTTGTCATCGGTCAGCTTCAGCGGCCCCTTGCATAGTGGGCAGGCCAGTATGTCGAGCAGTTTGGTATCCATGCGCAGTCCTTGGAAGCGTTCGACTGCGATGGCAGTGCGAGCGGCTTAAGAGTGATCGGGCAGCAATCGCGCCAACTGGCCGTCGAACCAGGTGACGAAAGCCGCAGAAGGTACGGCGTGCACCTGAAGATATGACCAACCCGGCGGTGCGAATGCCCGGCATTTCACCGCATCCTTCTCGGTCATCACCAACGGCAGAGCGGGGCTGAATTCCAGCTGCTCCTGGCTGTAGGCGGCGTGATCGGCGAAGGGGTGCGGAATCGGACGCCAGTGTAGCGTTTCGAGCGTGGTGAAGAAACGCTGCGGGTTGCCGATGCCAGCCACCGCGTGCAGCAGCTGCCCGGCGGGAAAGTGATCGAGAGGCCAGCGCTCGCCTGAGCACAGTTCGACCAGCGCGACCGGCTTGAGGCTGAACGCATAGCCGTCGGCGGTATCCGCATCGGTGCCGTTGACCAGCACAGCATCCACGCTATTCAGGCGTTCGGCCGGCTCGCGCAAGGGCCCAGCCGGCAGGCAGCGCCTGTTGCCCAGCCCGCGTGCCGCGTCGATCAGTACGAGTTCGAGGTCCCTGGCCAGCCGATAGTGCTGCAGGCCATCGTCGGAAAGGATCAGGTCAAGCGATTCGGTCTCAAGCAGGCACCGTACCGCGCGTGATCGATCGGGATCTATCATCAGCGGTACGCCGGTACGCTGCACGATCAACAGCGGCTCGTCGCCTGATTGCTCCGCCGAGTGTTCGGGTTGAACGCGCCAGGGCAGCGCCGACGGCTTGGCACCGTAGCCGCGGCTGACGACGCCGACGCGCAGCCCGCGGCTACGGCAATGCTCGATCAGCCAGAGAATCAGTGGAGTCTTGCCTGTTCCACCTACGGTGATGTTACCCACCACGATGACCGGCACTGATGCGCGATACGCAGCGCTTTCACCTTTGAGAAAGCGCCGTCGCTTTGCCTCGACCACGCGCCGATAGAGTAGCTCCAGCGGAGCCAGCACACATAGGGCCGGATGCCCCTGATACCAGGCGCGTTGCAGGCGATCGGCGAATGACATCAGGGAGAGGCCTGTGCCTCGACCGTGGTGATGCGCAGTTGGCCGAAGCCCAGCTTGCCAGCGGCATCCATCGCGGTGATTACCGCCTGATGCGGGGTCTTTCCATCGGCACTGATGACCATCGGCAGCCGATTGTCACCGCCTGATTCCTTGCTCAACGCCGCCATTAGCGAATTGAGGTCGCTCTTCAAGAGCGCTTTGCCGTTGAGCGAATAATTGCCGGCCACGTCGATCAGCACTTCCAGCTGGCGGACCTCGGCATCCTGCGGCGGCGTACCGCTGGCGGCTTCCGGAAGATCGACCTTGAGCTGCGTTTCACGGGTGAAGGTCGTGGTGACCACGAAGAACAACAGCAGGATGAACACCACGTCGATCAGCGGTGCCAGCCCAATCTCCACGTTCTCCCGGGGTTTGCGACGGAATTTCACGCCTTGTCCTCACCGAGATCGACATCGCGGTCACCCTGCACCACCTCCACCAGCTTGATCGCTTCCTGCTCCATGCCAACGACCAGCTCGTCAACGCGACGCTGCAGAAAGCGATGGAAGAACAGCGCGGGAATACCAACCATGAGGCCAGCGGCTGTGGTGATCAGCGCCTTGGCGATACCGCCGGCGAGCAGCGGCGCGTTGGCCATGCCAGAGCCCATGAAGGCGCTAAAGATCTCGATCATGCCCAGCACCGTTCCCAGCAGGCCAAGCAAGGGCGCGATGCCGGCAATGGTGCCCAGCGCGTTGAGGTAACGCTCAAGGTCGTGAACGACCCTGGCCGCGGCTTCCTCGATGCATTCCTTCATGATCTCGCGACCACGCTTGGAGTTGCTGAGGCCGGCGGCAAGAATCTCACCCAAAGGCGAATCCGCGCGCAGCTCCTTGAGCTTCTGGTTGCTGAGTTTCTTGTCCTTGATCCACTTCCACACCTGGCCAAGCAGATGCGGCGGCGTGACACGACTCGGGCGCAGCGTCCACAGGCGCTCAGCAACGATGCCGGCGGCGGCGATGGAACACAGGATGATTGGCAGCATTATCCAGCCGCCTGCTTTGACCAGCTCCCACACGAGATGAATCCCCCTCGAAAAAGTGGCGCCACTCTAGCATAGGGTCGCGGGGTCGCCGACGGCCGCCGTTCTCATTTTTCCCGCCAGAACCGACGTTCCGCACGCTGTATCTCCGCCACCGAGAAATCGCCGAGATCGATGCGGATCGCGCCGTGCAAGGCGGTGTCGTAAATGTCGATCGCGGACGCTTCGAGGCGAGCGGTCACAGTCGGATGAGGATGACCGAAAGCGTTGTGCAGGCTGCGCGAGATCAGCGCGGCGCTCGGTTCCACCGCTCGCAGGAATGGCTCCGACGATGAGCTGCGGCTGCCGTGATGAGGCAATAGCAACCACTGGGCCTTTACGTCCTGTCCGCTGAGCAGCAACGCCTGCTCCGCGGCCTGATCGATATCGCCGGTAAGCAGCACCCGTTCGCCATTGGCCTCGACCAGCAGAACGCATGACGTCTGATTGCTTTCCCGGGCCGCCTGCCATTGCCAGAGGCTGAAACGCACGCCGTTCCACCGCCACTCGGCACCGTTTTCACAGGGCTTGGCATTCAGATCGGTCGCATGTCGTTGCGGCTCCCCACTGACGGTCCGCGCAACCGGAAGCAGTCGACGGATCGCCTGAGCGCCACCGGAATGATCGTTATCCGCATGGCTCAGCAGCAGTATGTCCAGCCTTTTCACGCCCAGGCTTCGCAGCGACGGGAACACGACACGCTCGCCGGTATCGAAATCACCCTGTCTCGGTCCCGCATCGTAGAGCAACGCGTGCTCCCGGGTCCGCACCAGTACCGAAAGCCCCTGCCCCACATCCAGCACCGAGACCTGCGCCCGTCCTTCGGCTACTTCGGAATACGGGGGATACACCAGCGGCGCCAGGAGCACCAGTCCGAGCGCACGCACCGGCACACCTGACGGCAATAACATCAACAGCACACCCAGCCCAATCATCAGCAAGGCCCAGATGGGTATACCGACCGCCAGCCAGGCGGGTTGCCAGGTAGCCATGGCGGACAGCAGCTCGAACAGCAGCGCCAGCGAGGTGCCGACCAACCAGAGTAGCGCCTCGCCGATATCACCCAACGGCAGAAGCAAAGTACCGAGCAGCGCGAAGGGAACGGTGAGGCTTACCCAGGGTACGGCAATCAGATTGGCCAAAGGCCCGCTGGCGCTGACCGGCAGTCCCAGCGTCAGTAACAGAGGCAGCAGGCCGAAGGAAGCTGCCCATTGGGCGCGCGTCAGCGTCGCCCACCACTTCCATCGGCCGAGCCGACCGGAGAACGCCAGCGCGAGCACCGCAACGGCCCCGAATGAGAGCCAGAAGCCTGGTTGTAAAGAGACCAGGGGGTCGACCAGCAGGACGCCATTCAGCGCCAGCAACAGCGGCTGCCAGACACCCAGATGACGAAAGCGCAAGCGCCAGAGCAGGACCACGGCGACCATGAGACACGCACGACGCACCGGCACATCGAACCCCGCGAGCCATCCATAGGAAAGCGCACCAGCGAGAGCCAACGCGCATGCGCATGGAAGCCAGGGCAAACGGCTGGGCCAGAAGCCCCATCGAGCTGCTAGCGCAACCAGTCCGTATAGCAAGCCAGCCAGCATGCCGATGTGCTGTCCGGATATGACCATCAGGTGCACCGTGCCGGTGTCCTGCAACACCTGCCAATCCTCATGACTCAGGCCGGAGTCATCACCGACCACCAGTGCCGCGATCGCGCCTTGTCGACCGGACGCGGAGACCTCCATCAGACGGAGCCTCAAGCGGTCGCGCCAACTATTCACGGAGTGCGGCGCGAAGAGGCGCTCTCCTGCCTTGACCGAACCGGTCGCGCCAATGCGACGCGCCAGCAACCAGGCTTCGTAGTCGAACGCATGCGGATTGACCAGGCCACGCGGACGTTTCAGTCGAGCCGCAAGCCGCCAGCGCTCGCCGGCCCGCACTTGCGGGCCGCCGTACCAGGACAGACGCACCTTCGACGGCAGCCCTGCATGCCTCGACTCGATATCCTCCAACTCGAAGCGCACGACATCGCCCGTGCTGGTGGGCAATCCACTGACCGTCCCCTGGATCCAGTATGTCCGGCCATCTTGCGAAACGGGCAGGCGATCATCAATGGCACTCTGGCACTGCCAGCATGCCCAGGCGAACCCGAGGAGAAGCAACCCAGACGACGCCCAGCGCCGACGCGAAAGCAGCAAGCCCCCCAGCACGCCAAGCACGCACAAGATCCAGACAGAGGGCAACGCCGGTAAGAAACGGGGCAAGACGAGGCCTGCCGCGAGCGCCAACATCCATGTGCGCATGCTTTTTCGACTCCTGGAATCCATTCCGGGACCGCTGTGGGCGGATGGTCAATTTGTCGCGGGCGTAGACCTAATGTCACAAAACTCCTGTCAGCACCGCATCGCGATTCGAGGCATAATCGCCGGGCTGCAGCCTGCCAGAGAACCTTCATGCCGCGTCGCTTTTTCAAACGCTACATGCCGCACCCCGATCGCATCAAGACTAACAAGTCCCTGCGTTTTCTCGGCGCGCTGATTCACGATCCCAATCTCTGGCATCTCAATAGGCACTCGGTGGCGCGAGCCATGGCTATCGGCCTGTTTTGGGCGATGATTCCGATGCCCATGCAGATGCTCGCCGCGGCCGTCTGTGCGCTTCCCGCGAGAGCCAATCTGCCCATCGCGGTAGGTTTGGTCTGGCTGACCAACCCGCTGACCATGCCTCCGGTGTTCTATTGCAATTACAAGGTCGGAACCTGGCTGCTGGATACACCGGCCTCTGACATGCCGGCAGAATTGAGCCTGGCCTGGGTAAGTCACATGCTGCAGCACAACTGGCAGCCGCTGTATCTGGGCTCGCTGGTTTCGGGCGTCGTTTTCGCCATTCTCGGGTACGTTCTAACTCAGGCCTACTGGCGCTGGTGGGTCGGGCGCAGCTGGCGCCGGCGACAGAACGGCCGGCGCTAACGGCCATCACTCGTAGCGCAGTGCCTCGGCCGGCTGGGTCTGCGCGGCTCGCCATGCCGGATAGAGCGTAGCCAAGAAGCTCAAGGTCAGCGCCGCGACCGATACCAGCACGACGTCCTCCAGACGCAGCTCCGATGGCAGGGTGCTGATGAAGTAAACGTCGGAACTAAAGATATGCTGGCCTGACACTTTTTCCAGCCATGCCACCAGAGCACTTACGTTCAGCGCACCGAGCACGCCCAGAATCACGCCTATCACGGTGCCACTGAAGCCAATGATGCTGCCCTGAACCATGAAGATCGCCATGATCTGCCGTGGAGTCGCGCCAAGCGTGCGCAGAATCGCGATATCGGCTCGCTTGTCGGCAACGACCATGATCAGCGTCGCAATGATATTGAAGGCAGCCACCGCAACGATCAGCATCAACAACAGGCCAATCATGGTCTTTTCCATCTTCATCGCGCTGAATAGGCTGCCCTGCGTATAAGACCAGTCCTCCACGCGGTAGCCATCACCGAGCATTTCAGCCACCTGCGCTGCCACTTCCGGCGCCCGATACAGGTCGCTCAGCTTGAGCCGCACGCCCTGCACCTGCTGCGGCGCCCAACGATGGATCTGCGCAGCATCGGCGCGGTGGATCATCCCCAGGCTGCCGTCCAGGTCGGCGCCTACCTTGAATACGCCAACCACGTTCAGCCGCTGCATGCGGGGTGTGACACCACCGGGCGAGGAGCTCACTTCCGGCACGATCAGTGTCAACTTGTCGCCCAGCTTCAGACCGAAGCGCCGGGCGGTCATCAAGCCGATGATGACGCCGAACTCACCCGGTTTCAGCGCATCCAGACTGCCCCCGACGAGGCGATCACCGACGATGGAAACATCCGCCTCAGCCTGCGGATCGATACCGCTGATCTGTATCGGCTGCATGCTGCCCTTGAATGACAGCATGCCTTCGAGCTGGGTGACGGGTGCGCTGCCGACAATCTGAGGATGCGCCGACAGGCGCGACGCGACGGCCTGCCAGTCGTCCAATGGCTGATCACCGATGACGGTGGCGTGGGACACCATCCCGAGAATGCGCGAACTCATCTCGCGCTGAAATCCGTTCATCACGGACAGGACCATGATCATCGCCAACACGCCAAGTGCCAGGCCGATCAGCGAGGTCAGGGAGATGAACGAGATGAAATGGTTGCGCCGCTTGGCACGGGTGTAGCGGCTGCCGATAAAGACACTCAGAGGCCTGAACATCATTCGACCACCAGACGTCCGTCTTCCAACCGCAGGATCTGATCCATCTGCGCGGCAAGCTGACGGTCATGGGTAACCACCAGGAAGGCGGTCTGCAACGACTTGCTGAGCTCCAGCATGAGGTCCTGGATGCCTTGCGCCGTGTGATGGTCAAGATTTCCGGTAGGTTCGTCGAGCAGTACCAGCGCCGGCTCGTTCACCAGCGCCCGTGCAATCGCCACACGCTGGCGTTCACCGCCCGAGAGCTCCGCCGGCTTGTGCTCGAGGCGATGCCCGAGTCCGACACGCGTCAACAGCGCAGCGGCCTTCTGCCGCGCTTCCGGGATCGGCGTCCGGCCGATCAGCAACGGCATGCAGACGTTCTCCAGTGCAGTGAATTCGGCGAGCAGGTGATGGAACTGGTAAACGAAGCCCAGCGCGCGGTTACGCAATAACCCGCGATCCTTTTCGTTGAGCGCCGAAAGCTCTTCACCGGCCAGCCAGACACTGCCCTCACTGGGCGTATCCAGCCCGCCAAGCAGGTTCAACAGGGTGCTCTTGCCCGAGCCGGAACTGCCGACGATGGCGACGCGCTGCCCCGGGAACAACTCGAGTTGCAGGCCGGACAGCACTTCCACCGACTCCGGACCCTGCTCGTAGCGTTTGCCAAGATTGCGGCAGCTCAGCACCGCGTGCTTTTGCGAAGAAAGCTCGTTCATAACCTGTTCACTCATAACGTAGCGCCTCTGCCGGCTGGGTGCGCGCAGCGCGCCAGGCCGGATACAGGGTCGCGAGGAAACTCAGGACCAGCGCGGCAACACAGACCTGGATGACGTCGGCCGCCATCAGCCGTGACGGCAGATAGTCGATGAAATAGACGTCGGCGCTGAGAAACTTATGTCCGATCAGGCGTTCCAGGGCAGCGATCCAGCTGCTGACATTGACTGCCGCGAACATGCCCAGCAGCGCCCCGACCAAGGTGCCGACGACGCCGATCACCGTACCCTGGACCATGAATATCGCCATGATCTGTTTCGGCGTCGCGCCCAGCGTGCGAAGAATGGCGATATCGCCGCGCTTGTCGGTTACTACCATCACCAGCGTCGAAATGATGTTGAACGCCGCCACCGCCACGATCAGCAGCAACAACAGTCCGATCATGGCCTTCTCCATGCGAATCGCCTGGTACAGGTTGCCATGGGTGCGGGTCCAGTCACGGGAATAGAAATCATCGCCGAGCTGGCCGGCCAGCTCCCAGGCAATGCGGGGCGCCTGGAACAGGTCGTCGAAACGCAGACGAACTCCCTGGACCTGGTCCGGCTTCCAGCGCTGCAGCCGTGCTATGTCAGCGATGTTCGCCAGCGCAACGTAGCCATCGATCTCGCCGGCTCCGACATGAAAGATTCCGGTCACGGTAAAACGCTTCATGCGCGGGAACATCCCCGCTGGAGTCACGGTGACTTCGGGCGCCACGAAGGTGATCTTGTCACCCACGCCGACACCGAGCTTAGTCGCAGCCTTGTCACCGATGACGATGCCGAACTCGCCTGCGGCAAGATCGTCCAGCGAACCTTCACGGAAAAACTGATCGATGATCGAAACCCGCCGTTCGGCCTCGGGGTCCACGGCGTTGATCAGGATCTTCGTCACCTGGCCCTGATGGGTCAGCAACCCCTGGCTTTGAATGAAAGGTGCCGTCGCCGCGACCTGGGAGTGCCCTTCGAGGCGCTTCCCAAGTGTCTGCCAGTCGCCAATTGGCGTCGGGCTTTCGATCGTCGCATGCGGCACCATGCCCAACACGCGGGTACGCATCTCGTGATCAAAGCCGTTCATCACGGAAAGCACGACGATCATCACGAGCACACCCAGGGCGAGCCCGATCATGGATGTCAGGGAGATGAAGGAGACGAAGAGGCTACGACGTCTGGCGCGGGTGTAACGCGCGCCGATAAAGACGGACAGCGGTCTGAACATAAGATCGACGGGTTCGCTGGCGGGGGAAAAAACAACATGCAGCTGACGTCACCGCGGGGCCTGATACACTCTGGCCATTACTGCATCCCGGGTATCGCCATGCCTACACAAGACACTGAAGAACGCCGCGAATACTACCGTATCGAGGATCGTGTGGCACTGGAAATCATCCCGGCCGACCAAGGCCAGGAGGCCGACGCAGCGCCCCTACCGCCGCTTTTCAGCCTGCTCGGCGAGCTGCACCAACTTGATTTCGAAGCGCAGCATTTGTTGCGGCAGATTGCCGAGAGCAATCGCACGCTGGCCAACTACCTGAAGGTGCAGAACAAACGAATCGAACTCCTGGGCCAGGCACTGGCGCAGGATCTGCTGAAGGATCAGGGCGCACCGCAGCCGGTGATATTGTCCGAAGGCGGTATCAGCTTCGCCAGCGAGCAGCCCAGGGCTGAAGGAGAGAGGCTCACGCTGAAACTGATTCTGCTGCCCCAGGGGCTTGGCCTTGTGCTGGCCGCGCGGGTCATCTACTGCACGCCGATGGATGACGGGCGTTACGATATCGGTACAGAGTTCGAAGCGTTGACTGATGCACAGCGACAGTTGCTCGCACGACATATCCTGCAGAAACAGGCGCTGGAGCGGCGCCTGGCCCTGGAAAGCCTGCAAGGAGATTGACCGATGCGCCGCCTGGCGACTCTGCTGCTCGTACTGACATTCAGTCCACCCCTGTTCGCCGAAGACATTCGGATACCTGTTGGCCAACAAGGCCTGCCGGAAATGACCATGCCGACTCGTGGCGACTCGAAGAACCAGGTACTGGACCGCTTCGGCCTGGCCGATGAAGAGCGACCCGCCGTCGGCCAGCCGCCGATCACCCGCTGGGATTACCGGGAATTTTCCGTGTACTTCGAAGGCGATTGGGTGATCAACAGCGTGCGCCATCATCAACGCGCCCCATCACCCCCTAAGGAAGACTTGCAACCGTGACACTCATCTACGGCCATCGCGGCGCCAAAGGCGAAGCGCCAGAAAACACCCTGGCAAGCTTCGAGCAATGCCTGCAGCATGGTGTGCGCCGCTGCGAGCTGGACCTGCATCTTTCCCGCGACGGCGAACTGATGGTCATCCACGACCCGACGCTCAAGCGCACCACCGGCCGCCGGGGAAAGGTCGTGCAACATGATGCCGACGAGCTGGTTAACTACGACGCCAGGGAAGGGGGGCCTGGCTGGAAGACGCCCTGCCCTATTCCCAGGCTGAGCGAGCTATTCGAAAAATGCGATTTCGAGCACTGGCAGCTCGAGGTCAAGAGTGCTTCGCGGGTGCGCGCCGCGCGTACGGTCATAGCGATCAAGGAGCTGGCCGAACGGTATCGATTGCTCGATCGCATCACCGTCACGTCGAGCTCTCGTGAAGTGCTGCGTGCGCTGAAGCGGCTTGCGCCGGAGATCTCACGCGGGCTGGTAGCCGAGTACAACTGGCTCGATCCACTGAAGGTCGCCCGTCAATATGGCTGCAACCTACTGGCGCTGAAGTGGACGCTGTGCACCCCGGAGCGTCTGGAAAAAGCCCGTAAACAGGGCCTGCATGTATCGGTTTGGACAGTCAATGAACCGGCCCTGATGCGCCGCCTGGCCGACTTCGGCGTCGACAGCCTGATCACCGACTACCCCGGCCTGGCGGTCAGTACCCTATCGCGATCCTGACAGCCAACACACCGCGGCACGATCCGGCAGCGCAGGCCGCTGCCGGATTCACCCTCACCTGATCAGAAGCTCTCCCGGTTCGGCCAATGCCAATCACGGGAGTCGCCGCCCTCTCCAGCCGCCTCAGGCCAGCGGCCGGAGCTTCTCAAAAAAGCCGGTTGAGCCCGTCGAACGCAGCGACGCGGTAGGCTTCGGCCATTGTCGGGTAGTTGAAGGTGGTGTTGACGAAGTACTTGATGCTGTTCGCCGGCCCCTTCTGGTTCATGATCGCCTGGCCAATGTGCACGATCTCCGAAGCCTGATAACCGAAGCAGTGCACACCGAGCACTTCCAGCGTTTCGCGGTGGAAGAGAATCTTCAGCATGCCCACTGGCTCGAACGAAATCTGCGCCCGCGCCATGCTTTTGAAGAACGCCTTACCGACTTCATAGGGAATCTTCGCCTGGGTCAGTTCGCGCTCATTCTTGCCGATCGAGCTGATCTCGGGAATGGTGTAGATACCGGTCGGTACGTCATCGACGAAACGCCAGGAGTCATTCTCGACGATGCTGCCCGCTGCCGAGCGGCCTTGGTCATAAGCGGCACTGGCCAGCGACGGCCAACCGATCACATCGCCGGCAGCGTAGATATTGCCGATCTCGGTGCGGTAGTGCTCATCAACCTGGACCTGACCACGACTGTTGGCCTTGAGACCGATGTTCTCCAGACCGAGCTTGTCGGTATTGCCGGTACGTCCGTTGCTCCAGAGGAATGCGTCTGCCTTGATCTTCTTGCCCGACTTGAGATGCAGGATCACGCCGTTCTCCAGTCCCTCAACCCGCTCGTACTCTTCGTTGTGACGAATCAGCACGTTGTTGTTGCGCAGGTGATAGCTGAGCGCATCGGAAATCTCGTCATCGAGGAAGCTGAGCAGCTGCTCGCGGTTGTCGATCAGGTCAACCAGCACGCCCAGACCGCTGAAGATTGATGCATATTCGCAACCAATGACGCCGGCCCCGTAGATGATCATCCGGCGCGGCGTGTG
Organism: Pseudomonas sp.; assembly: GCA_032105665.1. Lineage (GTDB taxonomy): Bacteria > Pseudomonadota > Gammaproteobacteria > Pseudomonadales > Pseudomonadaceae > Stutzerimonas. Next base: position 47,737 of record DAMCQE010000016.1, on the reverse strand, counting down.
ACTGAGAGTAAGAATGGTGTCGCTGTCGTAGATACGCGGGTGATTGAAGTCGATATCAGCCGGTCGATACGGGCGCGAGCCGGTGGCGATGACGAACTGGCTGGCAACCAGCTTTTCCACCATGCCATTGAGGCAGACCACTTCGACGCTCTGCTCATCGGAGAAGCTGGCAGTCCCGAAGAAGGTATCGATGCGGTTACGCGCGTAGTAACTCGTGCGGGAAGTGACCTGCTTGCTGATGACCTTCTCGGCACTCTTCAGCACGTCCGGAAAGGAGAACCAGCGTGGTTCGCCGATCTGGCGGAACAGCGGGTTGGTGTTGTACTGCATGATCTGCCGTACCGAATGGCGCAAGGCCTTGGACGGGATGGTGCCCAGGTGTGTGCAGTTGCCCCCAACCAGCGGACGGTTATCTACCACGGCGACCTTGCGTCCCGCCTTGACGGCATTTATTGCCGCGCCCTCCCCGGCCGGACCGGAACCCAATACCACCAAATCGTAGTTATAGACCGCCATATACACTCCTGAAAACGCAGCGGGAGACGCCGCTGCTGTCAACGAATTCGCCGATGTCCAAAGACGCAAACCAGCCACTTCTTTCAAGCTCTGCGCGCGCCGTGCCCGTCAGCGAGCCCGGCCAGGCAAGTCCGCTCAGGGCTGCCTGGACGCGCAAAGGTTCACATCAACGCTTGGTGGCGTCGTAGGCGAGATCGGCGTTACCCGCGTTCTTCGCCTCGTTCACTTCTTCGCACTTCTCGCGGCTACCGCCACAGATGGAGCACTCCTTCTCGATGCCCAGATTGGCGATACCCCCGCAGGAACCCGCGATGGGCTTGCGTCCCATGATCACGCCGATGGCCATGCCGAATACCACAAGCAGCATCACCAGAAAAACCAGTAACCAAGTCATTGCTCTACTCCCGCACCGAACAGCTCGTCAAAAGCCTTGGTGCTCGTTGTTACGAAGCCTTGCCCCTCGCGCACGACGAAGAACGCGGCGATCGCATTACGCTCTGCCAGTGCCAGCCCCCGCTCGGGGCCGAGCACCATCAACGCGGTAGACAACCCGTCAGCACGCAAAGTCGATTTATCGATGACCGTCACCGCAGCGAGGTGATGCTCGATCGGTCTGCCGCTTTGCGGGTCCAGGGTATGTGAATAACGCCGGCCGTCCTGCTCGAAATAGTTTCGATAGTCGCCGGAGGTGGATACGCCCAGACCATCGAGTTCGACGATCTTCTGCGCAACCCGCTGGTCATCCCTGGGCGCTTCAATGGCTATGCGCCACGGTGAATCATCGGGCTTGCGGCCCTCAGCCTTGAGCTCGCCAGTGATCTCAACGAGGTAACTCTCTACGCCGAGCGCCTTCAAACGATCGACAACGCGATCAACCGCATAACCGGCAGCAATACTGTTGAAGTCCAGCTGCAGCGCCACCGCCTTGCACAACTGATCGCCATCGATACGTAGATGCCGATGGCCGGTCAACGCCCGCGCCGCCTCGATATCCGCCGCGGATGGAACCTGTTCGGCACGACCTTGCGGACCGAAGCCCCAAAGGTTCAGCAATGGCTCGAGTGTAAGATCGAACGCGCCATCGCTGTCGGCCGATAGCTGATCGCCCGCTGCGACCAATTCGCGCACCGTATCCGGCATCGGCTCGCAGCTTCCGGCGGGCAGCGCATTGAAGCGCTCGACGTCGGAATCGCTACGGTAGGTGGACAGCTGTTTATCGATGTCGCCGAGAATGGCCTCGACCTCACCGTGCAGCTCTTCCCTGGAGGGGACGTCGCCGCTGCTTACGTACTTGACGGTATAGGTGCTGCCCATAGTTGGGCCGCTGATGACCTCAACCCTGTCCTGAAACAGACAGCCCGTCAGGGCTGCCGCGAGAGCGACAGCGATGACGGGCCGGAGGTACACGACAGCATGGAGAGCCTGCAGTGACGCTCGGGTCATGCTAGCCGCCGAAGTCGTCGAGCAGAATATTCTCCGGCTCGACGCCGAGGTCGGTGAGCATCTTGATCACTGATGCGTTCATCATGGGCGGCCCGCACATGTAGAACTCGCAATCTTCCGGAGCCGGATGATCCTTCAGATAGTTCTCGTACAGCACGTTGTGGATAAAGCCGGTCGGGCCATCCCAGTTATCTTCCGGCAGCGGATCGGACAGGGCCAGATGCCATTGGAAGTTCGGATTCTCCGCCTGCAACTGGTCGTACTCTTCCACGTAGAAGGCCTCGCGCATGGAGCGCGCGCCATACCAGAAGCTCATCTTGCGCTTGGACTTGAGACGCTTGAGCTGGTCGAAGATGTGCGAGCGCATCGGTGCCATCCCCGCGCCACCGCCGATGAAGACCATCTCGGCGTCGGTGTCCTTGGCGAAGAACTCGCCGAACGGTCCGTAAACGGTGATCTTGTCGCCCGGCTTCAGGCTGAAGACATAGGATGACATCTTGCCCGGCGGAATGTCGTCACGGCCTGGCGGCGGTGAGGCGATACGGATGTTGAACTTCACCAGGCCACGCTCTTCCGGATAGTTCGCCATAGAGTAGGCGCGAATGACGGTCTCGTCGCACTTCGACACGTACTTCCACTGGTCGAACTTGTCCCAGTCGCCGCGATACTCTTCCTGAATATCGAAGTCCCGGTAACGCACTTCATGCGGCGGGCACTCGAGCTGCACATAACCACCAGCGCGGAAGTCGACGTTCTCGCCCTCCGGCAGCTTGAGTGTCAGTTCCTTGATGAAGGTCGCGACGTTGGGATTGGACTCGACAGTGCACTCCCACTTCTTCACGCCGAAGACTTCTTCCGGCACTTCGATCTTCATGTCCGCCTTGACTGGAGTCTGGCAGGACAGGCGCCAGCCCTCACCCGCCTCACGACGGGTGAAGTGCGACTCCTCGGTGGGCAGCATTTCGCCACCACCACTCTCGACGATGCACTTGCACTGCGCGCAGGTACCACCGCCGCCACAGGCGGACGAGAGAAATATGTTGTTGGCAGCCAGGGTCTGCAGCAGCTTGCCGCCGGCGGGCACGGTAATGGTTCGTTCGCCATTGATTTCGATGGACACATCGCCGCTGGATACCAGCTTGGCGCGCGCAGCCAGGATGATCACCACCAGCGCAAGCACGATGGCGGTGAACATACCGATGGCGAGGAAAATTTCGTAACTCATCAGTTCGTCCCGTCCTTACAGCTGTACGCCAGAGAAAGACATGAAGCCCAGCGACATCAGTCCGATGGTGATGAAGGTGATGCCAAGCCCCTGCAGACCATCCGGCACGTCGCTGTACTTGAGCTTCTCGCGAATCCCCGCCAGCAGCGCGATCGCCAGCGCCCAGGACAGGCCGGAGCCCATGCCGTACACCACGCTCTCGCCGAGGTTGTAGTCGCGCTCGACCATGAACAGCGTGCCACCCATGATGGCGCAGTTCACGGTGATCAGCGGCAGGAACACGCCCAGCGCGTTGTACAGGCTGGGTACGTACTTATCGAGCGTCATCTCGAGAATCTGCACGATGGCCGCGATCACACCGATGTAGCTCAGCAGACCCAGGAAGCTCAGGTCCACTTCAGGCAGGCCGGCCCAGGCCAGCGCACCGCTCTTGAGCAGGTAGGTGTAGATCAGGTTGTTGGCCGGCACGGTGATGGTCTGCACCACGATGACCGCGATACCCAGACCGATGGCGGTTTCCACCTTCTTCGAGATCGCGATGAAGGTACACATGCCGAGGAAGAACGCCAGGGCCATGTTCTCGATGAACACGGCGCGGACGAACAGGCTGATGTAATGCTCCATTAGTAAGCCTCCTTGCTGGAGACTTGCGGCGCCATCTTGAAGGCAGGCTTCTCGACCTGCTCCTTCTTCCAGGCACGGATGCCCCAGATGAACAGGCCGATCAGGAAGAACGCCGAGGGCGGCAGCAGCATCATGCCGTTGGGCAGGTACCAGCCGCCGTCATTGACGGCCGGCAGAATGGTGTAGCCCATCAGCTTGCCGGCGCCGGTCAGCTCGCGAATGATGCCCAGGGCGATCAGCATCGCGCTGTAGCCCAGGCCGTTGCCGATACCGTCGAAGAACGACAGCAACGGGGGGTTCTGCATGGCGAAGGCTTCGGCACGCCCCATCACGATGCAGTTGGTGATGATCAGGCCAACGAACACCGACAGCTGCTTGGACAGCGAGAAGGCATAGGCCTTGAGCACCTGGTCAACCAGGATAACCAGCGAGGCGATGATCACCATCTGCACGATCATGCGGATCGAGTTCGGGATCTGGCTGCGGATCATCGAGATGAACAGGTTCGAGAAGGCACAGACCAGGGTCAGCGCCACCGACATGACCAACGCGGTGTTGAGGTTGGAGGTCACCGCCAGTGCCGAACAGATCCCGAGGATCTGCAGGCCAATGGGGTTATTGTTGAAGATCGGGTTGAGCAGTACTTCTTTCACAGTGGGTTGCGACATGATCAAGCCTCCCCAGCGCGCAGATTAGCGATAAATGGACCGAAGCCGTTCTCGCCCAGCCAGAACCGCAACAGGCTGTTGACACCGTTGCTGGTCAGGGTCGCGCCGGCCAGGCCGTCGACCTGATGATTGGCACGCGGGCTCTGCGGGTCGACCCCGCCCTTGACGATCTGTACGGCCAGCTTGCCGTTGTCGTCGAACAGTTCCTTGCCCGGCCACTGGCCGCGCCATTTCGGATTGTCGACCTCACCACCGAGGCCGGGTGTTTCGCCGTGCTGATAGAAGCCGAAGCCCGCCACGGTATCCAGATCACCCTTGACGGCCATGAAGCCATAGAGGGTGGACCACAGACCGTAACCGCGCACCGGCAGGATCAGCGTATCGATCTCGCCTTCGCCCTGGCCTTCGACGATATAGACAGTGCTGTAACGCTCACGACGCTTGATCGAGGCGATGTCCTGCTCGCCTGGCAGGGCCTTGGACAGCGCAGGGTCCTTGGCCGCGACCAGCGGATCGAAGGTCTTGGCGTCGAACTCGTCGCTGAACTTGCCGGTTTCCAGATCGACCAGACGCGCAACGATACGCTCGTTGAACAGCTGCTTGACCTTGTTCGCGGACATCCCGGCCTCACCCAGGCCGGCAATGGCCAGGATGCTGCGCTGCTTGTCCAGCAGGCGGTTTTCTTGCTGGGTCGGACGCAATGCCACGGCGGCACCGGCCACGAAGATGGAGCACACCAGGCAGACCAACAGGGCTACCGTCAGCGTGCGAACGGTGGATTCTTTCTGACTAGACATTACGTGCCAGCCTCCGCTTGATATTGGCCTGAATGACGAAATGGTCAATCAGCGGCGCACACAGGTTGGCGAACAGGATCGCCAGCATCATGCCTTCCGGGAAGGCGGGGTTGACCACGCGGATCAGCACGACCATGACACCGATGAGGATGCCGAACACCCACTTGCCGGTATTGGTCATGGAGGCCGACACCGGGTCGGTCGCCATGAAGATCATGCCGAAGGCGAAGCCACCGACGACCATGTGCCAGTACCAGGGCATGCCGAACAGCGGGTTGGTCTCGGAGCCGATCAGATTGAACAGCGTGCTCAGCGCAATCATGCCCAGCATCACGCCGGTGACGATGCGCCAGGAGGCAATCTTGCTGCCGATCAGGACGGCGCCGCCGATGAAGATGGCCAGGGTGCTGGTTTCACCGATCGAGCCGTGAATGGTGCCGACGAAGGCGTCCATCCAGGTGATGCCGCTGCTGATCACATTCTCGATGCCACCTGCGAAGCCTAGGCTCAGCGCGGTTGCACCAGCATAGCCATCGACCGCGGTCCACACTGCATCACCGGACATCTGTGCCGGATAGGCGAAGAACAGGAAGGCCCGCGCGGTCAGCGCCGGGTTGAGGAAGTTCTTGCCGGTACCGCCGAAGATTTCCTTGCCGATCACCACGCCGAAGCTGATGCCCAGCGCGACCTGCCACAGCGGGATGGTCGGCGGCAGGATCAGGGCGAACAGCACGGAGGTCACGAAGAAACCTTCGTTGACTTCATGCTTGCGGATCGAGGCGAACAGCACTTCCCAGAAGCCACCGACGATGAATGTCACCGCGTAGATGGGCAGAAAGTAGGCCGCGCCCTGGATGAAATTGTCCCACAGGCTGTTGGGATCGAAGCCGGCAAAAGCACCGATCAGCGCAAAACGCCAGCCTTCCTGGGCAGCCAGCAGATCGGGGCTTTGCGCATAGATCAGGTTGGCCTGGTAGCCGGTGTTCCACATGCCGAAGAACATCGCCGGGAAGGTGCACAGCCAGACGGTGATCATCATGCGCTTGAGGTCGATGCCGTCGCGCACGTGAGCGGTGGTCTTGGTGACGCTACCGGGACGATACAGGAAGGTGTCGGCCGCTTCGTACAGTGCGTACCACTTTTCGTACTTGCCGCCTTTTTCGAAGTGATGCTCGATCTTGTCGAGGAATGCGCGAATGCCCATGCCTTAACCCTCCTTCTCGATGCGGGTCAGATTGTCCCGCAGGATCGGGCCGTATTCGTACTTGCCGGCACAGACGTAGGTGCACAGCGCCAGATCTTCTTCATCCAGCTCAAGGCAGCCAAGCTTTTGCGCCACCTCGGTGTCGCCCACGATCAAGGCACGCAGCAGCTGGGTCGGCAGCACGTCCAGAGGCATGACCTCCTCGTAGTTGCCCACCGGCACCATGGCGCGCGGACTGCCGTTGGTGGATGTGGAGAACGCGAACTTCTTGCCGCCCATCAGCTTGGAGATATAGATGTTGAGGATGGAGTGCTTCTCCACGCCGGCACGCATGTAGTGCAGCATCTCGCGCTCCTTGCCCTCGCGCAGGCACGACACCTGCTGGTGGTAGCGACCGAGATAGGCGAACGCGCCATGGGCGGTACGGCCGCCCAGCAACGAGCCGGATACGACGCGATTGGCGCCAGGCTGCAGTTCGCCGGCAGTCAGCTCGTCGAGGTTGGCACCGAGGCGGGTGCGAACCAGGCGAGGATTCTCGACGACCGGGCCGCCCAGAGCGACGACGCGCTCGACCCACAGGCGTCCGCTGGTGAACAGCTTGCCGACGGCGATCACGTCCTGATAACCGATGGTCCAGACGCTTTTGCTTGCACTCACCGGATCAAGGAAATGGATATGGGTACCTGCCAGGCCCGCCGGATGCGGGCCGCTGAAGGCCTCGACCTGAACCTTGGCCAGGGATTCGCCGGGCAGCGACGCGCCTGGGGCCTTGCACAGGAACACTTTGGCCAGGTTGCCCAGCACCTTGAGGCCTGCCTCGAAGGCTTCTGCCTGTTCGGCGATGATCACCGCAGGATCGGCCGCCAAGGGATGCGTATCAATGGCTGTCACGAAGATGGAGTTAGGCACCGCATCGACCGCCGGCACCTTGCTGAACGGACGCGTGCGCAGTGCGGTCCACAGGCCGGACTGCTGCAGGTTCTCGCGCACCTGTTCGCTGCTCAGGCCTTCCAGCTGGTCGGACGAGTAGCTCGCGAAGGTGATTTCGTCATCGCCCTCGAGGTCGATGACCACCGACTGCAGCACGCGCTTTTCACCGCGGTGCACTGCACTGACGACGCCAGCACCGGGCGCCGTGTAGTGAACGCCTTCGGACTTCTTGTCGGAAAAAAGGATCTGCCCCAGCTTGACCCGATCACCGACCTGCACAGCCATGGTGGGCTTCATGGTCGGATAGTCGAAGCCGATGACGGCGACGCTGCGTACGGGCCTTCCGGCCTCGATACGCTGCGTCGGCGCGCCGACTATGGGCAAGTCAAGCCCTCGTTTTATATTGATCATCGGTTTGCCTAACCACTGATTTTAGAAAGCTTTTTTTGCAGGCCCAGCGGCATGGCGCAAAGTAGGATTGCGCCGCGCGCGCCAATACGTTATTGACGCGACACCATGTCGCGGACCCAGGTAAAAAATCCGCCCGATTATAGAGGTCGCGGACCTTGACTGACCACCCAAGCATTGCGGATTTTTGACTCGAAACAAGAGAAGCAAAATTAGCGGCGCACGAAATCGAGCCCACCGCTCGGCCGCTCAACCCCGGCAGCTCGCGCTATTACTACCGCCCAGAAAAGCGAAACGGGAGCCGAGGCTCCCGTTTCGATTTCACCGTCCGCAGCGTTTAGCGCGGGAAGGCTGGCGGGTTAACCCCTGCCATGTCTTCCATCACCCGCACGACCTGACAGCTGTAGCCGAACTCGTTGTCGTACCAGACGTAAAGCACGACACGGTTGTCGTTGCAAATGGTCGCTTCGGCATCCACCACGCCGGCATGGCGCGATCCGACGAAATCAGTGGATACAACTTCCTGCGAGTTGACGAAGTCGATCTGTTTCTGCAGATCCGAGTGCATGGCCATCTGGCGCAGGTACTCGTTGATCTCTTCGCGACTGGTGGCCTTCTCCAGGTTCAGGTTGAGAATTGCCATGGACACGTTCGGCGTCGGGACGCGGATCGCGTTGCCAGTCAGCTTGCCTTTGAGCACCGGCAGCGCCTTGGCCGCAGCGGTGGCGGCACCCGTTTCGGTGATCACCATGTTCAGCGCAGCGCTGCGACCACGACGACTGCCCTTGTGGAAGTTGTCGATCAGGTTCTGGTCGTTGGTGTACGAATGCACCGTTTCCACGTGACCGTTGACGATACCGTACTGATCGTTCACCGCCTTGAGCACCGGCACGATGGCGTTGGTGGTGCAGGATGCAGCGGAGATGATCTTGTCATCGGCGGTGATGTCGCCATGGTTGATGCCATGCACGATGTTCTTCAGCTCACCCTTGCCCGGCGCGGTCAATACGACGCGAGCAACACCCGGGCACTTGAGGTGCTGACCCAGGCCTTCGGCGTCACGCCACTTGCCAGTGTTGTCGACAAGCAGTGCGTTTTCGATGCCGTACTGGGTGTAATCCACCGAGGACGGATCGTTGGAGTAGATCACCTGAATCAGGTTGCCGTTGGCGGTGATGGTGCTGTTCTCTTCGTCGATGGTGATGGTGCCATCGAAAGGACCATGCACCGAGTCGCGACGCAGCAGGCTGGCACGCTTGACCAGATCGTTGTCCGCGCCCTTGCGCACGACGATGGCGCGCAGGCGCAGGCCGTCGCCACCACCGGTTTTCTCGATCAGGATACGCGCCAGCAGACGGCCGATACGGCCGAAACCGTAGAGAACCACGTCAGTGCCTTTGTGACCAGCTGCGGCGTGACGCTTGTCGGCCACCTCAGCCAGCTCTTCACGGACGAACTGCTCAAGATTGCGACCGTTGCCCACTTCCTTGTACTTGGCGACCAGCTTGCCCAGGTCCACCGAAGCGGCGCCCAGGTTCATTTCGCTCATCGTCTTGAGGATCTGGAAGGTGTCGTGCACCGACAGCTCGGTTTCGTCGGCGATGCGGTGACGGGCGAAACGGTGTGCCTTGAGGATGGCGATAACCGAACGATTGATCAGGCCACGGCCGTAGATCGAAGTCACCACGTTGTTGTTGCGATACAGCTGACCAATCAGCGGAATCATCGCTTCGGCGAGGGCTTCGCGGTCAATCCATTCACCAAGACACTGGTCGGGCTTCTGAGTCACGGGCAGTTCCTTCCAACATGTAGGGGCTGAGAAAAGGGGCTACATTATGACGGCGCACCCTAGCGCCGGCAATCTGCAGCGGACGAAACACTGACAGCCAAGCGCCTCGATAGTTACAATCCCGGCGGCCTATTTTTTCCATCGGAGCCACGCCCACTCGTGTCCGTCTTGCGCCTTCCCCCTCTGCCTGCCGCCAGCGGCAAGCAACATTGGGGCAATCTTCCAGGAGCCGCGCTGAGCCTGGCGATTGCCGAAGCAGCCAGCAACGCCAAACGCTTCACGCTCCTCCTCACCGCCGACAGCCAGAGCGCCGAGCGCCTGCAGGAAGAACTCGCCTTCTTCGCTCCGGATCTGCCGGTTCTGCATTTTCCGGATTGGGAAACGCTGCCCTACGACCTGTTCTCGCCGCACCAGGACATCGTTTCCCAGCGTATCGCCACGCTCTACCAGCTGCCTGAACTGAGCCATGGCGTGCTGGTAGTGCCGATCACCACCGCCCTACACAGGCTGGCGCCCAAGCGCTTTCTGCTCGGTTCGAGCCTGGTGCTGGATGTTGGGCAGAAGCTGGATGTCGAGCAGATGCGCCTGCGTCTGGAAGCGGCCGGCTATCGCTGCGTGGACACGGTCTACGAACATGGCGAGTTTGCCGTGCGTGGCGCGTTGATCGATCTGTTCCCCATGGGCAGCGCCCTGCCCTACCGTATCGACCTGTTCGATGACGAGATCGAAACCCTGCGCACTTTCGATCCGGAGAATCAGCGCTCCATCGACAAGGTCGAGTCGATCCGTCTGCTGCCAGCCCGGGAATTTCCGCTGAAAAAGGAAGCGGTCACCGGCTTCCGCGCACGTTTCCGCGAGCGTTTCGACGTCGACTTCCGCCGCTGCCCGATCTACCAGGACCTGTCCACCGGCATCACGCCCGCCGGTATCGAATACTACCTGCCGCTTTTCTATGAGGAGACGGCAACCCTCTTCGACTATCTGCCCGAAGACAGCCAGGTGTTCTCCCTGCCCGGCATCGAGCAGGCCGCCGAGCAGTTCTGGAATGACGTGCGCAATCGCTACGAGGAGCGCCGCGTCGACCCCGAGCGCCCGCTGCTGCCGCCGGCCGAGCTGTTCATGCCGGTGGAAGACTGCTTCGCCCGACTCAAGCTGTGGCCGCGCGTGGTTGCCAGCCAGCAGGACGTGGAGCCGGGCATCGGCCGCGAGCGCTTCCCTGCGCAGCCCCTGCCGGAACTGGCGATCGAATCCAAGGCCAGCGAGCCACTGGGCAAGCTGCGCCAGTTCCTCGACGGTTTTCCGGGGCGCGTGCTGTTCACCGCCGAGTCCGCGGGGCGCCGCGAAGTGCTGCTGGAGCTGCTGGCGCGCCTGAAGCTGCGCCCGCAGGAAGTCGAAGGCTGGGACGGATTCCTCTCCAGCGAGGAGCGCCTGGCGATCGCCATCGCCCCGCTCGACGAAGGTTTGCTGCTGGACGAAGTCGCCCTGGTCGCGGAAAGCCCGCTGTTCGGCCAGCGCGTCATGCAACGCCGGCGGCGCGAGAAGAGTCGCGACGGCGGCGACAACGTCATCAAGAACCTCACCGAGCTGCGCGAAGGCGCGCCGGTGGTGCATATCGATCATGGGGTCGGCCGCTATCAGGGGCTGGTCACCCTCGAAATCGAAGGCCAGGCGCAGGAATTCCTCCTGCTGCAGTACGCTGACGAGGCCAAACTCTACGTGCCGGTCGCCAGCCTGCATCTGATCGCCCGCTATACCGGCAGCGACGACGCCCTGGCGCCACTGCACAAGCTCGGCTCGGAAACCTGGCAGAAAGCCAAGCGCAAGGCCGCCGAGCAGGTGCGCGACGTGGCTGCAGAACTGCTCGACATCTACGCCCGCCGCGCCGCGCGCCAGGGCTATGCCTTCAAGGACCCGCAGGTCGACTACGAAACCTTCGCCGCCGGGTTCCCCTTCGAGGAAACGCCGGACCAGCAGGCCGCCATCGACGCGGTGCGCGAGGACCTGTTGTCGGCCAAGCCGATGGACCGTCTCGTGTGTGGCGATGTCGGCTTCGGCAAGACCGAAGTCGCCATGCGCGCCGCCTTTATTGCCGTGCACGGCGGCAAGCAGGTGGCGGTGCTGGTGCCCACCACCCTGCTCGCCCAGCAGCACTACAACAGCTTCCGCGACCGCTTCGCCGACTGGCCGGTGCGGGTCGAGGTGATGAGCCGTTTCAAGTCCGCCAAGGAAGTGCAGAACGCCATTACCGAGTTGGCCGACGGCAAGATCGATATCCTCATCGGCACCCACAAGCTGCTGCAGGACGATGTCAAGTTCAGCAACCTGGGCCTGGTCATCATCGACGAGGAACACCGCTTCGGTGTGCGCCAGAAGGAGCAGCTCAAGGCGCTGCGCAGCGAGGTGGACATCCTCACCCTGACCGCCACGCCGATTCCGCGCACGCTGAACATGTCCATCGCCGGCATGCGCGACCTGTCGATCATCGCCACGCCGCCGGCGCGCCGGCTGTCGGTTCGCACCTTTGTCATGGAACAGCAGAACACCGTGATCAAGGAGGCGCTGCTGCGCGAGCTGTTGCGCGGCGGCCAGGTCTATTACCTGCACAACGATGTGAAGACCATCGAGAAATGCGCCGCCGACCTGCAGGCACTGGTGCCGGAGGCACGCGTCGCGATCGGCCACGGGCAAATGCGCGAGCGTGACCTCGAACAGGTCATGAGCGACTTCTACCACAAGCGTTTCAACGTGCTGGTGGCCTCGACCATTATCGAAACCGGCATCGACGTGCCGAGTGCCAACACCATCATCATCGAGCGCGCCGACAAGTTCGGCCTGGCGCAGCTGCACCAGCTGCGTGGCCGGGTAGGCCGCAGCCATCACCAGGCCTATGCCTATCTGCTGACCCCGACCCGCAAGGCAATGACCGATGACGCGCAGAAGCGCCTGGAGGCCATCGCCAATGCCCAGGACCTCGGTGCAGGCTTTGTCCTCGCCACCCACGACCTGGAAATCCGCGGCGCCGGCGAGCTGCTCGGCGAGGGCCAGAGCGGGCAGATCCAGGCGGTTGGCTTCACTCTTTATATGGAAATGCTCGAGCGCGCGGTCAAGGCGATCCGCAAGGGCGAGCAGCCGAATCTGGAGCAGCCGCTCGGCGGCGGGCCGGAAATCAACCTGCGCCTGGCAGCCCTGATCCCGGAAGACTACCTGCCGGATGTGCATGCCCGCCTGATCCTCTACAAGCGCATTGCCAATGCGGCCGACGAAGACGGGCTGAAAGAACTGCAGGTGGAGATGATCGACCGCTTCGGCCTGCTACCGGAACCGACGAAGAACCTGGTGCGCCTGACACTGCTCAAGCTGCAGGCGGAAAAGCTCGGCATTACCAAGATCGACGCAGGCCCGCAGGGTGGGCGCATCGAGTTCTCGGCCGACACCTCGGTCGACCCGATGGTGCTGATCAAGCTGATCCAGAGTCAGCCGAATCGCTACAAGTTCGAAGGCGCCACGCTGTTCAAATTCCAGGTGCCGATGGAACGCCCGGAGGAACGCTTCAATACGCTGGAAGCGCTGCTCGAGCGGCTGGCGCCCAATGAGCAAGGATCGTAGATGCCACTTCGCTATCTGGTCTTGCTGCTGACGCTGCTGGCGCCTCAGGCTCACGCCGAGGCGCTATATCGCGTCGAGCTGATCCTGTTTCGCCACGCCCCGCCACTGGAAGCCAGCCAGCACGCGCCCTACGACTGGGCCGATAGTGCGCAGGTGCTGGACAGGCGCGCCGAACGCCAGCCAGCCCTCGAGCACGTCGCCGCCAGGCTTACGCCGGACCAGGGCTTCCAGGTACTGTTGCAACGCGCCTGGCAGCAAGCAGTCAGCGAAGATGCGCCGACCATTGCACTGCACCAGGGGCAACGCCATTTCGAGCACTACCCGATTCAGGGTCTGCTGAGGGTCAGACCCGGGCGCTATATGCAGACTGACATGACCTTTTGGGTGAACCGCTTCGGCGAGTACGGCCAACTGCTCACCAGCGAGCGCCTGACGCAGCGGGTTCGCCTGATCCCTGGCCGGCTGACCTACATCGACCATGACAGCCTCGGGCTGCTGATCGAAATGAAGCCACTATGAGCACTTCGCACCGATATCCGGCCCACAACCGATATCCGGCCCACAGTCGGCTGACCTGCCTTGCCGCATCCCGACACAGAGGGCCTGGCAGATGAGCCCTCCGCTGGCGCCTCGCGACGAACGACTGATCGACGACCTGCCGCCCGTACCGCTGCTCAGTCTCGGCAGTCATCTGGCGATCAACTACCAGCCGGGCAATCAGCGCATGGTCAGCGACCATCAGCACCGCGCCGGCCTGTCGTTCCTCTACGGGGAGGCGTGTATCCATGGCAAACGCGACGGCGAACGTGTCCGCCATCTGGTCGGCAACGAGCTGCAGCTGATCGCACGCCACCCTCAGGCCGAACAGGCACTGCGCAGACAACTTGAACAGCTGGGCTTCCGGCCGGCGCTGCGCCAGAGCCTGGCGCTGCCGAAGGAGTCGGCGGAGATGTTCCAGCTGCCCGGCGAAGATGCCTGGCTCAGGTTCGTTCAGGAGCAACTGCCCGAACTGCGCCGACAAGGCTGGCAGATCGATATCCATCCCGGCTTCGCCTACGACCTGACCGCCATCGACAGCTGGTACGCGCAGATTGACGAGTCAGCTGATGACGACTGGTTCGATCTCGATCTCGGCATCATCGTCAACGGGCAGCGCATCGGCATGCTGCCGGTCCTGTTGCGGCTGATCCGCCAGAACCCTCAATTGCTCGGCCCTCGCGCCATCGCGCTGCGTAGCGATGAGGAGCAGCTGCGCGTGCAACTGGACCGGCCGGGACAACACGACAAGCAGACGCTGCACGTGACGCTGCCGCTGGGACGCATCAAGCCGATTCTGGCGACCCTCGGTGAGCTCTACATGCGCGAGCAGATGGATGGGCCATCGCTGCGTATGAGCAAGGCCGACGGCGCGCGCCTGGCCGGGCTCGACAGCCTGGCACCGCAATGGAAAGGCGGTGAACGACTGCGTGAGTTCGCCGCGCGCCTGCGCAACCCTGACATCAGGTCCTGCCCGACTCCAACCGGGCTCGCTGGCAAACTGCGGCCCTACCAGCAGCAGGGCCTGGTCTGGATGCAGACGCTGCGCGAGCTGGGCGCGGGCGGCATCCTCGGCGACGACATGGGCCTGGGCAAGACGCTGCAGAGCCTTGCCCACATCCTCGCCGAAAAGCAGGCAGGACGGCTCGACCGCCCGGCGCTGGTGGTGATGCCGACCAGCCTGATTCCCAACTGGCAGGACGAGGCCAGTCGTTTCGCCCCGCAGCTACGGGGGCGGACCCCCCAGGGCGGGAACCGCCAGAAAAACCTCCGCGGACCTTGCTTTTGGCGTCTCCAAGCCACCCGG
>DAMCQE010000016.1:0-32674 GCA_032105665.1 Pseudomonas sp. | reverse complement strand
GCAGCGATGGCCCATCCATCTGCTGGAGGCGCCCCTCCTCCCCCCCCCGGCCCGGCGGCCCCCCCCCATCAAGGGCAGCACCCGACAGAAACACTTCGGCGAACTTGGCGAGCACGATCTGCTGCTGACCAGCTATGCGCTGCTGACGCGCGACATAGCCGCACTGCGTGAGCAGCCGCTGCACCTACTCATTCTCGACGAGGCGCAGCACATCAAGAACCCGTCCGGCAAAGCGGCCCAGGCCGTACGCGAAATGCAGACCCGGCAGCGCCTGTGCCTGACCGGCACACCGCTGGAGAATCACCTCGGCGAGCTCTGGTCGCTATTCCACTTCCTCATGCCCGGGTGGCTTGGAGACGCCAAAAGCTTCACCCAGGAGTACCGCAATCCGATCGAAAAACACGGCGACGATGCACGACTGGCGCACCTGCGCGCCCGCATTCGGCCGTTCCTGTTGCGGCGCACCAAGGAACAGGTAGCCACTGAGCTGCCGGCCAAGAACGAGTTCGTCCACTGGGTCGAACTGAATGACGTCCAGCGCGAGGTCTACGAGACCTTGCGGCTGGCAATGGATCGCAAGGTGCGCGACGAGATCGAGCGCAAGGGACTCGCGCGCAGCCAGATGGTCATCCTTGAGGCGCTGCTCAAGCTGCGTCAGGTCTGCTGCGACCTGCGCCTGCTGAAGGGTGAGTCGGCACGAGCCGCACGCGGCAGCAGCTCCGGCAAGCTCGACAGCCTGCTGGAGATGCTCGACGAGCTGATGAGCGAAGGCCGACGGGTGCTGCTGTTTTCCCAGTTCACCTCGATGCTGGCGTTGATCGAGCAGGCGCTGCACAAGCGCGGCATCGAGTACGTCAAGCTGACGGGTGAGACCGATGATCGACGCACGCCGGTCGAGCGCTTCCAGGCCGGCGAAGTGCCGCTGTTCCTGATCAGCCTGAAGGCCGGTGGCACCGGGCTCAATCTGACGGCGGCGGATACGGTGATCCACTACGATCCCTGGTGGAATCCCGCTGCGGAGAACCAGGCGACCGACCGCGCCTATCGCATCGGCCAGGACAAGCCGGTCTTCGTCTATCGTCTTATTAGCCGCGGCACCGTCGAGGAGCGCATCCGCGAGTTGCAGGCGCGCAAGGCCGAACTCGCGGCCGGTGTACTCGAAGGTGCAGTCGACGGCAGCTTGCAGCTTGGCGAACGCGACATCGACGCCCTGTTCGCACCGCTACCCTGACGCTATGGCGGCATGCAAACTTGTGACACCGGCGAGGGCAGCAGTTTGCGCTTTGCTAGATCATCGCCACCTCGCTTACGTTTCCGTCCCGAGGCGCTCCGCCGCCTCCACGATCACTGGCATCGGTTACAAAAGGAACCGCACCATGAGTCTCTACGAGATCGCCTTTTCCGGCCAACTGCTTCCGGGCGCCAAGCTCGAGCAGGTCGAGGCCAACCTGACCAAGCTGTTCCAGGCCGACGCCCAGCGCATCGCGCTGCTGTTCTCCGGCCGGCGCATCGTGATCAAGCAGAATCTGGACTTCGCCGCGGCCGAAAAATATCGCCAGGCGATGGAGCGTGCCGGCGCGCAGGTAGAAATCAAACCGCTGCCCGTCGATGTGGAAGAAATCGAACTGGCGCCGCCTCCGGCATCGACGGCGGCCAGCGCGGCCAGCGCCGAGAGCAGCGCAGGAAAAACGAGCGACGCCCCGGCCACACTCAAGGTGACGCCGCGTGACGAATACATGGCAGCCTTCGCCGACGTCGAGGCACCGGACTTCGGTATTGCGCCGGTCGGCGTCGACCTGCAGGACGCCCGGCCCGAGCCAGAGGCGCCGCGCGTGGACCTTTCTCAGTTCAGCCTTGCCCCGGTGGGCAGCGACATGGGCGAAAAGCCGCGCGACA
Organism: Pseudomonas sp.; assembly: GCA_032105665.1. Classification (GTDB taxonomy): domain Bacteria; phylum Pseudomonadota; class Gammaproteobacteria; order Pseudomonadales; family Pseudomonadaceae; genus Stutzerimonas. Next base: position 30,778 of record DAMCQE010000016.1, on the reverse strand, counting down.
CCACCGCCGTGGTGCCGGATATATCGCATCTGAAGCTGCAGGACTGACGGGCACACGTTCGGGAGTGAGCGCCGCAGAGACTCCTCAGGCGCTCAGCTTCAGACCAACCAGCCCAGCCAGCAACAGCAGCACGCTCACCAGCCGCGCGGGCGAGGCGCTTTCGCCGAAGATGAGAATGCCCAGGGCTACAGTACCCAGCGCACCGATGCCGACCCATATGGCATAGGCGGTACCCACCGGAAGGACCTGCATGGCGCGGGCAAGAAGGAAGAAGCTCCCCGCCATGGCCACAACGGTGAGCGCACTGGGCAGCGGGCGAGTGAAGCCTTCAGAAGCCTTGAGACCAATGGCCCAACCCACTTCCAACAGGCCGGCAATGGTCAGCATGATCCAAGCCGAATGCATGACGATGACTCCATCAACAGCAGGGCCGTCCCCGCACGATTCGACATGCCAGCGGGTCGTCCCGCGGCGGACGCGACCCTAGCACAGGAGCACACCGTTTTGACCACGCACAACGCGCCTTGATCGCTGGCCTGCAGACCGACACGAGAACGGGGCACGATCACGCGTCGGGCGGTGGTGTGCCGAATCGGAAGTGCCGGCTTCCATCGCGAATGCCAAGCGGTGGATGGGTGAAGCGTCATCCAACCTACAAACCTCGCGTAGGGTGGAAAACTGCGGAGCATTTTCCACCTTGGATAGCCGACAGATGAGCCCCTGCCTACGCCACCTCATGCCCGCGGGCCGCTTCGCTCAGGTAGAACCAGGCGGGACGGTCCAGCTCCAGTTCGGCGCCCAGCAGCGCCTCCTCGATCCGTTCCCAGCGCAGGCTGCCGAGGATCGGCAACGGCCGGCCGGGCAGCTGCCGCAGCCAGGCCAGCGCCACCTGATTGGCCGTGGCGCCCCGGTCGGCGGCGACTTCATCGAGTGCGCTACATAGCCGATCGCCGAAGCGTCCACCGCCCATGGGCGACCAGGCCAGCACCTGCAAACCGGCAGCCTGCAATGCATGCAGGCTGCCATCCCATACCCAGTGCTGGGCCTGCAGTGACAGCTCGATCTGGTTGCAGCGCAGCGGCACGCACTGGGCCAGTGCCTGGCAATGCAGGATGCCGGCGTTGGACAGCCCCACCCAGCCGACCTTGCCGCTGGCGACCAGTCCGTTCAGCGTCTCGGCCACCTCGTCGACCTGCAGCAGCGGGTCCGGGCGATGCAGCAGGAAACCATCGAGTCGTTCCACGCCCAGTCGCGCCAGGCTGTCGTCCACCGCCCGGCGCAGGTAGCCGGCACTGGAGTCGTAGTGCTTGACCCGCCAGCGCGAGCAGTCCTGTCCCGCCGGCACGATATCGGCCTTGCCGATGATCTGCAGGCGCTGGCGCAGTCCCGGTGCCTGGCGCAGGGCCGCACCGAAGTGCGCCTCGCATTGCCCGCCGGCATAGATGTCGGCATGGTCGAAGCCGTTCAGCCCGCGCTCCACACAGCGTTCGATAAAGCCCAGCAACGCCTGGGGCTCACCCAGCTCGGGGTATTCCAGCAGGCGCATCATGCCCAGCAACAGCGGCTGGGCGAGCACGGGTGCGGCCATCGTGGCGCTCCGTCAGAAGATATAGTCGGTGGTCAGGAAGCTCGACTGGCGGTCACGAATGATCCGGTCGACCAGCTCCTTGTTGGCCTCGTTGAAGCGCGTCGCCACCAGGGTACGGATGGAGAACACGCGCAGGGCGTCATGTACCGACAGCGTGCCCTCGGCGGAATTCTTGCGACCGTTGAACGGATAGCTGTCCGGTCCGCGCTGGCACTGGGCGTTGATGTTGATGCGCCCGACCTGGTTGACGAAAGCATCCACCAGCCGGCCTACCTGCGCCGGGTCGTTGCCGAAGATCGACAGCTGCTGGCCGTAGTCGGAGGCGGTGACGTAGTCGATCACCTCCTGCAGGTCGCGGTAGGGCACCACCGGCACCAGCGGGCCGAACTGCTCTTCGTGATAGACACGCATGGACGAATCCACCGGGCTCAGCACTGCCGGCTGGAAAAAGGTCTGGTGCGACTCGCCGCCGCCGGCGTTGATCACCCGCGCGCCCTTGCCCACGGCGTCTTCCAGCACCGCATGCAGGTAATCGGTCTTGCCCGGCTCCGGCAGCGGCGTCAGCGCCACGCCCGGCTCCCAGGGCATGCCCGCCTTGAGCGCGTTGACCCGCGCAGCGAAGCGTTCGAGGAAGCCATCGAGCACCGCCTCATGCACGAAGAGGATCTTCAGTGCGGTGCAGCGCTGGCCGTTGAACGACAGCGCGCCGATCACCGCCTCCTCCACGGCATTGTCGAGATCGACCTGCGGCAGGACGATGCCCGGGTTCTTCGCATCCAGCCCCAGCGCGGCGCGCAGGCGGTGCGGACGCGGGTGCAGTTTCTTCAGGTCGGCGGCGCCCTTGTGCGTGCCGATAAAGGCGAACACGTCGACCTTGCCGCTGGCCATCAGCGCGCTGACCGTCTCGCGACCGCGGCCGTAGATGACGTTGATGACCCCCGCCGGGAAGCTGTCGCGGAAGGCTTCGAGCAGCGGGCGGATCAGCAGTACGCCGAACTTGGCCGGCTTGAACACCACGGTGTTGCCCATGATCAGCGCCGGGATCAGCGTGGTGAAGGTTTCGTTCAGCGGGTAGTTGTACGGCCCCATGCACAGCGCCACGCCCATGGGCACGCGGCGGATCTGCCCGAGGGTGCCCTGCTCCAGCTCGAAGCGGCTGGAGCTGCGGTCCAGTTCCTTCAGCGCATGGATGGTGTCGACGATGTAGTCGCAGGTGCGGTCGAATTCCTTCTCCGAATCCTTGAGGTTCTTGCCGATCTCCCACATCAGCAATTTGACCACCGCCTCGCGCTGCTCGCGCATACGCGCCAGGAAGGCCTCGACATGGGCGATACGCTCGGCCACACGCATGGTCGGCCAGGCTCCGCGGCCGTAGTCATAGGCGGCAACGGCGGCGTCCAGTGCACGCAGCGCGGCGTCGGCATCCAGCAGCGGCGTGCTGCCCAGCACCACCTGACGCTCGCTGCCATCGACCTCGCGCAGATACACCGGGCTGCGAACTTCCGCCAGCGGGCCGTCCCAGTGCATCAACTCGCCATCGACCAGATAGTCGCGCTGCTCGACCGGAGCATCCGGCTGATAGGCAGCGGGAATCTCATCGAGACGGGGAAACAGGTCGGCAAGCGGGCGCGCAGTAGTCATGGAACCTCCAGGTAGCGAATCGGGGCGATCACGGCAGGCCCCACGCCCACCGCGATGGGTCGGACGGATTACAGCTCGCGCTGTTCGGCACGCTCGGCGCGCACGTCGAAGTCGCGCGGCAGTTCGGCTGGCGCTGCGCTGTCCAGCGCCTGCAGGGCCTGGCGCGTGGCGCTTTCGATGGAGGCCCAGTCGCCAGCACGCACGGCCTTGGCGTCGACCATCCAGGTGCCACCAACGCACATCACATTGGACTGCGCCAGGTAGTCCCTGGCGTTGCGCGCGTTGACGCCACCGGTCGGGCAGAAACGGATATTGCCGAACGGCCCGCCCAGCGCCTTGAGTGCGGCGACGCCGCCACAGACTTCGGCCGGGAACAGCTTGAAGCGGCGGTAACCCAGGGCGTAACCGAGCATGATTTCCGAGGCGCTGGCCACGCCCGGCAGCAGCGGCAACGGGCTGTGCAACGCGGCATCCAGCAGCTCGCCAGTGCTGCCCGGAGAGACGATGAATTGCGCACCGGCCGCCTCGGCCTGGGCCAGCATGGCGGCATCCAGCACGGTACCGGCACCGAAGATAAGTTCGGGGCGCTGCTCACGCAGCAGGCGGATGGCGCTCAGACCCAGCGCCGAGCGCAGGGTGATTTCCAGCACCTTGAGGCCACCGGCGGCCAGGGCGTCGGCCAGCGGCAGGATGTCCGCCTCTCGCTCGATGGTGATCACCGGGAGGATGCGCGCGGCACTGCACCACTGGTCGATCAGGGCGATCTTGTCGGTCATGCTGACGGCGCGGGTTTGGGTAGATGTCATGGAAGATTCCTTGCGGCCTCAGGGGCACCAGTAGATTTCGAGGGGACGGGCGAGGAAGGCGCGGATCGGCATCGCTTCGTAGGATTCGCCGGCCAGGGCCTGGTTGAGCGTGGCCAGCTTGCCCGGGCCGTGCAGGGCGAGCAGGGTCAGCCGCGCGCTGGCCAGCAGCGCCAGGGACATGCTCAGGCGCTGGCGCGGTACGCTCGTCGCCTGCATCGGCAGGCAGCGCCGCGCACCACGCGGGTCGAGCGCCGCTTCCAGGTTCGGGCTGTCGGGGAACAGCGAGGCGGTGTGGCCGTCCTCGCCCATGCCCAGCACCAGCACGTCGATCGGCGGCAGTTTGGCCAATACGGCGTCGGCGCGTTCGGCGGCCTGCTCCAGGCTGGCCGCGCTCTGGTACAGGCCGACCAGGCGCGCCGCAGCGGCCGGCCCCTGCAGCAGATGGCGGCGCAACAGGCCTTCGTTGCTGTCGGAATGGCTGACCGGCACCCAGCGCTCGTCGGCAAGGCTGATGGTGACCTTGGTCCAGTCCAGTTCCTGCTGCGCCAGGCGCTCGAAGAAGGCGATCGGGCTGCGGCCGCCGGACACCACCAGGGTCGCCGCACCGCGCTCGGCGATCGCACTGCGCAGGGCGTTGCTCACCGTCAGCGCCAGTTCGCCCGCCAGCTGGTCGGCGTTGCCGAGGCTGAAACCGAGGGTCTGCACAGGCAGATCGAGATTAGAGATCGTCATACCAACTCCTGCCGTCACGGCTGATCAGGGCAATCGAGGCAGCCGGTCCCCAGCTGCCTGCTGCGTAGGGTTTGGGAGGCGCGCCGACGCGTTGCCAGCCGTCGATCAGCTGGTCGCACCACTTCCAGGCGTATTCGATTTCGTCCTTGCGCACGAAGAGGTTCTGGTTGCCCTTCATCACTTCCAGCAGCAGACGCTCGTAGGCGTCGGGGATGCGCGGGCTCTTGTAGGTTTCCGAGAAGTTCAGCTGCAGCGGGCCGCTGCGCAGCTGCATGCCCTTGTCCAGGCCCTGGTCCTTGGTCATCACCAGCAGCGAGATGCCCTCCTGCGGCTGCAGGCGGATGATCAGCTTGTTGCCGATCAGCTGGCGCTGCTCGGGGGCGAAGATGTAATGCGGCGGCGCCTTGAAGTGGATGACGATCTGCGACAGCTTCTGCGGCATGCGCTTGCCGGTCCGCAGATAGAAGGGCACACCCGCCCAGCGCCAGTTGCAGATCTCGGCCCGCAGGGCGACGAAGGTCTCGGTGTCGCTCTGGGTGTTGGAGTTTTCCTCCTCCAGATAGCCCGGCACCTGGCGCCCGAGGATGCTGCCGGCCACGTACTGGCCGCGCACCAGCTGCTGACCGAGGTGCTCCGGCGCAATCGGCGCCAGCGCCTTGAGCACCTTGACCTTCTCGTCGCGGATGCTGTCGGCCGAGAGGTCGCTGGGCGGGTCCATGGCGATCAGGCAGAGCAGCTGCAGCAGGTGGTTCTGGATCATGTCGCGCAGCTGGCCGGCCTGGTCGAAGTAGCCCCAGCGGCCCTCGATGCCGACGGTTTCCGCGACGGTGATCTCCACATGGGAAATGTGGTTCTGGTTCCACTGCGTCTCGAACAGGCTGTTGGCAAAGCGCAGGGCGATGAGGTTCTGCACCGTGTCCTTGCCCAGGTAATGATCGATGCGGTAGGTGCGGTCTTCCGGGAAGAAACGCGCCACCGCGTCATTCACCTCGCGGGACGACCCCAGGTCATGGCCGATGGGCTTTTCCAGCACGACGCGGGTGCGTTCGGCCAGCCCCGCCTCCGCCAGCCCGGCGCAGATCGCGCCGTAGACGGAAGCCGGCGTGGCGAAGAAGGCGACGATACGTTCGGCCTGGCCGGCCTTGTCCGCCAGCGCGGCGTAATCCTCGCGGCGGCCGAACTCCATGCTCAGGTAGTCCAGACGGGCCAGGAAACGCTGCAGAACGCTTTCCTCGAGTTCGCGCTCGGCCACATGGCGACGCAGGTGCTCGGCGATCAGCGCCAGATGCGAAGCCGGCTCGCCGCCGTCGCGGGCGAGGCCGAGAATGCGGGTGTCCGCCGGCAGCAGGCCGGCACGGTCGAGCTGATAGAGCGCGGGAAACAGCTTGCGCAGAGCCAGATCACCGAGGGCGCCGAACAGCGCCAGGGTGCAGGGTTCGACAGATAATGGCGTCATGATGTTTGTTCTTCTACTAACACTGCACTATGAATACACGCGAAGCCGCGTTTATTCAAGGATGATGTAGTAATAAAAACAACATTTAGCCAGAAAAGGAGATTCCGGTAGTCGCTCCGCAGCCCGCTCAGTAGCATAGGGCACCTCTGACCCGCCGCATCAGGATCGTCATGGACCGCGTACACAACCTGCTCGAGCAGATCCAGCGTCGCATCGAAGACCTCAACAAGGCCGAGCGCAAGGTGGCCGAAGTCATCCTGCGCAACCCTCAGCAAGCCACCCGCTTCAGCATCGCCGCGCTGGCGCAGACCGCACAGGTCAGCGAGCCGACGGTGAATCGCTTCTGCCGCTCGTTCGGCGTCAGCGGCTATCCGGAACTGAAGATGCAGCTGGCGCAGAGCCTGGCCAGCGGCGCCGCCTATGTCAGCCAGGCGGTAGAGCCCGACGACGGCCCGGCGGAATACACACGCAAGATCTTCGGCTCGGCCATCTCCTCGCTGGACAGCGCCTGCCAGAGCCTCGATCCGCAGCTGGTCAGCCGCGCCGTGGACCTGATGATCCAGGCCCGCCAGATCCACTTCTTCGGCCTTGGCGCCTCGGCCTCGGTGGCGCTGGATGCGCAGCACAAGTTCTTCCGCTTCAACCTGGCGGTGACCGCGCATTCGGACGTACTGATGCAGCGCATGCTGGCCTCGGTGGCGCACACGGGCGAGCTGTTCGTGATCATTTCCTACACCGGACGCACCCGCGAACTGGTGGAGGTGGCACGCATCGCCCGGCAGAACGGCGCCTCGGTACTCGGCCTGACCGCCGCCGGCTCGCCGCTGGCGCAGGCCAGCACGCTGAGCCTGAACATTCCGCTGCCCGAGGACACCGACATCTACATGCCGATGACCTCGCGCATCATCCAGCTCACCGTGCTCGACGTGCTCGCCACCGGCATGACCCTGCGCCGCGGCGTGGATTTCCAGCCGCACCTGCGCAAGGTGAAGGAAAGCCTCAATGCCAGCCGTTATCCGGCGGACGAAGAGCCGAGCTAAGGCAATCGCGCCGGCATGAGAAGGGGATGTTGCTATAACAACATCCGGCCTTCCACACCCGAAAGCGCCAGATCAGCGCGCCAGCGCCTGCTCCAGAGCCACACCGGCGCCTTCAAGCCCTGGAAACTCAGCAGTCACCAGCCACACCGGCACATCGCCGAGATAGCGACTCATGCAGCCCTTGCTGGTAAAGCCGTGGGCGAAACCACTGGACGCAAAGAAATCGGCGAAACGCGGTACCACACCACCAACGATATACACCCCACCGCGCGCGCCGAGCGTGAGCACGTTGTTGCCGGCGACCCGGCCGAGCCACACGCAGAACTGCTCCAGGGTCGCGACCGCGACATGATCGCCAGCCAGCGCAGCCGCCGTGACTTCAGCCGGCGACGCCAGTCGCGGCGCCAAACCGGCCACGGTGCAGACCGCACGATAGAGCAGCAACAGGCCACCGCCACTGAGCACGTCCTCGGCGCGCACATGGCCAAGCTGAGCGAACAGCATCTGCCACAGCGCCGCCTCGTGCGCATCCGCCACGGGCAGGTCGACATGCCCACCCTCCCCCGGCAATGCACGCCAGCTGCCACCACCCAAGGGTAGCAACCCGGCAACGCCAAGCCCGGTGCCCGGCCCGATGACCAGTGCCGGCGCATCGGGCTCGGCCTCGCCAGCACAGATCATGCGGCGCCCCGCTTCGCCTACCCGCGTCATACCCAGCGCCATTGCAGCGAAGTCATTGATCAGCAGCAGCTCGTCCATCTGCAGGGCGCCGCAGAAGTCGCTTCGCGTCAGCCGCCAGTGATTGTTGGTGAAAGTGAACTGCTCGCCCTTGACCGGCCCGGCGCAGGCCAGGCACATGGCGCGAATGCTGCCCGGCGCCAGGCCGAGTGTTGACAGGTAATGTTCAACTGCCTGTTCCGGGGTTTCGAAGTCCGCCGCAGCCAGCACTTGCACCGCCTCCAACTGCGAGTCGCGCCACAGCGCGAAGCGCGCATTGGTGCCGCCTATATCTCCGACCAGCGCCAGCCTCATCGCAGCGCCTCCAGCCCGACAGTGAATACGCTGGCGCCCTGCTCGGCAGAACTGAACGCCGCCCGCATAAAGCCGAACAGCTCGCGCCCGCAGCCCTGCACACCCACAGGCGGCGCGGCAGCCGGCGATCGATCGGCCAGCTCGACGGCATCGACCAGCACCTCAAGCACGCCGCTCTGCCCATCCACGCGCAGCAGATCGCCGTCGCGCACACGCGCCAGCGGGCCGCCATCGATTGCCTCGGGACATACATGAATCGCCGCCGGCACTTTGCCCGACGCACCGGACATACGCCCGTCGGTGACCAGCGCGACCTTGAAACCGCGGTCCTGCAGCAGACCGAGATAGGGCGTCAGCTTGTGCAACTCGGGCATGCCGTTGGCACGCGGCCCCTGGAAGCGCACCACCGCAACGACGTCGCGCTCCAGTTCGCCCGCCTTGAACGCCTCGACCAGCTCCAGCTGATCGGCAAAGACCCGCGCCGGCGCTTCCACGACACGGTGCTCGGGCGCCACGGCGGACACCTTCATCACGCCGCGACCGAGATTGCCGCTCATCACCCGCAGCCCGCCTTCAGCCGAGAACGGCCGCGCGACCGACCGCAGGAGGCTTTCGTCCAGGCTCGCCGCAGCGCCTTCACGCCAGGTCAATCGACGGCCTTCGAGGAAGGGCTCCTGGGTATAGCGACTGAGGCCACGACCCATCACGGTATGCACATCTTCATGCAGCAGGCCGGCCGCGAGCAGCTCACGCACCAGCACCGCCACACCACCCGCCGCGTGGAAATGATTGATGTCGGCCGAGCCGTTGGGATAGACCCGCGCCAGCGTCGGCACCACGGCGGAGAGGTCGGCCATATCCTGCCAGGTCAGCTGGATGCCCGCCGCCTGGGCGATTGCCGGCATGTGCAGGGTGTGGTTGGTCGAGCCGCCGGTGGCATGCAGCGCGACGATGGCATTGACCAGTACACGCTCGTCGACCAGCTCACCCAGCGGCGTGAAGTTGCCACCCTGGGGCGTCAGTCGGGTGACTTGGCGCGCGGCCTCGGCGGTCAGTGCATCGCGCAATGGTGTGCCCGGGTTGACGAAGGACGAGCCCGGCAGATGCAGGCCCATGACTTCCATCAGCATCTGGTTGGTGTTGGCGGTGCCGTAAAACGTACAAGTGCCAGGGCTGTGATAGGCCTGCATCTCTGCCGCCAACAGCTCGTCGCGACTGGCCTTGCCTTCGGCATAGCGCTGGCGCACCGCGGCCTTGTCCTTGTTGGCAAGACCGGATGGCATCGGCCCGGCCGGTACGAACACGGCGGGCAGATGCCCGAAGCGCAGCGCGCCGATCAGCAACCCGGGAACGATCTTGTCGCAGATGCCGAGCAGCAGCGCCGCATCGAACAGGTTGTGCGACAGCGCCACCGCGGTGCTCATGGCGATCACCTCGCGACTGGCAATGGCCAGCTCCATGCCCGGCTCGCCCTGGGTGACACCGTCACACATCGCTGGCACGCCGCCCGCCACCTGCCCCACCGAGCCGATCTCGCGCAGCGCCTGGCGCAGGCGCTCAGGGTAGTCCTCGTAGGGCTGGTGCGCCGAGAGCATGTCGTTGTAGGCGGTGACGATGGCGACATTAGCCGCGTCCGGCAGGCGCAGACGCTGCTTGTCCTGCGCGCCGCAGCCGGCGACGCCATGGGCAAAGTTTGCGCACTGCGCCCCGTTGCGCGCCGGGCCAGCACTGGCAGCGCCGCGAATCATGGCGAGATAGGCCTCGCGCGTCGGGCGGCTGCGCTCGATCAGGCGCTGAGTGACTTCGACGACTACGGGATGCATGAAACCTCCTATTTGTAGTTTTTATAAACAATAGGCCGGAATCATAACGGCGAATCAGGTGTATTCGAAGAAATATGTTTGTTTAAACAACAAAATTACCACCCTCAACGACGTAGCAGTTCTATCTGACGACGTAGCTGGGCGACATGGGCCTTTTCCGCCCGCAGCCCGGAAGTGAGCTCAGCCTTGTCCTGCTCCAGGCGCACGATCACCTGGCCGAGGTCATCCAGCAGCTCGCGCAATACCGCCAGCTCACGGCACTGGCTCTGCCGTCCCATCCATAGCAACCAGAGCACTACCAGGAGCACCATCACGCTGCACAGCGAGGCGCCAATCAATACCCAGGCGAGGCTCATTGCACTCATCGTTTCGCTCCTTTGCTTGCGGCGCAATGCCGCTTCCAGAGGCTCAACGATATGTAGCTTATGACGACAGGTCGATAATGTTTACTTGAACAGGTAAACAATTGCAGCGGGTCTTTGCGCTGAGCCGATGGCCATAGCCGCCACATCCCGCTGAGCTCGTTGGGCGCTGCGCCAGCCTGACGCAGCGCTCAAGCAACCACATGTCGTGAAACATTACAGATAGGCGTCGGCACTATTCGCCGACATCCACCGGTCGCCGCACATCGTCGTCATGGCCAGGGTCGCGATGTTCCAGCTGCAGGAACAATGCGGCAGCGAGCATCGCCATACCGCCGACGCAGAGAAACGTCAGCTGAAATGCCCGAAGCACCTCACTGCCCTGCGCGTCGTCCACGGTGAAGCCTCCCAGCAGCGCACCGGCGGTGGCGACGCCAAGGCTCATTGATAGCTGCACCACTACCGACAGCAGGCTGTTGCCGCTACTGGCGTCGGCATGGCTAAGGCCGACCAGGGTGACGGTGTTCATCGCGGTGAACTGCATCGAGTTGACCATGCCGATCAGGCCCAGATGCACCAGCAGCAGCCACGTCGGCGTTTGTCCATCGATGGTCGCCAGGCTGGCGATCAGGCAGCCGAGCAGCAGGGTGTTGCCGATCAGCAGACGGCGATAGCCGAGACGATCGATGATCGGCTTGGCCAGAGATTTGACCGCCATCGCACCCAAGGCCAGCGGAATCATGCTCATCCCGGCCTGCGCCGGCGAATAGCCAAGCGCCACCTGCAGCAGCAATGGCAGCAGGAACGGCAGCGCGCCACCACCCAGCCGGGCAAACAGGTTGCCGAAGATTCCCACCGCAAAGCTGCGCGTATGGAACAGCTTGGGGCTGAACAGCGGCGCATCGATGCGCCCGGCGCGCAGCCAGTAGGCCGCCATGCACGCTGCGCCGCCGAACAGCAGCAGCATCACGCGGGCATGCGACATGTGCATCTGGCCGAGCCCCTCCAGCGCGATGGTGACCAGCACCATCGCTGCGCCGAACAGCAGGAAGCCGAGCGTATCGAAGCGCACCCGCTCGGGCCCTTTGAGATCGGGCATGAAGCGCAGCGCGGCGATGCAGCCAATCACGCCCACCGGCAGATTGATCAGGAATATCCAGTGCCAGGAGGCGTACTCCACCAGCCAGCCACCCAGGGTTGGCCCGAGCAACGGGCCGACCAGCCCTGGCAGTGCGATAAAGGCCATGATCCGCACGAAGTCGCTGCGCGGAAATGCCCGCAGCACCACCAGCCGCCCCACCGGCAGCATCAGCGCTCCGCCCAGCGCCTGCAGCACGCGGGAAGCCACCAGCTGGTTGAAGCTGGTCGACAACGCGCACAACAGCGAGCCCACGGAAAACAGCACGATGGCGGTCACGAAGATGCGCCGGCTACCGAAGCGGTCAGCAATCCAGCCGGATGCCGGAATCAGCAACGCCACCGTGAGCATGTAGGCGATCACAACGCCCTGCATACGCAGCGGGTTTTCCGCCAGATCGCGCGCCATGGCCGGCAGTGCGGTATTGAGAATGGTGCCGTCCAGCGTCTGCATGAAGAAGGCGATGGCCACCAGCCACGGCAAAATCCGCGCGGTACGGGCGTCGAGTGAGACGGGCGGTTGCATGAAGTCCCCGGATACGAAAGGTGCACCATCTTAGAGGATTCGTTCGGCGCCGGTTCGGATCGCTGCACTCCGCACACCCACACCAACTGCCACTGTGACGACCTGTCGCAGTTAGCCTGCAGCGCCCGCAAACAGCCGTCTGCAGCGGCATACAGCCTTGCATTCAGACACCGGTAACAAAATATTTCTTGGGAAATTGACGCGAATCATTATCATTCGGAAGCGCAAGTGCAATCTTCGCCCCGTCCTTTACAGCTTTCCGGAGGCTCCCCAATGCGCATCCCCGCCACGCTCGCCATCACGTCCCTGCTGCTCACCCCGCTCGCCCAGGCGAAGGAATATCCCATCGGCGAACCGCAGCAGTGCGGCGGCATGGAGGTCGGCGCAGTGTACCTGCAACCGGTCGAGATGGACCCGCCGGGCATGATGCGCGCCGCCGCCGAGTCCGACGTGCATCTCGAGGCCGACATCAGCGCCACCGAGGACAACCGCAACGGCTGGCAGGAAGGCAGCTTCGTGCCCTACCTGAGCATCCACTACACGCTGCGCAAGAAGGGCTCCGACGAAGTGGTCGAAGGCGATTTCCATCCGATGGTGGCCAACGACGGCCCGCACTACGGCGACAACGTCAAGCTGCTCGGCCCCGGCAAGTACCGGCTGACCTACAAGATCCTGCCGCCGGGATCGGGGCACGCCATGTTCGGTCGCCACACCGACAAGGAAACCGGCGTCGCGCCCTGGTTCGAAGGCTGCGAGCTGAACTACGAGTTCACCTACGCCGGCATCGGCAAGAAAGGGGGCTACTGATGGGCCGCGCCGGGCGTTCGCTGCTCGGCGTGCTGCCCCTGCTGGCCGGGCTTGCGGGCCCGGTGCAGGCCGCGCTGCCGACCTACGAGTTGACCATCCGCGACGGCCACTTCGAGCCGGCAACCATCGAAGTCCCGGCCCGTCAGCGCTTCAAGATCATCGTGCACAACGCCGGCAGCGGACCGACCGAGTTCGAAAGCACACCGTTGCGCGTCGAGAAGGTGCTGTCACCGGGTGTGACCTCCTTCGTCGTGATCCATCCGTTGAAGCCGGGCCGCTACCCGTTCTTCGACGAATTCCATATGGATCTTCCCGAAGGCGAGATCATCGCCAAGTAGTTTTTCCGAGGAGAACCCCATGGGCCAATCCATGTTCATCGTCTGGCGCGAAAGCGTCGAGGCCCTGCTGGTCATCGGCATCCTGCATGCCTGGCTGCGTCAGCAACCGGGTGCCGGCAACGCCCTGCGCATGCTCTGGGCCGGCGTCGCCGCCGGGCTCGGCCTGGCCGGCGCGCTGGGCTGGGGCGTGCTGCAGGCCGGCGACTGGCTGGCCGGCAGCGGTGGCGAATGGTTCCAGTGCGCGATGCTGCTGGTAGCCAGCCTGCTGATCCTGCACATGGTCGGCTGGATGCACCAGCACGGCCGGACCCTGAAGACCAGCCTGCAGAACAGCGCGGCGGACAAGCTCAGCCAGGGCAGCGGCTTCGGCCTGCTGGTGCTGGCCATGCTCGCCGTCGGGCGCGAAGGCAGCGAGACGGTGGTGTTCCTCTACGGCATCGGCAACCAGCAGCAGGGCCAGGAACTCACCGGCTTCGTCATCGGCGGAGTTCTGGGCTTTGTCCTCGCCCTGCTCAGCTATGCCGCGCTGCAGGCTGGCAGCCGTTACTTCAGCTGGCGGCGTTTCTTCCAGGTCAGCGAGGTGATGTTGCTGCTGCTCGGTGGCGCCCTGCTGATGGCCGCGCTGGATCGCTTCAGCGGCCAGCTGATGGGCATGGATGTACCGGAAGTGTTCTATACGGTGTTCGGCGATCCGCTCTGGGACACCTCCGCCCTGCTGGATGACGGCAGCGCCCTCGGTGGCACCCTGGCCGGCCTCACCGGGTACCGCGCCATGCCGTCACTGGCCGCGGTGGTGACACTCGCCTTGTACTGGCTCGCCGCATGGGCCTGGCTCAAACCCCGGGCCCAGGTGCAGCTCGCTGCGAGGCCGGCGTGATCATCCAGGCGCCGTGGCTGGCGCGACTCGGTGATCTGCTGCGCCAGCATGCGAAGGCCATCCGCACGCTGCAGTGGCTGGTGGTGGGCTTCTACCTGACGCTGCTGGTGATTCCCGCCTTTCTCGACCTGCCGCCGGCCCAGGCCGGCATGCTCGACAACCTGACGGTGCTGGCGCAGTTCATCTTCTGGGGGCTGTGGTGGCCCTTCGTGCTGCTGTCGATGATCTTCTTCGGCCGCCTGTGGTGCGGCGTACTCTGCCCCGAGGGCTCACTCAGCGAGTGGATCAGCTGGCGTGGGCTGAACAAGCGCACGCCGCGCTGGGTGCGCTGGAGCGGCTGGCCGACCATTGCCTTCATCCTCACCACCGTCTATGGCCAGCTGATCAGCGTCTACGACTACGCTCAGGCGGCGCTGCTGATTCTCGGCGGCTCCACCGTCGCGGCGATGCTGGTGGGCTTTCTCTACGGCCGCGGCAAGCGCGTCTGGTGCCGCCATCTGTGCCCGGTCAGCGGCGTGTTCGCCCTGCTCGCCCGGCTGGCGCCGGTGCACTACAAGGTCGATGAGCAGCGCTGGCTGGAAAACCGCGAACCGCACCTGCCGACGCCCAACTGTGCGCCGTTGATCGACATTCGCCGCATGCAGGGCAACGCCGACTGCCATGCCTGCGGCCGCTGCAGCGGACAGCGCGGCGCAGTACAGCTGAGCGCCCGCTCGCCGAACGCGGAAATCCTCATCGTCGGCGGCCAGCGGCAAGGCGAGCATTGGGACAGCACCCTGCTGCTGTTCGGCATGATCGGCCTGGCCATGGGCGCGTTCCAGTGGACGGTCAGCCCCTGGTTCATCGCCCTCAAGCAGGCCGCGGCGGAATGGCTGGTGGATCGCGATATCTTCTGGCCGCTGGAAGCCAACGCGCCCTGGTGGCTGCTGACCCACTATCCGCAGGCCAACGATGCTTTCACCTGGCTCGATGGTGCGGCGATCCTGACCTATATCTTTGGCGCCTCATTGCTCGTCGGTGGCGCGCTGTGGCTACTGCTACGCGCCGCCGTGCGGGTGATGCGCCGTGGCGACAATGTGTTCCAGCACCTGGCGCTGGCGCTGGTGCCGCTGGGCGGTGCCGGCTTGTTCCTCGGCCTTTCCGCCACCACGGTGAAGCTGCTGCGCTACGAGGGCTTCCTGCTGGCCTGGGCACAACCGGCTCGGGCCGCGCTGCTGATCGGCGCCATCGCGTGGAGTCTGTATCTGGCCTGGAACGTCATCAGCCGCCACGGCGGCAACGGCCTGCGCCGGTTGCTGGCGTTCGCCTGCGTCAACGCCGGCTGCGCGCTGGTGGGCTATGGCTGGTGGTTGCAGTTCTGGGGTTGGTGAGCCGCCTGCTCATTGTGGGCTCAAGCCCACCCGCGCTCCCCTTCTTCACATCAGCAAGCCCGGCCCCGGGGCCGGGGACTGCAGGGAGCGCCTGCGACTAACCGCGCAACACGAAGGACGGGAACAGCCGATCCAGGCGTTCCCACAGCCGCTGCTGGTCGTAAGGTGCGCGGCTCTCGGCAAGGTTGTCGTCGAGCATGCGCGCGGTGCGCACGCATTGCACGGCGAAGCGTTCGACACCCAGACGGCGCAGGCGCTGGGCCATGTCCCACAGGCTGTCGGCATCGAACAGCTGCCAGTGCACGGTGGTCCTGCATTCATGCTCGACACCGCTTTCCAGCAGGTGTTCGAGGCTCCTCCAGTTGGCCTTGCCGCTGCCGTCCACGCCGGTGATCGCCGTGCTCTGCTCGGGCAGCGCCTTGACGTCGAAACCGACCCAGTCCACCAGCGGCAGGATACCGGCGAACAGCTTCGGCTTGATGCCGGCGCTGTGCAGGCCGACCTTGTAGCCCAGCGCCCGCACTTGGGCGATGGCCTCCGGCAGCGCGGTCTGCAGGGTTGGCTCGCCGCCGCTGAACACCACCGCCTCGAGCAGGCCGACGCGTTGCTCGAGGAACGCCAGAATCTCCGACCAGGGCCTTTCTTCGTTGCCACAGGCGGGAATCAGCTGCGGGTTGTGGCAATAGCGACAGCGCCAGCCGCAGCCTTGGCAAAAAAGCACGCAGGCCAGATGGTCGGGAAAATCCAGTGTGGTCAGGGGGACCAGCCCCCCGACGCGAAGTGCTGCGGTCACCGCGCCGCCGCTTCAGTGAAGTGCAGGCGCTCGCGATGCTCGGACTGCTTGCCCGGATTGAATGCGGCGACCGGGCGGTGATAGCCCATCACGCGGGTCCAGACTTCGCAACGCTGGCGCTGGTCCTGGGGCAGTTGGTTGGCTTGGGTCATGCTGATGCTCCTTTGCGGGGGGTGAGTATGCGGCGCCGCACCTCATGGCGCGGCGTGACATGGGATCGCAGATCAGACGGCCAGGGCCGCTTCGGCCTGCTGCTTGTGCAGCAGCGCCTCGTCGCATTTCGGGCAGAACTCGTGCTCGCCGGCGAGATAGCCGTGCACCGGACAGATCGAGAAGGTCGGCGTCACCGTCAGGTAGGGCAGGCGGAAGCGCGACAGCGCGTTGCGCACCAGCTTCTTGCAGGCCTCGGCCGAGGAAATCTGCTCGGCCATATAGAGGTGCAGCACCGTGCCGCCGGTGTACTTGCACTGCAGTTCGTCCTGCAGCGCCAGCGCCTCGAAGGGATCGTCGGTGAAACCCACCGGCAGCTGCGACGAGTTGGTGTAGTACGGCGCCTCGGCTGTACCCGCCTGGAGGATGTCCGGGAAACGCTTGCGGTCTTCCTTGGCGAAGCGATAGGTGGTGCCCTCGGCCGGCGTCGCCTCTAGGTTGTAGAGGTGCCCGGTGTCTTCCTGGAACCGCACCAGCCGCGCCCGCACGTGGTCGAGCACCTCGAGCGCCAGCGCGCGACCGGCTTCGCTGTGCAGCCCCTCGGCGTCATCGGTGAAGTTGCGCAGCATCTCGTGCAGGCCGTTCACGCCGATGGTGGAGAAGTGATTGCGCAGGGTGCCGAGGTAACGCTTGGTGTAGGGGTAGAGCCCGGCATCCATATGCTGCTGGATGACCTTGCGCTTGACCTCCAGGCTCTGCCGCGCCATCTCCAGCAGGCGATCCAGCTGCTGGAGCAGGGCCGCCTTGTCGCCGCGGTAGAGGTAACCCAGCCGCGCGCAGTTGATCGTCACCACGCCCAGCGAGCCGGTTTGCTCGGCCGAGCCGAACAATCCGCCGCCACGCTTGAGCAGCTCGCGCACGTCCAGCTGCAGGCGGCAGCACATGGAACGCACCTGGTTGGGCTGCATGTCCGAGTTGAGGAAGTTCTGGAAGTACGGCAGCCCGTAGCGCGCGGTCATCTCGAACAGGCGCTCGGCGTTGTCGCTGTCCCAGGGGAAGTCGTGGGTGATGTTGTAGGTCGGGATCGGGAAGGTGAACACGCGGCCGAGGCCGTCGCCGGCCTGCATCACTTCTATATAGGCGCGGTTGATCAGTTCCATCTCGGCCTGCAGCTCACCGTAGGCGAAGGGCATTTCCTCGCCGCCGATGTAGGGGATCTGCTCGCGCAGGTCTTCCGGGCAGACCCAGTCGAAGGTCAGGTTGGTGAACGGCGTCTGCGTGCCCCAGCGCGACGGCACGTTGAGGTTGTAGATGAACTCCTGGATCGCCTGCCGCACCTCATAGAAACCAAGCTGGTCCTTGCGCACGAAGGGCGCGAGATAGGTATCGAAGCTGCTGAACGCCTGGGCACCGGCCCACTCGTTCTGCAGCGTGCCGAGGAAGTTGACCATCTGCCCCAGGGCGCTGGACAGGTGCTTCGGCGGGCCCGCCTCGACTCGCCCGGGAATGCCGTTGAAGCCCTCGTTCAACAGCGTGCGCAGCGACCAGCCGGCGCAGTAGCCGGCGAGCATGTCCAGGTCGTGGATATGCAGATCGCCTTCGCGGTGCGCCGTGCCGATCTCCGGGCTGTAGACCTCGTCCAGCCAGTAGTTGGCGGTGACCTTGCCAGACACGTTGAGGATCAGCCCGCCGAGTGAGTAGCCCTGGTTGGCGTTAGCGCGCACCCGCCAGTCTTCGCGGGAGAGGTATTCGTTCATCGAGGCGGCGACCTCGACCACCACCTTGCGATCTCGGCGCAGACGCGCATGGCGTTCGCGGTAGACAATGTAGGCCCGGGCGGTATCGAAGTAGCCGGCTGCCATCAGGGCACGCTCGACGCCGTCCTGCACCTGCTCCACCTCCACCGCCGTGCGATGGGCCAGTTGCTGACGAACGGCCTGGGCCAATGCCTGCGCCATTGCCAACTCGAACTCGCCGGTCGCCGCGCCCGCCGCCGCGATGGCGCGCTCGATCTTGTCCACTTCGAACGCCGCCAGTCGGCCATCGCGCTTGCGCAGTGAAACCGGTTTCGCCACCTCTGCCTGCCTGGGCATCAACGCCTCCATAACCATATGTAGTGAATTTATTCGCAGGAAACACAATATGGTGTGACTTTAGAGGTGGAACCTCATTACCGAATTGATCATCGTCAAGCACAAGGCAAGTGATCGCCCGACGGCGCCGACGGCTCATGGCCGACACTCTTGTCCGTGATCAAGGAAGCGGCGGACACCGGACTCCTAGGATGCAGGCTGATAAACCCGGTTCAATCCGGGGGAGGACACATGCTCACTGAAAAAACCCTGGTCGCGGAATTGCGCCGCCACCATCTGTTCAGCCGACTGCCCGAGGCGGCGTTACAGGAGGTGTGCACCTCTGCCAACCTGAAGCGCCTGCCTGCGGGGGCCTCGCTGTTTCATCAGGGCGATAAGGCCGACCGCTTCTATTTCCTCTTCAGCGGCCAGATCAAGCTGCACCGCGTAGTCTGCGACGGGCAGGAGAAGCTGGTGGAAGTGATGCGTGCCGGTGAATCGTTCGCCGAAGCGCTGTTGTTCAAGGGCACGCCGAGCTATCCGGTCAGCGCCACCGCGCTAAAGGCCAGCCTGGTGGCGAGCCTGAACGGGCCGCATTACCGGCGAATTCTCGAGCAGCACCCGGATATCTGCCTAGACATCCTCGCCACCCTGAGCGTTCGTCTGCACCAGCGTATGACCGAGATCGACACCCTCACCCTGGCCAACGCCAGCCATCGCGTGGTGCGCTTTCTCGCGCAATCGCAGCAGGACGACAGCGGCGTGGTGGTGCTCGATGTGCCGAAACGCTTGATCGCGTCGAAACTGGGCATTCAGCCGGAAACCTTCTCGCGCATCCTGCATCGGCTGATCGACGCCGGAACCATATCGGTCCAGCGGCGACGCATCGAGATTCTCGACAACCGCAAGCTCGCCGCCTATGACGAGTGACCTGCGGCAGAACGCCCCAGTGTTCTTGATTGCTGTCAAAGCCAGTCGACGGCGCGCCTTGGAAAATGACCCGCGTCACGCCACCGTCAGGAAAACGCGATGATCACCACAACACCTGCGCCCCTGGTCTATTCATGCTCCGGTTGTTCGAATGTCGCGCAGCTGGCCAACACCCTGGCGGTGCGCCTCGATCGCGCCGGACTAGCGGAAATGTCCTGCATCGCAGGCGTCGGCGGGCGCGTTGCAGCGCTGGTGAAGAAAGCCAACTCCGGCCGCCCCATTCTCGCCATCGACGGCTGCCCGATGCATTGCGCCCGAGCCTGCCTCGCGCAGCACGGCGTGACACCCGACGTGCACATCACCCTCAGCAGCTACGGCTTGCGCAAGCGCTATCGGGAAGACTGCAGCGAGGAGGAGATCAGCGCGCTGTTCGATGACATGAAAGACATTATCGCCAGTGACCGGATGCAGTTGCGCACGGCCTGAAACCCACGGACTGAGCGTGTCGCTGGAATCGCGGAACAGTTCGTTCCAGCGGGTAGCGCGCCCTGCCGCCCCCCGCACTGCTGCGCCGCGCCGGGGTTCGGTGCCGATACCACGGTCCGTCTCCGGACGCTATCCAAAGCAGACTCGCTGCTACAGCGAATCGTCGGGGCGGTCCGCCAGCCTGAGCCTTGCGGGCACAGGCAGTTAGCGACGGCTGCGGGCGGAACAATCGGTCAGGCTCTGGCCGCCTGCGTCCGGCCGGCCGCCGCCACCTCCTCGCCGGCACTCTGCAGCAGTTTCCACAGCCAGCTCGGCAGCGTGTCGGGGTCGAGACTGTCGATCAGATTCTTGATCGCCAGGCCCAGCTCGGTATCACCCTCGATAACCAGCCGGCGGCGGAAGAACAGCGTATCCGGGTCTTCCTGACGGCTGGCCAACAGCAGGAACTCGCGCCAGTTGCCGCGAATGGTCACCTCCACCGGTGCCTGCGCCGCAATGCGCAGCTGCTCGCGCTCGCAGGTCAGGCACCAGGCAAGGCCGAGGTCGGCGACTTCGAGCTTCATCCAGTGGCCGTCAAGCACGTCGAAGGCGCCGTCGCTCAGTGCTTCGGCGAATACCTGATTGAGGCTGCGCTCCAGCGCCAGGCGCTGGAGCAGGAATGGCGTTTTGGCCGCAAGCGGCAACAGCCGCCCGCCGAGATTAACCAGATGGGCACGTGGATTCAGCATAATCCGGCCTCCTCGGCGCGCAGCATGCCCGGCTGGCCATGCCAATACCCATTGCAACCGTCCACCGCCAACGGCGGCAGCGCGCCCTTGCGCACCGCATCGAAGGCAGCGACCACCTCGTCCATACCGGCAGCGCGCGGGCTCAGGCGCAGCAGATCGGCACCGCTGTCGACCAGGCCCGCGTAGTCGGCGAGCAGGTTGCTGACCGCTGCGGACATGGTCTGGATACCGTTGATGGTGAACAGCGCCTCACCCTCCTGGCTCAGCAGCGGAATGCCCTCGGGATAGTTCTGGCAGCAGAACTGGCAGTCGTCCTTTGGCCGGTTCTCGGCACGGGCGGTAAAGCAGCGCGCCGAATAGGCCAGCGGCAGATGACCGTAGGCGAATATCTCGATTTCCGGCAGCGCCACGCCCAGCTCCTGCAGTTGCGCGCGGGCACTCTTGATCAGCCTGCCGGAGGCTTCCACCGGCGGCACCCAGCGGGTCATGCCGCTGGCCACCAGCTCGGCCAGCGCATGGCCATTGTAGAGATTCAGCGCCGGGCCGCCGACGAAGGGCAACTTGCGCTCGGACATCAGCTGCACCGCGCCCATGTCGTTGGCTTCCACCAGCAGCTCGCCGTTGTCGCACAGGCGACGCAGGCTTGATAGCTCGGAAGCGGCTTCGACCAGGGTCAGGCCGGACAAGACCAGTTGCGCCGAGGAGGCCTCAGCCAGATCACGGGCCAGACCAAGCCAGTCATCGAGCATCAGCGCGCGACGCTTGGAGCAAACGGTTTCGCCGAGGTAGATAACATCCAGCGGCTGGCTGGCCATGTTGGCGTAGAAGTCCAGCGTCTGCTGGCGATCCCAGTAGAACAGCACCGGGCCCAGAGAAAGTTTCATGGGTGACTCCTCGTTCATTGCCAGGCCCGATGGTAGGCACCCAGGGTGGTTTGCGAGCCTTCGGAGAGGCCATCCAGCACCTGCCGCCAGCCGGGTTCGACCGCGTAGCGCTGCGGCGCCTTGAGATAGCTGTCCAGCGCCGCGCGCCAGACCCGAGTGACCTGCTCGACATAGGCCGGGCTGCGCTGGCGGCCCTCGATCTTCATCGCGGTGACGCCGATGGCGGACAGCTCGGGGATCAGATCCAGAGTGTTCAGGCTGGTGGGTTCTTCCAGCGCGTGGAAGCGCTGGCCATTGACCATGAAGCGACCTTTGCACAGCGTCGGGTAACCAGCCGATTCGCCTTCGGCGTAGCGGTCGATCAGCACATTGTTGAGGCGCGAGGTCAGCCCTTCCGGCTCCTCGCTCCAGCGCACCGCCTTGGCCGGCGAGCAGACGCCACAGAGATTGGGTGATTCGCCGGTAAGGTACGAAGACAGATGGCAACGACCCTCGGCCATGATGCACAGGCTGCCAAAGGCGAACACTTCGATCGGCACCGGACTGCTCGCCGCGACCTGCTTGACCTGCTTGAGCGAAAGCACCCGCGGCAGCACCGCGCGGCTGATGCCGTAGCGCTGCTGATAGAAGCCCAGCGCGGCGGCATTGGTAGCCGACCCCTGCACCGACAGATGCAGATTGAGTTTGGGATGGCGCTTGCTGGCATAGCCGAGCACGCCGGGGTCGGCCGCGATCAGCGCATCCACGCCCATGTCGGCGGCCTGATCCACGGCGCGCTGCCAGCGATTCCAGCCGTCCGGCTGGGCATAGGTGTTGACGGCGATATACAGCTGCCGGCCCTTCTCGCGGATCAGCTGCAGACCCTTGTCGAGCTGCTTTTCATCGAGATTAAGGCCGGCGAAATGACGGGCGTTGGTGTCGTCGCGAAATCCGACATAGATGGCATCGGCGCCCTGCTGGACGGCGGCCTTGAGCGCGGGCAGGCTTCCTGCCGGGCAGACCAGGTGCATGACAACTCCTAGACATTCGGGTACATGCGCGCCACGCACCAATGGCGTGGCGGTCGTTCGGCTGAACGGAAAACAGCCGGCAGTCTAGGCAGCTGACCATTGGCCAGCATTGATAGGGGTCAAGTTTGCTCGGACGTCGCGACTGCGACGAAATGCAGCGGAAGGTGCGCGCCTGCCGTGCCATGGCTGGCGCGCAATTGTCTCAAATGCCCTCGTCGCCCTCGAACTCCTCGGTTGCACGGGCGACCATCTGCCGCCACGCGCCGGACTCCTCACCAAGCAGGCGTATGGCCTTCAGGCTCGCAGCGAAGGCGTCGCGATAGTGCAGCGGATTGTTTTCGCTGGCGGCGCGTTCGGCGAAGGCCTGCGCCTCGCTCAACAGCGCTTCGAATTCGTTCTGGTCCAGTGCCATGGAGCTCTCCTCGGTTGTGATATGAGGTTAGACCATGGCAGGTCGTCTGCGACTCTCGCCGGCCGACGGGCGCTACTTGAGCTTCAGCCGTCGCGCCAGCTTGTGCAGGTTGCTCGGGTCGACATCCAGCAGACGGGCGGCTTGCGCCCAGTTCTCGCCGCTGGCCTCCAACGCCCGGACGATGGCCTGGCGCTGGGCAGCATCGACGGTGTAGCGCAGCGGCAGCACCTCGTCGGCGACTACCGGCTCATCGACCACCTGCGCCGCGACCACACCGACGGCATGGCTGTCCAGGTCCAGCAGATCGGGCTCCAGCGTCAGGATCTCGCTGCGCGACGCGCCACGGCTGAGCAGGCGCAGCGCCGCGCGGCTGACCACATGCTCCAGCTCGCGCACGTTGCCCGGCCAGGAATAGGCCAGCAGAGCGCGCTCGGCGGCCGGCGACAGTCGCATGCTGCGCAGCCCCAGCCGCGCGCGATTGAGTTCGAGGAAGTGCCCGGCGAGGATCAGCACGTCGTTGCCACGCTCGCGCAAGGGTGGAATCGGCGCCGGATAGACCGACAGCCGGTGATAGAGATCGGCGCGGAAATGCCCGTCACGCACGCTTTCGCGCAGGTTGCGGTTGGTCGCGGCGATGATGCGCACATCGACCTGGCGCGGCTTGTCCGCACCGAGGCGCTGGATCTCGCCATTCTGCAAGGTGCGCAGCAGCTTGGCCTGCACCGTCAGCGGCAGCTCGCCAACCTCGTCGAGCAGCAGCGTGCCGCCATTGGCAGCGTCGAAACGACCAGGCCGATCGGTGGTGGCACCGGAGAACGCGCCTTTGACATGGCCGAAGAGTTCGCTCTCGGCCAGGGATTCCGGCAGTGCCGCGCAGTTGACGTGCACCAGCGGCTTGTTGCGCCGCCGCGAATGCCGATGCAGCCAGCGCGCGAACAGCTCCTTGCCGACACCGGTCTCGCCCAGCAGCAGCACTGGCAATTCGGAATCGGCCACCACCTGCAATTCGCGCAGCAGTTCGCGGATCACATCGCTCTGACCGAGAATTTCGCCATCGCCATGATCGAGTGCGGCTTCCATCACGTCGCTACGCGCCAGGCGCAGACCGCGATTCTCATGCTCCAGCCGGGTAACCCGCACCGCGGCCTCGATCACCAGCGTGTAGCGCTGCAGGTCGCAGCGGGCATCATCGCCAAAGGTGCCGGCATGCAGCGCATCCAGCGTCAGCGCACCCCACAGCTTGCCTTCGACGTAGAGGCTGACGCCCATGCAGTCATGCACCGGCAACGGCTCGCCGATGTGCTCGTCGAGCAAACCGTCATAGGGGTCCGGCAGGCGGCTGTCGGGCTCGAACCAGGTCGGCTCGCGTTGGGAGAGGATCGCCGCCAGACGCGGATGCTGCGCCACGACGAAGCGCCGGCCCAGCGCCTCCTGCACCAGCCCTACCGCCGCCAGTGGCCGCAGGCTGTCCTCGTCGAGGCGCAGCAGCACGACGGCACCGCAGCGAAAGTGCTGGTGCAGGGTGTGCACCAGACGTTGCAGGCGCACCGCGTTGGGCAGTTCGGTGGTCAGGTCGGCAAGCAGTGCGTCAGCCATCATGGTGCTGGATACCCTCATGGTTTTTCGAACCATAACCGCTTCGGGTAATTTCCACCAGCAGCGTGTCGCAGCCGCCAGTTTCCGCGGTGTCGGCGCCTGGCACGGCTGTTGCGATGGACTGGTCATATCCATCAGGACCACTGCCATGACCACCGACCTAATCGACCAGACCCTCGGCAATCTCGCATGTTCGGTGCCGGGTGCCACCCGGGTATTCCGCCAGTTCCGCCTGGACTTCTGCTGCGGTGGCGACCTGCCGCTGCGCGAGGCCGCGGCGCGAGTCGATGTCGATCCGCACATCATCGCCGGCGCACTGCTCGCCCTCGAGCCGGACGAGTCCGAGAAGGACTGGCGCGCCGAGCCCGCTGGCCAGCTGATCGAATACATCCTGGCGCG
The DNA here is from genome assembly GCA_032105665.1 of Pseudomonas sp. Lineage (GTDB taxonomy): Bacteria > Pseudomonadota > Gammaproteobacteria > Pseudomonadales > Pseudomonadaceae > Stutzerimonas. Next base: position 5,783 of record DAMCQE010000016.1, on the reverse strand, counting down.
CTTCCATGAGCGGCATCGCGACCAGTTCCCGGAGCTGATTCGCCTGGCCAGCCGGGTCGAGCAGGTCCATGGCAACCGCCCCGAATGCCCCAACGGTCTCGCCGAACACCTGTGGCATATGCAGCAGGAGCTGGAAAGCCACATGCTGAAGGAGGAACAGATTCTGTTCCCGATGCTACAGCGCGGCATGCGCTTCCCGCAGGCACAGGGGCCGATCTCGGTAATGCGCTACGAGCATCAGGAGCACGGCAATGCCCTGGAACAGCTGGCAGCGCTGACCAACGACATCACCCCGCCGGCCAACGCATGCAATACCTGGCGCGCGTTGTATCGCGGGCTGGAGGAGATGCGCAGCGACCTGATGCAGCACATCCACCTGGAGAACAACGTGCTGTTCCGTAACGCGGAAATGACCGCGCCGACAGCGAGCGACGAAGGCGTACAACGTATCGAGGTGGCTCAGTCATGAAACAGTATCTGCAACCTATCGCCTGGGGCGTGGCAATGGCCTCGGTCGTCGCCCTGGCCAGCAGCTTCGCCCTGAGCATGGCCGTCGGCACAGCGCAGGCGGCCTCTGCACACGATCATAGCCACCCAACGCCCGTCGCCGCCCAAGCTACGCCAGGCGAGCGCTGGGCCACCGACGCCGCTCTGCGCGAAGGCATGACCCGTATCCACGAAGCCGTGCAACGCAGCATGCCGAGCGCTCCCGGCCAGCCGGTCAGTGACGAGTCGGCGGCCGCGCTGCAACGTGACATCGAAGCGGCGACCAGCTATCTCATTGCCAACTGCAAGTTGCCGGAAGCCGCTGACAATGCGCTGCATGGCCTGTTGATCGACCTGCTCAAGGGCGCCGAGGCGCTGTCCGATGCCGAGCAGCGTGAACAGGGCCTGCAGCGCATTTTCGACGCACTGGAACGTTATCCGCAGCTGTTTGCCGAGCCGGTATGGCGTGACGGATTCGTCGCTCATCTGCACTGATCGCCGACGCGGTACCGAGCCGCGTATGGCCAGATCATGACCGTCATCAACTTCTAACCTGCGTCATCGCCCATCACATGCGCTAGGCTGAAGGCCGACGTTTGTTGTTGTTCAATTGAAACAGGACGCCTTGCATGGTGCTTCACCGCGTACACCACCAGATTCTCCGCAGCCACCACCTGTTCGAACCGCTGAATGAAGAGCAGATGGAAGAACTGCTCAATGCCAGCCAACTGCTCAACCTCGACAAGGGTGACAACCTGTTCCACCAGGGCGAGCCGGCACACAACTTCTACTTCGTCATCTCCGGTGCGGTTAAGGTCTACCGCCTGACGCCCGACGGCCAGGAGAAGGTCTTCGAGGTCATCGGCAACCGCCAGACCTTTGCCGAAGCCATGATGCTGATGGACACGCCCAACTACGTGGCCTCGGCCCAGGCGGTCTGCCCGTCGCAGGTCTACCGGTTCTCCAACGCGGCCTACATGCGCCTGCTGGAAGCCAACCAGCGCCTCACCTTCGCCCTGCTCGGCAAGCTCTGCGTGCGCTTGCACCAGCGCATCAACGAGATCGAAACGCTGTCGCTGAAGAACGCCACCCACCGCGTGGTGCGCTATCTGCTGACGCAATTGGCGCGAGTGAAGGACGGCAGCAACAGCTTCGAGCTACCGATGGCCAAGCAGCTGGTGGCCGGGCACCTGTCGATCCAGCCGGAGACGTTTTCGCGGATCATTCGGCGACTGATCGACGAGAGCATCATCACCCAGGAAGGCCGGCAGATCGCTATCCTCGATCGCCAGCGGCTCGAGCAGTTCGAGTGAGTTGATCGTCGTCAAAGCCTGCGATTTTTCCGCCGTGTCAGGCTTTACCGACCGAGAGGAGCGCCGCCATGCCCAGATGCCTGTACTGCCAGCAGGACAACCCGCCGAAGCAAGCCGAATGCAGCAACTGCGGCATGCCGCTGCCGGAACACGCCGACAGCGCCCCGGAGCGCCGGCAGCGGCGCTTCCTGTGGTTCTGCATCGGCCTCAGCATCTTCTGCGCGGTGATGATCGTCTGGCTGCCACGCCATCTGTTCTGATGGCGCCCCACCCAATGATGTCTACAGCGGATAGTCGCTTCGCAGTGAAACGCCGCCCCGTGCTGAAGCGGATGTGCCGCGAAACAGCTCAGCGACCACCCGCAGCAATCCTTCAGCGTGGCCCCATGATCTGCGCCAGGGCATCTGGCTGCGGTGCGCCCTGGTGTTGTTGCAGGCGGTCGTTGTCGTCGAGATAAAAGATCGCCGGAGTCGCCTGGGCGCCCAGTTCGCTCATGAGCATCAGGTTGTTGGTGAGCTGTTCTTCCAGTTCTGCCGGGATCTTATTCAGCGCCTTGAGCTTGCTCGCCTTGCCAGCCGCTTCGTGCTCGTTGAGCGCTGCCTGAGGATCCTTGGCACTGAGCAGCGCGGCGGATTTGCCGGCGCTGTCGGCGCGCAGCATGCCGACCATGATGTGCCGCAACTGCACCTTGCCGGACTCGACCCAGGGCCGGGCCTGCTTCCAGAACATGTTGCAGTAGGGACAGTTAGGGTCGCTGAACATGTAGATGATGCGCGGCGCGTCGTCCTTGCCGTCGGCGATCCAGGTGCTGTTCTCCATGCGCGTCCACATTTCCTTGCCCAGGGGTTCGTAGACCAGCTTCTCCAGGTGCGCGCGGGTCAGGTCCTCGCCTTTTGCATCGAGCAGGCTACCGATCAGCACGTGCTCGCCATCCGGGGTGAGATACAGCGCCATGCCCTGCCCGTTGTAACGCGCGGCATAGCCCTTGAGCCCGCCGGGTGCCTCGAAACGGCCGACGACCTCGGCGCCACGCGCCTCGACGGCCTTGATCGCCTCCGGCAATTCCTCGGCCTGCGCCATGGGCAGGGCCAGCAGGCTGACGCCGGCCAGCAGGTAGGGTAACGGCTTGAATCGAATCACTGCGCAGCTTCCTCTTTCAGTTTTTCCAGCGCGCGCGCCAGGCTGGCGTGCGAGAGTTCGCCGAGATGGCTGCTGACCTGGCGGCCATCGGCGTTGTAGAACAGCGTGGTCGGCAGCGCCGTGGAACCCACGTGCTGCCCGAAGCGCCCGCCACTGTCGAGCAGGACGTTATCGAGACTCAGCCCCGCGGTTTCCAGAAAGCGATTGATCTCCCCCTCCCCCTCGCCCTGATTGACGAACAGAAACAGGGTGTCGCTTTCCCGGGCTTGGGCGTCGGCGAGCACTGGCATCTCGCGGCGGCACGGCGGGCACCAGGTCGCCCAGAGATTGATCACCAGCGGCTGGCCGGAGTAATCCTCCAGCGCCACCGGACGGCCCTGATTGTCGCGCAGCGCCATTTCCGGCAAGCGCGTGCCCTGCTCGAAGGAATGCCAGGCCAGATTACCGAAGCCCCAGCTGAGGATTCCCACCGTCAGCGCGATACCCAGCGGCTTGCGCAGTTCGCGGTCGCGCCAGCCCCACCAGATGCCCAACGCCAGCGCGGTGACCAGCCCTGGCCAGGCGATGAAGCCACCGTCACGGATATCGATGACGCTTAGCCAGTCATCCTGGTAGTACGCCCAGTACAGCGCGACAAAGGCCAGGCGAGCCACGAACAGCGCCACCAGCAGCAGGCGAAACAGCTGCCGCTCCGGGTTGCGCTCGCTGCGGCGGCCGACCCACCAGCCGGTCAGGGTCGCCAGCAGCAGGCTGCCCAGCAGCAATACATGGGGCACCGCCAGGGCCAGCGGCCCGATATTCACAGTCAGCATCAACCTCGCTCCCGGGTCTGGTTCCAGTTCTGCAGAAAGTCCCCGGCACCGACCTCGCCCGTGATACGGCGTTCGCGGCGCTCGACGCCATCCGGGCCGATCCACAGCAGCGTCGGCGGGCCGAGCACCTGGTAACGGTCCAGCAATTCGCGGCTGGCGGCGTCGCTGCGGGTCACGTCGGGGCGCAGCACGCGCACGCCGTCCAGGCTCGCCTGCACCTCGGCATTGCCGAAGACCTCCTTCTCGATGACCTTACAGGAGACGCACCAGTCGGCGTAGTAATCGATCAGCACCCACTGGCCCTGCGCTTTGGCCGCTGCCAGCTCACGATCCAGCACGGACGGATCGCTGAAACCGAGCGCGTGAGCTTCGTCGGAGATGGCACCCGCCACGCCTCCGGCATAGATCGCCAGCGGCCGACGCGGATCATCCGCTCCGCCGGCGGCACCGAGCAGCATCGCTGCGCCCCACAGGCCCAGCAGAATGCCGCTGGCCTGACAGAGCACTCGCTGACGTTGCACTACCTGCGCCACATTCAGCAATGCGGTGGCGAGCACCACCAGCAGCGCCCCCCACAGGCCCAGCCATAGCCAGTCGGCCAGCAACGGACGCGCAACGAACAGCGCGGCCGCCAGGAAGAGAAAGCCGAATACCACCTTGACCCGGTCCATCCAGGCGCCCGGCTTGGGCAGAAAACGCTGGCCGACCGTCACCAGCAACAGCAACGGCGTGCCGATGCCGAGGCCCAGCGCGAACAGCACCAAGCCACCCTGCAGCGCACTGCCGCTCTGTGCGATGAACAGCAGCGCGGCGGCCAGAGGTGCGGTCATGCAGGGGCCGACCAGCAGTCCGGAGAGCACACCCAGCGCGCCAGCACCGGCGAGACTGCCACCACGCTGGCGATCACCGGCACGCTGCAGGCGATCACGCAGCGCCACCGGCAACTGCAGCTCGAACAAACCGAACATCGGCAGCGCCAGCAACACGAACAGCACGGCGAAACTGGTCAGCAGCCAGGGCTGCTGCAGCGCCGCCTGCAGGTTGGCGCCGAGCAGCGCCGCCAGTACACCGAGCCCGGCGTAGACCAACGCCATGCTGACTACGTAGGTCGCCGCCAGGGCAAAACCACGGCGCGAGGTGGCACCGCTGCCTACCACGATGCCCGCCAGGATCGGCAGCATCGGCAGCGAACAGGGGGTGAAGGCCAGCAGCAAGCCGAGGCCGAAGAAGACCAGCAGGCTCCAGGCCAGTGCCTGACTTTCGAGGCCGCTGACCAGCGCCTGATCTTCGGCCAGCCCAGGCGCTGCCGCCGTGCCGTTGCCAGTCAACGACACCTCGCGGGTCTGCGGCGGATAGCAGAGCCCGGCATCGGCGCAGCCCTGCCAGCCGAGACGCACACTGTTCTCCGCGCCCGGCGGGATCAGCAGTTCGAGGCTGTCGCGGTAGATCTGCGAGTCGCCGAAGAACTCGTCGCTGTAGGCCTCGCCCTCGGGCAGGGGCGGCTGGCGCTCCGGCGGCAGGCCGTCGAACTGCAGGCGCTGCTGATAGAGGTAATAGCCCGGTGCGATCCGCCAGTGCAGCAGCGTCGCGCCGTTCTCCTGCGGGCTGACCGTCAGCGCGAACGCCTCTTCCACCGGCAGAAAATCATCCTGCGAGCTGCCGCCAAACAGCCCACCGGCCGGCAGCGCCAATCCGGGCGCCAACAGAAACAGCAGAAGAACCAATATGCGCATGAGAGTCCTGGCCGAGAAATGACTGCCGCGCAGCATGCCGCGACGGGATTAACGCGCCATTAACACCGTGGTACGGGCTGCATAACGCTGCCTTAATCGCTAAGGTCCACCCTTGAGCTTTTTCTGCGGACCCTACCCATGCACGTGCTGCTTGCCGAAGACGATGTACTGATCGCCAGCGGCATCGTCGCCGGGCTCAATGCCCAGGGCTTGATCGTCGACCATGCTGCGACCGCGGCGGATGCCGAAGCCCTGCTGCGTGCGGCGCACTTCGATGTGCTGATCCTCGACCTCGGCCT
>DAMCQE010000015.1:0-64778 GCA_032105665.1 Pseudomonas sp. | reverse complement strand
GCCGGGTTGGCGCGATTGTCGAAACGGTTGTCGCCCGGGCCGAAGATCGTGTTGATGTTGTTGATGTAGGCGTAAGTCAGGGTCAGCTTGTCGAGCGGTTGCAGCTGGCCCAGCACGCCGTCGTAGGTTTGTTCGTTCTGCCGCCAACCGACGCCACCGACGAAGCGCTGGTTGTCCAGATTGATGCGCTGACGGCCGGCAATGGCGCTGCCGAGTTCGTGGTCGTAGCGCAACAGCGCCTGGTTGATTTCGCTGCCGTCGGGGTCGGCTACCACGGAGTAATCGGTCTGGCCGTTACGTGTGCTGTTGTAGGCGGCATCACCCAGGCGGCTTACGTTGTCTGCCTCGACCAGAGCCGACAGGCCGTACCACTTGCCGGTCTGAAAGCCTACGCGGGTGCGCAGCGTCTGGGCGTTGGCGTGCTCAAGTGCGTTGTCCTGATCGACGTGCTCGTAGCGATAGCGCACATCCAGAATCGGTTTCGCGTCGGTGAACAAGCTGCTGAAGGTTTCCTGAGCGAAAACCGCCGGACTGCATAACAGCCCAGCGCTCAGCAGGTAGGGGGTCAGATGACGGGGATGCAGGTTCTTCATGTGCCGCTCCTTGGTTGACATCGGAGCGAAAGATAGGCTGCTTACTATTTTTGCCATTGACAGCCGTCAAGGCCACAGAAAAGCTCTGGAACAGGCCTTGCGACCCGTTCGCGAGGCCTGACAGGAGTCGAGCTTAGCTAGCTGTGTACGGCGGTTCTCAGCATGCCGATATCATGTGCGGCGCGCTGAATCAGTGCGGCAGCGTTCGGCCCGGCCTTGTCATGACCGTTACGACGCCCGCGGCGCCAATGCACCATGGGCTGGAGTGCACTGATATCCGATCGGGTAACCAGTTCTTCGAGTGATCGCTTGCTCATGTTCGCGTCCTCACGTCGTGAGTTCGGTGGAGCGTCCTTGCGCCATGGGGAGTCCATGAGCAGACGATGCGCGATGATTGTTACAGCGGTTTGGCAGCACGGCGCAATCGGATGGCCGGTGCAGGGAGGAGAAGACGGCTAACGCGCCAGCATCAGACTTCGGTGATCGCGCTGACGCTGGTGATGCCAGCGTTCCAGATCATCTCGTAGTGTGCGGTCTGAACGATGGACAGTACGCGCCGCGGCGTCATGAGTGCCCAACAGTGCCGGCCTGGGCTACGTACCGAGTGATACCGCAACCCGGGGAATCCCTCTTGCCTGGCGAGGCGACCGAACTGGCGGGACTGGAGGTAATCATCCGCGTCGTAGATCGGATCCGACATCGACACGCTCGTGGCATCCAGCAGCCCGGCCTCGTTGAATTGACATGACAACCCGCGGAAAACGAACCGCTCGAAGTTCAAGCCTACGACATTCGACCAGTAGTGCTCCTGGTGATACCGCACCTCGGTCAGTGCCGTTTCCATGCTGTCGGCCAGATACAACACGCCGTAGCTGCCATCGCTGAAACGAGAGCCGGCTGGATTCACGTGGGTGAACGGCGCCGTAGCGTAGGAGCAGCCCGGAATGCCGAATGGTATTTCTGACCGAGGAATCAGCTCGAGGCGGCCAGTTTCGTTGTGCAATCTCGGGTTTGTCAGCGCCTGTAACTGATAGAGGATTTCAAATTCCTCGGCGTCGGCTACGTCATCGAACAGGTCGATGGGGGGATACTTGGAGTTCACCAGCCGGTACGACTGGCACCGGGCATCTGCCCGTATCGGCAGTCGCTGCGGCACTACCACTGCGCGCCTCGTAGGCTGTCGATACGGCGGAACGACTCGTACAGGGAAATCATGTCCCCCTGAGCCATTACCTCCAGCGGCGATCGCCCGTTGAAGAATTCGTTGTGATTGGGCATTGCCGCAAAGCCGTAAGTGTTTTCCGGGTTATCGAAGATCAGCCGCAGTGCTGCGTGGATGTTGAGAATGAAACTGACGCGCTGCATCTGGTCGGGGTCCAGGCTGACCGACCAATCTGCATTGCGGAGCTTGGCCCGTGCGTGAGTACTGCGGGAGATACGCAATATCCGACAGGCCTGTTCGGTAGACGCCTGCCATTTTTCGAGAACGTTCACCGCGGTTCGAAGGCCGGCGGCGCACTGGTCTTTGGTAAACGCGGGTGCCTGAAGAGTCGCAGTCATGGCAATTGCTCGATTAATTCCATGGACTCAGCATAGCACTGTATGTATCTGCAGACACAATTGCGCGCGTACTATCTTTCTGGACATTGAAAAGAGCGGCAGCGCGATGTCGGCAAGTTCGATATGAACTTCAGCCAACCCTCAGGCTGGTAACTGCGTTCGATGGATACAAAGTTGATCAGATAGTGCGCTGACGATGGCAGCGCTAGCGCTAATTGCGGAAAGTCAGTAAAGCGGAAATGACAAGACGGACGCTGGAAGGCTGAAAGCCGCGTAAAGACTGGTGCCCGGAGCGGGGGTCGAACCCGCATACCCTTTCGGATGAGGGATTTTAAGTCCCTTGCGTATACCAATTTCGCCATCCGGGCGGAGGCTGCGTAGCAGTGCGCCGATGGGGATCGGCGGCGCAGGACTATAGCGAGCCTCCGGACACCACGCAACCCGAACGGCGCCGTTGCGTGGCCTCAGTCGCTGGAAACTGGCGAAAGCTGCCACCAGCTCGGCAGCAGGCGGCGTATCTGCGACCGGCCGAAACGGTCGTCGATCAGGTGCACGACGCCTTCATCGCTCTGTGTGCGGATAACCCGTCCCGCAGCCTGCACGACTTTCTGCAGCCCGGGGTAGAGGTAGGTGTAGTCGTAACCCAGGCCGCGGCCGAATAGCTGCTCAAGGCGTGCCTTGAACTGCTCGTTGACCGGATTGACCTGTGGCAGGCCGAGGGTAGCGATAAAAGCGCCAATCAAGCGGTTGCCTGGCAGGTCGATGCCTTCGGCGAATGCGCCGCCGAGCACCGCAAAACCGACGCCCTTGCTGTGCTCGGTGAATCGCTCGAGAAATGCACTGCGGGCCGCTTCCTGCATGCCGCGAGTCTGCTCCCAGAAGGGCACGTCCGGATACTGCTCGCGCAGCAGGGCGGTCACCTGTTGCAGGTAATCAAAGCTGCTGAAGAACGCCAGGTAGTTGCCGGCGCGCTCGCGATATTGCCGGGCGATGAGCTCGACCACGGCACCCAGCGAGGCCTGGCGGTGCTGATAGCGGGTCGAGACATGCTCGGCCAGGCACACCCGTAGCTGATCGGCCTGGAACGGTGATTCGACCTCGATCCAAGCGCTACCCGTGGGCAGGCCCAACATATCGGCATGGAACCGGCGCGGGTTCAGCGTGGCCGAGAACAGCACCGTCGAACGAGCCTGTTCTAACCGTGGCGCGAGGAAGGGCGCTGGAACCACATTGCGCAGGCACAGCATCGAACGCTTGGTCTTGCCGCGGCCAGTTGCGGGTAACAGGCTGATATCGAACAACGAATGCTCGCCGAACAGTTCGGCGATCCGGCAGAAATGCATGGCATCGAAATAGGCCCGTTGCAGCTCTGCATCCAGCCCGCCGGGCTGTTCGCCAAGGTAATCGGTGACGGCGCTGACGGCCTGTTGCAGCGCGCCGAGCAGCTTGAGCGGCAGCTCGGGCTGCACCTGATAATTCGCCAGCTGCTCGCGATGCAGGTCGTTCCAGCAGCGCTGTACCCGACCCAACGGGCGTTTCAAGGGCGCTGGCGCCTTGCCGCCGAGACCGGCGAAGGCCCGCTGATCGAGCTCGGCGCTGTACATGCCGCGCGCGCGTTCGAGCAGGTTGTGCGCTTCGTCCACCAGCACGCTGATACGCCAGTCATTGTTGAGCATCAGGCCGTAGAGCAGCGCGCTGATGTCGAAATAGTAGTTGTAGTCGCCGACCACGGCGTCCGCCCAGCGCGCCAGCTCCTGGCTGAGGTAATAGGGGCAGACCCGATGGGCGAGGGCGACCTCTCGCAGGGCCGCTTGGTCGAGCATGCTGTGCTGCAATGCCGCTGCTCGGGCCGCGGGCAAACGATCGTAGAAACCCTTCGCCAACGGGCAGGATTCGCCGTGACAGGCCTTGTCCGGGTGCTCGCAGGCCTTGTCACGCGCGATCAGTTCGAGCACACGCAATTCACCCGCGCCGTTGCGCTGTAGCGTTTGCAGTGCATCCAGCGCCAGGCGGCGGCCGGAGGTCTTGGCAGCGAGAAAGAACAGCTTGTCGAGCTGCTGGCCGGGAAACGCCTTGAGTTGCGGAAACAGCGTGCCCAGGGTCTTGCCGATACCTGTCGGCGCTTGCGCCATGAGTGTGGTGCCCGTGCAGGCTGCCTTGTACACCGCCTCGGCGAGTTGCCGCTGGCCGGTACGAAATTCGTCGAGGGGAAAGCGCAGGGCGGAAAGTGCCTGGTCGCGCGCGTCGCGATGGGCCAGTTCCTGTTCGGCCCAGTCGAGAAACGCCTGACACTGGGTTTCGAAAAAAAGGCGCAGGCTCTGTGCTCCGTGGCGTTCGACGAAGAGGGTTTCCTTGTGGCTGGCGACGTCGAAATAGACCAGTGCCAGCTCGACCTCGTCGAGCTGGCGCGTCTGACACAGCAGCCAGCCGTAGATCTTCGCCTGCGCCCAGTGCAATTGCCGATGGTTGGCCGGCAGACGTTCCAGATCCCCGCGGAAGGTTTTGATTTCGTCCAGGCGGTTCCGCGCCGGGTCGTAGCCATCGGCGCGGCCGCGCACCATGAGTTTTCCGTATTGGCCCTCCAGAGCCACTTCACGTTCGTAGCCCTCGCCGCGCCTGGCGCTGACCTGGGCGTGGCCGGCGATGCCTTCCAGCGCGGTGGGCGAGGGTGTGAAGCGCAGGTCCAGATCGCCGACCTTAGAGGTGAATTCGCAGAGCGCGCGCACCGCGACCCGATAGCTCACGCCATGACCTCAGCCCATTGCACATGGCAGACCGCAATCGGCAGGCCGTGCTGATGGGCGTAATCGATCCAGCGCTTCTGGTTGTCCTGCAGGCGATCGCCCGGGCCTTTCACCTCAATCATCCGGTAGCGGCGTTCTTCGGGCCACAGCTGGATGAGGTCCGGTAGGCCAGTGCGATTGCCGCAAACATCGGCGAGGATGCGCTGAAACATCAGCTTCAGATGCGCGGCGGGAATGCACGTCAGGGCATGGGTCAACAGCTTCTCGTCGAGCAGCCCCCAGGCAACGAACGCGTTATGAATGCCGAGCTTTGCCTGGAAGGTGCGCCAGATGCAGTCGCGGTAGTCGTCACTGTCCAGACAGGCCAGGCATGCGGCAAACAGATCGGCGCGCCGTTGTTGAAAATCCGCACGATTCAGATCAGCCGGCGCCCAGTGAAAAGGGTGGAAGAACGCACCGGGAAGCGGTGCGAAGATCGCGTCCCAACAAAGCAGGCCGAACAACGAGCCGACTAGGGCATTCTCGACGTAGTAGACGGGCGCGTCTGGCGTCGACAGGTGCTCGCGCACCGCATGCTCGACGCTACAGCCGGTCCGGGGCAGGACCAGATCGAGCTGCTCCGGCTTGCGGCTGAGTGAGCGCAGCGTAGGAATACCCAGGCTGCGCTGCAGGCGCGGCTTGATTCGCTGCAGTTGCTGCAGCTCGTGCTCACTCTGCGGCGCAGCCTGCGCCTGATCTAGCAGCTCCAGCGCTGCTGCAGGCTGGCCACAGCGTTCGAGCACACGAATCGCTCGCTCGCGAGCACCGGGATAGCCATTGGAGGCATGCAGACGCAGGGCTTCTGCCAGGTCACCGATGCGTTCGAACTGCTGGGCGATACGCAGCAGCAGCTTGCCGCGGCGGCTTTCCAGCCAGGCGTTGGCATAGGGCACATCGGGCACGTCGGCCAGCACGTCGCTCGATGACTCACCGGTATCGAAACGCTCGCGGCAACGATGCAGATGCAGATAGGCATCCAGCTCGGTGCGACAGTTGAAGGCGCGTGAGCTGGGCGAGAAGACGACCTGCTCGTAACGATAGATGCCGAGGTCAGCCAGCACGAACTCGGACCAGTCCTGATGGATGTTGCCAAAGAACAGCAAACGCAGGCGCTCACAGAGTTCGTCGATGCATAACGCAAATACCACGTCTTCGATCTCCCTGCACCACGCCTGAAACGGCTTGGCCATCTGGTGGTCGGCGCGCAGCTTATCCAGCAGCTCGGCCTTGCGCAGGCTGGCTGATGCAGACGACCCGAACACCTGCAGCAGCTCGCCTTTGGTCAGCAAAGCGAACAGCCGCTCGAGCGTCAGGGCCGAAGACGCATCGACCCACCCCAGATCGATCAATGGCTCTACCGCGCGACGCGAGCAGCCAATCTCCGGATAGCGCAGCTTGCTTGCTCGAAACAGCATGCCCTTGCGCATCACCATGCGCACCAGCAGCGCCTGGGAAGGCTGCGGCAACAGGGCGAAACGCTCGATAAATGCCAGCTCGGTTTCATCCAGCAGATCACTGTGGTGACGGCTCACCCAGGCCAGAACCTGTCGGAAGTTTTCGAGGTAGTAGAAGGGATTTTCCAGGGCCTGACGCATTGCACATCCGCTGCAGCTGGGGCGCGCGCGGCCCGCTCAAAGACTGGCTATTTATACAGCTTGAGCGGCGTTTGGCAATTGCCCGGTGATCAGCGGAAGTCTCACCAGCTACAGCAGGCGGCTGGGCGCCGCCTGCTGTGACGTCGTGGGCGAGGTCAGACCGTGCGCGAAAAACGACCGCGCTGCTCGCCGCCGAGATAGGCGTCAAAGGCCATGGCGACGTTGCGCATCATCAGCTGTCCTTGCGGCAAGAGGACCAGCGCATCGTCGTGCAGCTCGACCAGGCCATCGGCCACCGGTTCGGCGAGCTTTGCCAGCGAATCGGCGAAGTATTCCTCGAAATTGATGCCATGCCTCTGTTCGATCTGGCGGTAGTCGACGCGGCTATGGCACATCAGCGACACGATGACGTCACGGCGCAGGCAGTCATCGTCGCTCAGCTTGTAGCCGCGCTGCACCGGCAGCATGCCCTCGTTGAGGCGCGCGTAATACTGCGATAGCTCCTTGACGTTCTGGCTATAGCTGTCGGCGACCTTGCCTATGGAGGAAATGCCCAACCCGATCAGGTCGCAATCGGCGTGGGTCGAATAACCCTGGAAGTTGCGCTGCAGCGTGCCATTGGCGCGCGCCAGGGCCAGCTCATCTTCCGGCAGGGAGAAGTGATCCATGCCGATATAGATGTAGCCGGCGGCGGTAAGGCGCTGGATGGTCAGTTCCAGCAGTTCGAGCTTGCGCTCCGGCGGTGGCATGTCCTCTGGGCGGATCAGCTTCTGTGCGCGTACCAGCTCCGGCAGGTGGGCATAGCTGTAAGCGGCGATGCGGTCCGGACGAATGTCGATGATCTTGTCCAGCGTGGTGTCGAAGCTGGCCACCGTCTGCAGCGGCAGGCCGTAGATCAGGTCGACGCTGATGGACTTGAACTGTGCGTCGCGGGCGGCCTGGACCAGCTCGCGAGTCTGCTCCTCGGTCTGGATGCGGTTGACGGCGATCTGCACCTGCTCGTCGAAATCCTGCACGCCGAAGCTCAGGCGGTTGAAGCCCAGCTTGCGCAGGCCGTGGATCTGCTCGGGCGTGACGGTGCGCGGGTCCACCTCCAGCGAGAACTCGTGGTTGTCGCTGTCATCCAAGTTGAACGCCTGATGCAGGCTCGCCATCAGGTCGGCCAGCTGCTCGCTGGTGAAGTAGGTGGGTGTGCCACCGCCGAGGTGCAGCTGAGTGAGCTTGCGCGAACGATCGAACAGTTCGCCCTGCATGGCGATCTCGCGCTTGAGGTATTCGAGGTACTCGACGGCGCGCTCGGTCTTGTGGGTGATGATCTTGTTGCAAGCGCAGTAGTAGCAAAGGCTCTTGCAGAACGGAATGTGGATGTATACCGACAGCGGCTTGGGCGTTTGCGCCTGATTGCTGCGTGCGGCGGCGGCACGGTAATCATCCTGGGCGAAGGCCTGGTGAAACTGTGGGGCCGTGGGGTAGGAGGTGTAGCGCGGACCTGGACGGTCGTATTTCTCGACCAGGGCGCGGTCGAAGCTCGGCAGTTGGTCCATGTTCGTTTTACCTAAGGTTGAATTCGGAGTCCGGCGCGGAACGCGGTGTCACCCTCGGGTGTGTCCGGCTCAGGCAGGTCATGGGCGCGGATTATGGACGATTCGGTCCGGCGCGCCGACTGTCTCAGATCAAGAATAGCGCCCCGGCGGCACTCCGAACCGCACCGTTGGGCGATTCGAAATGCGTACCGGGCGCGGCCGGGAAGGCCGCGCCGCAGTGGTCAGAGCTTGAACTGGCCGACCAGACGGTTCAGCTCGGTTGCCAGACGCACCAGCTCATCGCTGATCTGCGAGGTCTGGGATGCGTCAGCCGAAGTGGTGTCCGCAATACGGCTGATGGTCGTGATGTTGCGATTGATCTCTTCGGCAACCGCATTCTGTTGTTCGGCAGCCGTTGCGATCTGGGTGTTCATCTCGTTGATGGTGCCGACTTCGTCGGCGATCACAGCGAGACTCTGGGCAGCCTTCTCGACGCATTGCGAACCCGACCGGGCACGCAGTTGTGCTTCGCTCATGGCCTGCACCGCATTGCGAACGCCGCTTTGCAGCTGTTCGATCATGGCCTGGATTTCTTCGGTGGATTTCTGCGTGCGCGAAGCTAGGGTACGTACCTCATCGGCCACCACCGCAAAGCCGCGGCCCTGTTCGCCGGCGCGTGCCGCTTCGATGGCTGCGTTCAGCGCCAGCAGGTTGGTCTGCTCGGCGATGCCGTTGATCACGCCGAGCACCATGTCGATGCTGGCGCTGTCGCTCTCGACCCGCTGGATGACCTGGGCGGCTTTCTCGATCTCGGCGATCAGCACTTCGATACCGTCCAGTGCCTCAGTGGCGACCTTCACGCCGGCTTTTGATTCGTTGTCGGCGCCGGTCGATGCCGTGGCGGTCTGGCTGGCATTACGTGCCACTTCCTGCACGGTCGCGCTCATCTCGTTCATCGCCGAGGCGACCATGTCGGTCTCGCTGCGCTGCTCGTTGACGGCAGCCAGGGTCTTCTCTGCAACATGGGATACCCGCTCGGAGACATCACTGAGCTGATGGGTAACGCCCGCGACGGCCTCCAGGCTATGGCGGAACTTGCCGATCATGCGGTTGAAGGCATCGCCCATCGCGCCGATTTCGTCCTTCGCACCCACTTCGACGCTAAGGCTGAGGTCTTCGTCCTCGGCCATGGTATTCATGGTGTGGCGCATGGCAGTGATGCGGCGAATGATGACGTGGCGCACGGTCAGGCACATGACCACCACGCCGATGAACAGCAGCAGCAACTGAATCCCGCCACTGATCATGATGTTGCGGTCGACTTCCTGGTCCAGCGCCTTGAGGTCATAGCTGATGCGCACAGCGCCCATGACCGTGTTCTCGCCAACCTGGTGGCAGGTCAGGCAGTTGGTACCGCGGTAGTCCGCGTGGGCCAGGATGGGATTGATGACGGTCAGCACACGGCCACCGCTCTGCTTGTTGACCTCGATGATCGCCTCGCCGCTCAGCGCGCGGCGATCCAGCGCGTCGGCCGGGGCCTGGTGGTCATAGCCAGGGCCGAACACCTTGGTGACTTCTTCCCCGCGGATGATGCGCGCATCGATAACGCCTGGGCGCGCGAGAATCTTGTTCCGCAGCACCTCTCGCTGAGCCATGGTGCCGGTCAACATCATGGTGTTGATGCTATCGAAATAGGAGTCGGCGGCATCCTTGGTCTGCTGCTCTACAACTTGGAGCACGAGCCGCTTCTCCGTACTGGCAGAGAAGAACAACGAGGCAGACATGATCGCCACCAGGACCAGCACCAGGGCCAGGTTGATCTTTGTCTGCACGGACATTTGTCGGGAGGCGGAGCTGTTGTTCATGGTTTTCCTTAGTACTACTGCCACGCGGGGTCAGCTGCCATTGCAGCACTGCTGCGCTGCCGATACTTGCGGCGCAGCATTGAGCAGGCAGTCACCTGCTGATATCGGCGTGCTGTGCGTATTCTTGAAATCAACCGCAGGTGATAGCCATGCGCCATTATTGGGCGGCGCTATGGTATTGCTTTTCGACTCGAGAGAAGTGCTTCGGGCGACCGACAACAGTGCAATTGCACATTTTCCTGACTCAGGTCATGGGTCGACCGGCTCTCTTTCGGTGCAAGGTGCGACCAAGGTGTAATGATCATTGGCTATGGGTATTCGCGGTCGCGCGTCCGGTTATTCGGTCTCACTGGCACGGTGAAAAAACACCGACAGATGGCTTTACAGAGCGCCCCGACCGCCATTAGCGTGGCGACCCGCCGGAGCAGCGAAACCAGTGCCCCCGAGCGGCAGGCACATAATCTGCATCGAGCGTGAATGTCGCTGCGAACCCCGCTGCAAAACGATGGTCGTAGGCTCTACGCCGGCATGGCCGGGCAACACCGCAAGGCAGCTGCTGTTCTCGATGGCAGTGCATCGACTGGAACCTTTATTTCAAGGACTCACATGATCAAGAAATGCCTTTTTCCCGCTGCCGGATATGGCACCCGTTTTCTTCCTGCAACCAAAGCCATGCCCAAGGAAATGCTGCCGGTGGTGAACAAGCCCCTGATTCAGTACGGGGTTGAAGAGGCGCTGGCGGCGGGGCTGAACCAGATCGCGATCGTCACCGGGCGTGGCAAGCGCTCGCTGGAAGACCATTTCGACATCAGCTACGAGCTGGAGCACCAGATCCGCAACACCGACAAGGAAAAGTACCTGGTCGGTATTCGCCGCCTGATCGACGAATGCAGCTTCTCCTACACCCGCCAAGTGGAGATGAAGGGCTTGGGGCATGCGATTCTCAGCGGCCGCCCGCTGATCGGCGATGAGCCGTTCGCCGTGGTCCTGGCTGACGACCTTTGCATCAACCTCAATGGCGATCCGGTCCTGGCGCAGATGGTCAAGCTCTACAACCAGTTCCGCTGCTCGATCGTTGCCATTCAGGAAGTGCCGCCGGAAGAGACCAGCAAGTACGGTGTGATCGCCGGCGAGATGATCCGCGACGACATCTACCGCGTCAGCCACATGGTCGAAAAGCCCAAGCCGGAAGATGCGCCGTCCAACATGGCGATCATCGGTCGCTACATCCTGACTCCGGACATCTTCGATCTGATCGAGCAGACCGAGCCGGGCAAGGGCGGTGAGATTCAGATCACCGACGCGCTGATGCGCCAGGCTCAGGATGGTTGCGTGCTGGCGTACAAGTTCAAGGGCCAGCGCTTCGACTGCGGTAGCGCCGAGGGCTACATCGCGGCGACCAACTTCTGCTACGAACACTTCTACCTGACCGGCAAGGCGTTCTGAAGCAATTGGGCCACCTAAGGGTGGCCCAGTCACTTCTGGGCCTGCTTCAAGGCTCCGGCATATCCTCGGCACCCGGTCCAAGCGGCTGCCCGTAGCTGAATTCGACATAGTTGCCCGCAGGATCGCGCAAACCGCAGTAGTAGCCCACCGGATAGGGTTCGTCGCGCGGCTCCCATATCAGACAGCCTTCCCTGCGCGCCAGGTCGGCAACCGCATCCACTTCCTCTCGACTGGCCAGCGCGAAGCCGAAATGGCTGTAGTCGTCCATCGCCAGTGATCGATCCTTGCCGCCCGGCATCATCACGAAGATGAACTCGCGCTCTTTTCCAGGCTCCGCCATCCAGACGATGCGTGAGCCCTTTCCGGGGCGCTCGTGAAACACGTGCATGCCGCAGAAGCGCTCATAGAACGCGATACAGGCGTCCAGATCGGGCACGTGCAGAGCCAGGTGGGTGAGGGTAGGGCGCATGCGGCACTCCTTCGGTGATTCAGGCCGAAAGCCTGGGTTATGCTGTTCGCTACAGAAGGAGACAACATTACATGGCTTACGACTTCGATCTATTCGTCATCGGTGCAGGTTCCGGTGGCGTGCGTGCGGCGCGCTTCGCTGCAGGTTTCGGCGCGAAGGTGGCGGTTGCGGAAAGCCGTTACCTGGGCGGTACCTGTGTCAACGTCGGTTGTGTGCCGAAGAAGCTACTGGTCTACGGCGCGCATTACGCCGAAGACATTGGCCAGGCACAGGGCTACGGCTGGACCATCGACGGCGCGACCTTCGACTGGAAGACCCTGATTGCCAACAAGGACCGGGAGATCCAGCGACTGAACGGCATCTACCGCAGCATCCTGGTGGATAGCGGCGTGACCCTGCTGCAAGCGCATGCGCGCCTGGTCGATGCCCATACCGTCGAAGTCGAGGGCAAGCAGTACACGGCCGAGCACATCCTGATCGCTACCGGCGGCTGGCCCCACGTGCCGGCGATTCCGGGGCGTGAGCACGCCATCACGTCCAATGAAGCTTTCTACCTCGAATCCTTGCCGCGACGCGTGCTGGTGGTCGGTGGTGGCTATATCGCCGTCGAATTCGCCTCGATCTTCCATGGCTGCGGTGCCGATACCAAGCTGCTCTATCGCGGTGAATTGTTCCTGCGCGGTTTCGATGGCTCGCTCCGCGATCACCTGAAGGACGAGATGATCAAGAAGGGCGTGGATCTGCAGTTCAACGCCGACATCGTGCATATCGACAAGCAGGCCGATGGCAGCCTGCTCGCGACGCTGGAAGACGGCCGCATGCTGGAAGCGGACTGCATCTTCTACGCGACAGGCCGCCGTCCGATGCTGGACAACCTGGGGCTGGAAAAGGCCGGCGTAGCGCTGGATGCCCGAGGTTTCATTGCCGTGGACGATGAATACCGTACCTCGGTGTCTTCGATTCTGGCGATTGGCGACGTGATCGGTCGCGTGCAGCTGACACCCGTCGCACTGGCTGAGGGCATGGCCGTGGCGCGGCGGCTATTCAAGCCGGAGCAATATCGCAAGGTCGATTACACGACCATCCCGACCGCGGTGTTCAGTCTGCCGAACATGGCAACGGTCGGGCTGACCGAGGAGGAGGCGCGCGAGCAGGGCTACAACGTAACGATCTTCGAAAGTCGTTTCCGGCCGATGAAGCTGACCATGACCGATAGCCTCGAGCGGAGCCTTATGAAGCTGGTGGTGGATGCTGAGACCGACCGTGTGCTCGGCTGCCATATGGCGGGACCGGATGCCGGCGAGATCATGCAGGGGCTGGGCGTGGCGCTGAAGGCCGGGGCGACCAAGCAGGTGTTCGACGACACGCTGGGTATCCACCCGACGGCCGCCGAAGAGTTCGTCACCATGCGCACACCGGCGGCGATCTGAACGCATGCTGGCGGCCGCCTGCGGCGGCGTGCCAGATCACTCAGTGATGATGCCCTGGCGCAGCACCGCCGGCAGCCGGGGCATCTACCTCGATGCTCACCTCGGTGGTGATCTCGCCGCCGTCCTCGAATTGCAGCGTCACCGGGAAGCTCTCCCCAGCCACCAGCGGCTGCTTGAGCCCGAACAGCATCACGTGATTGCCACCCGGCTTGAACTCCACCTTGCCAGCTGCGGGCACGTCGACCGCCTCGACCTGCTGCATCTTCATCATGTCGCCCTGATGCACATGGGTGTGCAGCTCGGTCTTTTCGGCACGTGAGGTCTGCGCGCCGATCAGGCGCTGTGCCTGCTGACCACGATTTTCCAGTATGAAGTACACCGCGCCAGTCGGAGCGCTGGGCGGCATCGCCCGCGACCACGCCTGGCTGACAGCCAGCTCGCTGGTGGCTGCTTGTGTCGAAGCCTGATGGTCGTTGTGGTGCTCCTGCGCAAGGGCAGGCAAGCAGAGTGCCGCAAAAGTACCAGCGGCCAGTAAGCGAAGCAGCATGAGAGAACTCCCGTTCTGTTGAGATGCGCCATATTACGCCGCTGGCCCTGCAGCGGTACGTCTGCGTAGTCGACTTGTCGGTCGGCCATGGCTTGTGTGCCGCGCGATGGAGAGGAGGGTGCAGCAATTTGCCACAGGTATGTTTGTGACACTATATTGCGTCGCCTGCACTTGCAGCCATCGAGGGTTTCTGTCGCACCTGATTTTTCTGAGCGAAGCGTTTATCAAGCGCGGCTGATCGGCTTCCTCCACCAAGTGATTGCTCCGACCCTGGTGCTCGGTCATGATCGGCGGCCGCTCAAACAAGCTCGGTACTCCCGGCCATCAGAAGTCGGAGCAAACCGATCAATACACTTTCTTTTTCACGCCCCGACGGTTTTTGGGGCATACGAGCCTGTCGTTTCTTGCAACGCGCAGGACGCGTCATGTGTTTATACGGACATGATTTATATGAGTTATGGAAAGTTCGGATTTCTTCCCACCTGCCTGTCTGTCATCGCCCTTGCAGCTATTTTCACTACCGCCTGGTGGCTTCATCCTGAACGAGCGGTTTCCGGGTTCGCTGTAGCCAATTCTCATGCTCTGCCGCTCGCCAGCAAGGGGCCGTTTTACAGCACCCGCTTCGCATCCTCCGATCTCGACGAATTTGTCCATGCCTCCTCGGTGACCTCCTTGCCGGATGGTGGCCTGATGGCCGTATGGTTTGCCGGTTCACGCGAAGGGGCTGCGGATGTTCAGGTGCGCGGCGCGCGATTCGACGCGATTGCGGCGGAGTGGGGCGAGGAACTGGTCCTGGCAACTCGCGAGTCGACTCAGAAGGCGACCCAGAAGCACATACGCAAGCTCGGCAATCCGGTCATTGCGCTGGCTCCCGACAACAGGCTGTGGCTGTTCTATGTGTCGGTATCGATCGGTGGCTGGGCTGGAAGCGCCATCAACGCCATGTATTCGGATGATCTGGGAAAAACCTGGTCGACTCCCAGGCAGCTGATCACCACCCCCTTCTTGAACATCAGCACACTGGTGCGCAATGCCCCGGTATTCCATCAGGACGGCACCATAGGGCTACCCGTCTACCACGAGTTCCTCGGCAAGTTCGCCGAGTATCTGTACATCAGCCCGAACGGTGAGGTGATTGGTAAAAGTCGAATCAGCAAAGGCAACGATTCACTGCAACCAACAGTGGTGCCGATGGACGAGCAACACGCCGTTGCCATGCTGCGCTATGCAGGCTCCAGCCATCATCGCGTGCTCGCCAGCCGCACCGCGGATGCCGGCAGAACCTGGAGCAAGCCTTATCCGATCGACCCGGCCAACCCCAATTCCGCGCTCGCAGCGGTGGCCACGCCCAATCATGGCCTGTTGGTTGCCCTGAATGATCTGGAGGACGGACGTTTCCGTCTTCGCCTGATGGAAACCGACTCGAGCCTCGATCTCTGGAAGCCGGTGATTGACCTGGACGAATCGCCTGACCCGGAGGGCAACCCGTTCACCCCGGAGGTATATCGGGAAATCATCGGCGACAAGTTTCGCCTTTCCAGCGGGCCGCGGCGGCTATCGCTGGTGGACGAGTTTCTGAAAAACCTGGATAAGCGTGTCTGCAAGACCCATGGCTGCGATTTCGAGTACGAGTATCCCTACTTCATCAGGAGCGCCGACGGTCTCTACCATCTGGTCTATTCCTGGAACAACACATTCATCAAACACGTCAGCTTCAATGATGCCTGGCTACTGGAGCAGCTCTGATGCCTGAACTCTGGCAAGCGCATCTGACCTTCGGGTTACTCGCTTTCATCGTCACGCCTGGATTTGGCTTCGGCCGAGGGGTTCAAGGGCTTCGCCTTTTCCTCCTGATGGGGATCGGCTTCATTCCTGTGGACGGTTTGTCACTGGCCGCCTACATGCGCAGCTTCACTGATGACGTGGCCATCACGACGCTGGTGGCGCTGGCATTTTTCGCGGCAGTGCGCTTGGGACTGATGGCGATGCCGCCGCAGAACGCGCGCGTGCAATTGTTGATCGCGATGGCGGGGCTGGCGCTTTTTCTCTACCCGGCAACGATGGGCCTGTCCTATCTGGACCCCTATCAGCTCGGTTACGCCCCCCGCCCGCTGATCGCGGTGGTGGGCGTGCTTGCCCTGGGATTGCTGCTGCTCAAGAACTGGCTGGGCGCTTCCATGCTCGGCCTTGCCACCTTGGCGTTCAGCCTGGGGATCAAGCCGTCGCCCAATTACTGGGACTATCTGCTAGACCCCTTCATCGCCTTGTTCAGCTGCGGGGCGTTGCTCGTCTATGCCTGCAGGGCACTCGTGCGCAAGCCAATGCCCGCGTGACGAAAATTACTCCAGCTGACCTGTGATGGCTCGGCTGCGCTATTTGACGATTCGATAGATTCGAGGTTGGGACAATGGGTTGGCTTCAGTCGCGGCGCCTGCATTACTGGTTCGGTGCAGTCGGGATTCTGTTCATTGCGCTCGCAGCATTACGCGGGATTTTCTTCGTCGGTTTTTCCGGACTGGCGCCCAGCACGCTCGGCACGGTCGAAGCCGTACCCGAAACGCTCGGAATCGGCCTGCGTTTCGATCTTCGCCTGGCGATCCTGTTGATGTTGCCGATCGCGCTGTTGGCGTGGCTGCCGGTCTGGAACCTGACGCGCTCCCGCGTCCTTCGCTGGGTGGCGCGGCTCTATCTGGCACTGGCGCTTGGTGCAGTGCTGCTGGTCTACATCATCGATTTTGGCCACTACGCCTATCTCGGGGTGCGCATCAATGCCACCGTGTTGCGCTTTCTGGAGGACGCGCAGATATCCACCGATATGGTCTGGCAAACCTATCCAGTGGTCTGGATCAGCGTTGGCTGGGCGGCGGCAACCGCTCTGGTGTGGTGGCTGCTGCTGCGCTTCGAGCGGGTCACGCTGGATCGTCCGGCAAAGCGAATCAGCCGGCTTTCGCTGATCTGGGGTAGTGCGCTGATGGTGGTGGCTGTTTTCGTCGCCATCCTCGGGCGCGTCGACAATATCAATCTGGAAAACCCGGTGCCGCTGCGCTGGAGCGATGCGTTTTTCTCGGGCGACAACCAGATCGCAGCCCTTGGCCTGAATCCGGTGATCTTCCTCTATGACACGCTGAAGGTCCCCAATCAGCCGTATGACCGGGAACAGGTCGAGGCCCATTACGATGTCGTTAGCCATTACCTGGGCGTCGACCAGCCTGATGCGAAAACGCTGAATTTCAGCCGGGAGCAGGGCGTTCAACCCTATGCGATTGACGGAAAGCGGCCGAATGTCGTCTTCGTCATGCTCGAATCCCTGGGAACCACCGCAGTGGGCGCCTATGGCAATCCGCTCAATCCGACTCCCAATATCGACCGGCTGGCCAAGCAGAGCTGGTTCTTCAAGAACTTCTACGTTCCCGTGACCGGCACCGCGAAGACCGTGTGGGCGAGCATATCCGGCGTACCAGACGTTTCCCGGCAGGAAACCGCGACGCGCAATCCGCTGATCACCCGGCAACACAGCCTTGTCAACGCGCTGCAAGGCTACGACAAGTACTACATGATCGGCGGCAATTCCGGCTGGGCCAATATGAATGCCCTTATCCGCCAGAGCATCGACGACATCCAGCTATATGAAGAGCGCCACTGGAACTCTCCGATGGTGGATGTATGGGGAATCTCCGACCTGGACCTGTTCAAGGAAAGTGACCGGCTGCTGCGAGAGCAGGGGGAGGGCAAGCCTTTCTTCGCCTATATCCAGACGGCGGGCAATCATCGCCCGTTCACCATACCCAAGCAGAACGACGGCTTCGAAGCCCTTGATCTGCCTTTGGAAGAGGTACAAGGCGCGGGCTCCCGCAGCGTGGCGCAGTACAACGCGGTCCGCCTTCTGGATTTCAACATCGGCCGCCTGATGGAGATTGCGAAGGAAGGCGGCTGGTATGACAACACCATCTTCGTCATGTTTGGCGACCACAACACGCGTATCGCCCAGATTCCGCACATGCTGCCCGCATACGAAAAGCTGGGGCTCGAGAGCAATAACGTTCCGTTGCTGATCCACGCGCCCAAGCTGCTGGAGCCACGAGTGATCGAAGAGGCCGTGGGTCTGGCCGATCTGCTACCGACCGTACTGGGCATGGCCGGCATGGAGTTTCGCAACGGTGCAATGGGACGCGACATCCAGCAGCCGGCTCCTGAAGGCGAGCGCGTGGTTCCACTCGTGCTCCGCGAAGGCACGTTCCCGCTGATTGGGGGCGTGACCAAGGACTTTCTTCTGCAGATGCAGCACGACGGCAGCCAGCCGACCCTGCACGAAATTGCATCACCGGAGCCTCTGGTCGACGTAGCCGACCGGTATCCCGAGGAATACCAGCGACTCGTCGCCCTGACACGGGGACTGCACGAGGCATCGCGCCTGATGCTCTATCAGAACGTCAGAAAGGACTGAGTTCCAGGGCGGTCATGACTGCCTATCCGCGAGCTGTCTGACACAGCGCGCGGATGGGCAGATCGGGCGACATGAGCGTGACGTTACAGCGCCAGGCTCAATAGAGAATCATCACCCAGGTGACCGCTACCATCACCAGCGACAGCAGTTGCGCCGCACTGCCCATGTCCTTGGCGTTCTTGGAAAGCGGGTGCAGTTCGAGCGAGATTCGGTCGATTGCTGCCTCTATCGCAGAATTGACGAGCTCGACCACCAGTGTCAACAACGGCACGATCACCAATAACAAGCGTTCGATTCGGCTGACGTCGAGCGTGAACGCCAGTGGTATCAGGACAGCGTTGAGCAGCAGCAGCTGTCTGAAGGCAGCTTCGCCGGCAATCGCAGCACGGATACCTGCAATGGAGTATCCCAGCGCTCTCAGGATTCGCTTGAGACCTGAGTGCCCCTTGAGCGATTGCGCATTGAGTTCTTCGATGCTGCTCATGTTCAACTTCCTGGCAGAATTGTGGCGAGTATAAGCATCCCGCGGCAGAGAGCGCGTGCTGATCGTGGCTAAACGAATACCAGAGAGGGAAAGGACCAGAAGGTGGCGATGGCAACGCACGGCCATTACCACAAACGCAATTTAACATAATATAGATTATGCGAAACACGACCTCGCGCCTTAGGCGTTACCCACCACCAGATCACCTCCAGCTTTTAGCCTCAATATCTCCAAAGCGCTTCAGCTCTCAGGTGAATCCTTTGCCTGCGTATGCTGGCTGTTCGGCTGATTAGTTTCCGCATTCCGAAACGCCGAGCGAAATTCGCTGGGTTTGAGTCCGGTCTGCTTGCGAAAGAAACGGCTGAAGTATGCCGCGTCGTCGAACCCCAGGTCGCGGGCGATCTGCTGGATATCGAGCGTGGTATACGCCAGCTGACGTTGTGCTTCGCGAACGACTCGCTCGCTGATGATCGCTGTCGGTGATTCACCCAGACCTTCGCGGGTGGCTCGGCCCAGTGTGGCTGGCGTGATTCCCAGCGCTTCGGCGTACAGACCAAGCGGCCAATGCTGTCTGAAATGCGTGTCGACCAACTCGCGAAACTGAATCAGCAGCTGGGACCGCCTGCTATTGGCTGGGCGACCGCTCGGCACTGGCTGTTCCAGCCGGACGACATGTACGAGTAACGCGAGCAACAATGCGTGCCCCGCGGCGACATTGCCGCGTTCCTGACCGTGCGCTTCCGCCTGGATCAGCTGGATCAGCGGCCATATCGGCTCTTCGCCGTCTGCATCCCACGGCAGCGGCACCACTGCCGGACGTTGCATCAAGGCCAGCAGGTCACTGGACAAAATCCGCGCCATCGACTCCAGCGGTCGCTGTGCTGCCGTGATGACCGGCCCGTCGGTTTCGGGACTGTAGCGAAAGGCATGCACGGTGCGCTGCGGCAGCAGGATCAGGCACGGCGCACGGAAGCCCATTCGGCTGTTCTCCAGGAAAACTTCGCCCTCGCCACTTCGTACATAGACGATCTGCAACAGTGAGTCATGCTGATGCGGCTTGATTTCGCGCTGATGCATGTCGCCGCGTTCGTTGATCCATTCCAGATGCAACAGGTCCTGCCATACGGGCAATGCAGCCTGGCCGTACAAGGCGTAGTTGGGAATGCGTTTGCTCATGAATTTCTGCCGTGGTGCCGGTATCCGGCGCGAAAAATGCACTAATCGTCCTAGTGGTTGTTCAGTCTGTCATACGTCTTTGACGTTAAATGTAACCATCTGTGTTGCAGCGTGACGGCCGCGCCCTCTCCCGCCTCTGGCCCACGCCCCAAAAACGAACTCTATGAATATGCCAACCTGGCGCGAATGGCTGTTTTCGGCCAAGGCGCTGATTGCCGCCTTGCTTGCGCTGTACATCGCTCTGGCGATACCGCTGGAAAACCCTTACTGGGCCATGGCCTCGGTTTACGTCGTGTCGCATCCGTTGTCCGGGGCGACACGTTCAAAGGCGATCTATCGCGCGCTGGGCACGCTGCTCGGTGCAGCCGCATCGGTCGTGCTTCTGCCAACGTTCGCTCAGCAACCGGTGATGCTCAGCCTGACGATCTCGCTGTGGATTGGCGCCCTGCTCTTTCTCTCATTGCTGGACCGCTCGCCACGCAGCTACATCTTTCTACTCGCCGCCTATACGGTGCCGCTGATCAGTCTCGCCGAGGTCAATCACCCAGCGACCATCTTCGATGTCGCCCTGGCGCGTTCCGAGGAAATTCTGCTCGGTATCGTCTGCGCCAGCGTGGTGAACGCCGTGCTGTTTCCCAGCCGCATCGCGCCGACTCTCGCGGCGAAGATGCACCTGCTGTTGCGAGATGGGCGCGGTGCCGTCAGTCGGATGCTCAATACCCAGCACCTGGGCGAAGTCGACCAGCGTGCGCTGAATGCGCTGCTGGTGGATGTAATGGGGTTGGACGCGATGATCAGCCATCTGAGCCACGACAGCGGCAGTCATCTCTCCACCGTTCATGCTCGCGAATTTCGCGCGCGTATGGCGATGTTGATGCCGCAGCTGATCTCCACCGCGGACTCGCTGCACCGGCTTCAGGCTGAGCTACAGGGCTTGCTGCCGGAACTGGTGGATTACCTGCAGGAGGTGGATCGCTGGATTCAGTCCGATGCCGAGGTTGGGCACGGCGAGCATTTGCGCGACCGCAGCCTGCAGCTGGCAGCCTGGCTGGGCGACAGCCATCCGACGCATGCCCTGGCGATCGACAGCGGCCTGCGCCAGCTACGCGCGTTGATCGACCTGTGGCAGGATTGCCTCGACCTCTACCAGCCGTTCCATGAGGGCCATCCCGAGGCGGCACCGGCGCTGCGCTATCACGTACAGCAACTGGTCGGCGGGCCACGCCACTATGACTACGGCCTACTGGCATTCACCGCGGCTTCGGTAGCGCTGTCGGTGTTCTGCCTGAGCATGCTGTGGTTCGTTTCGGGTTGGGAGCACGGCTATAGCGGCGTGTTCATCGCCGCGGTGGCAGGCTGTTTCTTCGCCAGTCAGGACAATCCGGCGCCGTTCATCAAGTCGTTTCTGGTCGCCACGCTAATTTCCTCCACGGCTGCCGGTGTCTACCTCTTCGCGTTGATGCCCAACGTGCACGATTTCGGCAGCCTGGCCATCCTGCTCGCCGTGCCGCTGCTGTTGCTCGGCACCCTCGCCGGTCGACCGCAACACGCCGGGACAGTGATCGTGATTGCGGTGCAGACGATCTCCAACATCACCCTTCAGGGCAGCTACCGCGCCGATTTCCAGCTGTTTGCCGACATCGCTCTGTCCACTGCGCTGGGCGTGCTCTTCGCCTTCGTCTGGGCCCGCCTGACCCGGCCGTTCGGTACGCTCTGGGCTGCGCGGCGATTGGTACGCCACGGCTGGCTGAGCCTGGCGGCGCTGGCAGACCTGCGACGTTGGCGCAACGAAGCCGATGATGCCTCGAGTTTCATCGACCGTATCGCCCAGCTGCTGCCACGCCTGGCTCAGCTGGATGACGATCGCCTGGCGCTGAACGACGCCACGCGCGAGCTGCGCGTCGGTTTTCGCCTGCTGGAACTGCTTGAACTGCGGCCGGCACCCGCCATTGAGCAGAAGCTGGAGCCGGTGCTGGGCATGATCCGCGCGCATTTCCTTGCGTGCGCCACCGCGCGTAGCCAACTGCCGGCACCGGAGCCTTTACACGACGCCCTCGAGGCCGCATTGCAGGATCTGCAGCGCGATGCTTCGCCTATCGCACACCAGGCGGCGCAGGTGGTGCACGGCTTGCGGCTGGCGCTTTTCGCCGACGCATCGGCCAGCGTGCGTGCCGCACCGGGAGGCCCGCCACCCGCAGCCGGCCTCTCCCCCGCTGGAGCGCACGCATGACCGGTCACCTCGATGTGTACGGCGTCTATGTGCCGGTCCTGCTGGTTGCCATGCTGGCCGCCTATGGCATCAAGAGCCTGCTCGCCACCGTGCTGCAGCGTACAGGCTTCTACCGCTGGGTCTGGCATCCGCCGCTGTTCAACCTCGCCCTGTACATCATCGTGCTCGGGGCCCTGTTCAATCTCCTTCCCCGGATGTGAATCGTGAAGAAATGGATACCCGCCGCCGGCTCGGTGCTGCTGACCCTGCTGGCGGTCGTCATCGCCGTCGTCGTCAGCCTGCACCTGTGGGACTACTACATGGAGGCACCCTGGACCCGCGACGGCCACGTGCACGCCGACATCATTCAGGTCGCACCGGATGTTTCCGGGCTGGTGACCGAACTGCACGTGCGCGACAACCAGAAGGTCAGCCGCGGCCAGGTGCTGTTCGTGATCGACCGGGCACGCTTCGAACTGGCGGTCGACGAAGCCCGCGCCACAGTGCTCGAACGCCGCGCGCAGCTGGACCAGGCGCAACGCGAAGCCAGGCGTAATCGGGTGCTGAAAGACCTGATCGCCGCGGAAACCGTCGAGATCGGCGACACCCAGGTCAAGCGCGCCGCTGCCGCCCTGGCCACGGCTGAGGCCGCCCTCGGCGTGGCGCGTCTGGATCTCGAACGCACCACCGTGCTCAGCCCGGTGGATGGCTATCTCGGCGACCAGACGATGCGCGTGGGCGATTACGTGAAAACCGGTACACCGGTGCTGTCGATCGTCGATACCGATTCATTGCGCGTCGAAGGCTACTTCGAAGAAACCAAGCTGCACGCCATCGAGATCGGGCAGCCGGTGGACATCCACATCATGGGCGAAGCGCAGCATCTGCGTGGCCATGTGCAGAGCATCGCCGCAGGGATCGAGGATCGCGACCGTGTGCGCGGCAATTCGCTGCTGCCGAATATCGACCCGAGCTTCAACTGGGTGCGCCTGGCGCAGCGAATTCCGGTTCGCGTTGTGCTGGACGACGGCCAGCAGAGCGACATCCGCCTGGTGGTCGGCCGTACGGCGACGCTGTCCGTGCTGCCGTGGTCGCGCGACACATCGGCGACGGTCAGCCAATGAGTCGCGCGGCATACATGCTGCCGTTCGCGCTGACTGCGCTGCTCGCCGCATGCAGCGCGGTGGGCCCGGACTACCGCGTGCCAGGCCAAGCCGTGGCCTTGCAGGCCGCTGCGCAGAAACCCTTCGATCTGGCCGGCAACGAGCGGGTCGAACAGGCGCCGCTGCCGGACGACTGGTGGCAGCTCTATGACGACCCGACGCTCGATCGGCTGGTGAGTGAAGCCCTGATCGGCAATGCCGACGTGCGCCAGGCGTATCACAACCTGCGTCGCGCCTATGAGGGCTTCCAGATGGCACACCACGCGCAGGAGATCGTGGTCGGCGGCAACGGCTCGGTTGCACGCGGCCAGCTGTCCAGCGAAGCCCTCGCCCTGGAGGAAAAACTTCCGGTGATGAACCTCGCCGACGCCGGCCTCAGCGTGGGTTACCAGCTCGATCTGTTCGGTCAGCTGCATCGCGCCGCGGAAGCTGCGGGGGCCGATGCCGACGCCAGTGCGGCGCTGCTCGACACGGCCCGCATAACTGCCGTGGCCGGGGTAGTACGCAGCTACATGACGGCCTGTCACGCCAGTGAGGAGCTGACGATAGCGGAGCATTCACTGGCGATTCAGCTGCGACAGCTGGATGTCGCCGAGCGCCTGTTCGAAGGTGGTCGTGGCAACGAAGTCGATGTGTCTCGCGCCCACGCCCAGCTGGAGGCTCTGCGTGCCGAGCTGCCGCCATTCGAATCGAAGAAGGCGGCCGCGTTGTATCAGCTCGCAGCCCTGCTTGGCCGCACGCCCGGAGCCCTTCCCGAGACGGTTACCGCCTGCAGTCACGCACCTCAGCTGCGCCAGGCGATTCCGTTGGGTGATGGCACCGCCCTGCTCAAGCGCCGCCCGGACATCCGTGCGGCCGAGCGCGCACTCGCCTCCGCTACGGCACAGATCGGCGTCGCCACGGCGATGATGTATCCGCAGGTCAGTCTCGGCGCTGCGGCCGGTTACACCGGAATGCTCGAACACCTCGGTAATCCGATAACCCGCCGCTGGGAATTCGGCCCGTCGATCAGCTGGCATTTTCCGACACGAGTCGATCACGCGCGGGTGCGCGCCACCGAGGCCGGAGCCGCTGCCGCCCTCGCCCGCTTCGACGGAGTTGTGCTCGACGCACTGCGGGAAACCCAGACCCTGCTCACGCACTACGCTCACGACCTGCATCGTGACCAAGCGCTGCGCGAAGCGCGCGATGCCGCGCAAGACGCCGCGGACCACACGCGCCGGTTGTACCAGGAAGGACGACTGGCCTATCTCGACAGCCTCGACGCCGAGCGCACCCTCGCAACGGCCGAAGCTGCCCTGGCGGCGTCCCAAGCCCAACTGTCGCAAGACCAGGTGAACCTGTTCCTCGCGCTGGGCGGCGGCTGGCAAGGCACGCCAACCGCATCGGCGCACGCTGAAAATCCATCGCCGGGCGTGCCTGGCCAATAACCCAGAGAGGCCTTACTCGATGGACATGCTGCAAGCGATGCGGGTATTCGTCCGGGTAGTCGACGCCGGCAGCTTCACCGCCGCGGCGAAGCTGGCCGACACGTCCACCGCGCAGGTTTCCCGCCTGCTGGCGGAGCTGGAGAACCACCTCCACGCGCGCCTGCTCAACCGCAACACGCGGCGGTTGGCGCTGACCGAGGTCGGCGCACGTTTTCTCGAACGATCGCGCGAGATCCTGGCACAGCTGGACCAGGCACAGGAGGAAGCCTGCGGGGCCCATCTGACCCCGCGCGGGCGCCTGCGCGTGCACTCGACGACGGGTCTGGGCATCCAGCTGCTGGCAGGGCTGGCCGGAAGATACGGTGAGCGCTACCCCGAAGTCAGCCTCGACCTGACACTTTCGCAACACCAGCCCGATCTGCTGGAAGCCGGACTCGACGTCATCATCACGCTTTCCCGCGAGCTGCCGGATTCCGAGCTGATCGCCCAGAGACTGGGCGAGGTTGGCAATGTGGTGTGCGCGGCACCCGCCTATCTCAAACAATATGGCGTACCGCAGCAACCGCGCGACCTGCAACAGCACCGCTGTCTGCGCCTGGCGGACCCGGTCTTCGCGGATGAATGGCACTTCATCGCAGACGGTGCCGAAGACGTGATTCGCCCTGGCGAAGCGTTCAAGGTCAACGTGGCTGAAGCCATGGCCAGCGCAGCAGAGGCCGGCATGGGCATCTGCCTGCTGCCCGACTATGTCGCGGCTCCGGCCCTCCAGCGCGGCGCACTGCTGCGCCTGTTGCCCCGCTATCGTCTGCAGGAAAAGCAGATCCACGCGCTCTACCCGTCCCGGCGTTTTCTCGACGCGAAGATCAAGACCTGGGTCGACTTTCTCGCGCTGGAACTGCCGCGCACATTCACCAACTATCACCGCATCCTGCAGGACCCGGCCCATTGGGCCTGATTGATTGTTGCGCGGCGGGTAAAGGTGCTTCACCGCTGGCGCGGTTTTTCCCCTCCTGGTCGCTCACTAAAATCGCCGGGTGGCAACGGACACTAGAAGCCAGTCCGCTCCTTCGCCGGTCGAGCGCTCCTTCGATCGGGCGTCCTGCCACCTTTTGGCTGCTTTCCCTCGTGGCAGCCTCGTTTAATTCCCGGCGTCTGCCATCCGGCAGGCGCTGCACGCAAGAAATGCCTGCCGTCGCCCCCGTCGCATCGACCTGGGCCCGCAGGCGCTCTGGAGGTTACCTGTGAACAAACTGATCTGGATTGCCGGCCTGGCACTCAGTGCCCAGCTGGCGTATGCCGCCGATGAACCCAAGGCCTATCAATATGGCGACAAGCTGGACATCGCCAAGGTCATATCAATGGACGTGCCTGCTGGCGGCTGCGAGGTCGTGACCGCCCGGATGACCTATGTGGATTCCAAGGGCGAAACCCACGAAACCACGTACCTGCGCCAGGGCCCGGATTGCCACGATTTCTGAGTCCGGCGCGAGCTGCTACAGCTAAGCGTACGCCGCTTGCGGCACTGGCACAGGCTGTGCGCGGCAGGTCAGGTGCGCGCCGGGATTCGGCAGGCGAACCAGTCGGTTTTGAATCGCAGTTCTGAAAGAGGCAGAACGGTTTCGGCTGCTTTACTGTCCGAGCCCAAGGCGCTCATTACATTCAGGACCGCATGACCATTTCGATTTCAATCTGCCGCATGGTATGCATCCCTGCCGCTACCCGACCAGTTCCTGGCAACACCCGCCCTTTACTGGCAGCAATCGTCGCAGCGGCGTTGCTCGGTCTTGCCGGTTGTGGAACCCAGCAGCCGGCGACTCCGGCGCCCAAGCCGGAAGAAGTCCGGGCCAGGATCGCTCGCCTGATCCCCGCCAACATCCCCGATCGTCGGGGTTGGGCTCAGGACATCTACACAGCCTTCGATGCGCTGGATATCCCGCCGAACGATGAGAACATCTGCTCGGTACTGGCCGTGACGGTGCAGGAGTCGACATTCCAGGCGACCCCGCCCGTGCCCGGCCTGGCGAAGATCGCGCGAGAGGAAATCTACCGTCGTGCCGGCCGCCTGCACGTCCCGCGTTTCGTGGTGGATGCGGCGCTGGACGTGAAGTCACCCAACGGCAAGACCTATAGCCAGCGTCTCGCGGCCGTGCGCACCGAAGAGCAGCTGAGCGCGATCTTCGATGACTTCCTCAGCATCATGCCGCTCGGCAAGCAACTGTTCGGCACGCTCAACCCGGTCAAGACCGGCGGCCCGATGCAGGTCAGCATCGCCTTTGCCGAAGACCGCAGATGGACCTACCCCTATGAACGGGAAGGCTCGATCCGCGACGAAGTCTTCACGCGCCGCGGTGGCATGTATTTCGGCATCGCCCACCTGCTCGACTACCCGACCAGCTATCGCGAGCCGCTGTACCGCTTCGCCGACTTCAATGCCGGCTGGTACGCCAGTCGCAACGCCGCGTTTCAGGCCGCGGTGAGCCGTGCAAGTGGCATTAAGCTGGCTCTCGACGGCGACCTGATCATTCACGGCAGCAGCAAGGCTGGCCAGACCGAGCGTGCAGTTCGCGCGCTGGCGGGCAAGCTGGAAATGAGCGATACGGCGATTCGCAACGCACTGGAGCGCGGTGACACCCATGGTTTCGAGAAAACCGACCTCTATGAAAAGGTCTTCGCACTGGCCGAAAAGCGCGCGGGTAAGCCGTTGCCTTGGGCGGTGCTGCCGGGAATCCGGCTGGAAAGCCCGAAGATCACCCGCAACCTGACTACCGCCTGGTTCGCCAACCGGGTCAATGACCGCCACCTCGCGTGCATGAAGCGCGCCCGCAACTAGCGAAAGCCTGCATGGCCGGCGACTGCTGCATGGCACCACACTGAAATTGTCACTGGCCCAGGCCGTAGCGCGCATAACGAACGCTACGGCAACCGATCTTGCGGAACGTAGCGCGGCCGTCTGACGGCCGCATCAGCGCGGCTCAGCGCTGGGTTATGGACGTGCTGTTGCCAGTGCCGTTCTGGATGATGGCGGCGCTCGGCGGCGCGGCGAATTCCGTCAGTTGATTGAGCACGGCGACGTTGGCATCGCCGGTCTGGCTGATCGAAGCGGTGCCATAGGCGGCATGTTGCACCACATCGATCTCGTTGGCCGAACCGTTCTGCGCGATGTCGAGCACCGGGCCGTCGAAACTCTGGTCAATGTTGACGCGATTGTCGTTGCCGGCCGAGGTCCCTCGAATCGTTCCGGTGCGCGTGCCCTGCCTCGCCGTCAGCTCGTTGCCGATTCCGTTCTGGCTAAAGGTTAGGTTGCTGAACCCCGCCCATTGCACCACTTGCGCACTGTTAGCGCTGCCGACCTGCGCCAGGTTGACCTCCCCCGTGTAGTAACGGCCGCCCACCTGGGTAACCGCTGCCTCGTTGAAGGCGCCGTCCTGATCAACGGTGACTCCCCCGCCATAGGCGAACACGTTCTGGTCGATGGTGATCCGGTTGTCGCTGCCGATCTGCTGGGTAGTGGCGGTCGCAGCACCGGTCTGAGTGACTTCGGTGAGATTGTTCGTGCCGAATGTGCGGCTTTCCAGCCCGTTGGCATAGAACAGCTGCTGGACCCGATGGATGTTGCGTGCGCCCTGCTGGTGGATGGTCGCTTGGGAGCCGTTACCGTCGGCCTGCACGACTTCGGCGACATTCTCATCTCCCAGCTGTACGACCGCCGCCGAATGCCCGAAGTTATAATCGCTTGCCTGATACACCGTCGCCTGGTTGCCCATCCCCCGCTGGTGGAGCTCCAACTGCGTGGGCTGCAGCGGGGTTTCGCCGCCGCCCTGCTCTACTCGCGAGAAGTTCGCATCCCCTTGCTGCAGCAATAAGGCCGAATTCGAGCCCCCACGCTGCTCGAGGATGACCTCGTTATCATTTCCGGTCTGGGTGGTTACGGCCTGTGCCGAGGCCAAGCCCGGCAACGAGCCGAGCAGGAAACAGGCGATAATCGGTTTATGCGCGAACATGCGGGACACTCCTTTGAATATTGTTGTTGGCCGACATCATGCTGGCCTTGTCTGGCGCCTCCCTCACCATTACCGCTCCCCTGAACGCGCCGATTGTTTGCCCGGTGGTGCCACCCGGCTATCGCCCTATCGGTGTAGACCGACTAGCGTTTAGACGGACGGCGACTTAAGCCGGCATGCCCAGACGTTCGCGCATCTGCGCGGAGATGGTCTGCCTGGTCCGCGTCATATCCGCCCAGGGATCGTCGTCGCCCAGTTCCTGCAGGCGCTCCAGCAGGTTGCGTACGGTCCAGAGATTGGCGCCCTTGAGGTCCGCCAGTTCTTCGCGGTGGATCGGCACGGAAACCGGCAGGCCCTCGCGGGCACGCACCGAGTAAGGGGCGACGGTGCTGGCGCCACGGCTGTTGCGCAGGTAGTCGATGAAGATGCGCCCAACCCGGTTCTTCGGCCCGCTGACGGCGGAAAAATGCGACGGCAGCAGCTTTGCCAGGTACTTGGCGATGGCCTGACTGAAGGCCTTCACCTCACTCCAGCCGTGTACCGGATCGAGCGGTACGACGATGTGGATGCCTTTGCCCCCGCTGGTCTTGAGGAACGAGGTCAGGCCGATCTCGTCCAGCAGCGTCTGGGTCAGCTGAGTGGCTTCGAGCATGCTCTTCCAGGGCAGCGTCGGGTCCGGGTCGAGGTCGAGCACGAAGCGATCCGGATGCTCCAGTTCGGGCGCTACCGCGTTCCAGCAGTGCAGCTCGATGGTGCCCATCTGCGCGGCGCCGACCAGCGCTTCGGCGCTGTCGATCACCAGTAACGCACCGTGCTTCGGGTCTAGCGCCGGGTCGAGTTGAGTGATGTGCGGGATGGCCAGTTTGTCGGCGTGCTTCTGGAAGAACAGCTCGCCGGTGATGCCCTCCGGGGCGCGCACCAGGGCCAGCGGGCGCGCTCGCAGCTGCGGCAGGGCCCAGGGCGCGATCTGCGCGTAGAAGCGGGCCACTTCGATCTTGGTGATCCCGCTGCTGGGGTCGATGATCCGCTCGGGACTGGATATCTTGATCCGCCCGCTGCCGATGGGGTCTGTCTGCCGCTGCCCGGCTTTGCTGCTACGACTGGCGGGCTTGGCTCGTTCATGGGTAATGGCGTCGGCGGGTTTGTCCGAACGCAGGCCATGGAACACCGAATGGCGGACCACGCCTTGGCGGGTCATCTCCGCGTAGGCAACTTCGCACATCAGTTCGGGTTTGAGCCATTGCGCGCCGCGCACATCGGCAATAGGTGCCGCCTTGGCCAAAGGGCTTTTGTCGGCTTCCAGCTTCTTCAACTGCTTGTGCAGGCTTTTCAGCGTGGCCTGATTGAAGCCCGTGCCGACCTTGCCTGCATAGAGCAGCTTTCCACTGTCGTCATGCAGCCCAAGTAACAGCGCGCCGAACCCGGTGCGCGTGCCCTTGGGCTCGGTGTAGCCGACGATGATGAATTCCTGCCGGTTGCTGCACTTGATCTTGACCCAGCTGCTGCTACGCCTGGAGGTATAGGAGCTGCCCGCTCGCTTGCCGATCAGGCCTTCGAGCTTCATCTGGCAGGCGCTTTCCAGAATGCTGTCCGGCTGCTCGGTGAAATCCTCGGAGAAACGCAGCAATTCGCTGTCGCTGCCTTCCAGCACTTCACGCAACGCCGCGCGACGCTGTTCCAGCGGCACATCCCGCAGGTCCATGCCGTTCAGATAGGGCACGTCGAACAGGTAATAAAGAATGCTTCCACTGCGTCCGGCTTCGAACGCGTTCTGCAATGCCTGGAAGTCCGGAGCGCCCTCCTCGTTCGGCACCACCACTTCGCCGTCGAGCCAGCCGGATTCAAGCCCGAGTCCGGCAAGCGCGGCCGCCTGCTGCGGCATCTTCGCCGTCCAGTCATGGCCGTTGCGGGTGAACAGCGCGACCTTGCCGGCGTCGATACGGGCGAGCATGCGGTAGCCGTCGAACTTGATCTCGTAGCGCCAGTCGCCGCTCGGCACGGCGTCCACCAGCGTCGCCAGCTGCGGCTTGAAGGTCTCCGGCAATTCGGCCGGGACGGCTCCTTCCAGCTTTACCGCGTTGCTCTTCTTGCGTGACGCTCGCTTTCTTGCCGGCGCCTTGACAGGCTTGGCCGGCGCTTCCGCAACGCGAGCCTTGGCCGCTCCGCGTTTGCGCGGGACCAGTGTACGATCGCTGAGCACGCTGTTCGGCTCGGCGGTGACGACGTCGTACTCACCCTCCTCGCGCGCGGCCTCGTCACGGGACTTGATGAGGAACCACTGCTCCTTCTTGCCATCCATGTGCGTGCGCACCAGATTCCAGCTGCCGGCGAGTTTTTCGCCCTCGAGGTTGAACTTGAGCTTGCCCTTGCGATAGCCCTCCTGCGGATCACCCTGCGGTATCCACACGCCGCGATCCCAGACGATCACATCGCCCGCGCCGTAATGCCCGGCCGGAATGGAGCCCTCGAACGTGGCATATTCCAGCGGGTGATCCTCCACATGCACTGCCAGCCGGCGCACGCTCGGGTCAAGGCTGGGGCCCTTGGGGATCGCCCAGCTCTTCAGCGTGCCATCCAGCTCCAGTCGAAAGTCGTAATGCAACCGTGTGGCGTCGTGCTTCTGGATGCAGTACTGCAGGCTCTGGACCTTGCGTGACCTGCCGCGCGCCTTACCCGACGGCTCGGGCGTGGCGGCAAAATCGCGCATGCGCTGGTATTCGTCGAGCGCCATGGCTGACCTCCGGCAATGTCCCGCGATTACTCGAGCTTGCCAGCGTCGGTGGAACTGTCGTCAGCCCCGCCGGGCGTCGAATGCCGGTTCGGGTCAGTGGATTTTTCCTCGCTTCCCGGCTGCGGCGCCACCAGCCGGCCATCTTCGGTCACGGTGCGTCCCTGATCGTCCTGGCGGGTTTCGACTTCCTCCTGCGGCGTCGGGTTGCCCATGGGGCTCGGCCGTGAGCCGGTGTCGTCCCGCGGAGTGCCAGCAGGAAACTGGGCCATGGCCGGTAGCGCAACCATGGCGCTCAGGATTGCCGTGAGCATCGTTTTCTTCATCTCGGTTCTCCGCTTAAGGACGACGTACTTAATTTGGTCATCCCCTGCTGGTATGAAGTTCAGCAGGGACTGATCGAGCCGTCCGACGGGTTCCGACAAGCGGCACTGGCCGGAAACTGCCGTGTAGAGCAGTTGCCGGACTTAATCCGCCGGGTGGACAGATCGCCGCATTTACAACCGGACAAGCACTGCTACGGTTGAATGACGTCGGGAAAACCAGGTGCGCAGAGGCCGCTTTACTGCGCTCAAGTCACCTTCCTACATAGGGAGGATTTATGAATACGCGTCTTCCGCTGTTCAAGATCGAAGCGATCCTGCACACCTACCTTCGCCCATTCCAGTGCGAATGCCGCGACGATGCCGACAACTCACTTCGCGTGCGCCTCTTTCAGGAGCCGCCGGACGAGGAACTCACCGTTCTCGGCATTTCCTACGATCAGTGCCGCGATGCCGCCAACCTGGTGCGTCTGGCGCAGGAGCTGCGCATTGAAATGTGCGTCACGCGCAGCTCGCTCCCCGCCGAAGGCAAACAGCTCAGTCACGTCGAATGAGACCCGCTCAGCGTGGCGTGCGGACGATGCGGCTGCTGGCGGTCTGGCCGCGCGCCATGTATTTCAGGAATACGTCGTGTCCATAGCTGTGACTGCGAGTGGCCTTCTGGCGACCGAAGCGTTGCCAGGCGCGTTCATGCAGATAGAACACCAGGGTGTTGCACAGCGGCTCGATCAGCGCGACCGCCCCGCCGATCACCAGGCTCCCGGTGAGGGCATAGACGACGATGAACGCTGTCGCAAAATGCAGCACAGCGAAGGTCAAGGTCTTGAGTAGCGGGCGTTGTCTCATTGCTAGCTTCCACCAGGCGCGCGACGGCGAGTGGTCACGGCATGGCTAATAAGTTGGAGGGGTAATACACCCGGCCAGCGGCAGCCGGGCGCCCGGGGTAGTCGCTTAGCGCTTGGCCTCGACATGCGGCTCGGCCGCACGAGTGAGATAGGCCTGGGTCAGCTCGGCCAGGTGGTCGCGTAGCCAGTCGGCCATGGCCACCTCCTCCACCAGGATGCGCTCGCACACTTCCTTGGTCTGCATGTCACCGACCGCTTCGGCGGCGGCGATGAGGATCTTGTAGGAGGCGATCTCGAGGTTCTCGAACACGTAGCCCATCTGCGCGCCCTTGACGATCTCATCATTGACCATCATGCCGCCCATGGCCTGCCCCATCGCCATCATCTTGCCGCCCAGGTCCTTGAGGCCGGAGTAGGACTTGTCATAGCGCTGCAGGCAGCCTTCGATCAGCTTGGCCTGGTTCTGGGTTTCGGTAATGTGCTGTTCGATCCGCGCCTTGAGTTCGGGGTAGTGCTCGATGCGGCTGGCCTGCTTGTTCAGCATGGTTTCGGCCTGCGCCTCCATCGCGTGCGCATCGCGCAGCCATTCGATCAGGCGTTCGGTACGGACGTCATTGCCGGTCTGTGCACTCTGCATGGTTCAACTCCATTCGGGTCAGAAAATCGGGTCGTGCTCTGCAACCCGCTTGGAATTTGTGAAACATCCCGCCCATAGGAGTTCCGCCCACCCGTCCGGCGCACCTCCCGGCTGCGCGCCCTGAACTTTCGCCGCCGGCTGTCTGTCTCTGCCCCAGACCTCTGGCCAACCGGAACGCCCGCTATCGAATTTCCAGCCTTTCTCCTGCAGTGGGATCACTACATCAGCCAGCCGGCACTGCGCACCATAGCCGCGGCGCTGTTCGTGGCGTTGGTCCTGAGTCTCTTCGGCCGGCTGCTGACCGCCCTGACGCTGCGCCTGGCGCGAGCCTTCCTGTTTACCCGGGAGCTGTCCGAGCAACTGGAAAAGCCCGTCCGGCTACTGTTGCCACTGGTAGGGGTGCAGGGCGTATGGACGTCTGCGCCGAACGATCTGCATCTCATCGACGCGGCACGGCATGTCACCACGCTGCTGATAATCGCCACCCTCACGTGGCTGGTGATGCGCTCGCTGCGTGGGCTGCAGCAGTTCATTCAGCTGCGCAATCCGGTGGATGTGGTCGACAACCTTCGCGCCCGGCAAATACAGACGCAATCACGTGTGCTGCTACGCACCCTGACCTTCTTTGTGCTGCTGATCGGCGCGGCGGCCATGCTGATGACCTTTCCCGGTGCCCGCCAGTTCGGTGCCAGCCTGCTTGCCTCGGCAGGCCTTGCGGGCCTGGCGGTGGGCTTTGCCGCGCGGCCGGTGCTGGCCAACCTCATCGCCGGCGTGCAGATCGCCATGACCCAGCCGATCCGCCTGGACGATGTAGTCATCGTCGAGAACGAATGGGGTCGCATCGAGGAAATCACCGGCACCTACGTCGTCGTGCGGATCTGGGATGACCGGCGGCTGATCGTGCCGTTGCAGCACTTCATCGAGAAACCGTTTCAGAACTGGACCCGTCGCGGTTCCAGCCTGATCGGCACGGTTTTCCTCTGGGCCGACTATTCGCTGCCACTGGAGCCGTTGCGCGAGGAGCTGCGCCGGCTGTGCAAGGAAGTCCCCGAGCTGTGGGATGGTCGGGTCTGCGTCCTGCAGGTCACCGACACCAGCGAGAAATCCATTCAGCTGCGCGCCTTGGTGAGTTCGCCGGATTCGTCGCGCAACTGGGACCTGCGCTGCCACATTCGCGAAAGCCTGCTGAGCTTCATCCAGCGGCAATACCCGCACTCACTGCCGCAACTGCGCGCAGACCTCAGCGTCGGTCACAAGCAGCGGGTCGATACATCGCAGCCCGAACATGTCGAACCGGAGCGCCAGCCGCCGGTGTGACTAATCACCCTGGCGTTCCTCAAACTTCTTCAGCAACTCGACGTATTTGGCTGGCAGCTGGGTGAGACCGTGGCGCGCGGCCTGCTTGCGGATCGCGATACGGTCGCCTTCAAACTGCACCGTTTCGCTCACAACCACCTGTCGCTCGCCCCGCATCAGTGCATAGGCATAGCACTGGGTGCCGCCCTCATCCTCCTGATCATTGTCCGCAACGCCGGTATTCGACACGGCGAGGGTGGCGACGCTGGCGTTCAGCGCACCAATGGCCATCTCACGTGCGACCTCCTCGCTGGTCAGGCCGAATCTCTCGATGGTTTCGAAGTCCACCCCGAGCAGGCGGTTCTTTGCCTTGGGCGAATAGACCACGAAGCCGCTGTCGAGCACCTGGCCGCATCCCGGAATGTCGCCCATCAGCGAAGCCATCAAACCGCAGGTGCAGGACTCCGCGGTGGTCAGCGTGAGTTCCTCGCGTTGCAGAAAGTCAACGACTCGTTCGATCTCTTGCATGTTTTTTGCTCCGACCATTCCAGGTTCAACGCCTTCACGACTCTGTATTCGGAGCAAGTTGGCTGGTTGCGAGTTCCGGTAGCGGTAGTTGATCGGGTTTTCAAGAACTTCTACCGCGACGCCGGGTCTGGTTTCTGGTAGGGCCAGTGAAGCCCTACCTGCCTTCGCGGCAGCTCCGAACTAGATTTCAGCCTGGTCGTGTTCATGGTATGTGACGGTCATCAGATCGTTGCATAGGAGAAATATGCTCGTAGCTGGCGCCGGCACCTGGAACGCCGGGGCTCTGGGGAGATCGTGATGAGTATTGCCGCTGTGAACGCCCTGCCTGTCGGACTGCCGAAGGCGAAACCCGCCGTACCCCTGGTTACTCGCCCTGCCCTGCAGATTCGTAGTAGCCACGATGACAAACGAAAGATCCTGTTCGTCACCTCCGAGCTGACAGATCTGGTCAAGACCGGCGGGCTCGCCGACGTGTCGGCGGCACTGCCCCGGGCATTGGGCGCACGCCACGATGTGCGCGTGCTGATCCCCGGCTATTCGCAGGTAATCAACAGCGGTCACGCCATCCGCACGGTCGGCTCGCTGGGCGGCTATGCCGAGATTCCCGGCTGCCGCGTCGGCCGGATGGACATGCCCGACGGCCTGATCATCTATGTGCTGATCTGCCCGGAACTCTATGAGCGCGAAGGCTCGCCATACGGTGACGCCGATGGCAACGACTGGCCGGACAATCCGGTGCGTTTCGCTCGCCTCGGACTGGCCGCTGCGGAAATCGCCGCCGGTACCGCCTGCATCCGCTGGGCGCCCGAGTTGGTGCACGCCCACGACTGGCCAGCCGGTCTGGCGCCCGCCTACATGCACTGGCGCGGGTTGAACACGCCCAGCGTCTTCACCATTCATAACCTCGCCTACCAGGGCAACATCGATATGGCGCAGCGGCGCCTGCTGGGCATTCCGGGCGAGGCCTGCGACCCGGAGCGCATGGAGTTCTACGGCAAGCTGTCCCTGCTCAAGGCCGGGATCGCCTATGCCAACCGCGTGACCACGGTGAGCGCTACCTACGCCGAGGAAATCACCACGCCGGAGTTCGGATGCGGCATGGAAGGCTTCCTCAGCATGAAAGCCCGTCAGGGTCTGCTCAGCGGACTGCTCAACGGCATCGACGAAAGCTGGGAGCCGGAAAGCGATCCCTATCTGGTGAGGGGCTTCAGCGCACGCAACTGGGAAGGCAAGGAGGCCAATGCCGCGTATATCCGCGAATCGTTCGGTCTCGATCAGTGCCGTGCACCGCTGTTCGCTGTGGTGTCGCGCCTGGTGCACCAGAAGGGTGTCGACCTGACCCTCGACGTGGCTCATGCCATCGTCGAAGGCGGCGGCCAGCTGGCCATCCTTGGCCAGGGCGATCACCAGATCGAGCATCAGGTTCGCCAGCTCGCGGCCCAGTACCCCGGCCGTGTCGCGGCCCACATCGGCTTCAACGAAACCGATGCGCGCCGCCTGTTCGCCGGCAGCGATTTTCTGCTGATGCCGTCGCGCTACGAGCCGTGCGGCCTCAGCCAGATGTATGCCCAACGCTATGCCTCGTTGCCAGTCGCACGTCGCACCGGCGGGCTGGCCGACTCCATCGATGACGGCATTACCGGGTTCCTGTTCAACGAATCCAATGTCAGCAGCTACCGGCAGGCCGTCCAGCGGGCGCTGGCGATCCATCAGCATCCTCAGCTGCTGGCCGCCATGCGTTGCCGGGCGATGGGGGCCGGCTTTTTCTGGCGTCACGCCATCGAGCCCTATGACGCGCTGTACCGGCAATTGCTCGGAGAGCGCCGCGAGGTTCGTCTTTTAATCTGAAGAGGTCGTTCAATGCAGAAGCAGCGTGCCCATATTGGGCATCACGGGCCGGAGTTGTTGGAAGACGGGACCACCCGCTTCCGACTTTGGGCGCCCGATGCGCAAAACGTCAGTCTGATCGTTGTAGGCGCACAAACGCTGCCGATGACCGCCACCGAAGAAGGCTGGTACAGCATCGATGCCCCTTACGGGGCCGGTACGCTCTACCGGTTTCTCATCGACGACGAACTGCATGTCCCCGACCCCGCCTCGCGGGCGCAGGCGGGTGACGTGCATGCGCCGAGCCTGGTGGTCGACACCCACAACAATTATCTGTGGCGCAACAGCAGCTGGCTCGGTCGTCCCTGGCACGAGACGGTGCTGTACGAAACCCATGTCGGTCTGTATGGCGGTTTCGCCGAGATGGAAAAGCACCTCGCCGGGCTTGCCGAACTCGGCGTGACGGCCATCGAACTGATGCCGATCGCCGAGTTTCCCGGCGACCGCAACTGGGGCTACGACGGCGTTCTGCCCTACGCGCCGGAAGCGGCCTATGGCAGTCCGGAAGAGCTCAAGCATCTGATCGATACCGCCCACGGTCTGGGCCTGATGGTGTTTCTCGATGTGGTCTACAACCACTTCGGCCCGGACGGCAATTACCTCGGCCGCTACGCCAAACACTTCTTTCGCCACGACCAGCAGACGCCCTGGGGCGATGGCATCGATTTCCGCCGCCGCGAAGTCCGCGACTTCTTCATCGACAACGCGCTGATGTGGCTGATGGACTACCGCTTCGACGGGCTGCGCTTCGATGCCGTGCATGCCATTCCCGACCGCAGCTTCCTCACCGAACTGGCCGAGCGCGTGCACGCCACCGTGGAACCCGGTCGGCATGTGCATCTGGTGCTGGAAAACGAGGACAATCGCTCCAGCCTGCTGACCCAGGGCTTCACAGCGCAGTGGAACGATGACGGCCACAATGTGCTGCATGCGCTGCTCACCGATGAAAGCCAGGGCTATTACGCCGACTATCACCAGGACGCGACCAGCAAATTGGCGCGCTTTCTTGGCGAAGGCTTCGTCTATCAGGGCCAGAACAACCGCCGTGGCGAATCCCGTGGCGAGCCCAGCGCGCACCTGTCACCGACCTCGTTCGTGCTGTTCCTGCAGAACCATGACCAGACCGGCAACCGCGCCTTTGGCGATCGCTTGGTTACGCTGGCCGATGCCGACGCGCTCAGGGCTGCCACCGCCGTCCTGCTGCTTTCCCCCATGGTTCCGCTGCTGTTCATGGGCGAGGAATGGGGCTCGCGACAACCCTTCCTGTTCTTCACCAGCCATCACGGCGAGCTGGCCGATGCAGTGCGTGAAGGCCGCCGCAACGAATTCGCCGAGTTTTCCGAGTTCGCCGACGAAGCCACCCGCGAGCGCATTCCCGATCCCAACGCCGTATCCACGTTCGAGCAGTCGCGGCCGGATTTTGCTGCGCAGACGCAACCGGGGCACGCCGAGTGGCATGCGCTGTACCGCCAGCTGCTGAGGATCCGCCATGCCGAGATCGTGCCACGCCTGCCTGGTAGCGCCTTCCTCGGTTGCAGCGTGCTGGGCGATGCCGCTGTGCTTGCACGCTGGCAGCTGGGTGATGGCAGTCAGCTGCGCCTTGAGCTGAACCTAGGCGAACAAGCCGCTCTACTGCCCGCCTCGTCTAGCGCAGCGCAGCTGCTGTTCGCCAGCCGTGCGTTGGATGCCACGACCGACCAATTGCCGCCTCGTATGGCCAAGCTGTATCTGGAGAAAGCCAAATGAGCGACGAATCCCTGATCCGCCTGGCGGAAGCCGCTGGGCTCTCCATCGACTGGGTCGATGCCGACAACCGCGAACAACGGGTCGAGCCGGCCGTACTGCGCGACGTGCTGACCTGCCTCGGGCTGGCGGCGGAAACCGATGCAGATATCGAAGCCAGCCTCGAGATTCTCGCTCACAAGAACAACCACGGCGGCGTGCCGCCGCTGCTGACCTGCGATCAGCACGCTGTACTGGACCTTTCCGCCTACTTTCCGGCGGCCAGTCGTTTCGAGTTGCAGGCAGAAGATGGTGGCGTTCAGCAGGGCACGCTAGACAACCAGGCGCGCCTGCCCGCCATCGACACGCCCGG
This sequence comes from Pseudomonas sp., assembly GCA_032105665.1. Lineage (GTDB taxonomy): Bacteria > Pseudomonadota > Gammaproteobacteria > Pseudomonadales > Pseudomonadaceae > Stutzerimonas. The sequence continues at coordinate 25,721 of DAMCQE010000015.1, read as the reverse complement.
CTACTACCGGCTGACCATCGACAAGTATCAGCTGACCGTGGCTATCGCCCCGCTCTCCTGCCCCACAGTCGCCGAGATCGCCGGGGCGGACGCCTGGGGCCTGACGGTGCAGTTATACGGGCTGCGCCGCGCGGACGATGGTGGCCTGGGCGACACCCAGGCACTGGAGGCGCTGGTCAGCAACGCCGCTGCCCACGGAGCCGATGCGCTTGGAATCAGTCCAGTGCACGCCATGTTCGGCGCACATATCGACCAGTACAGCCCTTACTCACCGTCGAGCCGGCTGTTCTTCAACGTGCTGCACGCCGCGCCGGGTTCGATCCTTGGTGAGCGGCCGTTGCGCCAAGCGATCGAGACTTGCGGGTTAGGCGAGGAATTGAAACGGCTCGAGCGCCTGGAGCTGATCGACTGGCCGGCCGTGGCGCAATCGCGGCATCGCCTGTTGCGGCAGCTGTTCGACGACTTCGGCAAGGGCGGCAACGCCCTGCAGGTGGATTTCGACAGCTTCCGCGCGAGCGGTGGCGAGGCGTTGGAAAACCACTGCCGCTTCGAAGCCCTGCACACTCATTTGCGGGACGCACAGGGCCACACGCAGCACTGGAACGACTGGCCAAGCGAATACCGCGACCCCTCCAGCCCGGCCGTTGAGGCCTTTGCCCGCGAACATGCCGATGAGGTGAGTTACCACGCCTTTGGCCAGTGGTTGATGGCCCGCGGCCTGGAACGTGCCCAGGTCGCCGCGCGCAGCGCCGGTATGCGCATCGGGTTGATTTCCGACCTCGCCGTTGGCGCCGATGGCGGCGGCAGTCAGGCCTGGAGCCGCCAGGCCGAGCTGTTGGCATCGCTGAGTGTTGGCGCGCCGCCGGACATCATGAATCGCGATGGCCAGAACTGGGGCATTTCCGCTTTCTCGCCCTGGGGCCTGCGGCAGAACGGCTTCCGCGCCTATATCGAAATGCTGCGGGCCAACCTCGCCCATGCCGGCGGCATGCGTATCGACCACGTGCTGGGCCTGAAGCGTCTGTGGGTCGTACCCGCCGGTGCCGACCCGAAGCGCGGCGTGTACCTCAACTTCCCCTTCGACGACATGCTGCGCCTGCTCTGCCTCGAGGCCTGGCGCCACCAGGCGGTGATCCTCGGCGAAGACCTCGGCACCATTCCCCACGGCCTGCGTGACGTACTCGCAGCACGGGGAATCCTCGGCATGCGGGTGCTGCTGTTCGAACAGCACGACGGCCATTTCCAGACGCCTGCCCAGTACCCGGCGCAGGCGCTGGCAACCAGTACCACTCACGATATCCCGACCCTGACGGGCTGGTGGCACGGTCACGATATCGACTGGCGCATCAAGGTCGGCCAGGTGCCCGAATCGGACCGTGATGCCCAGTGGCAAGCGCGTGAGAAAGAACGCGCAGGGCTGAATCGTGCGTTGTGCGAGTACAGCGGCAAGAACCCGGACGTGCTGCTGAACGCCGAGGAGGCGGTCGATGCCGCCATCTGCTTCCTGGCGCACACCCCCGCGCCGCTGGTACTGGTTCCGGTGGAAGATGCGCTCGGTCTGGAAGAACAGACCAACATGCCCGGCATTGTCGAAACCCATCCCAACTGGCGTCGCCGTTATCCCGGCGACAGTGCAACATTGCTCGACAGCCCGGCCAGTAGCCGCCGGCTGGCGTCCTTTGCGCAGGCCCGTCGTAACCATCGTGGAGCTGCGCATCGATGAAAGACCTAACCGCAACCCTGAGACTGCAGTTTCACCGCGACTTCACCCTCGACGACGCTACTGCGCTGGTCGACTACTTCGCAGAACTCGGCATCAGCCACATCTATGCGTCCCCATTGCTGACCGCCCGCCCCGGTTCCATGCACGGCTATGACGTGATCGACCCGACCCGCATCAACCCTGAACTGGGCGGCGAACCGGCGTTGCAGCGTCTGGTGGAGGCCCTGCGCGGCAAGGGCATGGGGCTCATCCTCGACATCGTCTCCAACCACATGGCGGTCGGTGGCTCGGGCAACGCCTGGTGGCTGGACGTACTCGAGTGGGGCCGCCGCAGCCCGTACGCGCAGTTCTTCGACATCGAGTGGAATTCGCCGGACCCCCTGCTCGAAGGCCAGTTGTTGGTGCCCTTCCTTGGCAGCGACTATGGCGAGGCGCTGCAGCAGGGCACCGTGAAGCTGCGCCTGGACGTTGATAACGGCTCGCTGTACGCCGAGCATTACGAGCACCGTTTTCCGATCACCCCGCCGAGCTACGGCGAGGTGTTGCGTGCCGCCGATCATCCGCAGCTGCGTACCCTGGCGCAGCACTTCGATGCCCTGAAGACCGAACCCGCGCCGTACCAGGCCGCTCGCTTGCTACGCACCGAGCTCGCCGAGCAGCTGCAGGACGCCAGCACCCGCCAGGCGCTGGAGCAGGCGCTCAATTGCTACGACTCCACTACCGATGACGGCTTCCGCCGCCTGCACAGCCTGCTGGAACGTCAGAACTATCGGCTGGCCAGCTGGCGGACCGCGGGTGATGACATCAACTGGCGGCGCTTCTTCGACATCAATGAGCTGGGCGGCCTGCGCGTCGAACGTCCGGTGGTGTTCGAGGAAACCCACGCCAAGATTTTCGAGCTGATCGGCGATGGCCTGGTCGACGGCCTGCGCATCGACCATATCGACGGGCTGGCCGACCCGCGCGGCTATTGCCGGCGCCTGCGCCGGCGTGTCGATCGGCTGAATGCCGGGCGCCCGCAGGACGCGGTGCAGGATCACGTGCCGATCTACGTCGAGAAGATCCTCGCCGGCGGCGAGCGGCTGCATGACGACTGGGGCGTGGACGGCACCACCGGTTACGAATTCATGAATCAAGTGTCGCTGCTGCAACATGACCCGGCTGGCGAATCACTTCTGTGCTCCTTGTGGAGCGAGACCAGCGGACGCACCACCGATTTCATGGAAGAGGCTCGCCAGGCCCGCCAGCTGGTGCTGACCGGCCCGCTGGCGGGCGACTTCGAAACCGTCGCCCTGTCGCTTTTGCAGGTCGCCCGCGGCGACGTGATGACCCGCGACATCACCCTCGGCGCGATTCGCCGCGCCCTGCTGGAGCTGATCATTCACTTCCCGGTGTATCGCACCTACATTGCCGCGCCGGGCCGCCGCGAGGCCGATGAACCGTTCTTCCAGCAGGCGCTGGACGGCGCGAAGACGACCTTGAGCGAAGCCGACTGGCCGTTGCTCGAGCATCTGCAGCGCTGGCTCGGCGGCGAAAGTCTGCGGCAACTGCCGCGTAGCCTGCGCAAGATTCGTCGCTACGCCTGCACACGCTTCCAGCAGCTGACGTCGCCGGCTGCGGCGAAGGCCGTGGAGGATACCGCCTGCTACCGCTCCGGCATTCTGCTGTCGCGCAACGATGTCGGCTTCGACCCGCAACACTTCAGCGCGCCATTGCAGGCATTCCACGACGAGTGCCTGCAACGCGCCGAGCACTTCCCGCGCAACATGCTGACCACCGCGACCCACGACCATAAGCGTGGCGAGGATACCCGTGCCCGCATCGCGGTAATCAGCGAGCGCGCCGAATGGTTTGCCGGCAAGGTGCGGCGCTGGCGCGAGATGAGCGCCAGCCACATTCAGCAGCTTGGCGACGGTGCGGCACCGTCGCCGGGCGATGAGCTGATGCTGTTCCAGATTCTGCTCGGCAGCTGGCCGCTGGACCTGCGGGCCGACGACAAGGCTGCGATGGAGCAGTACTGCACACGCATCCTGCAATGGCAGGAGAAAGCCCTGCGCGAGGCCAAGCTGCGCACCACCTGGAGCGACCCCAACAGCGATTACGAAAGCGCCTGTCGGCAGCACGTTGAGTACCTGCTACTCACCGGCGAAGGTGCACCATTACGGGACGAAATCGCTGCGGCCGCTGCCGAACTGGCCCCTGCCGGTGCGTTGAACAGCCTTGTGCAAAGTCTGCTGCGCATGACCACCCCCGGCGTGCCCGACCTCTATCAGGGCACCGAGTACTGGGACTTCAGCCTGGTCGATCCCGACAATCGGCGGCCGGTGGACTTCACTGCGCGGCAGCACAGCCTCGCCAGCGCGGCCTCGCTCGATGAGCTGCTGCAAAGCTGGCACGACGGTCGCATCAAGCAAGCTGTGATCCGCCGCACACTGCAGCTGCGTCGACGCTACCCGCGGCTGTTCAGCGAAGGCCGCTATCTGCCGCTTGCGGTTTCTGGCGAGCAGGCCGAGCAGCTGCTGGCATTCGCCCGCGAGCTGGAAGGCGAGTGGGTGGTAGTCGTGGTGCCGCGGCTGGCAGCGGATCTGCTGGGGGATCGTGGAGTACCGAGCATTCCGGCGCAGCGCTGGAGCAACACCCGGATCGAACTGCCCGAGGCGCTAAACGGTAGTGAATTCGAGCGACTTTTCGACGGAACGACAGTCTCATCCCAACAAGCCAGCCTAGAGGTTGCGCGCGTTCTGGACGGACTATCGGCGGCCGTCCTGCATACGTCTATGACCGCAAATGGAGAATCCCAACAATGAGTTCAGAAGAGCAACGTATCCGCGAGTTCGCTTATCAGATCTGGCAATCCGAGGGTTGCCCGGAAGGGGAAGATGAGCGCCATTGGGCAATGGCGCGCAAGCTGGTCGAGGCCGAATACGGCGCTGCCGATGCCAAGCCTGCCAGCCGCCCACGCAAGACCGCCACCAAACCCACCGATGCCACACCCAAAGCCAAGCCCAAGGACGTGAAGGATGCGTCGGCGGCCAAGCCCCGTGCGAGCCGTGCTTCACCCAAGGCTGGCACCGATGCCAAGGCCGGCACCCCCGAAACCATCAAGAAAACGCGCACCCCGCGGGCAAAGAAGGAAAGCTGACCGGCGGCAGGCATCTTGTCGGCGTCGGATCGGTCGAATGATCGTCCGCGCCGACACAAGCCTCGGTACGCCATCCGGAATGCGCCTTTGGAGATTTCATGAGTAAGAAAAAGCCCTACGTGTCGCAGGTTACGACGCCGTCCAGGATCAGTGAGGGCTTGCCCTTCCCGCTCGGGGCAACCTGGGATGGCCTGGGGGTCAATTTCGCCATTTTCTCCGCCCATGCCACGAAGGTTGAGCTCTGCCTGTTCGACTCCAGCGGCGAGGTCGAACTCGAGCGGATCGAGTTGCCCGAGTACACCGACGAGATCTGGCACGGCTACCTGCCGGACGCACATCCCGGGCAGATCTACGGCTACCGCGTATACGGCCCGTACGACCCGGAGAACGGCCATCGCTTCAACCCGAACAAGCTGCTGATCGACCCCTATGCCAAGCAACTGGTGGGCGAGCTGAAATGGTCGGAAGCGTTGTTCGGTTACACCATCGGTCACCCTGATGGCGACCTCAGTTTCGACGAGCGCGACAGCGCGCCCTTCGTGCCCAAGTGCAAGGTCATCGACCCGGCCTTCACCTGGGGCCGTGACCACCCCGTGCAGGTGCCCTGGGACAAGACCATCATCTACGAAACCCACGTGCGCGGTTACACCATGCGCCATCCGGCGGTAGCGGACGATGTGCGCGGCACCTTCGCCGGCTTCAAGACGCCGGAAGTGATCGACTACATCCGCAAGCTTGGCGTCTCCTCGATCGAGCTGCTACCGATCCATGCGTTCGTGCAAGACCAGCATCTGCTCGAAAAAGGCATGGCCAACTACTGGGGCTACAACAGCATCGCGTTCTTCGCGCCGTACCCCAAGTACCTGGCCAGCGGCAAGATCACCGAGTTCAAGGAGATGGTCGCGCACCTGCATAACGCCGACCTCGAGGTGATTCTCGATGTGGTCTACAACCACACCGCCGAAGGCAACGAGCGGGGCCCGACCCTTTCCATGCGCGGCATCGACAACGCCTCCTATTACCGCCTGATGCCGGATGACAAGCGTTACTACATCAACGATTCCGGCACCGGTAACACGCTGGACATGAGCCACCCCTGCGTGCTGCAGATGGTCACCGACTCGCTGCGCTACTGGGCGACCGAGATGCACGTGGACGGCTTCCGCTTCGATCTGGCGACCATTCTCGGCCGCGAGCATGACGGTTTCGACGAGCGCCACGGCTTCCTCGTCGCCTGTCGCCAGGACCCGGTGCTGGCCAAGACCAAACTGATTTCGGAGCCCTGGGACTGCGGCCCTGGCGGATATCAGGTCGGCGGCTTCCCGCCCGGCTGGGCCGAGTGGAACGACCAGTTCCGCGATACGGTGCGCTCGTTCTGGAAAGGCGACGACGGCCAGCTGGCGGACTTCGCCAGCCGTCTCACCGGCTCCGGCGACCTGTTCAACCAGCGCGGGCGGCGTCCGTTCAGCTCGATCAACTTCGTTACCGCCCATGATGGCTTCACGTTGAAGGACCTGGTGTCCTATAACCACAAGCACAACGAGGACAACGACGAAGATAACCGCGACGGCAGCGACAACAACCTGTCGTGGAACCACGGCGTCGAAGGCCATACCGACGACCCGGAGATCAACGAGCTGCGCTATCGGCAGATGCGCAACTTCCTCGCCACGCTACTGTTCTCCCAGGGCACGCCGATGATCGTCGCTGGCGATGAATTCGCCCGCACCCAGCACGGCAACAACAATGCCTACTGCCAGGACAGCGAGATCGGTTGGGTCAACTGGGACATCAGCGAGGACAGCTATGGCCTGCTGGGCTTTGCCCGCAAGCTGATTCGCTTGCGTCAGCGCTTCCCGATGCTGCGCCGCGGGCGCTTCCTGGTCGGTGCCTACAACGAAGAGCTGGGCGTGAAGGACGTGACTTGGCTGGCGCCGAACGCCGAGGAGATGTCCATCGAGCAGTGGGAAGATGCGCACAACCGCTGCATGGGCATGCTGCTTGACGGTCGAGCCCAGCCTACGGGCATCAGACGTGCAGGCTCCGACGCAACGCTGCTGATCATCGTCAACGCGCATCATGACCTGGTGAATTTCACGCTGCCGGAGGTGCCGCAGGGTATCTACTGGAATCGCCTGATCGACACCAACCACCCGACCGCTCGACCGGAACGGTTCGACTTCAACGACGAATACGCCGTGACCGGCCGTTCGCTGCTGCTGCTCGAACTGATCAAGTCCGACGAGTGAACAAAGTCGCCTCGGCCCAGTGCGGCCGGGGAACTTATGTTGGCTTTCTCCGGGACCGCGTGCCTGGCATCCATTGCTGCCTCTTCCACACCAACTTGTTTTGTGGGGAGCGGTCGGGGCCGCCCGGCCTCAACCGCGAAGCGGTGCTTCAACAGTTCAGTGGCACGGCTGGCTTGGCGTCCCTGAATGTCAGCGCACTGAACTGGTGTCAAGTCAGTCGCCGCGCGGAAATCGGGCTATACGCCCTTCCCACCTCACGCCAAACCCATAACGGATGTGGGAGCGGTCTCGACCGCAAAGCTCCTGTACCGCCACAGACTGAGTTCCGTGCTCACGCGCAAAAAACGACACGCGGTAGTGAACCTCATCGCGTGACCCAAGTCCCAAAACCAGCGCGGCCCACTAACCAACCCAACGGATTCGTTCTGCTCGTCGCCGGCAGCCTTGTCTTTTCCGTGATGGATCACACGTCATGTTTTCTCTGCGACCGCTTTTTTATCCCCTTCTACTATTGCTCGGGCTGACCCCCCTGTTGCCAGCCGTAGCCTCCAGCAACCAGGCAAAAGCCGATAAACCAGGCTCGGTGCGCCTGTTCATCAACCGTGCCGGTAGCGGCAAGGCGATGGACGTCAGCAACACGCTGGAAGTGCCGGTCGAGGTCACCTTGCGGCTGACGCGCATGGTCAATGTGGCCGGCGTCGGCAAGGGGGTGATTCGCAAGACCATACCGGCCAACAGCCGTGTTCGCGTGGCTACCCTGAGCAAGCGCAAGGCCGGCGGGCCAATCATGTTCAAGCATTCGTTCAGCTACGCGATGCTGTTCTCGCCGGAGCCGGATCAGCCTGACTCGGTTTCGGTCGAAGGGCCGGCGTACGCGCTGCCGTGGCAAGGCGGGCCGTTCCGCATCTCCCAGGGCGCTGGCGGCGACTTCAGCCACAACTCGCCGAGCGGTCGTTATGCGGTGGATATCGCCATGCCTGTCGGCACCCCTATCGTGGCGGCTCGGGCGGGCACCGTGGTGAAGATTCGCAACGGCCAGGGCGGCCGGTTTCCCGACCCGGCCGGCAACTACGTGCGCATCGAACACGAGGACGGCACCCACAGCGCCTACCTGCATCTGAGCCGCGGATCGGTGCGGGTCAAGCCAGGGCAGCAGGTCAAGCTCGGCACGCTGTTGGGCAAGTCCGGCAACACCGGCCGCAGCACCGGACCACACCTGCACTTCGTGGTGCAAAAGGCCTATGGCAGCTCGATGTTGTCGATCCCCTTCCGCTTCAACCAGCCGGTTAGCTCGCTGCCGAACTTTGCGCTGAGCAGCCAGTGAAGCCAGACCCTAGAGCATGCGCTGCATGATGTCGTCGCGCTTGACCAGGCAGTGATACAGCGCAGCGCCGATATGCCCGAGCACCAGCAGAACGGTGAGCCAGGCCAGCGGTGAATGCACGCTGCCGAGCGAGGCGGCCCAGGCGATCTCCGGGCCTTTCTCCACCAGTTGCTGGCCGAACACCTTGACCCCGTAGCCATTGCCGATCAGATACAGCAGACCGCTGATCGGCATCAGCAACATGCAGCCGTACAGTGCCATGTGACCGCCCTTGACCAGCCATGCTGTGGCCGGGTCGTGCGGCGGGCGCTGTTTGAGCTGGCTCGCCGCCCAGACGATGCGCAGCACCACCAGTACCAGCAGCACCGCGCCAAGGGAAACATGCCAGGGCACCAGGGTCTGCCCGACCCAGTGCTCGCCTTCGGCGATGCGGTCGCCCAGCTTGAGAAACTGCCAGACGATCAGCAGTGCCATCAGCCAGTGGAATGTCCGCGAAACCGTGCCGTAGCGACTTATGGAGTCGACCGCCGTGTTCGCGTTCGCAGCGGCTCCGGGCGGCGTGCCCGCTTCAGATTGCCAGTCGATCTGCAGGCGCTCTTCCCCCGCCATGCGCGCCAGGTGATCGGCCACAACCTTCTGCAACTGCTGCGTCTTGTCCTGATCGGCTGATTCCAGGTGCGCGTTCAGGTATCCCTCAACGGCGCGCAGATTGCAGCGGCCGATCGGCAGCTCGATGGTCCCGCCCTGCTCGTCCAGCTGTACGGGAAACTTGTGCCGCCAGTGGTTGCAAAGCCGCTTGATCAGCCGCTGCGGGTTCTCGGCCGCGATACGGGCATGTGATCGATACATCGCTTGTTCTCCTGTAGAAATTTGCCCTGTCAGCCGAAGCGATAGGCGGACAGCGTGGTGTGCATGACGCGGTCACTGAAGACCTTGCGTCCGATGGAGCGGTCACCCGCGCCGGCCGCCACCAGCAGCGGAAGCAGATGTTCCTCGGCGCGCGGCGGATGGCAGAGGCGTGCCGACGGCGCGTGTTCCCAGCGTTGCAGCGCGAGATCGCGTTGCTCGGGCGCAGATTCGACCGCGGCGCTCAGCCAGCGATCGAACTCGTCGGAGATCGGCGCGAAACGCGGGTCGCCGTAGCCACGCATGTTGTGAAAGCTCATGCCGCTGCCGACGATCAGCACCCCGTCCTTGCACAAGCCCTGCAAGGCACGACCGGCCTCGATATGTGCCTGCGGGTCGAGGTCGCTGCGCAACGAAAGCTGCACCACCGGGATATCCGCGTCGGGAAACATCAGCTTCAGCGGGATGAACATGCCGTGGTCGAAGCCGCGCTGTGCGTCCTCATGGCCACCGAGCGAAGCGTCTTCGAGCAGGCCGGCGATACGTGCAGCCAGCCGCGGCTCACCTGCAGCCGGATAGCGCAGCTCATAGGTGTGCGGCGGAAAGCCGTGATAGTCGTAGACCAATGCCGGCCGCGCAGCGCTGGTGACGCTGAACGTCGGCTGCAGCCAGTGCCCGGAAATCAGCACGATGGCCGTCGGTTTCGCCGGCAGTGTCGCGGCGATGCCCCTGAGGAAATCAGCCATGGCGTTCCAGGCGGTCGGCGGGTTCCACTCCATGAAGAAGCAAGGCCCGGCGCCATGCGGCACGAACAGCGTCGGCATGGTTCGATCGGTAGCAGGATCACTGGCAATCATCATCGGGCTCCCTGAAGGACGTGCGACAAAGCATGACCTACACTCACTAGTGAGAGAACCTGCTAGAAAGCACAGACAGTTTTAACCAAGAGTAGGAGCCGCGATGCTCGACAGAATCACTGGCATGCGCGTATTCGCCCGCGCTGCCGCGGCTGGCAGCCTCTCGGCGGCGGCGCGCCATCTGGAAATGTCGCCAGCGATGGCCAGCAAGCATGTCGATGCGCTGGAGGCCCGTCTCGGGGTCAAGTTGTTCCACCGCAGCACCCGTCGCCTGAGCCTGACCGAGGCCGGCAGCAACTATCTGGAGGCCTGCCAGCGCATCCTCCCGGAGATAGAGGAAGCCGAGGCCAGCGTTGCGTCGCAGCGGATCGAGGCCACCGGGCTGTTGCGCATGAATGTGCCGCTGACGTTCGGCACGCAATTCATCGCCCCGCTCATTCCGGAGTTCAGCCGTCGCCATCCCGCGGTGAAAGTGGAACTCGGCCTGACCGACAGCCGGATCGACCTGATCGATGGCGGCTGGGACATGGCCGTTCGCATTGGCAGGCTGCAGGACAGTCCCATGCAGGCCCGCCAGCTTGCCGATTCCCCATTGTTGGTCTGTGCCGCGCCGCGCTATCTGGATGAGCGAGGCGTGCCGCGCAGCGTCGCCGACCTGGGGCAGCACAACTGTCTCGGCTACAGCCTGGCGAGCCTCGCCGCGGGCAAGGTCTGGCCGTTCGGTCGCAATGCCGAGGTGCGGATCGCAGTCAACGGCGATCTGGTCGCCAACAATGGGGAAGCCCTGGTGGCCGCCGCGGTCGGTGGACAGGGCGTGATCTACCAGCCGCAATTCATTGTCGCCAAGGCGTTGCGCAGCGGTGAACTGGTCGCCCTCGAACTGGATCAGCCGTGCGTCGAGCTTGGTGGAATTCACGTGGTCTACCCGCCCGATAGACGTCCTCCGGCCAAGGTCCGGGTGATGATCGATTATTTGGTCGACGCCTTTTCCGCTGACCTGCCGTGGAGCCTGTCGTCGGGCTGAATCCGCTCCACTTCAGCCGCAAGACCGCGGTCCAGAGCGCAGCCCGCACGCTAAAACTGCCACCACCGCGATAGAAAAGGTGAACCGCTACTGCGCGCAAAAGTCGGAACAGATGTGCGCATCGGCGATTGCGCACCTGTCTGGGCGAATTGGAGTGGTTATGAAAGCGGTCAACCCCGTCACCGGTGCAACGCCCTGCGTAGCAGCTACCGCCGCCAGTAATCCGGCAAGCGCCTCGTCTGTCCTGATTGCACGGTAGGGCCGGCCCATGACGAACATTCATATCGGCATATCCGGCTGGCGTTACGCGCCCTGGCGCGGCGATTTCTACCCCAAGGGGCTGACGCAGAAGAAGGAACTGCAGTTCGCCTCGCGCGCGGTGAGCAGCATCGAGATCAATGGCTCGTTCTATTCGCTGCAGACCCCGGAGCGCTATACCGACTGGTACACCGATACGCCAAAGGGCTTCGTTTTCAGCATCAAGGGGCCACGCTACATCACCCACGTACGCCGTCTTAACGATGTGGAGAAGCCCATCGCCAACTTCTTCGCTTCGGGAATCTTCCAGCTCAAGGAAAAACTCGGGCCGATCCTCTGGCAGTTCCCGCCTTCGTTCAAATTCGATGCGGAACTGTTCGAGACTTTCCTTCGCCAGCTGCCCCACGACACCAAAGCCGCGCTGGCCATCGCCAAAGGATGCGAGCCCCGCATGGAGGGGCGCAGCTACCTGTCCATCGACCGCAAGCGGCCGATGCGGCACGCGGTAGAAATCCGCAACGCCAGTTTCGCCGAGCCCGAATTCATCGACCTGCTGCGCAAGTACCGGGTCGCGCTGGTGGTGGCAGACACTGCCGGCAAGTGGCCGCACCTAGAAGACCTCACCAGCGACTTCGTCTACATCCGCCTGCATGGCGCGGAAGAGCTCTATACCAGCGGTTACACCGATGCCGCGCTGGACCACTGGTGTCAACGCATTCAGCGCTGGAGCGACGGCGACCAGCCCGATGACGCGCGACTGACCAGCCCGCGCAAGCCGCGGCCGCGCAAATCCCGCGCGGTGTACTGCTACTTCGACAACGACGTGAAGGTTCGCGCGCCCTATGACGCGCGGCAACTGCTGCGCCGGCTCGACCTGGATGAACACCTGCAGGCCACGCCCGGCCAACTGGAAGGAGCAATGGTTTGACTCTGGACAAAAATCACCCGATCGAAAGCGCCGACCTCGATGCCCACATGGCGACAGCGGTCAATTCGATCCGCATTCTCACGGTCAATACGCACAAGGGCTTCACCGCACTCAACCGTCGCTTCATCCTCCCCGAGCTGCGTGAAGCGGTGCGCAGCGTCTCGGCGGATGTGGTGTTCCTGCAGGAAGTTCTCGGCACCCACGATAAGCACGCGTTGCGCTTTCACAACTGGCCGTCCACGCCACAGTACGAGTTTCTGGCCGACAGCATCTGGACCGATTTCGCCTACGGCCGCAACGCGGTCTACCCGGACGGCGACCATGGCAACGCCGTGCTGTCGAAGTTTCCGATCATCCGCTACGAGAACCTCGACATTTCCATCGCCGGCCCGGAACGCCGCGGCCTGTTGCATAGCGTGCTGCAAGTGCCGGGGCACGACGAGTTTCACGCGATCTGCGTACACCTTGGGCTGCGCGAGTCGCACCGTCAGCAGCAGCTGGAACTGCTCTGCAACCTGCTCGACTCGCTGCCCGAAGGTGCGCCCGTGGTGGTCGCGGGAGACTTCAACGACTGGCGACTCAAGGCCACCAGGACCCTGGACCGCTGTGCTGGCCTGCATGAGGTCTTCGCCGTTTCCCAGGGTCAGGTGGCGAAAACCTTCCCGGCACGCTGGCCGATGCTGCGCCTGGACCGCATCTATGTGCGCAATGCCAGCAGCCACGATGCGCGAATCCTCGGTAACAAACCCTGGACGCACTTGTCCGATCATCTGCCCCTAGCGGTGGAGATACATCTATGAGTTACCACTGGAGAGACGGGAATCGCCTTCAGTTACTGGAAAACGGCGAAGAGTTCTTTCCTCGAGTGTTCGAGGTCATCGCCCAGGCCAAGAAAGAGGTGTTGCTGGAAACCTTCATCCTGTTTCAGGACAAGGTCGGCAACGAGTTGCAGAAAGCCCTGATCGCTGCGGCAGAGAATGGCGCCAGCGTCGACGTCACGGTCGACGGCTACGGCTCGGCCGACCTGCATGGCGAGTTCGTCACGGCCATGACCCGAGTGGGCGTACGCATCCACATGTTCGACCCCGGCAAGCGTCTGCTCGGCCGCCGGCTCAACGTGTTCCGCCGTATGCACCGCAAGATCGTGGTGGTCGATGGCGAGGTTGCCTTCATCGGCGGCATCAACTTCTCCGCCGATCACCTCGGTGACTTCGGCCCTGCTGCCAAGCAGGACTACGCCCTACAGGTGGAAGGCCCGGTGGTGCGCGACATCCATCACTTCGCCCTGAGCCAGATCGCCCCGAACAAGCCGCCGCAGCACCGCTGGTGGCGACGCCGCGTGCGCCAGCAGACGCCGGGCTACGGCGGCATCAGCCGCGGCGAGGCACGCGCACTGTTCGTCGTTCGCGACAACGATCAGCACCGCAACGACATCGAAGAGCACTACCTGCAAGCGATTCGAGATGCCCGCTCCAGGCTATTGATTGCAAACGCTTATTTCTTTCCCGGATACCGCGTACTGCGGGAAATCCGCAACGCTGCGCGACGTGGCGTACGGGTGCGGCTGATCCTCCAGGGCGAGCCGGACATGCCCATCGCCAAGTTCGGCGCGCGCATGCTCTACAACTACCTGATGCGCGACGGCGTGGAGATCCACGAGTACTGCCGCCGCCCGCTGCATGGCAAGGTCGCGCTGGCCGACTACGAGTGGTCCACAGTCGGCTCGAGCAACCTCGATCCGCTGAGCCTGTCGCTCAATCTGGAGGCCAACCTGATCATTCGTGATCATGTGTTCAACCGCCACCTGCACGAGCGCCTCGATCACCTGCTGCAGACCGACTGCCGGCGTATTCCGCTGGAGCGGATCGTCCGCGGTTTCTGGTGGCGTGCGCCGCTGGCCTTCCTGATCTTCCACTTCCTGCGGCACTTCCCGGGGCTGGTCAGCCTGTTCCCCGAGCACAAGCCACGCCTGGAGCTGATCGAACCGGACACCACCCGCCCACTCGATCCCGTGCCTTCTCCCCTGCAGCGAGACCACCAATGAGCCAGACCAACCAGGCCGAGGCAAAGAGCGGCTGGCGCCGACGCTGGCCGCTGATCAAGAAGATCCTCACCTATGTGTTCTTCGCACTTGTTGTCGGCCTGCTAGTCGGTCTAGCGCGCAACCTCGATTGGGGTGAGGTCTACAAGACCCTGCGCAACTACCAGGCGCAGACGCTGTGGATGGCTGGCGCTGCCGCTTTTGGCAGCTACCTCGTGTACTGCTTCTTCGATGTGCTGGGCAAAGCCTACGCACGGCATGACCTGCCGATCCGACAGATCCTGCCGGTGACCTTCGTCTGCTACGCCTTCAACCTCAACCTGAGCGCCTGGGTCGGCGGCATCGCCCTGCGTTTCCGTCTGTACTCGCGCCTGGGGCTGAAACCCTCGCAGATCACCCGGGTGTTCACCATGAGCATCCTCACCAACTGGCTGGGCTACATGTGGCTGGCCGGAATGATCTTCGCCATGGGCTGGATTCAGCCGCCGGCCAGCTGGGAAATCGGCTTCACCGCCCTGCGGGTGCTTGGCGTCGGCCTGCTGGTGGCGTGTGTGGTGTATCTGTGGCTGTGCGGCTTCTCCAAGCGTCGCTCATGGACCATTCGCGGCCACGAGATTCAACTGCCTTCGCTGCGCCTGGCTCTGATCCAGCTGGTGCTGGGCGCCGCCAACTGGTCGCTGATGGCGCTGGTGGTGTACTTCATGCTTTCCCAGAAGGCCGCCTATCCCGAAGTGCTGGGTATCCTGATGATCAGCAGCATCGCCGGCGTGGTCACCCACATCCCGGCTGGGCTCGGCGTCATCGAGGCGGTATTCGTGGCAATGCTCGCCGACGAGATGAGCAAAGGCGCCATCGTCGGCGGTCTGATCGGCTACCGGGTCATCTACTTCCTGATCCCCCTGCTGTTCGCCACCCTCGTCTATGTGGTGCTCGAAGCCCGGGCGAAGAAGCTGCGCAGCAGCAACCAGGCCGGTGACCAGCAGACTGTCTCTCAGGAAACGAGTTGAAGGTCAGCGAGAGCGATCTCCGGAAGACCGCGATTCGAGATGTGCTCCGTTCGCGACCAGGGTCGCACCATAAATGCGGATACCTGAACGGAGGGGAACAGCCTCACCGGTCGGTTCTGTCAGCAGCTCTATCCACGACAGGCTCGCCGCAGCGTCCGTGGCAGTGGCAGTGGGCTTGACCGCTAGTTGGAATCCGCAACGCGTCCTCCAAGGCACACACTCAATGAGTGCTAGACCGTGACCATCGCGGTGCAGCCTAGCGCATCGCTCTGCAAGTGCGTTAGAGCGCACAAGCCGCGATAAAGCGGATGCCCTACCCGCAAAAAAAAACGCCGCTCAGGTTGCCCCGAGCGGCGCTCTTCAGTGCGGCAGCCTTACACCTGCGGCCGCAGTACCAGTACGCCGAGCGGCGGCAGGGTCAGTGACAGCGAGACCTTCTCGCCGTGGTTCTCAATCGGCTCGGCGAGCATGCCGCCGCCGTTGCCGGTGTTAGAGCCGCCGTAGCAGGCAGCGTCGCTGTTGAAGACCTCCAGCCACTTGGCCTCCACCGGAACGCCGATGCGGTACGCCTCACGTACCACCGGCGTGAAGTTGGCGACCACCAGCAGCGGGTGCCCGGTCGAACTCTTGCGCAGCCAGGCGAACACGCTGTTGGCGCGGTCATCGCCGATCAGCCACTGGAAACCCTGCGGGTCGCTGTCCAGTTCGTGCAACGCCGGCTCCTGGCTGTACAGCCGATTCAGATCGCGCACCAGATTTTGCACGCCACGGTGATCGGCCTCTTCGAGCAGATGCCAGTCCAGCTCGCGGTCATGGTTCCACTCGCGCCACTGGCCGAACTCGCTGCCCATGAACAGCAGCTTCTTGCCCGGGTGAGTCCACATGAACGACAAGTAGGCGCGCAGGTTGGCGAACTTCTGCCAGCGATCCCCGGGCATCTTGTCGACCAATGAGCCTTTGCCGTGGACCACTTCGTCGTGGGAAATCGGCAGAACGAAGTGCTCGGAATAGGCGTAGACCATGCTGAAGGTCATCTTGTCGTGGTGGTACTGCCGATTGATCGGGTCTTCCTGGATGTACTTCAGCGAATCGTGCATCCAGCCCATGTTCCACTTGTAGGAGAAGCCGAGGCCACCTTCGCTGGTAGGCTTGCTGACGCCCGGAAAGGCTGTCGATTCCTCGGCGATCACCAGCGCGCCAGGGGTTTCCGTGGCCACCACGTCGTTCAGATGGCGCAGGAAGTCGATCGCCTCGAGGTTCTCGCGCCCGCCATGGCGGTTGGGAATCCACTCGCCGTCCTTGCGCGAATAGTCGCGATAGAGCATCGACGCCACCGCATCGACACGCAGGGCATCGACGTGGAATTCGCGCAGCCAGTGCAGCGCCGAAGCGAGCATGAAGCCGTGCACCTCGGTGCGGCCGAGGTTGTAGATGTAGGTATCCCAGTCCTGATGGAAGCCCTCGAACGGGTGTGCGTATTCGTACAGCGCGGTGCCGTCGAATTCGCCCAGGCCATGGGCGTCGGTGGGAAAGTGCGCCGGCACCCAGTCGAGGATCACACCGATGCCGGCGTTATGGCAGGCGTCGACGAACTCGGCGAAATCATGGGCGTTGCCGTAGCGCGCACTCGGCGCGAACTGCGAGAGCAGCTGGTAACCCCAGGAGCCACCGAACGGATGCTCCATGATCGGCATCAGCTCGATGTGGGTGAAGCCCATGTCCACCACGTAGGGAATCAACCGCTCGGCCAGCTCGTGCCAATCGTACAGGCGGCCATCGTCACCACCGTCACGCCGCCAGGAGCCGGCATGCAGCTCGTAGATGCTCATCGGCGCCTTGACCGACTGGCGCGCGGCGCGCTGCTGCAACCAGCCATGGTCCTTCCACTGGTAGTCCAGCGGCCGGGCGATGACCGAAGCGGTGCCCGGCGGGTGCTCGGTTGCCAGGGCGATCGGGTCGGCCTTGAGCGGCAGGATGCCGTTCGGCCCGAGAATCTCGTACTTGTAGGTATCGCCCGGCTGCAGGCGCGGGATGAACAACTCCCACACGCCGGACGGAAAGCGCAGCCGCATCGGGTGACGGCGACCGTCCCAGCCATTGAAGCTGCCGACGATCGACACTCGGCGCGCGTTGGGCGCCCACACGGCGAAGCGCACGCCCTGCACACCGTCGACTTCCAGCACCTGCGAGCCGAATACCCGGCCGATCTGCCGGTGATTGCCTTCCGAGAATAGGTGCATGTCCAGCTCGCCCAGTTGCGGCCCGAAGCTGTAGGGGTCTTCGGTGATCTGCTCGCCGCCGGCCCAGCGAATCTTCAGCAGGTAGGGTTGCTGATGTGGCAGGCGGATAAAGAAGAATCCGGGCACCTGCCCCTGCTCCATCACGGCAAGCAGTTGCTCATCGCGATCGAGCACTTCGGCACCCAGGGCATTGGGCAGGTAGGCGCGAATCACGATTCCCTCGCCGTCAGGATGCGGCCCGAGAATGGAAAACGGGTTGCCATGCTCGGCTCGCACCAGTGCGTCCACATCGGCGTCGCTGGGCATCAGGGTTTCCCCTGGCATGGTCAGAACCGGACGATCAGTCATTGGAGCCTCCATCGAAAAGCTGTTGTGCCAGGGCCAGCAATCCCTGTAGCGGGACGGGCAACCAGGTTGGTCGGTTCTCCGCTTCGTAAACGATCTCGTAAGCGCATTTTTCCAGGCTGAACAGCAGCAGTGCAGCATTCGCGCCATCCGCGTCGCGCCAGTCGTGCGGCAACTCGGCGGTGGCCTCGCGGTAGGCTTCGAGGAAGGCCGCCTGCGCACTGCTCTGGTAACTCGCCGCGATACGCTGCCGCGCCTGATCGGCCTCGGGCGTACTGTCGCTGATCTGCGCCCCGCGGATGGTCATGGCCGCGGCGTACTCGAACGAACGCAGCAGGCCTGAGACATCCTTGAACGGACTATGTTTGGCGCGCCGCTCATCCAGCGAGCGGGCCGGCTCCCCTTCGAAGTCGATGAAGTAGGCATCACCCTGCACCACCAGCACCTGGCCGAGGTGCAGGTCGCCGTGGACACGGGTCCGCACGCCACCAACGGTTCTAGCAGCCAGACGTTGCACTTGTTCGAGCAGCTTGTCGCGCCGCGCCAGCAGTTGGCCGAGCGCGGTAGCCTCCTTGCGATCGAAGCTCGAGCGATGTTCCTCGAGGCGCTGCAGAGCTTGCTCCAGCTGCGCGCTGACGCTCTGCTCCCACTGCTTGGTGTCGGCTGTGCTGGTGCTTTCGTAGGCGAAGGCCGGATCTTCGGTCTGCGCGGCGAGCGCCATGTGCATCTCGCCGAGCCGCTGACCGAGCAGGCGATTGAAGGCCTGCAGTTCGTCGAGGGCGCTGAACTGGTTCTCGTGCATCGACACGCCGCCCGCGATTTCGTCACGCACCGCGCGGTCGAGGTTGTTCAGCGTCCACACCCAGGCATCGCCCTGGCTGTCGAGGAAGTGCTGGATCACCATCAGGGCAACCGGCTCGCCCTGCTTGTTGATGCGGCTGACCTGACCGAGCATGCCGGAGATATGGGCGAAACCGCGTTCTGTGAGGAAACCGCCCATTTCCAGTTCAGGGTGGACGCCCGGTGCCACGCGACGGAGCAATTTGATCATCACCTTGTTGTCGATGATCGCCGAGCTGTTCGACTGCTCCGCAGAGATGAAGCGCACCTCGGGATGCGCCGGCAATTGCAGGTCGGCCAGTTGCGGCATCGGCACGAAGCGGATCTCACCGTCGTTGCAAGGCAGCACCAGCTCGTCGCGCAGGCCCTGAATCACCGCGGCGCTGAACTGCTCGAGGGCGAAGGCATCGGTCATCAGGCCGACCTGCGGCCCGCGGCGTACCCGCGCCAGGGCCAGTTGCTGCGGCAATGCGACCTCGAATTCGGTCTCGGCCAGAAAACCCAGCGGCAGCTGGTACAGATCGCTGCGCCCGGCGGATTCCACGCAAAGCTCGCTGAGCAGCACCGGGCGATTCGGGTCGCCGAATGGCACGCAGTAGCTGATGCGGACCGACTCGATTGCCACGTCCTTGGCGGCAAACCAGCGCCGTTTCGGCAGATAGGCCGGTAGCGCTTCGGTTTCCAGAATGCGCCGGTTGGCGGCGGTCAAGGTATCCAGGCGCTTGAGTACCAGCGTCTGGAAGTCCGGCATGGTGTCCACCGGCTCCTGGTGCCAGCTCGGCATCTGGTTGGTCAGCGCGAGCTGGAACCAGTAGAAGCCGTAGGGCGGCAAGGTCAGCAGATACGGCAGCTGACCGATGGGCGGGAAGGCACTGCCGCCGACCATCTCCACCGGCACCATGCCGGCGTACTGCGACATTTCCAGCTCCGCCGCCTGGGCCGAACGCGAGACGTTGGCGACACAGAAAATCAGCTCGGTCTCGCCATTCGGCCCGGTGAATTCGCGCAGATAGGCCAGGATGCGCCGGTTGCTCGGCGCCAGCATTTTCAGCGTGCCGCGGCCGAAGGCCTTGAACTGCTTGCGGATGGTGAGCATCCGCCGTGTCCAGTTCAGCAGCGAATGCGGGTCGCGCTGCTGCGCCTCCACGTTGATGGTGTAGTAGCCGTAGAGCGGGTCCATCACCGGCGGCAGCACCAGGTTCGGCGGGTCGGCGCGGGAGAAACCGCCGTTGCGGTCCACCGACCATTGCATGGGGGTGCGCACACCGTCGCGATCGCCGAGAAAGATGTTGTCGCCCATGCCGATCTCGTCACCGTAGTAGATCACCGGCGTGCCCGGCATGGAGAGCAGCAGGCTGTTGAGCAGTTCGATGCGGCGACGGTCGCGCTCCAGCAGCGGTGCCAGACGCCGACGGATGCCGAGATTGATGCGTGCCCGCTTGTCCGAGGCGTAGTAGTTCCACAGATAGTCACGCTCGCGGTCAGTGACCATCTCCAGGGTCAGCTCATCGTGGTTGCGCAGGAAGATCGCCCACTGACAGTTGTCCGGGATGTCCGGCGTCTGCCGCAGGATGTCGGTGATCGGAAAGCGGTCTTCCTGGGCGATGGCCATGTACATGCGCGGCATCAGCGGGAAGTGGAAGGCCATGTGGCATTCGTCACCCGGGCCGCCGTCTTCTCCGCCGAAATACAGCTGCGTGTCTTCGGGCCACTGGTTGGCTTCGGCCAGCAGCATGCGGTCGGGATAGTTGGCGTCGATCTCGGCGCGGATCGCCTTGAGCACCGCATGGGTTTCCGGCAGGTTCTCGTTGTTGGTGCCGTCGCGCTCGACCAGATAGGGAATCGCGTCAAGGCGCAGACCGTCGATGCCCATGTCCAGCCAGTAGCGCATCACCGCCAGCACGGCCTTCATCACCTGCGGGTTGTCGAAGTTGAGGTCCGGCTGGTGCGAATAGAAGCGGTGCCAGAAGTACTGCTTGGCCACCGGGTCCCACGTCCAGTTGGATTTCTCTGTGTCGAGAAAGATGATCCGTGTTCCGTCGTACTTCTTGTCGGTATCCGACCAGACGTAGAAATCCCGCGCTGCCGAGCCCTTCTTCGCCTTGCGCGCGCGCTGGAACCAGGGGTGCTGGTCGGACGTGTGGTTGATGACCAGCTCGGTGATCACCCGCAACCCGCGCTTGTGCGCCTCGGCGATGAAGCGCCGGGCGTCGGCCATGCTGCCGTATTCCGGATGCACGCCGCGGTAATCGGCGATGTCGTAACCATCGTCACGCCGCGGCGACGGATAGAACGGCAGCAGCCAGATAGTGTTCACCCCAAGGTCGGCGATGTAATCCAGCTTCTCGATCAGGCCGGGGAAGTCACCGACGCCGTCGTTGTTCGAGTCGTAGAAGGACTTCAGGTGCACCTGATATACCACCGCGTCCTTGTACCAGAGCGGGTCCTTGATGAAAGCGGCGGGTTTGCGCGGTTTTGCCATGTTCTTCATTCCTGTCGCGGTGTGAAGGCCCAGGCCGGATCGGCGCATTAGGCAACGGCAGAGCAACAGCTGAATTCACATCAACAAAGCGTCATAAACGTATGATTCAAATGAATTACCAGCTGCGCCCGAGAAATTACTTGAGGTCCGGGTCTGGCTCCTGTGCGGTCAGGCGCCAGATGCCGAACGGCAGATGCCAGGGTTCGATGCGCATCCACTGGGTCTTGCCGTACCAGCTCCAGCGATGGCCATTCATCAGGTCCTCGCCCTGGGTATGGGCGTCATCCGGCAGGCCGAGCTCCCACAGCGGCAACTCGAAATTCGCCTCCTGAGCGTTGTGTGGATCGAGACTGATGGCCACCAGGATGAAGTTCGACAGGTCTGGTGTGCGCTTGCCGAAGTAGAGGATGTTGTCGTTCCAGGCCATGTAGGCCTTGAAGCCCAGGTGCGTCTGCAGTGCCGGGTTCTGCCGTCGGATGCGGTTGAGCTGGGCGATCTCGGCGATGATGTTGCCCGGTGCGTGGTAGTCGCGGACGCGAATCTGGTACTTCTCCGAGTCCAGATACTCTTCCTTGCCCGGAATCGCCGCCGACTCGCATAGTTCGAAGCCCGAGTACATGCCCCACAGCCCCGAGCCCATGGTCGCCAGCGCAGCGCGGATCAGGAACCCGGCGCGGCCGGAGTCCTGCAGGAAGAACGGATTGATGTCCGGCGTGTTGACGAAGAAGTTGGGCCGGTAGCAGTCGCGCAGCGGCGGCTCGTTCAGTTCGGTGAGGTACTCGCTCAGTTCGGCCTTGGTGTTGCGCCAGGTGAAGTAGGTGTAGCTCTGGCTGTAACCGATCTTGCCCAGACGCGCCATCATGCCGGGGCGAGTGAAGGCCTCGGAGAGGAACATCACGTCGCGGTCGCGCTCGCGGATATCGGCGATCAGCCACTCCCAGAACGGCAGCGGCTTGGTGTGCGGGTTGTCGACCCGGAACACCTTCACGCCCTGCTCCACCCAGTGCCAGACCACGTCACGCAGTGCCAGCCAGAGGTCGGGCATGGCATCTTCGGCATAGAAGTCGACGTTGACGATGTCCTGATACTTCTTCGGCGGGTTTTCGGCGTATTTGATCGTGCCGTCCGGGCGCCAGGAGAACCAGCCCGGATGCTCTTTCAGCCAGGGGTGGTCCTGCGAGCACTGGATGGCGAAATCCAGGGCGATCTCAAGGCCATGCTCGCGAGCCGCTGCGACCAGCTCACGGAAATCATCCAGCGTGCCCAGCTCGGGATGGATGGCGTCGTGGCCGCCCTCTTCGCTGCCGATGGCATAGGGGCTGCCGGGATCGTTCGGGCCGGCCTGCAGACTGTTGTTCGGGCCCTTGCGGTGCTGGCGACCGATCGGGTGGATCGGCGGGAAATACAGCACGTCGAAGCCCATGTCGCGAATCGCCGGCAGACGCTTGTGCACATCGCGGAAGGTGCCGTGGCGATTCGGATCTTCGGTCTCCGAGCGCGGGAACAGCTCGTACCAGCTGGCGAACTGCGCCAACGTACGCTCGACGTCCAGCGGATAGACACGGCTGCGGCTGCAGTGCTCGCGTGGGTCGGCGGCAGCCATCGCCACGGCCGTCTCCGGTGCGAGCAGCAGTGACACGCGCTCGTCATCGGTATGCGCCATGCCGAGGCGGTGCATCAGATCGTCAAGCATCGCGCGGTTCTCGCCCTGGGCGCGGGCGGTGGCCTTCTCCAGCAGCAGACGCCCTTCTTCCAGCTCCAGATGCACCGGCACGCCGGCCGTGTGCTTCTTCGACAGCTCGTAGCGATAGCTCTCGAACACATCCCACCAGGCCTCGATGACGAACTCGTGCTCGGCGACCTGGGTGGGCGTGAACTGGCCTTGCCAGGCGTCGTTGCCGAGCAGCTTCAACCTTGCCCGCCGCCAGCTGGTTTCGCCTTTTTCACGCCAGCACACGGCGGCGGCCAGCTGGTCGTGGCCGTCGGCGAAAATCTTGCTGGTCACGACCACTGGCTGGCCGATGACCGCCTTGGCGGCAAAGCGCCCCTCATCCAGCACCGGCAAGGTGGATTCGATGGCGATGCGCGGCATCTGCAGGGCTTCTTCGAGTCGAGGGTGAATCGTCGCGTTAGACTGTGCATCGCTCATCGAACGGGCTCCTGGGGCGCATGGGTTCGGGTTGCCCGAGCCGCCTCTGGACGCGTCATCGTGCGGTTCGGGAGGCGACCGGTACGGTTTTCGTCGGCTCTTTCTTCCGAGCCAAGGGACCCTGGAAAGTTCAGCCCCGGGCGGCCGTTAGCCAGCCCGTCCGGCGACCGGTCGAGCCTGGTGGAGCGCAATACGGCAGTTGCCGGTTTCAAGCCCCCGTGAGCGGGTGCCGAACCCGACCACGCCGACGGTCGCCAGCGCCGCGAGCAGCGACGATTGGCCGGAACCTCGCCTACGTGGGCCGATCAATGCAGAACGGCCGCCAACGCTGAGCTGGCGAACACCAGGAGAACGACGATGACTCACGTGCGACCCGATGTGCCGCAACCCGACCCGATCGTGCATGACAAGCCGGGCGATGTGCCGCAGGTGCCTTGTGCCGAGGAGCTGGACGAACACAAGCCCGGCGCGCCATATGGAAACCAGACCGTGGCGGATACCGACGACCCCCAGACCACCTGATCGCTCGCCGCCACGCCGTTGTCTCAACCCTTCTCCAGGCGCTTGAGCAGTGCCTGCGTCAGCCCCTGGCGAACGGCGCCGTAGCGGGCCCACGGGTCGCTGCGTAATGCCCGCAAACGCTCATCCAGGTTGCCGATGTTCCAGCGATCGGCTCTCTCCAGCTGCGCCAGCTCCTCACGCTCGACAGGCACGGATACCGCCAGCCCCGGACGCGCCCTGACCGAATAGGCGGCAACGGTGCTCGCCCCGCGCTGGTTGCGCAGGTAGTCCACGAAAATTCGCCCGACCCGATTCTGCGGCCCCATTTTGTCGACGATCAGCTCCGGCGCCTCGCGCGCCAGCCGCTCGGTGACCGAGCGAGCGAACTGCCGGGCCAGGTCCCAGTCGTGCCGACGGTCGAGCGGCACCACGACATGCATGCCCCGGCCTCCGCTGGTCTTAAGGAAGGCCTGCAGTCCCAGGTCGTCCAGCAGCTGCAGCGTCAGCTCGGTCGCCTCCACCATGCTCGACCAGGGCAACGCGGGATCGGGGTCGAGATCGAAAATGACTCGATCGGGCCGCTCGACGCGATTACTGCGCGCGTTCCAGGTGTGGAACTCGACGGTACCCATCTGCACGGCCTCGATGACCGCGGTGATGTTGTCCGCCTGGATCAGCCGCGCATGCTCGGGATCGAGGTTTTTCGGCAGTGCGCGCATGTGCGGCATCTTCAGCCGACCGCAATGGCGTTGGAAAAAGCTTTCGCCGTCGACGCCTTCAGGTGCACGAACGATGGACAGTGGCCTGCCAGCCAATTGCGGCACCAATCGGTCGGCGACCGCCAGGTAGTACTCGGCCAGCGCAAGCTTGCTCGCGCCGCTGGCCTTGTCGATCACTCGCTGCGGATTACTGATGCCGACGCCGCCCACCAGCGGGCGGCCGGCGCTCTTGCGCTGCTCTGGCATGGGCTACCCCGATCAGCTCGCCTTTTTGCTGGATTTGCTGCCCGCCGCTGGCGCCTTGCGCGTGCGCGAAGCCGCCGAGGAGGATTTGCTCGTTTTGGCCTTGCTCGCAGTCTTGGGCTTGGCCGGCGCCTTTTCCTCCTCCTCGTGGTCGTCCTCTTTGCTGGCCTTGCCTGGCTTGGCAGCGAGGCTGCGCTTGAGCAGTTCGGTAAGGTCGATGACATCCGCCGAACGACGATCCACCGCTTCCTCCGGCCCGCCGACCGCTTCCAGCTTGCCTTCGCGGGCCTTCTTCTCCACCAGCTCCATGATCTGGTCCTGGAAGGTGTCCTTGTACTGTTCCGGCTTCCATTTCTCGGTCATGTCCTCGACCAGCCGCTTGGCCATGTCCAGCTCACGCTCGGCCAGGTCCGGATCGAGCGCTTCGTCCTTCAGCTCCAGGTATTCGACCCCGCGCACCTCGTCGGCCCAACGCAGGGTGTTCATCACCAGCGCCTTGCCCAGCGGCATTACCACCGCCAGGTGCTGCTTGTTGCGCAGCACCACGTTGGCGATACCGACCTTGCCGGTCTGGATCAGCGTTTCGCGCAGCAAGGCGTAGACCTTTTCGCCGCGGCGGTCCGGCGTCAGGTAGTACGGCGTGTCGATGTAGAGAAAGGAAATGTCCTTGGCATCGACGAAAGCGACGATATCCACGGTCTGGGTCGCCTTGGGGTGCGCGCCTTTGATCTCGTCATCGCTGATCACGACGTAGTGGCCCTTCTCGTACTCGACGCCCTTGACGATGTTCTCGCTGTCGATGT
>DAMCQE010000014.1:0-72416 GCA_032105665.1 Pseudomonas sp. | reverse complement strand
GGTGGTCGCCTGGCTGTTCTCGGCCGTTGCGCTGGCGAGGCTTTTCTGTGCCTCTTGCAGGGCGCTGCTCAGGTTCTCCCATACGGTTATCAGCGCTGCGGCGCCGCTTTTGGCGGAAGGCAGGAGCAGAAAGTCCGGCTGTTGCATCAAGCCTGCGAGCGTGTTGCCTTCCAGGGTCGCCGGCTCTTCGCTGGGCGGTGCATTGAGCTGCGCCACCTGATTCAACGCATCGGCACGGTAATGGCCTTCGCCGTTGTTCGGCGTTTGCACCGCTTGATAGGGCTTGAGCAGGGTGTCGTCGTCCGTCTCTGGCCACAACATCCGGTGCAGAGGCTGGCTGGCGCTCTGCGCAATCTTGCATAGCAGTCTCCTGCCCGCGCTTGTGCGTGGAGCATCGCCTGCCGCCAGGAATGGATCCTGCTGATCTGGTGTGCGCGCCAGGCAGACGAAGAGCTGGCTGCAAAGCTGGAAGGCGCCGGCATAGTCGAGGCCTTCCAGGCAGAAATGATCGCCCAGCGCATGCTGGTTGGCTGCCTGCTCCAGCCAGGCGGCGAGGTTGTCTTGTGCGGCTTTGAGGCAGGTCATGGCCAACTGACGAGCATGCTGGCCCGAACACAGGTCGATCTGTTGACGCCCCTCTTGGCTGACCTGGCTGATGAAGCGGTGCAGCGGGTTGCTTTGCCCGCCGATATGGGGTGGCACCATCATCCGCTGAATCAACAATGCCGAGGCGTGATGGGCATGGAAGGTGGCCCGTTGCGCGCAGAGCTGCAGCACCGCTTGTGCCTGGTTGGTGCGCGCCAGCAGGTGGCGCATGCGGTACAGGCCATCTTCCACCAGTACACCGGCGATCTGGCGTTTTTTGACCGTGGCCAGCATGTCGGTTTCAGCCGCAGCGGCCTGCCAGTGCCCACGTTCGTTTGTCGCGCTGCAGACATGCTGGAGGTTCTGTAGCGTGTTGCCCAGCTCTACAGCCCATGCGCCGGTCTCCGGGCGTAGGTCATCCTGCGTCTGCTGTGGATGCGTTGGCCCTGGGGTGGACTCACCGCGCTCGTGACGTTGATGAACCTGCTGAGCATGCTGCTGGCTCTGCACGGGGTACTGGCCGCTCAGATCGTGCAGATACTTGAGCGGCTGATCGAACAACCATTCGCGGGCGGGATCACGTAGGCGGTGAGCGGGGACATTTTGCAGGTAGAAGGCTTGCTGCTGACTTGGGGCCCGGTAAGTGGTGTTACCGAAGCTACGTTCGGCCACGGCCAGGCCCAAGCGATTG
Organism: Pseudomonas sp.; assembly: GCA_032105665.1. Lineage (GTDB taxonomy): Bacteria > Pseudomonadota > Gammaproteobacteria > Pseudomonadales > Pseudomonadaceae > Stutzerimonas. Next base: position 71,140 of record DAMCQE010000014.1, on the reverse strand, counting down.
CAGCGAGCGCGACGCAGGCGAGCATTGCGCTCCATGGCGTTCAGCCGAACGGCAGGCCATTGCACCTCGGCATAAGCTACCTCGATATCCGGGGCCGCGCGGTTGTTCCATCTGGCTGGCAGCCAAATCTCACTCAGCCCTTTACCGCTGGCCGTGCGGGCGCCATCTCGAAAGCGGTCGCCATTGCGAAAGTCACTCAGGCGTACGTCGTGATACGTCACCTCCCCCTCAGCCTGACGAATCTCCAGTTCACGCCACACTTTGCCGCGATAGAACAGGTAGATGAAGCCGGGGCGCACATGCACGGGATATTCGCGATGCTGGTGGTTGGCGCTGATACCGAGCATGGTGCTCATGGGCACTACAGGGACGATGCAGTTCCACTGCCGCTCACGCTGGCGCGGGGTAATGCGTGTGTCATCCATCAGCGGTACGTGGATGGGGCTGCCGCGCTCTGCTTCGATCTCCAGCCAGAGATGGCGCTTCGGTTGCTGTTCCCAGTCCCAGATATGCAGGGTACTGCTCCGCTGAGAATCGGCTACCAGCTCTTGTTTGGCCTGCTGTGTTAGCCACTCCTGCAGCTCATGATTGGTTTCGTCATAGATCACCACTCGTTGTACCGGCGGGTGATCCTTGCCAATCACTTCGACGATCAGCTTGCCAGCTTCACAGGCCGGACTGCCGGACAGGCTCCCTACTTTGGCATTCATCCTTGACTCTCCGAGGGGGCTGGTGTGGCTTCCAGCCAGGATTGCAGTTGCTGCAGACGAAACTGCACCTGGCCCGATGCGATTTGGGGATGCCTTAGGTGCTGGGGATAAGTGAGCCGGGCTTCGAGGTATGCGCCCAGGCTCTTCTCGTCGTCGAACCCAGAGGCAAGACCCTGCTGCAGATAGCCCAAGATCTGGTTGAACTCAGCCTGTGAATGCTCCTGCCAGCGCTCATAGGCAAATGCCTCTAGTTGCTGCCGTTCGAGAGCAGCGATCTGCATTCTGTCGAGTATCAGCCTGTCTTTCGGCGGCGCCCCATGATTGGTCGACTCGCTCCGTAGGCTGCGCCAATGGCTGATGTTCTCGCTGCGGTCTGCCCAGGTGGGGCCATGCCAGAACAACTGCTCGATGGGGCCTAGCCAAGTGATAACGGCCTCGGTCGCCGCGAAAAGGTAACTGGCCACCTGTGGGTCGTAATAGCGCAGTATCCCCTTACGCTCACCTTCAAACTGCACGACCAGCATTGCGCGCAGATGGGCCAGCAGCTCATCAACTGGCCGCCCGGAACTCAATAACACGCCAGGCCATTGCTCTGGTGCTTGGCGATACGCAGTCAACCAGGCGCTATCCGGCGTCAGTTGTATCAGCCAAGGTCCTAGTTCGACATGAGCGCCCAGCTCGGTATCAGCAAACAGAGCTTCCGGTCGTGGATCAGGTTCTAGCTGGTAAATCCGCTGCAGCAGCGGCTCATCCAATTCGAGCAGCATGAAGAGTGGGGTAGAAAGATTGGGAAGCCCTGCGAGTATCTGTACGGACATCAATCAGCTCCCAAACTGTGCGGCCTGGCGACAAGGACAGTTGGTCAAAGGACACTGCATTGGCGTACCGCCTTTGGGCTTCTGACACAACTCGATCAGCGGTGTGTGCCTGAATCGCGCCTGCTTAAGCCGATGCTCAAGCACTGCCCCCGCCTTGTCCGCATCCGCCGGCTTGACGTTCCCCGGCAATATCGGCGCCGCACCCGAACCTTTCCCCGGACTTCCCCCCGAGTTCATCCTGATCAAAGGCCCGACCATGGTGATGCCATTGGCATCGAGTTTGATAAAACTGCCACCAGCCTTGAAGGTCAGTTGGCTGCCCGCTTCGAGCACCACCTTGAGGCCGCTGGAGAGGTGAATTTCATTGCCCGCCTCGATGAACTGCCCGGTGCCGATCTTCAGGTGTTGGCTGTTGCCGACGGTGAGGTGGTCGTTGGCGCGGATTTCGGTCTTGCGATCGGCGTGGGTGGCGCGGTGTTCTTCGGCCTTGAATTCGCTGTAGCTGTTGGCTTCCACCGTGTCGTGGCGTTCGTGGCCGACGCGGATCTTCTGGTCGTGCTCGATGTTCTCGTCCCAGTCGCGCTGGGCGTGAATGTAGATCTGCTCGGCGCCCTTGCGGTCTTCGATGCGCAGCTCGTTGTAGCCGCCACCGCCCGGGCTGCTCAGGGTCTTGAACACCGTGCGGGTCTTGTTCGCCGGCAGGTCGTAAGGAACCTGGTGTTCCTTGTGATACAGGCAGCCGGTCACCAGCGGTTGGTCGGGGTCGCCTTCGAGGAAGGTCACCAGCACTTCCATGCCAACGCGCGGGATCGCGATGCCGCCGTAGCGGTCGCCGGCCCAGCTGGACGACACGCGCAGCCAGCAGCTGGTCTTGTCGTCGGCCTGGCCGTGGCGGTCCCAGTGGAACTGGACGCGCACGCGGCCGTATTCATCGCAGTGGATTTCTTCGCCGGCCGGGCCGGTGACCACGGCGGTCTGGCTACCGAGAACCTTCGGCTTCGGATGCTTCAGAGCCGGGCGGAAGGGGATGTCCCAGGGGGTGGCGGTGAAGTGGTTGCGGTAGCCTTGTTGGAAGCCGGAGCTGGCAAGAGCCCCCTCACCCCAGCCCTCTCCCCATAGGGGAGAGGGGGCCAGTCCGTGGTGAGCTGGGGCATTGGTAATTGATTCCTCCAACACCTGTGGCTGCTTACCTTCATGCAGCACTTCGGTCAGCAGCCAGAGCTGGTTCCAGTCGCTGCGGGGGTGTTCGCCGAGCGGGAGGAAGTGCCCGCTCGCCAGTCGCGGCTGGTCGCTTTCGCCTTCGGCCAGTTCGTAGTTGTGGCGGTGGCGCTCCAGGGCGCGTTGCGACAGGTGCTTGCCGCGGGCGCGCTCGGTGAAGCGGCCGGGGTAATCGTAGTCTTCAAGGTCGGGATGGAAGTCGCTATGAAACGCGGCCTCCGTGCTCAGACGTGGCTTCTCAAAATCGTAATCGCGGCGCGTGACACGGCTGGTACGGGTTTCCAGGCGCAGGCCGAAGCGTTTGATCACCGGCTGGTCGGCGACCAGGCCGCTGTCCTGCTGATAGGCGGTGGCAGCGAGCCTGGGGAAGACGGTCTGGTCATCGCCGAAGACCAGGGCATGACCGGCCGCGCTGTGCTGGAAGTGATAGTGAATGCCTTCTTCCTCGCACAGGCGCTGGATGAAGTGCAGGTCGGTTTCGTCGTACTGCACGCAGTATTTGCGCGGCGGGTAAATCACCGGGCCGAGCTGGAAGCGGTAGGCATCGGCCTGGATGCCATGCTCCTCGAGTAGCTGGGCGACGATCTGCGGCACGCTGAGGTGCTGGAAGATGCGCTGGTTGGTGCGATGGGCGAGATAGGCCAGCTGCGGCACGAGCGTCAGCCGATAGCGGGTCAGGCGCTGGCCGGATTCACCCTGAGCGGCCTGATGCACCAGCCCATGAATACCGCTGCCGTCCGGGGCGAAGGCGAGGAAGGCCGGGCGATGCAGCAGGCGTTCCAGATCCAGATCGGGGTGCTCGCTGACCAGTTCCAGGTCGAAGCGATAGGGCTGGCTGATGGCCTCGCGGCCCTGGAATTCGAGCACCTTGAAGTCGTGCTCGATGCCTTCGAGGGAAAGCGTGAAGTGGGCCTGGTTGGCGGGGGCGAACATCCATGTTCCTCCTGTTCAGTCCATGTATCAGCGCATGGGCGCTTGCGGAGCCCCGTTTAACACAGGCCGTCCGCTCTAGAATGCGTGGTTCGCGCATTCCGGAGCGACGTTGACGGAATCTGTTCAGTGCTTCGCAAAAAAGCGTTCGGCCAGGCGAGCCTGGCCGAAGCGGGACCGCGGCGAATCAGCCGGCGATCGGGGTGCGCCAGTCGTCGGAGCCGGAGGTGCCGGATACCTCGTGGGTCCAGACGATCTTGCGATAGGTGAAGTACACGTCTTCCAGATGGGTGAAGTGCGACATGTTCGGGTCCTGGCAGTTGGGCATGCGCGACTGCACGTCGACGATCACCGCATCTTCCAGTTCGATGGTGAAGTAGTGTTCCTGAGTACCGGTGGACGAGGTGCGATACCACTCCAGACGGCACTTGTTCAGGCGCTCGCCGGACGTCAGCGCGTTGAAGATCAGCGGCGACGACTTGTCGAACACCTTGGTGATCATCAGGGGCTTGTGCACGCGCTGGCCAGTCGGCTGGCCGGACTGCGGGTCACGCGGGATGATGACCTGATGCTGGAAGGCCTGCACCAGGATCTGGTCCTCATGGCCTTCCTGGAAAATGTTGCCAACCGAGTCCTCGGTGAAGGTGCCAGCGGTGATCAGGCCTTGCTTGGTGCCTTCGAGGGACAGATACGCGGGTGTTGGCATGGGTGCTCTCCTTGTCTGAAATGAGTGCCGAATGGCCATTTCATAACAACAAGTACCGTGCCATTTACGAAAAAACTATTATTTTTCAATAAGATATAGAGAAACAGCATACGCATTAAACAGCAGGCGTGATGCCCAGCACAGAAAGCTGTGCAAGAACCTGCGCAGCCGCGGCAACAACTTGCGCAACGCCGCCCCAACGCTGGCAGATCGCGCTGCGAACAGCTTACTCACAAGGTTATCCACAGAACACCTGCGCAAGAACTTGCGCAGGCCCATTACTGCTGCTCAGCGTCTTTCCACTTTTCTCCAGGCAAAAAAAACCTCGAACTTCATTGGGGGAGGGGGAAGTTCGAGGTCGAATCCGGACCGCTAGGGCGGGGTCCAGAGATCTGCCAACACTTAACACAACAAGGAGCATCGAAGGGCTTTTACACCCTTCGCATGCTCTGACCGGAGCGTTGCGCCGTAAGTTCAACGCGAACGAAAAAAATTTCGTCGACTACCGACATTTTTCGGCAGCTCGATCAGTGCGCCTCGTCCCAGTTGTTGCCAACGCCCGCCTCGACCAGCAGCGGCACGTCCAGCTGGGCGGCCCCGCTCATGAGCGGGCAGATGGCTTCGCGGACCTGCTCGACCAGGTCTTCGCGCACTTCCAGCACCAATTCATCGTGGACCTGCAGGATCACCTGCGCATCCAGCCCGCTGTCCTGCAGCCAGCCGTCCACGGCGATCATGGCACGCTTGATGATGTCCGCTGCGGTGCCCTGCATCGGCGCGTTGATCGCGGTGCGCTCGGCGCCCTTGCGCATGGCGCCGTTCTTCGAATTGATCTCCGGCAGGTACAGCCGCCGACCGAACAGTGTCTCGACATAGCCCTGCTCGGCGGCCTGGGTGCGGGTGCGCTCCATGTAGGCGAGCACGCCGGGGTAGCGGGCGAAATAGCGGTCGATGTACTCCTGCGCTTCCTTGCGGCCGACGTCGATCTGCTTGGCCAGGCCGAAGGCGCTCATGCCGTAGATCAGGCCGAAGTTGATGGCCTTGGCGCTGCGGCGCTGGTCGTTGCTGACCTGCTCCAGCGGTACGCCGAACACCTCGGCGGCCGTGGCGCGGTGCACGTCCAGGTCGTTCTGGAACGCGTGCAAGAGGCCGGCATCCTGCGCCAGGTGGGCCATGATACGCAGCTCGATCTGCGAGTAGTCCGCCGCCAGTAGCTTGTAGCCCGGCGCCGCGACGAAGGCCTGGCGAATGCGCCGCCCCTCGGCGGTGCGGATCGGGATGTTCTGCAGGTTCGGGTCGCTGGAGGACAGCCGGCCGGTGGCGGTCACCGCCTGGTGGTAGCTGGTGTGGATGCGCCCGGTGCGCGGGTTGATCTGCTGCGGCAGCTTGTCGGTGTAGGTGCCCTTGAGCTTGCTCAGGCTGCGGTGCTGCATGATGACCTTTGGCAGCGGGTAATCCTGCTCGGCCAGTTCGGCCAGCACGCTCTCGGCGGTGGACGGCTGGCCGCCGGCGGTCTTGGAGATCACCGGGCAGCCGAGCTTGTCGTAGAGGATCGCGCAGAGCTGCTTGGGCGAGCCGAGGTTGAACTCCTCGCCGGCGATGTCGAAGGCCTCGCGTTCCAGCTGCACCAGCTTGTCGCCCAGCTCGACGCTCTGCTGGCCGAGCAACTGTGCATCGACCAGCGCGCCGTTGCGCTCGATGCGCGCCAGCACCGGCACCAGCGGCATCTCGATCTCGGTCAGCACCTTGAGCAGCGATGGCGTCTGCTCCAGCTTGCCGAGCAGGGTCTGGTGCAGGCGCAGGGTGACGTCGGCGTCCTCGGCGGCGTACGGGCCGGCCTGCTCGATGGCGATCTGGTCGAAGGTCAGCTGCTTGGCGCCCTTGCCGGCAATGTCCTCGAAGCGGATGGTGCCGCGGCCGAGGTACTTGAGCGCCAGGCTGTCCATGTCGTGACGGGTGGCCGTGGCGTCCAGCACGTAGGATTCGAGCATGGTGTCGAAAGCCATGCCGCGCATCTCGATGCCGTAGTGCATCAGCACGTTCATGTCGTATTTGCCGTGCTGGCAGATCTTGGTCTTGGCCGGATCCTCCAGCAGCGGCTTGAGCGCGCCGAGCACGGCATCCAGCTCGAGCTGCTGCGGCACGCCCATGTAGGAATGGCGCAGCGGCACGTAAGCCGCCTGGCCCGGCTCCACGGCGAAAGACACGCCGACCAGCTCGGCGCGCTGCGCATCGAGGCTGGTGGTTTCGGTATCGAAGGCAAAACATTCGGCCGCCTTCAGACGCGCCAGCCAGCGCTCGAAATCGGCCTGCTCCAGCAGGGTCTCGTACTGGGCCTCGGCCTGGATCGAACAGCCTTCTGGCTGCACCTCGCAGTTCTCCCCCGCCGCCTTGGCCTCGCGCAGCAGCTCGTCCAGCCACTGCTTGAACTCCAGCTCGCGATAAAGGGCGATCAGCGCCTCGCGGTGCGGTTCACCGGGCATCAGGTCACCGACCTCGACGTCCAGCGCCACGTCGATCTTGATCGTAGCCAGCTCGTAGGACATGAAGGCGGCATCGCGATGCTCCTCCAGCTTGGCGCCCAGTGACTTGGCGCCGCGGATCGGCAGTCCGGCAACCTGATCGAGGTGCTCGTAGAGCCCCTTTAGCCCGCCCGGGATGCCGTTGAGCAGGCCACATGCCGTCTTCTCGCCCACGCCTGGCACGCCAGGAATGTTGTCGACCTTGTCGCCCATCAGCGCGAGGAAGTCGATGATCAGTTCCGGGCCGACGCCGAACTTGGCCTTCACGCCCTCGATGTCATAGACGCTGCCGGTCATGGTGTTGACCAGGGTGACGTGCGGGCAGACCAGCTGGGCCATGTCCTTGTCGCCGGTGGAGATCACCACATCACGGCCCAGCGCCGCGCATTGCCGCGCCAGGGTGCCGATGACGTCGTCGGCCTCGACCCCTTCCACACACAACAGCGGCAGCCCCAGTGCACGGACGCTGGCATGCAGCGGCTCGACCTGCACGCGCAGGTCATCGGGCATCGGCGGGCGGTGCGACTTGTAGTTCTCGAACAGCGCGTCGCGAAAGGTCGGACCCTTGGCGTCGAAAACCACGGCGAACGGGCTGTCCGGATACTGTTTGCGCAGGCTCAGCAACATATTCAGCACACCCTTGACCGCACCGGTCGGCTTGCCGGTAGAGGTGGTCAGCGGAGGCAGCGCGTGGAAGGCGCGATAGAGGTAGGACGAACCGTCCACCAGGACGAGGGGGGCTTGGCTCATGAGCGGAATCAACCTTTTCGGCGGGCCCGGAGCTAGAATGCGAAGGACCACTTATCGACAAAGGGACAAGGTTACCATGCGCGCTCTCAAACACCTGATGCTGGCCAGCCTGCTGGCGTGCGCTCCCCTGGCCGGTTTTGCCCAGGAGTCGGTCGACGGCGAGCCCGACGTAACCATCCGTCAGGAAGGCGACCGTACCATCGAGGAATATCGCGTCAATGGCTTCCTCTATGCCGTGAAAGTCACGCCCAAGCATGGCAAACCGTACTTTCTGGTGCGCGCAGACGGCAACGACGGCAACTTCGTCCGTTCCGACCAGCCGGACATGCTGATCCCCTCCTGGAAGATCTTCAGCTGGTAACCCATCAATCGCCGGGAGGACAGCATGTCGGTATTCACGCCCCTGCAACGCGATGAACTGGAAGCCTTTCTGGCGCCGTACCGGCTCGGCCGGTTGCGCGACTTCCAGGGCATCGTCGCAGGCAGCGAGAACAGCAATTTCTTCGTCAGCCTCGAACAGGGCGAATACGTTCTGACGCTGATCGAGCGTGGTCCGGCCCAGGATTTGCCGTTCTTCATCGAGCTGCTCGACGTGCTGCACCGCGCCGGCCTGCCGGTGCCCTATGCGCTGCGCAGCGAGCAGGGCGAGGCGCTGCGCAAGCTGGCGGAAAAGCCTGCGCTGCTGCAGCCGCGCCTGCCCGGCAAGCATGTGATGGCGCCCAATCCGCACCATTGCGCCGAGGTCGGCCGACTGCTGGCGCGTCTGCACCTGGCTACCCGCGAGCACATCCTCGAACGCGCCAGCGACCGCGGCTTGGACTGGATGCAGGAACAGGGGCCAAGCCTGGCGCTGAGCCTGTCCGAGGACCAGCTGCCGCTGTTGCGCGAAGGCCTGGCAGAGATTGCCGAGCTGCGGCCGAAACTCCTCGCCCTACCGCGCGCCAACCTGCACGCCGATCTGTTCCGCGACAACGTGCTGTTCGAAGGCAGCCACCTGACCGGTGTGATCGACTTCTACAACGCCTGCTCCGGGCCGATGCTCTACGACCTGGCCATCGCCGTGAACGACTGGTGCTCGCACCCCAATGGCGAGATCGACGGTGAACGCAGCGAACCCTTGCTGGCGGCCTACTCCGCACTGCGCCGCTTCACCCCGGCCGAAGCCGAGCTCTGGCAGCCGATGCTGCGCGTGGCCTGCGTGCGTTTCTGGCTATCGCGACTGATCGCGGCGCAGCGTCACGAAGGCAAGACGGACGTGCAGGTGAAAGATCCCGGCGAACTTCATCGGCTGCTGAAAGCGCGCCAGCATCCATCCAGCGCGCTGCCTTTTGCCTTCTAGGTCGATCCCCCGCTACCCGCGCGGCGCGAAAGCGTTCAACACCTCGCAAATTTTCCAGCGCAACTTGCGACTGCCGGGGCTTTACCCCAAAGTGCCGGGCGCACAGGATGCGCGCTGGCGTTAGCCGAAACGCGCGACTCGCCGATCATCGAAAGGAATCGATGCATGCCCTCCATCTATCAGCTCAAACCCCATTTTCAGGCACTACTGCGCCCACTGGTCCAGCGCCTCTATGACAGCGGCATCACGGCCAATCAGGTCACGCTGGCAGCGCTGGTCGTGTCGCTGGCAGTCGCAGCGGCGGTCGCGCTGCTGATCGAGCACCTCTGGATCTTCCTGCTGATCCCACTGTGGATGCTGCTGCGCATGGCACTGAACGCCATCGACGGCATGCTGGCGCGAGAATTCGGCCAGCAATCGAAGCTCGGCGCCTACCTCAACGAACTCTGCGATGTGGCCGCCGATGCGGCGCTCTACCTGCCGCTCGCGCTGGTGACCGGCGTCTGGCCAGCTGCCGTGGTGCTGGTGGTGGTGCTCGCAGCGCTGACCGAGTACGCCGGTGTGCTCGGTCCGATGGTGGGCGCCTCACGCCGTTACGACGGCCCGATGGGCAAGAGCGACAGGGCCTTCGCCTTCGGCGTGCTGGCCACCGGCGTCGCCCTGGGCCTGTTGCCAGCCGCCTGGATCAACGGCTTGTTGCTGCTGATCGCCGGGCTGTCGATCCTCACGCTGAGCAACCGGGTCAGACAAGGCCTGGCGGAAACCGCATCGGCGCCCGCCGAAGCCGACTGAACCGCCACCCACCCGTACCACCGACTTCCTGCCCGATACCGAGGAACATCCCATGTTCGGCGCCCTGCTCGCCTTCGCGATCACTTCCGTTGCACGCCTGCTGACCGGTACACGCAGCCTCTGGATCGGCTGCGCGCCGCTCAACCGGCAACGCATTTATTTCGCCAACCACAGCAGCCACGGTGATTTCGTGCTGCTCTGGGCATCGCTGCCGCCTGACCTGCGGCGCAGGACCCGGCCCGTCGCCGGCGCCGATTACTGGCAGAGCAGCGCGCTGCGCCGCTTCGTCATCCATCGCCTGTTCAACGGTGTGCTGGTGGATCGCGAGCGCAGCGGCCCGGAGTCGAATCCGCTGCAACCGATGCTCGACGCCCTGGCCGGCGGCGATTCTCTGATCCTCTTCCCCGAGGGCACGCGCAATCTGGAAGAAGACCTGCTGCCGTTCAAGAGCGGGCTGTATCGCCTGGGCCTGGCGTGTCCGGACGTGGAGCTGGTGCCGGTGTGGATCGCCAACCTCAATCGGGTGATGCCCAAGGGCCGCAGCCTGCCGCTACCCCTGCTGTGCAGCGTCAGCTTCGGTGCACCAATGAGTATCGAAAAGGACGAGGACAAAGACGCGTTTCTGCAGCGCGCTCGCCTGGCTCTGCTAGAACTGGCCCCGAAGGAAGACTGACATGGATCGCAATACTCTGCTGCTGTTCGCCGGTATCGGCGCCCTGCTCGCCCTGGCCTCGCTGATCGGCTTCGTCCTCAAGCGTCGCAGCGGCGGCGAGAGTCCGGTGATCGACAACCTCAACGCCCGCATCAATGCCTGGTGGGTGATGGTCGCGCTGATTGGCATCGCCTTCTGGCTCGGCCACACCGCCGTGGTGATCCTCTTCTACCTGGTGTCGTTCTTCGCGTTACGCGAATTCATGACGCTGACACCGACACGCAGCAGCGACTATCCGGCGCTGGTCGCGGCGTTCTACCTGGTGCTGCCGCTGCAGTATCTGCTGGTGGCGGTCGGCTGGTACGGCCTGTTCGCCATCTTCATTCCCGTCTACGTCTTCCTGTTGCTGCCGATCCTGGCGTCGCTGGGCGGCGACACCACGCGTTTTCTCGAACGTGCCTCGAAGGTGCAATGGGGCCTGATGATCGCAGTCTTCTGCGTCTCCCACGTCCCTGCCCTGCTCACCCTGGAAATTGCCGGCTACGAAGGTCGCAACCTGCTGCTGATCGCCTGGCTGATCATCGTCGTGCAGCTCTCCGACGTGTTGCAGTACGTGTGCGGCAAGTTGGCCGGCAAGCGCAAGATCGCCCCGCGCCTGTCGCCGTCCAAAACCGTCGAAGGCTTCGTCGGCGGGATCTTCCTCGCAACACTGATCGGCGCGGCGCTGTTCTGGATCACCCCGTTCGCCTGGTGGCAGGCGGCGCTGATGGCGCTGCTGCTGAACCTGCTGGGCTTCTTCGGCGGCCTGGTGATGTCGGCGATCAAACGCGACCGTGGCGTCAAGGACTGGGGGCACATGATCGAGGGCCACGGCGGCATGCTCGACCGGCTCGATTCGGTCTGCTTCGCCGCGCCGATCTTCTTCCACCTGGTGCGCTACGGCTGGACCTGACCAGCCCGGCACTTGCGCTGCCCGGCGAACCGCCGATTGCCCCGAGGGTCGAACCTGCCACGGCTCTCGGAGCGATTTGCCTCTCGCCTACCGAACGGATCGCCCACCGCCGCTGCGCCACCGCGTTAAGATGGCGGCACGCAGCCGCCGTTTCGGTGCACCAGCTCCGCGATGGTGTCGCCATCGAATTCAGGAATCACCAATGAACCAACGCAACGTAATCAACGCCTCGGTTACCCCCAAAGGCAGCCTGGAAACCCTGTCGCAACGCGAAGTACAGCAGCTGAGCGAAGTCGGTTCCGGCAGCACGCACAAGCTGTTCCGCCAGTGCGCCCTGGCAATCCTCAACACCGGCACGCGCATCGATAACGCCAAGACCATCCTCGAAGCCTATGAGGACTTCGAGGTGCGCATCCTGCAGCAGGATCGCGGCGTACGCCTCGAGCTGTTCAATGCGCCGGCCGATGCCTTCGTCGATGGCGAGATGATCGCCAGCACCCGCGAGATGCTCTTCAGCGCGCTGCGGGACATCGTCTATACCGAGAGCGAACTGAGCAGCGCTCGCATCGATCTGAGCACTTCCCAGGGCATTACCGACTACGTCTTTCATCTGCTGCGCAACGCCCGCACGCTGCGCCCGGGCATCGAGCCGAACATGGTGGTGTGCTGGGGTGGCCACTCGATCAGCACCGAAGAGTACAAGTACAGCAAGCGCGTCGGCCATGAGCTGGGCCTGCGCAGCCTGGATGTCTGCACCGGCTGCGGTCCGGGCGTGATGAAGGGGCCGATGAAGGGTGCTACCATTGCCCACGCCAAACAGCGCCGCGTTGGCAGCCGCTACCTGGGGCTGACCGAGCCGGGCATCATCGCCGCCGAGGCACCGAACCCGATCGTCAACGAGCTGGTGATCCTGCCGGACATCGAGAAACGTCTGGAGGCCTTCGTCCGCGTCGGTCACGGCATCATCATCTTCCCCGGCGGCGTCGGCACGGCCGAGGAGTTCCTCTACCTGCTCGGCATTCTGTTGCACCCGGCCAATCGTGAAGTGCCGTTCCCGGTCATTCTCACTGGGCCTAGCGATGCGGCGGATTATCTGCAGCAGCTGCACGATTTCGTCGGCGCGACCCTTGGTGAGGAAGCCCAGAAGCGCTACCAGATCGTCTTCAACGACCCTACCGAAGTGGCCCGGCAGATGACCGAGGGCCTGCGCGAAGTACGACGGTTCCGCCGCGAGCGCAACGATGCCTTCCACTTCAACTGGCTGCTGAAGATCGAGGAAGGTTTCCAGCGACCCTTCGATCCGACCCACGAGGCCATGGCCAGCCTGCCGCTGCGCCGCGACCTGCCGCCCCACGAGCTGGCCGCCAACCTGCGCCGCGCGTTTTCCGGCATCGTCGCCGGCAACGTCAAGGACAAGGGCATCCGCCGCATCGAGCAATACGGCCGTTACGAGATCCACGGCGACACGGCGATCATGCAACCGCTGGACAAGCTGCTGCAGGCCTTCGTCGAGCAGCACCGCATGAAGCTGCCCGGCGGCGTGCCCTACACGCCGTGCTACCGCGTGGTCAGCTGAAGCTGCCGAAAGGCCGGGCGGCAACCGCCCGGCCTTTTTTCATCCGCGATGCGGCTGCGGTGCGGCCCTGAACACCAGCGCCAACCCCAGCAGAATGGCCGCCATTCCCAGCAAGCCGGTGCGCGACAGCTGATTGCCGAGGAACAGGTAATCCATCCCCACGGTCACCACCGGCACCAGGTAGAACAGACTGGTGACGTTCACCAGATTGCCGGTCTGGATCATGCGGTACAGCAGCAGCTGCGCCGCCACCGAGATCACCAGACCCAACCACAGCACCGGAATGATGAAGCCCGTCACCGCTTCCAGGCGGATCGGCTGGAACGGCACGAACGCAAGGCACAGCAGCAGGCTGACCCCGTACTGGGTCGGCAGCACCTCCACCGGGCTCTGGCGAACGCGCTGCTGCAGGATCGCGCCCACTGTCATGCACAGCAGCGCGCCGAGGGCGAAGAGCATCCCGGCGAGCGAGAAACGCGCCAGCACCAGACTCTGAAATACCACCGCGGCCAACCCGGCCAGTTCCACCAGTAATCCCAGCAGACGCAGCGGCGAGAAGCGTCGTTCGAGGAGCAACAGGGTGAGAATTGGCTGCACGCCAAGCAGCGTCGCGATCACACCCGGCGTCACGCCATGGGCCATGGCCTGGAAATAGCAGATCGAATAACAGCCGATCATCAGCAGCCCGGTCGCCGCCGTCTGCCAAGCAGCGCCAAGCGCTGGCCGCCAGCGCCTACGGTAGAGGCCGATAAGCAGAACTGCAGTCAGCGCCAGAGCAAAGCGCACGATCAGCAGGGCGAAGGGGGTAGCGTGGTCCAGTCCCCAGCGGGTGAAGATGGCCGCACTGCCCCACAGCAATACGAACACAGTCATGACGCCATAGGACGTCCACAACGATTTGTTGAAAGTCATCAGTGATTACCTGTCGAAGCGAAACAGGCTCCAGCGAACGCCGAAAGCGTGCGCGCACCGACCCGGAAGGATCGGAAGCGAAAACCGGAGCTGCGAAATGTGGGCGGATCAGCCCAGCGCAACCGCCTGTGGAGGTGGTGGCGCGATTGCCAGATCGGCAACGACAGAGGGAGGTGGAGCGATTGCGCACAGCCGGGCCGCGCCGAGATCGGCTGGCTTCATGGGTAACAGGCTGTGAGCAGTGGAAGACATTGGGTCAACGGCCGGACGGCGGTATGGAAAACGAAAACTAGCAGAGCCAGGCCCGCCGGGTAAAGCGAGCCTGACGAGCTTCACGGCAGGCGAAATCAGCGCAAGCCGTTTAGCCGCACTTGGAGTTGCCGCAGTTCAGGCAGGTGGCGCAGCCGTCCATCTGCACCACGGCCTGGGTATTGCACTTGTTGCACAGCTGCGCGCCGGCCGGGAAACCCTCGCCCGGCTCTACCGCCACCGCGCCCTGGCTGGCTTCGTAGGCGGCACGCTTCTCGGCCAGGTACTTGAGCTGGGTTTCGTCCAGCGCATGACCTTCGAGCATGCCGATGGCGATCAGATGGCGCTCCAGCACCGCACCGATCTCGGCCACGATCGACGGCATGTAGACGCCGCCCTTCTTCAGGTAGCCGCCGCGCGGATCGAACACCGCCTTCAGCTCCTCGACCAGGAAGGTGCAGTCGCCACCCTTGCGGAACACCGCAGACATGATGCGGGTCAGCGCCACGATCCACTGGAAGTGGTCCATGTTCTTCGAGTTGATGAATATCTCGAACGGCCGGCGCTGCTCATGCGGGGTGCCGGCGTTGAGCACGATGTCGTTCACGGTGACGTACAGCGCGTGTTCGAACAGCGGCGACTTGATCTTGTAGGTCATGCCGATCAGGGTTTCCGGACGTTGCAGGCTCTCGTCCATTTCCACCACGTTAACGGCCTTGCTCGCCTTGTTATCGGTACTGGCGGCAGAGGCCGCGGGGCGTTCGAGGGCCTCGTCGACGACCTTGAAGCCCTTGATGCGCTGGGTGATCTTTACGGTCATTGTGCAATCTCTCCTGCCGGGCCATGAACGGCCCGGCGTACAAGCGGTTCAGGCGGAATCAGTACTTGCCGTAGTAGCCTTCTTTGAGGGCGTCGAAGAGGTTGGCGGCGGTGTTCACCTCGCCGTCGTACTCGACTTCCTGGTTGCCCTTGAGCTCGACCACGCTGCCGTCTTCAAGGGTGAAGCGGTACAGGGTCTTTTCCAGGTCGGCCTCCTTGACCAGCACGCCCTGGAATGCCGCAGGGTTGAAGCGGAAGGTGGTGCAGCCCTTGAGGCCCTGGCGCCAGGCGTAGCGATAGATGTCCTTGAACGCTTCGAACGGGTAGTCGGTCGGCACGTTGGCGGTCTTGGAGATCGATGAGTCGACCCACTTCTGCGCCGCGGCCTGGATGTCCACATGCTGGGTCGGGCTGACGTCATCGGCGGTGATGAAGTAGTCCGGCAGCTTCTCGCCCGGCTCGTCGGAGCCGGGCTTGGCGCGTGCATTGATCAGCGTGCGATAGGCCAGCAGCTCGTAGCTGAACACCTCGATCTTCTCCTTGGCCTTGCGGCCCGGACGGATCAGGTTGCGCGAGTAGTGATGGGCGAAGCTCGGCTCGATGCCGTTGGAGGCGTTGTTGGCCAGGCTGAGGCTGATGGTGCCGGTGGGCGCGATGGAGCTGTGGTGGGTGAAGCGCGCGCCCTGCTCGGCCAGTGCCTCGATCAGATCGGGCGCGTATTCGGCGATCTTCTGCATATACCGCGAGTATTTGGCGTGCAGCACACGACCGGCAATCTGGTCGCCGACCTTGTAACCGTCCTTGGCCATCTCCGGACGCTTGCGCAGCATCTCTGCGGTAACCTCGAAGGTCTGGCTCAACAGCGGCGCCGGGCCCTTCTCCTTCGACAGCTCCAGCGCCTGCTCCCAGCCGACCAGCGCCATCTCGCGGGAAACTTCCTCGGTGAACACGCAGGCTTCCGGGCTGCCATAGCGCAGCTTGAGCAAGGTCAGGGTCGAGCCGAGACCGAGGAAGCCCATGCCGTGGCGGCGCTTGCTCTCGATCTCGTGGCGCTGCTGCTCCAGCGGCAGGCCGTTGATCTCGACGACGTTGTCCAGCATGCGGGTGAAGACGCGCACCACTTCGCGGTACTTGTCCCAGTCGAAGCGCGCTTCGACGCCGAACGGGTCGATGACGAAGTGGGTCAGGTTGATCGAGCCCAGCAGGCAGGAGCCGTATGGCGGCAGCGGCTGCTCACCGCAGGGGTTGGTCGCGCGGATCGCCTCGCACCACCAGTTGTTGTTCAGCTGGTTGACCCGGTCGATGAGGATGAAGCCTGGCTCGGCGTAGTCGTAGGTGGAGACCATGATCATGTCCCACAGATGCCGAGCCTTGACCCGCCCGTAGATCTTGCAGGCCACCAGGCCATCGTCGCGCACGATATAGCCGTCGTGCACCGGCCATTCGCGCCAGACCACCTGGGCATCGTCGGCCAGATCCAGCTCGGCGGCTTCCTTGGCATGCACCGGGAAGATCAGCGGCCACTCGCCGTCGGCCTCGACGGTCTGCATGAACTCGTCGGTGATCAGCAGGCTCAGGTTGAACTGACGCAGGCGGCCGTCCTCGCGCTTGGCACGGATGAACTCGCGCACGTCCGGATGGCCGACGTCGAAGGTACCCATCTGCGCGCCGCGGCGGCCGCCGGCCGAACTCACGGTGAAGCACATCTTGTCGAAGATATCCATGAACGACAGCGGGCCGCTGGTGTGCGCACCGGCGCCGGAAACGAACGAGCCGCGCGGGCGCAAGGTGCTGAACTCGTAGCCGATGCCGCAGCCGGCCTTGAGCGTCAGCCCGGCCTCGTGGACCTTGCCGAGAATGTCGTCCATCGAGTCGGTGATCGAGCCGGAGACGGTGCAGTTGATGGTCGAGGTGGCCGGCTTGTAGTCCTGCGCGCCGGCGTTGGAAATGATCCGCCCGGCCGGGATGGCGCCATTGCGCAGCGCCCAGAGGAAGCGCTCGTACCAGTGCTCACGCTGCTTGGCCGGTTCGACGTCGGCCAGGGCACGGGCGACTCGCTGCCAGGTGTCATCGACGGTCTGGTCGATGGGCGTGCCGTCCTTGCTGCTCAGGCGGTATTTCTGCGACCAGATGTCCTCGGAAGCCGCCTGCAGGGCGATGCTGGAAGTGCTCTTGCTGTCTGCCGCGATGGGCCCGTCCGTCTTCGCCATGCGCTGCGCATCCTCGTGCCGAAAAGTGGGAGAAAGGGAAGCTCGTACGATAGCGAATTTCCGTGGGGAGCATATGACTCTTGTCAAATTACCCGGAGCGCTGACGAACGGGGCGCCAAGCGCCGGCCCATAAACGAAAAAACCCGCCGTGAGGCGGGTTCTTCCTTCAAGGGCCGATCAATTACTTGATCTTGGCTTCCTTGTAGATCACGTGCTTGCGAACGACCGGATCGAATTTCTTGATTTCGATCTTGTCGGGGGTGGTGCGCTTGTTCTTGTCGGTGGTGTAGAAGTGGCCGGTACCGGCGCTGGACACCAAACGGATCAGGTCACGCATGATTGCTCTCCTTAAACCTTTTCGCCGCGGGCGCGCAGCTCGGCCAGAACGACGTCGATGCCACGCTTATCGATAACGCGCATGCCCTTGGCGGAGACGCGCAGACGCACGAAGCGCTTCTCGGACTCGACCCAGAAGCGATGATGCTGCAGGTTCGGCAGGAAACGACGACGGGTTTTGTTCATTGCGTGGGAAACGTTGTTCCCGGTTACCGGACCCTTACCGGTAACTTGACAGACTCTCGACATGCCTCAGCCCTCTAAAACCACATGCCCAACCCGGCATGGGTTGGCCGCTTGAATTCACTTGTCAGTTCGGCGCTCAGCGCCACGTTTCATGGGGGTCTTACCGGCCACGTTGCGAACGAAGATACCGGGCCCCTAGAAAAGAGCGCTGCTTTATATCAGAAACCCCCTAGGGCAACAAGCGCGGATTGAAATTTCCGCCCGCCTGCCGTGCCTTCGAGAGTTGCTGCCCGATGCCGACCGGGGCCTGAGCACTGCAGCCCGTTCGTCAGCTCACCACCTCTATATATAGGTGGCAATCAACATGCGCTGCCCCGCGCCTCGTCGCGCAGCTGCCGACGCAGCAACTTGCCCACGGCTGTCTTCGGCAGCTCGTCGCGCAGTTCGAGATAGCTCGGCATCTTGTAGCCGGTGAGGTACTGCCGGCAATGCTCGAGCAATGCCTGCTCGTCGGCCGCATCGTCCTTGAGGCTGACGAAGACCTTCACTGCCTCACCCTTGCGCGCATCCGGTACGCCGACCGCCACGCATTCACGCACGGATGGATGCTGCATCAGCACATCCTCGATCTCGCTGGGAAAGACGTTGAAGCCGGAGACCAGGATCATGTCCTTCTTGCGATCGACGATCTTCACGAAGCCCGCGGCATCCAGCAAGGCGATATCGCCGGTCTTCAGCCATCCCTCGGGCGTGAGCACCTTGTCCGTCTCGTCCGGTCGCTGCCAGTAGCCCCGCATCACCTGCGGGCCGCGCAGCCATAGCTCGCCCGGCATTTCCGGCGTTACGTCGTTGCCCTCGTCATCCACGGTGCGCAGCTCGGTTTCGATCAGCGCCTGGCCGATGTAGCCCTCGCGGTAAGGGCTCAGCTGTGTACCGGTCGCCACAACAGGCGAGGCCTCGGTCAGGCCGAAACCTTCGCGGATCGGCGCCCCGGTCAGTGCCTGCCAGCGACGCCCGACTTCACTGTTGAGCGGCGCGCCGCCGGACGTCGCCCACTTCAGATTGGAGAAATCGATGCTGCGAAACTCCGGGTGATTCATCAGCCCGACGAACAGCGTATTGATGCCGCTGAGCAGGCTGAACGGATAGCGCTGCATGGCACCGATGGTTTCGTCCAGATTGCGCCCGTCCCGGACGAATACGGTGTGCAGGCCCATACCCACCGAACTCAGGCAGTTCGTGGCAAACGCCATGATGTGATACAGCGGCAGCGGCGCGATGCGCACGTCCTTTTCAGGCTCCAGCAGACCCGGCTTGTCGAACAGCTCGATGGTCTGCAGCACATTGGCTAGCAGATTGCGGTGACTGAGCATCGCGCCCTTGGACACACCGGTCGTACCGCCGGTGTACTGCAACAACGCCAGCCGGTCGAGGCCTGCTTCGCGCTCCAGCGGCGGGCTTTCCGCCCCCAGCCGCAGGGCCTGCATGAAGCGCTGCGTTCCCGCCTCGCTGCCTTCGTGAATCGGCCTCTGCAGATCATCGACGCTGGTGAGCATTACGTGCTCCAGCTCGGTGTCCGCCTGCACCGCGCGTACCAGCGGCAGCAGCCGATCGAGCACAAGGATCGCCCTGGCGCCGGAATCGCGGAACTGATGGCGGGCTTCGACGGCCGTGTACTGCGGATTGGTATTGACGATCACCAGCCCGGCCTTGAGTGCGCCAAACACGGCGATGGGATATTGCAACGAATTGGGCAGCTGCAGCGCCAGCCGGTCACCGGGTTGCAGCCCGGCGTGATGCCGCAGGTAGCGCGCGAACGCGTCGGCAAGACTGCCCAGCTCGGCGTAGGTGAGCTGGTCGTCGCCACAGGAAAATGCCGCGCGCTGCGGATGCTTCGCGCAGGCCTGAGCCAGCAGGTCATGGACGTTCTGGTAGCCGCCACGGGCGAGTTCGTTAGCCACGTAGCCTTGCACGGAAGCGGACATCGACATTCTCCAAAATGAATTATTGTTTTACTGTGCGAAACTGGATGTCGAATCCGATAGTAGTAGATCGGTTTTGCCCTCGCAATGATCGCCATTGGCCGCACTGCTCGCGGTCGGGCGATCTGCTATCGTTCGCCACCGCTGCCCACTAGCCAGAAAGACCGAAACCATGAGCGACGACATCGAAGACACCGGCACTCCCAAGGATCGCAAGTTCGTCGAGGCCCTGGCCCGCGGGCTGGACGTGCTACGCGCCTTCACCCACGGCTCGGTGGTGATGGGCAACCAGGACATCGCACGCATCACCGGGCTGCCCAAGCCCACGGTGTCGCGCATGACCTATACCCTGACCAAGCTCGGCTACCTCAGCTACTCCCAGCAGTTGGAGAAATACCAGCTCGACTCCGGCGTGCTGGCGCTCGGCTACGCCTATGTGTCCAATCTGCGGGTGCGCCAACTGGCCAAACCCTACATGGACGACTTCGCCCGCCGTACCAACACCACGGTGGGTCTAACCTGCCGCGACCGGCTGTCGATGATCTACGTGGAGAACTGCCGCCCGGCCGAGGTCACCACCCTGCGCATGGACGCCGGCGTGCGTCTGCCGCTGGCCACCACCGCCGCTGGCCGCGCCTTTCTCGCCGCCACCCCGGAGAAGGAACGCGAGCATCTGATGGCCGCTCTGGCCAGCAAGTACGGTGATGACTGGGCCGCCATCGAGGCTTCACTGCACGCCTCGTTCGAGGAGTTCGTGCAGCACGGCTTCTGCCTGTCGCTCGGCGACTGGGACCGCAACGTGATGGCCGCCGGTGTGCCGCTGCACCTGGCCGATGGCAGCATCATGGCGCTGACCTGCGGCGCGCCGTCATTCCAGCTCAGCGAGGAAACCCTGAAGAACTCGCTGGCCCACCAGCTGGAAATGCTCGCTCGGGATATCGAAAGCCTCGGCGTCTGATCGTCAGGCCCTGACGCTGGCCCAGGCGATGTCCGCGAGCAGCTCGCGGCAGTCGGCCAGCGCGGTGCGGGAACGGCCCGCCAGCCAATTACGCGCCATGTCATGGCAGGGTCCGATCACCACCGCGAGAAAGCAGTCGCCGGGCATCCGCCGAAAGGCTCCGCTTTCCCGATGGCGCCGCAGAATCGCTCCGACCCGCTCGCCGTGGGCGCGATTGACCTCGCGCAGTTGCTCACCCATCTCCCCCGCCTCGACCCGCCCGCGGTTGTGCAGAACGAAGCGCGCCCAGTCCGGGTTCGCCACCACCCAGTCGATGTAGCTGGTGACGAACAGCCGGACGCAGGCCTCGGCATCCAGCGTCTCGATCAGGCCGGCTTCCAGCAGCGCGGCGTACTCACCGATCCCTTCCAGATACAGCACGGCGATGATCCGCTCACGATTGCCGAAGTGGTGATAGAGGCTGCCGATACTGGCGCCGGAGCGATCCCGAATCATCTCAATGGTGGTCGCTTCCACGCCGAACTCGGTGAAACAGGCGAGTGCGGCCTGAAGGATTTCCTGCTTGCGGCTACTACGGGCCATCCGGCCTCCAGTCTGGACTAGAATATTTTTCTAGAATTATCTTCTACCCTTCGTATACTGCACCGATCGCAGCAATCGCAGAAGCGCGGAGAACAACAAGATGGCGACGATACAGGTTGAAGAACGCTCCATCGACAACGGCAACGGCCATGCCCTGTCCAGCTACTGGTATCAGCCGAGCAGCCTGCCATGCGGCGTCGTGCTGATCGCGCCGGCGATGGGCGTGCCGCAGCGCTTCTACACCGACTTTTCCAATTGGCTGGCCGGCCAGGGCTACTTGGCAGTGACCTTCGATTACCTGGGCATGGGTCGCTCGCGGCGGGTGCCGCTCCGCCAGTTGAACGTCGATATCCTCGACTGGGCGCGCCACGACTGCAGTGCGGTGCTCGCCGCGGCGGCCGAGGTTGCCGGTGAGCTGCCGCTGTACTGGATCGGCCACAGTGTCGGCGCGCAGATCCTGCCGCTGGTCAACGGCCATGAGCGCCTGACCCGCATCGTTACCATTGCCGCCGGCAGCGGCTACTGGCGCGAGAACAGCCCGCAGATCCGCAACAAAGCCTGGCTGCTCTGGCATGGTCTGGCGCCCGTACTGACCGCCGTCGCCGGCTACTTCCCGGGCGGTCGCATCGGGGCGGTCGGCGACCTGCCCGCCGGGGTGATTCGCCAGTGGCGGCGCTGGTGCCTGCATCCGGACTACCTGGTCGGTGTCGAGGGCGAGCCCGTACGCCAGGCCTTCGCGGCGGTGCGCACACCCCTGACCTCGCTGTCCTTCAGCGACGACGAAATGATGTCGGCGCGCAACACTGAATCCCTGCATGGCTTCTACAGCTCGGCACCGAAAACCATGCAGCGCATCGCGCCCGCGGAAATCGGCGCCACACGGATCGGCCACTTCGGCTTCTTCCGTCGCGGCTTCGCCGACAACCTGTGGACGCCGCGCTTGTTGCCGGAGCTGATGCCGAGCCAACAACAAACGGTGGCCTGACTCCAAGCGCATTAATTTCGCAGAGCGGAACACTGCTAGCATATTTCGAAACATATGCAGGGGTTATTCACCTTGCCGGATGGCGGATCTCCGACAAAAGTGAGGATGGGCTGGTTACAGCCCTCCTCGCCAATGGAGCCTTGCCATGCACAACAACAATAACGGCTACCCCTCGCAAACCCGCGCCTGGGTCACGGTCGCCATCCTCATGCTCGCCTACGTGCTGTCCTTCGTCGATCGGCAGATCCTCAACCTGCTGGTCGAGCCGATCCGCCGTGACCTGGACATCACCGACACCCACATGAGCCTGCTGATGGGCTTCTCCTTCGCGGTGTTCTACACCATCTGCGGCGTGCCCATCGGGCGCCTGGCCGACCGCAAGAGCCGCCGCGGCATCATCGCCATCGGCGTGCTGGTGTGGAGCTTGATGACCGCCCTGTGCGGCACGGCGCGCACCTTCTGGCAGTTTCTCGTGTTCCGCATCGGCGTCGGTGTCGGCGAGGCCGCGCTGTCGCCCTCGGCCTACTCGCTGATCGCCGACAGCTTCCCGCCCAAGCTGCGCGGCACCGCGATGAGCGTCTATTCGATGGGCATCTACATCGGCTCCGGTCTGGCCTTTCTGCTCGGCGGGCTGGTGGTCAAGTTCGCCTCGGCCCAAGGTGATGTGGAGCTACCGGTGCTCGGCATGGTACGCCCCTGGCAGCTGATCTTCCTCGTACTCGGCGCGGCCGGCGTGCTGTTCACAGCCGTGCTCTTGCTGATCCGCGAGCCGTCGCGCAAGGGCGTCGGCGCCGGCGTCGAGGTGCCACTCAGCGAGGTGGCCGGCTACATTCGCCAGAACCGCCGCACCGTGCTCTGCCACAACTTCGGCTTCGCCTGCCTGGCTTTCGCCGCCTACGGCAGTTCGGCGTGGATTCCGACGTTCTTCATCCGCACCTACGGCTGGTCGGCCAGCGACGTCGGCGTGCTCTACGGCTCGGTGGTGGCGGTGGCGGGCTCGATCGGCATCATTGCCGGCGGGCGGCTCTCCGACCTGCTGCACCGCCGCGGTTATCGCGACGCACCGCTGCGCGTCGGCATCATCTCCGCCGCGCTGACCCTGCCACTCAATCTCGCCTACATGGCCGGCACCGGCGAACTGGCGCTGGCGCTGATCGCCCTGCACGTCTTCACCATCGCCATGCCCTTCGGCGTCGGCCCGGCGGCGATCCAGGAGATCATGCCCAACTCCATGCGCGGCCAGGCCTCGGCGGTGTACCTGTTCGTCATCACCATGGTCGGCCTCGGCATCGGCCCGACCGCCGTGGCGCTGGGCACCGACTTCGTCTTTGGCGACGACAACGCCCTGCGCTACTCGCTGCTGATCGTCACCGGCGTTGCGCTGGTTGGCGCGATAGTCCTGCTCGGCATGGGTCTCAAGCATTACCGCGGCAGCCTGGATCGCTTGCAGGAGTGGAAGCCGCAAGGTGTAGCACCAGCCGAGGCAGAGGCGAAACCGGCCTGATCGGACGCGGGACGTCAGGAGTAGGGTGGATCACGCTTTACCGATCCACCGATCCACGGGTACCGACCCACCCGCGTGTATGTGAAATGCGACATCCACCCTACGAACCCGAACCGACAGCGTAGGTGGATCACGCTCCTCCGATCCACCGCCTCACCCAGCCACCTTGCCGACCCGCCGCGTGTGCTGGAAACGCGCCAACCGCCCTACCGGACTGTTCGCGTACCCGGCTTAGCACCGGAGCCAAGAAACGTCGCGGATAAGTCCACTCCCACAGCACAATCACCGCAACGGTATCCACCGCCCACAAAAAACCCGCTCCTGAGAACGGGCTCTTTATGTCTCGCGATCAACCGATCACGCCACCTGCATCAACTTCGCGTACGCCTTCAGATGATGATCATCGTCACCGAACTGGTGGGCGATCATCACCAGCCGCTTAGCGTGATGGGCAAGGTTGTATTCCCAGGTCATGCCGATGCCGCCGTGCAGCTGGATGGCTTCCTCGGCCACCTTGCGCGCGGCGCGGGCGCAAATGTACTTGGCGGCGGCGATGATGCGGCTGCGCTCGTCGTTGTCTTCGCCATCGGCAAAGGTCGCGGCGAGGATCGCCATGCTGGTGGCCTGCTCCAGCTCGGTCTGCATGTCCACCATGCGGTGCTGCAGCACCTGGAACTTGCCGATCGGCACGCCGAACTGCTTGCGCGTCTTCAGGTAGTCGAGGGTCAGCTTGCAGGCTTCATCCATGCTGCCCAGCGCATCGGCGCACTGCGCGGCGATCGCGCGGCCCTGCTGGTAGCGCATCGCGGGCAAGGCATTGCCCAGCCTGCCAAGCAGCGCCTCGGCACCCACCTGCACGTTGTCGAGGAACAAGTCGCAGCCCTTGCGCCCGTCGATGGTCGGGTAGACGCGACGGCTGACGCCCTGGGCGTTCGGGTCGATGAGGAAAAGGCTGATGCCGGCCTCGTCGCGGCTGTCGCCGGACGTGCGCGCGGAAACGATGATCTGCCCGGCACTGTGCCCGCCGATGACCACGGCCTTGCGTCCGGAGAGCCGATAGCCGCCGTCGACCGCTTCGGCGCGGGTCTGTACATCGTTCAGGTTGTAGTGGCTCTGCGGCTCGTCGAACGCGACCGCCAGTTGCAGCGAACCGGCGGCGACCTGCGGCAGCAGGTCCTGCTTCTGCGCGTCGGAACCGAGCTGGTTGATCAGGCCACCCGCGAGGATCACCGATTGCAGATACGGCTCCAGCGTCAGGCCGCGGCCCAGCTCGGTCATGACCAGCATGGTTTCCACGCCGCTACCACCAAAGCCGCCGATGTCCTCGGAGAACGGTACCGCGGTCAGGCCCAGTTCGCCCAGCTGCGACCAGAATTCGGCGGAAAAGCCCAGCTCGGACTCGCTGAACTTCTCGCGCTGTTCGAACGGATAGGCGTCGCGCACCAGGCGCGCCGCGGTGTCTTGCAGCATCTGCTGCTCTTCGGTCAGTTTGAAGTCCATGGCGTTGTCCCCTTACAGCTCGAGAATCATCTTCGAGACGATGTTCTTCTGGATTTCGTTGGAGCCGCCGAAGATCGACAGCTTGCGCATGTTGAAGTAGTCGCCGGCCAGCGACGCGCTGTAGTCGGCGTGCAAAAGCTCACCGTCGTAGTCCAGCTGCATCTCCTCTTCGAGGAACGGCAACGCGTAGGGGCCGATGACCTTGCGCAAGAGGTGAGTGATCGCCTGACGGATCTCGGTGCCCTTGATCTTGAGGATCGACGACTCGGCGCCGGGTACGCCGCCCTCCTTCGCCGCCGCGAGGATGCGCAGGGTGCTCATCTCGATGGCCATCAGCTGCATCTCGACCTCCGCGACCTGGGCGCGGAACAGCGGGTCTTCGAGCATCGGCTTGCCGTCGCAGACTTCCTTCATGGCGATGCGCTTGAGGTGCGCCAGCACCGCCTTGGACGAGCCGATGCCGGCCAGGCCCGTGCGCTCGTGGGTCAGCAGGTACTTGGCGCAGGTCCAACCCTGGTTTTCCTCACCGACAAGGTTTTCCACCGGCACGCGGACATTATCGAAGAAGACCTCGTTGACCTCGTGGTCGCCGTCCAGGGTGATGATCGGCCGCACACTGATGCCCGGGCTCTTCATGTCGATCAGCAGGAAGCTGATGCCGCGCTGCTGCTGGGCCTCGGGGTCGGTGCGCACCAGGCAGAAGATCATGTTCGCGTACTGACCAAGGGTGGTCCAGGTCTTCTGGCCGTTGACCACGTAGTGGTCGCCGTCACGCACGGCGCGGGTCTTGAGGCTGGCCAGGTCGGAACCGGCACCGGGCTCGGAATAGCCCTGGCACCACCAGTCCTCACCGGAGAGGATGCGCGGCAGGTAATGGTCGATCTGCTGCTGGGTGCCGAACTTGATGATCACCGGAGCGACCATGTTGACGCCGAAGGGCACGGTACGCGGTGCGCCGAAGGCGGAGCACTCCTCGTCGAAGATGTGCTTTTCCACCGGGCCCCAGGTGGTGCCGCCCAGCTCCACCGGCCAGCCCGGCGCATACCAGCCGCGCTTGACCAGGATCTGCTGCCAGCGCTGGTGATCTTCCTTGGACATGTGCTTGCCGAGCTTGACCTTGGCGGCGATGTCCGCCGGCAGCTCGCTTTTCAGAAAGGCGCGTACTTCATCGCGGAAGGCGAGCTCTTCGGCCGTGTAGTTGACGTTCATGGGAAGGTCCTCATGGTGCGTTCGGAATGCAGGCGGGCCGCGTTCATTGCCCGGCCTGCCATTCGGTGAAGGTGCGGCCTTCGGCGGCCAGTTTTTCCAGCAGCGGCGCCGGCTTCCACCAGTCGCCGCAACGCGCGTGCAGTTCTTTTACTCGCGCCAGCACCTTGTCCAGGCCGACGCTGTCGGCGTAGTACATCGGCCCGCCGCGGAAGGCCGGGAAGCCGTAGCCGTTGAGGTAGATGACGTCGATGTCGCTGGAGCGCTGGGCAATGCCTTCCTCGAGAATCTTCGCGCCCTCGTTGACCAGCGCGAAGATGCAGCGCTCGACGATGTACTGCTCGTCCAGCGCCTGCCGCTCGATGCCCTTTTCCCGCGACGCGGCTTCCAGCATGGGCGCGAGGTCGGGATTCTCCTGCGGGGTGCGGTTGCCGGGTTCGTAGCGGTAGTAGCCGGCACCGGTCTTCTGCCCTAGCATGCCGGCGGCGCAGAGCTTGTCCGAGACGGTGGGGAAATCCAGGTGCGCCGGCAGCGTCGCGCGCTGGCGCTTGCGGATCGCCTGGCCGATGTCGAGGCCCGACAGATCGCGCATGGCGAACGGCCCCATGGCCATGCCGAAATTGCGCAGGGCAGCGTCGACCTGCTGCGGCGTGGCGCCCTCCTCCAAGAGGAATTCCGCCTCGCGGCCGTACTGGAAGACCATACGGTTGCCGACGAAGCCGTCGCAAACGCCGACCACCACTGAGACCTTCTTCAGCTGCTTGCCGATGGCCATGGCGGTGGCAAGCACCTCATTGCTGGTCTTCTCACCGCGCACCACTTCCAGCAAACGCATAACGTTGGCGGGGCTGAAGAAATGCAGGCCGACCACGTCCTCGGGACGTTTGGTGAAGGCGGCGATGGCGTTTAAATCGAGTGACGAGGTATTGGAGGCAAGAATGGCGCCTGGCTTGCAGACGGCATCCAGCTGTTCGAAGACCTGCTGCTTGACGCCCATTTCCTCGAAGACCGCTTCGACCACTACATCGGCATCGGCCAGCGCGGCGTACTCGGTGACGCCTTCGACCAGCGCCAGGCGCTGCTCCATGGCCTCCTCGGTCAGGCTGCCGCGCTTGACGCTGGCTGCATAGGTGTCGCGGGCACGCTGCAGGCCGCGTTGCAGCGATTCGTCATTTATTTCCAGCAGCTTCACCGGAACACCGGCATTGGCGAAGCTCAAGGTGATACCGACACCCATGGTGCCGCCGCCGATCACCGCGGCGGTCTTGATCGAGCGAGGTTTCACATCGGATGGCAGATCATTGATCTTGCCGGCCTGGCGTTCTGAGAAGAATGAATGGACCAAGGCACCACGCTGTGGCGAGTTCAGGCACTCGGCGAACAGCTCACGCTCGCGCTTGAGACCCTCGGCCAGCGGCAGCTTGGTTGCCGCCTCGACCGCCGCGATGCAACGCAGCGGCGAGAACAGCCCGGGCATGCGCTTGGCCACCTCGGCGTGCTTGGCGCGGATCAGTGCCTCGTTGTCGGCGCCTTCAAGGCCTCTGGTCTGCTCGCCCGTGCGGCGCGGGCCGCGGCCTTCGTCTACCAGCCGACGCGCATAAGCCAGGCCGGCCTCGCGCAGATCACCCTTGAACAGCTCGTCGACGATGTGGTGCTCGACCGCCTCCGCCGCACCGATGCGTGTGCCGCTGACAATCATGTCCAGCGCCTTCTCGACGCCGGCCAGACGCGGCAGCCGCTGGGTGCCGCCGGCGCCGGGCAACAAACCCAGCTTCACTTCCGGCAGACCGACCTTGGCGTCTTTCCGGGCGATGCGGTAATGACAACCCAGCGCGACCTCAAGTCCGCCGCCCAGCGCAGTGCCATGGATCACCGCCACGCTCAGCTTGCTGCAGCCTTCGATAACCTCGATCACCTCCGGCAGGCTCGGCGCCTGCGGGGGCTTGCCGAACTCCTTGATGTCAGCGCCGGCAATAAAGGTAGTGCCCTCGCACACCAGCGCCACGGCGCGGACCTGCTGGTCCGCTTCGGCACGCTGAAAGGCCTTCAGCAGGCCTTCACGCACCGCCTGGCCGAGGGCGTTGACCGGTGGGTTGTTGACCGTTATCAGAGCGATCTCGCCCTGAACTTCGAGCCGTACGACATCTGTCATGACTGGCCTCCGCTGTGTGAAATGCTGATTGGAATTGTAATTTCACGGAATCATGTTTCGCACAGCAGAATAAAGGAGTCACGTTACGCATGTCGATAGGCCGGCATCGGACAGCAATCAAGCGAGGCAAATGGGCGCAACGCGCGTCAGTGCTTGATATTGCCGGCAGCCGGACCGGGCGTCGCACAGCACTATCAGTCAGAGGAATGTCGCCGCAAAAGCGGGGGCGGCGGTGTCAGCCGGAAACGGCATGCCGCGGGGCGCGAGCGAGCAGGTCGGGGTCGATACGCAGCAAACGCACCGTCCGCTCGCCGGAAAGGGAGGCGGGCTCGACGCCTTCCGGCAGATCGATCAGCAGTCGCGTCAGGTTGAGCACCAGCGCTTCGCGGCTGAGTGCGCCGGCGCCCAGGGCGTAGTAGGCCGCGATCACCTGGCGCAACTCCAGCGGCAGCGCCCATTGCGCGCGCAACGCCGAGCCAAAGCCTGCGGCCCGTTCCCGCAGGCAGCGCTGAAGACTCGACTCATCCAGCTCACCGCCACTGTCGAGCCAGTCCTGCAGGCTGCGTAATAGCGCCAGTTCACCGATGTTCCTCAGCAGGCCGGCGCTGAAGCAGAGCTCTCTGTCCAGCTTCAGCTGCCGCGCCAACCAGCTGGCCAGGCGTGCGGTGCGCAGCGCCTGCGCGCCAAGCTGCGCACCCAGTTCGGCCAGACGTGGCTCGATCAGCCGGGCGTTGTGCTGCAGCGCCAGCTCGGTCACCAGCTGGAGACTGCGCGCAGCGCCGAGCCGGCGCTGTGCGTCGCCCAGGCTGAGACATGGTGCGGCCTGTTGCGTACCGCTGCTGGCGACGCTGATCAGCCGCGCGGTCACCTGCGGGTCGCGGGTCAACAGCTCTTCGAGCTCGGCGAAATCCTGATCGCCGCTCTGCAGACGCTGCAGTGCCACCAGCACCCCCTCCTGCAGCGGCGCGCCGCGGTTATGCGGGCGCATGCGCTCGAGAAAACTGTCCACGCTGTCTGTCGATGCGGGCGTCGTTATCCCTGCACGACCGGCCGAACGCGGCAGCAGCTTGTCCAGGCGCTGGCGCAGGTCGTCGAGATCATAGGGTTTGCCCAGGTAGGCGGCGGGTGCCAGCGGCAGCACGGTGCGTACGCTGGCGGTATCGGTGCGCGCGCTGATCAGCACGCAGGGCAGGCGCTGGGTCGGACCGTGACGACGCAGTTCGCGCAGCAGTTGGCGGCCATCAAGGCCATCCAGCTCACCATCGACAATCAACAGGCTGGGCACCTGACGCTTGCACAGTTCCAGCGCGGCATGCCCATCGGCCGCTGGCTGCACGCGCATACCGGGGCGCAGTTCGCGCACCAGCTGACAAAGCTGATCCGCGCGCCAGGGCTCGTTGTAGGCAACCAGAACGAATGAAACTTGGGCGGAGATGCTCACTGCACTGCTCGCTGGAGATGTCACCACAGCCTAGCGACGGTGTAGGTAGATGGCGAAAGATCCTTGAGGGCGATCGCGCCAGTGGGGGCGCGATTCTGCACGGACCTATAGCAAACAGCCAGCCTCGGCCCCTGAGGCCAGCTGTCGCAGGTGGCTCAGATGCCCATGCAGAGATACTTGATCTCCAGGTAATCCTCGATGCCGTACTTCGAGCCCTCGCGGCCGAGACCGGAGGACTTCACGCCGCCGAACGGCGCCACTTCGGTAGAGATCAGTCCGGTATTGATGCCGACCATGCCGTACTCCAGCGCCTCGGCGACGCGGAACACCCGGCCCAGATCGCGGGCATAGAAATAGGACGCCAGACCGAACTCGGTGTCATTGGCCTTGGCGATCGCTTCGGCCTCGTCCTTGAAGCGGAACAGCGGCGCCAGCGGGCCGAAGGTTTCCTCCTTGGCCACCTTGGCACTGTCCGGCACGTCCACCAGCACGGTGGGCTCGAAATAACTGCCACCCATCCGGTGCGCCTGGCCACCGGCTACCAGCCTTGCGCCCTGGGCGACGGCATCCTCGATGTGTTCGCGGACCTTGGCGGCGGCGCGATCGTCGATCAGCGGGCCAATGTCAGTGCCCTCCTCCAGGCCGTTGCCAACCCGCAGCTTGGCCACCGCCGCCTGGAATTTCTCGGCAAAGGCGTCGTAAACGCCGTCCTGCACGTAGATGCGGTTGACGCACACACAGGTCTGCCCGGCGTTGCGGTACTTGGACTGCATGGCGCCCTTCACCGCCTCGTCCAGGTCGGCGTCATCGAAGACGATAAATGGCGCGTTGCCGCCCAGCTCCAGGGACACCTTCTTGATCCCCGGCGCGCACTGCTCCATCAGCTTGGCGCCTACTTCGGTGGAGCCGGTAAAGGAAATCTTGCGGACCTTGGGGTTGGCGGTCAGCTCGTTGCCGATGTCGCCGGCCGAGCCGGTCACGACGCTGAGCACGCCCTTGGGAATCCCGGCGCGCTCGGCCAGCTCGACCATCGCCAGTGCCGAGAACGGCGTCTGCGATGCCGGCTTGATGACCATGGTGCAGCCAGCCGCCAGCGCCGGGCCGGCCTTGCGGGTGATCATCGCCGCCGGGAAATTCCACGGGGTGATCGCCGCGGTCACGCCGATCGGCTGCTTGATGACGAGGATGCGCTTGTCCTTCTGGTGACCGGGGATGGTGTCGCCGTAGATGCGCTTGGCTTCCTCGGCGAACCACTCGATAAAGGAGGCCGCATAGGCGATCTCGCCCTTGGCTTCGGCCAACGGCTTGCCCTGCTCCAGCGTCATCAATCGGCCCAGGTCGTCCTGGTTCTCCATCAGCAGCTCGAACCAGCGACGCAGCTTCTGCGAACGCTCCTTGGCGGTCAGATCACGCCAGGCCGGAAGCGCACGCTCGGCGGCATCGACAGCGCGGCGGGTTTCGGCGGCGCCCATCTTCGGCACGGTACCGAGAATCTCGCCGCTGGCCGGGTTGTTCACGCTGATGGTCTGGCCGCTGTCGGCATCGACCCAGGCACCATCGATATAGGCCTGCTGGCGGAACAGAGCGGTGTCTTTGAGTTGCATGGCAGTCTCCTCGGGCATCGTAGCGGCAGGCCCGCTGCGGAAAGTTTGGCTGATACGACGATCATCTGAACCGTCCTTCGCCGCCCGGTTCCTGTCGCCGCATTGCACTGCGAACGGCCATGCTAGGACCGCAGCCACTGGCCCGGCAAGCTCATGACGCATGACGTTGTCGCGCCATTGACCAGCCTGATACATCGCACGGCCTGTCACGACTTGTTACCCAAACCCTACTACTGGCCGGGGTATAGTTGCGCGCGAGCGGCCCCGGCCGCCGATAACCAAGGATCGATAAGGAGTTACCGTGAAAGCATTGATGACAGGCGCCGTGGCCGCCGCCCTGCTGGCCAGCACTGCCGTCCAGGCGCAGATGAAGCCGGAAGAGATGGTCGAAACCCGCCAGGCCGGCTACCAGTTCATGTCGTGGAACATGGGCAAGATCAAGGCCCAGGTAGTCGACGGCAAGGAGCCCTACGACCAGGCCAAGGTGGCCGCCGCCGCCAATGCCATCGCCGCCATCGCCAACTCCGGCATGGGCAGCCTGTACAGCCCGGATACCACCACCGAGCGACTGGGCAAGGCCACCCGCCTGAAGCCTGAGTTCTTCCAGAACCTCGACGAAGCCGGGCAGATCGGCCGCAAGTTCACCGCCGCCGCCAACCAGCTTGCCAAGGTCGCCGCAGAAGGCGATCAGGCCGCGATTAAGAAGGCCTTCGGCGATGTCGGCGGCAGCTGCAAATCCTGCCACGACAAGTTCCGCGCCGACTGATCGTCCCAGCCAGCCGTCACCTGCCGGTCGGCTGGCTTACCAGTCCAGGCTGGGCGCCACCGCCGCCGGCTCAGGCCGCAGCCAATCCCCCACCGCCTGCACGCCCCAGACGCAAGCCGCACCCAGAGCGATCGCCAGAACCGCGGTGGGCAGCGAGCCGCCCCGCGCGTCCTGCTGCGTCGGATGCTCGCGCTCTGCCCGCCCCGCGATCATCGCCCGCACCAGTGGCCGGCGCATCACCAACGTGTAATAGAGGATGGCCGCAAGGTGCATGCCGATCAGCACCAGCAGCAGCCACTTCGCCTGCCGATGCAGGCCGCTCAGCGCGCTGCCGGTTTCGCTGCTGACCAGCGCATAGAGCGGGCCCTGGAAGGCGATGTCGTCGGTCGCCATCAGCCCGCTGGCAACCTGGAAGCTCACCAGCAGCAGCATGGCCAGTACCGAGAACGCGCCAAGCGGGTTGTGCCCGGCTTCGCGCCAGTTGCCCTGCAGATAGTCCTTCACACCGAACGTCGCGGCGAAGATGCGCGGCCAGCGGGCATACGTCGAACCGACGAAGCCCCAAATCAGGCGGAACACCAGCAATCCCAGCACCAGCAGGCCGAGCCGGCCATGCCAGAGCATCAGGTTGCCGCCGATCCAGCCCGTGACGATGGCCGCGATCACCGCCCCGGCGAACAACCAGTGAAACAGCCGCAGCGGCGCGTCCCAGAGTTTGATATGGCCTGACATCTCCATCCCCTTGCCATCGAACACCCACGGCCCCCGGCCGCGACACGCAAGGGTACCAGCCGGCCCGGTCATCGGCAGCTGCGAAAAAGCCGCACCCGGGCATATCCGCCCGGCCGCACCAGCATGGACGCCCGTCAACGACATGCGTATGATTGCCCCCCGCAACGCATCCGTAGCTCAGCTGGATAGAGTACTGCCCTCCGAAGGCAGGGGTCGTGGGTTCGAATCCCGCCGGATGCGCCATATCTATTCGACGTTTAGTCTGTATCGAGGCTTAGCCGATATAATTTAAATCGGCTTTCTTCCCGGCATGTTCCTCGCGCCAGCCGAGTCGCTGCCAACCGCGCAGGCTTCCAACTGCTTTGGCTGCGTAGATGCTGCTTCCTGCAATTGGATTCGTTTCTGGCGGTGATCTTTCAGTACTTATTCGTCAGTAGGCAGCCTCCCCTACTGCTCATGTACTCGCTACCCAACCTAGACCACATCTGCCCCCACTCTGATGCAAAGGCAACAGGCTGGCGACCTGCTTTCAGGGATCTACGCAGTGACACAACCCGTGAGTTCGTCAATAGGAGCTGCTAGCAATAGTCGGGAGCGCTTCACTAACCGGAAGCTTCGGTGCATTGGCGGTTCCGCCTCTTCCGCTGAATGATCAGACAGCGCTTCCACTCCTGACAGTCGTGACCAGCCTCACTGCGACGGGACCTGATTATAGATGGCAACATGCTGACCTATCTGCGTTAACCGCCGATCAAGCTCCGTCAACAGACGCCGCTGGGTAGTCATTACCTCTTTCTTGTTGAAAAAGCCGGGCTGCTCAGTGTAAAGGCCGAAACGGCTGTTGATCGCAGTCGGCGGCATAACACCCTGGTAGGACTTGGAAGCATGGTTATAAATCGCGCACAACAGTCCATCGGTGCTCTCCACTGGACGGACGAAAACCATGGTCAACCATTGCCCCGTGCGCATCTGGATGCTGCTGTCGGCAAATCCGAAACAGGCCTCACTGCCATCGCCTAACCTGATCCAAAACTCGTGCTCGGTAGTGACGTAGCTGCTGATACGCATTGAAGAATGCGCGTTACCGCCCATGGAGCCATAACCGCCATAGATATAGCCGCCATTGCTCGCACTGTGAGAATGCGAAGCAGAGAGGTGCGTGTTGGCGCGCTTCTGAGTGTCAAGAACCTGGCCTGTCAATGCGAAAAAACGCAGTTCGTGATGAAAATGCCGAAACCCTTCTTCGAGAAAATTCTCATCTTTCGGCGATAGAGCTATGTCGTACATCGTACGAATCATTTCCTCGCGCGCGACCCTGTCGTGCTTGGCCCGCTCCTGCAGTTGCGCGCGGCGAACCTTCGCGTCCTCGAATGCCTTTAATGCCTGAGCTTTTACGATGGGAGTCTTTTCTTTTGCGAAGGCCGACGTTCTTTCGGTCGCCTCCTTATAGGACCGGAGCCGCCTTCTGGCTGGCTTCCAAGGCAACTTCCTTGGCACGGTTAAAAGTCTGGGCAGCTTTTTCCGCCATCTCCGGATTCGCCCGCATCGCCTTTTGCCTCAAATCACCCCATAAGCTCATGCGGTATCTCTCCTTGATTGGCAACACGGTCGTACTCGGCGCGGCACCGTCTGCCAGGGCGTCGACGTGGCCCTATAGCCCTTGTAATAGACAGGGCGTTGCGCTTAGTTAAAAACATAATGGCAAATTGACGCCAATGTCCATTTGCCATACTGTCCGTTTCAAATTGTGACGGAGCGCAAGACTCCGTTCAAACACCGTATCGAATACATTCGGGAGCAGGGATGCGCGGTGCATTGCTACGCAGTGGTAAAAGCGAGACTTTTACTGCGTTGGGGGAAACCGGACAGCCGGTGTATCGGGCCGCTTTGCAATTGCGCGAAGCCATTCGACGCAAGGATGCGAATCTCGTCGAGCATCTGGCGATACCGCAGAGCGATGAGCTGGGCAATCAGATCGACTGGTACAGCGACATTCCCGGCGATGTGATTCCCTGGACCTCGGCCACCGAAGAAGAACGCGCGCCGGCCCGGCAGCAGCTGGAAAGGCTCAAGGCCGCGCTGGACGATCTCAGCGCCCGCTTTCTTGGCAGCGATCCGGCTGACCAGCAGGGCGACAAGGCGGTGTTCGGCAAGCTGCTCAAGCGGGTCATCTACTTCCCCGATGAAAGCTTCGTCTATCTGGTGAATGGCAAGCCGGTGCTGACCTTCTGGGGCTTTCAGCATGCCGACGCTGACCGCAGTCTGGAGCCGCTGCATTGCCTGTATCCACGCAGCGAACCGGAACCCAGCGCACCGCTGATACCGACGCCAGCTGCGGCTGCGACTGTGGCCGCTCCGTTGGCGGCGGTCGCCGTCGAGCCAGTACCGGCCGTCACCCGCCCCTGGTGGCGGCGCTGGTGGTGGCTGTGGCCGCTGCTCCTTCTATTGCTGACGCTGCTGTTGCTCAGCCTGCTGCGCGGTTGTATGCCCACTACCCGCTTACCGAACCTGCCCCAGCTGAATCTGCCGGCCATTTCCACGCCGGAACTGCCGAGCGGCTCATTGCCGGGTGGCGGGCTGGGCCTGAATGGCGGCGCCGGCGTTGGCGGGTCCGCCAGCGCACCCGGATTGCCAGAGGGCAACGGGGGCTCATCAGCACCTGAATCCGCCGGGCCGGGTAACGAGCCGGAGACGAGCGAGGCGCCTGCTGACGAGCCACCCGCCCCGCCTGCGCTGGAAGCTGAGCCCGAAGCAGAACCCGCGCAGCCCGCTGATGAACCGCAGGCCGAGCCGTCGCAGCCATCGGAGCAGCCACAACCACCGCAGCTGCCCCAGGACCCGCAAGAACCACTGAGCATTCCCGAGCAGGCCGGCAACGGCCCGGCAGACTTCCTCAATGGCGATTGGCGTGCCGGCGCCGGCATCCAGGATCGCCGCACGGGCAAGCCGCTGCGCCTGCAATACCGGTTCGATGACGGCAAGGGCGAGGTCACGGTGCGCCGCCCGGATGGCGTGGACTGTTCCGGCCCGGTCACTGCCGCCATGAACAACGGCAGCCTGGCCATCGACAGCCACGGCCAGGCCGCCTGCGCCGATGGCAGTAACTACGACATGCCACAGGTCACCTGCGCCAAGGGCGCACAGAGCATCGCGGACTGCACCGGCAGCTACGGAAACGAACGCTTCCCGATGTCCATGCGTCGCGCTGGCGAATAAGACTGGATGAATCCCAATGTTGCCTGAAGTCACCCAATTCGAAGACACCGTCACCCTGATCAGCGACACCGGCATCCAGTTCATGGATTTCGCGCTGTCGCTGGACCTGCGCAAGGAGCCGCCCGGCGAATTCGCGCCGCTGACCAGCGGCCTGCTGACGCGCCTGCTGTACAACGAGGAAAAGGACTTCTACTTCTACGAGCCAGAGCCGGAGAAGATCGAGAAGACCAAGCCCGTGTTCAGCCTCGACATGAAAAGCAGCCTGGACCTGCTCGATGGCCTCTGGCTGCCGATCCCCTTCTTCCGCTTCATGCCGCCCCATCGCTACGACGAAGGCCCGAGCAATTGGGCGCGCATGCGCCTGGTCAAGCTTCCCGCTCCGGACATCGACGGCAACAGCCATCGCCTGACGCTGGCCTTCGACAGCCGCGTCATGCCCCGCCAGGACGGCACCGCGTACCTTGCACCCAACCAGGAAGACGTCAGCTCCGGCGTCGCCTTCCGCCTGGCCTGCAATATCCGCGATACCCGCTGGTTTCTCGACCAGGGCTGGGTCAGGGAGTGGCTGCTGGAAGTGTTCCGCGAAGGCAATGCGCATCGTCCGCGCGATGAAGTCGATATCGAGGTGCGCGAAAACCATCACCTGGCGCACTACCTCAACCTGCTCAGCCTGATGGCACAACCCGTGCCCGCGCAGCAGACCAATGCCCGCGCCAAGGTGGACATTCCCGAACTCAAGGTCGTCGCCAACGAGGTCAACGGACAGGTCAAGCCGATCCCTGTGGACTTGGTGCTGGACGTCGGCAACTCGCGCACCTGCGGCATCCTGATCGAGAACCACGGCCAGGCCGGCTCCGGACTCAAGCACAACTATGTGCTGGAGCTGCGCGATCTGATCACTCCCGAGCACACCTACAACCAGCCGTTCGAGAGCCGCGTTGAATTCGCCCAGGCCAACTTCGGCAAGGATCAGTTCTCGGTCAAGAGTGGTCGCCACGATGCCTTCCAGTGGCCCACCATCGCCCGCGTCGGCAGCGAGGCCGGACGCCTGGCCAGCCGCCGACGCGGCACCGAAGGCTCGACCGGCCTGTCCAGCCCCAAGCGCTACCTGTGGGACGAGAACGCCTACGGCCACGGCTGGCGCTTCAACTGCTCCTATACAAAAGGTGACAGCGAGCCCTACGCCACCGCCGCACCCTTTTCGCACCTGATCAACGAAACCGGCGAGGCACTGTACAGCCTCGACGAGGACGACCGTCTGCCGGTGTTCATGCCGCGCTACTCGCGCAGCTCGCTGATGACCTTCATGCTGGCCGAGGTGCTGGCGCAGGCCCTGTCGCAGATCAACAGCCCGGCCCAGCGCTCGCGCCAGGGCCACACGCGCACACCGCGCCAGCTCAACAGCATCATCCTCACCGTGCCGCCGGGCATGCCTCAGGCCGAGCGCAGCATCCTCAACGAACGCATGCTGCAGGCCATCGGCCTGGTCTGGAAAAGCCTCGGCTGGCATGCCGGTGAGGAAGATCCGCACGAGGAGGACGTCAGCAGCGCGCGCACGCCGATCCCGAGCATTCGCGTGGAATGGGACGAAGCCTCCTGCGGGCAGCTGGTCTATCTCTATACCGAGGTCAACGAGAACTTTGCCGGTCACCCGGAAGAGTTCTTCGCCACCCTGGCGCGGCCCGATAAGGCCGACCGTGAGCGCATCACCCTGGCCACCATCGACATCGGCGGTGGCACCACCGATCTGGTGATCACCGACTACCGCCTGGACCGCGCCGGTAATGGCGGCAGCGGCAGCAACGTGCATATCGTGCCGGAACAACGCTTCCGTGACGGCTTCAAGGTCGCTGGCGACGACATCCTGCTGGACGTGATCCAGGACTTCATCCTGCCCAGCTTCGAGAAGGCTTTGCGGGTCGCCGGAGTGTCCAGCCCGAACGCACTCATGTCGCGCCTGTGCGGCGACGAATCGGTCAGCGTGCAGGACGGCATTCTGCGCCAGCAACTCAACCTGCAAGTCTTCACCCCGCTGGGGCTGGCGCTGCTCAAGGCCTACGAACAGTACGACCCGGAGCACCCGCAGGAAGTCATCAGCCAGAGCTACGCCGAACTGCTCGGCGAGCAATCGGTAAACGGCAGTGTGTGGGAATACGTCTGCAGCGCGGTACGCCGCGAAGTGGGTGGCCAGACGACGTTCGATCTGCTGCAGGTACCGATCAGCTTCGACCTGCAGCAATTGCACGCCGCCTTCCTCAACGACAGGATCAACCTGACCAAGACGCTCAGCGCCCTGTGCGAAGTGATCTTCCAATACCCCTGCGACATGCTGCTGCTGACCGGACGCCCCTCACGGCTACCGGGCGTGCAGGCCTTCATCCGCAAGATGCTGCCGCTGCCGCCGGGGCGCATCCTGCCGTTGCAGAACTACCGCACCGGCGGCTGGTATCCCTTCCACAAGAGCGGCCTGATTGACGACCCGAAAAGCACCGCCTCGGTCGGCGCCATGCTCTGCCTGCTGTGCGCCAACCACAGCGTGCCGAACTTCTATTTCCGTTCGGCGGCACTCAAGCCCTACTCGACCATCAAGCACATCGGCGTGATCGACCTGAACAACTTCATCAAGGACGCCGACGTGCTCTACCGCGACATCGCCTCGCAGGACGGCATGATCAGCCTGCCGCTGATCGGTGATGGCGATGACGCCGACACCCCTCAACTGGTCATGCGCGGCGACCTGCGGCTGGGCTTCCGCCAGCTGACCG
Organism: Pseudomonas sp.; assembly: GCA_032105665.1. GTDB lineage: Bacteria > Pseudomonadota > Gammaproteobacteria > Pseudomonadales > Pseudomonadaceae > Stutzerimonas. The sequence continues at coordinate 32,070 of DAMCQE010000014.1, read as the reverse complement.
CCGAGCGCTGGGCGGCGTCGCCGCTATACAGCCTGCGCTTCACCAAGGCCGGACGTGAAAAGTTCTCCCGCGCCGGAGAAGACGGTGAGGCGCCGCTGCTGAAGATTCGCTTCAAGATCGACACCCGCGACCAACGCACCCGCAAGCAGGGCCTGATCAGCGACCGGCTGGCCATCGCCAGCGTCGAGTCCAGCAGCAACAGGGTCGCGTTCAACGTGCGCAGTGACCTGGAGCTCGAGCTGAACACCATGCTCGACGCGGGACTGAGCGACACCAAGTATTGGCTGGACAGCGGAAGTGTGAAGCGCAAATGAGCAACCTGACTCCCAAACAGATCCAACTGAGCACCTCCTGGGCGGCCATTCACGAAGGCGCCGGCCAGGCCCTGGAGTGGATTCGCGAAGTGCGTGGCAACGCACCCCGCCTGGACAGCGAGGCCGACAGCTTCAACCTCAAGCTGCACCGTGCACGCAACCTGGCGCGCAGCCTTGGCCGGGTAGCCGGCACACCCATGACCATCGGCTTCTTCGGCCTGTCCCAGGCCGGCAAGTCCTACCTGATCTCGGCGCTCGCGGCGAACCAGCAGGGCAAGCTGGAAACCCTCTACGGCGACACCCGTCTGGACTTCATCAAGCACGTGAACCCACCGGGTGGCGGCAAGGAGGCCACCGGTCTGGTCACCCGCTTCAGCCGTACCGCTACGTCGGGGCCGGCCAGCCATCCGGTAGAGCTCAAGCTGTTCAGCGAGATCGAGCTGGCGAAGATTCTGGCCAACGCCTGGTTCAACGACTTCAACCAGGAGCTGGTCGACTACGAACTCGACGAGCCGCGCATCGCCCGCATCCTCAAGCCGTTTGAAAACGGTGCCACGAATGCCCCACAGGCCGGCGTCAGCGCCGACGACGTGGTGTCGCTGTGGGATTACCTGCGCGACAACTTCGAGAAATCCATCCGCAAGCTGGAGCACCTCTACTGGCCGCGGGCGATGGAGCTGGCGCCGCGCCTGAGCTGCACCCAACGCGCCGAGCTGTTCTCGATTCTCTGGGGCGAGCAGCCGGAGCTGACCAACCTCTATATCCAGCTGGCCTCCACACTGCAGCGCCTGGGGCATGCACCGCGGGTGTTCGCACCGCTGAGTGTACTGGTCAGCCGTGACGGCGAAGGTTACTCCCAGCGCGACAGCATCATGAATGTGGACATGCTTGAACGCCTGGGCAGCAGTCGTGATCTGCCGGTCGAGGTCTGCCCGGCGCCAGGCGACAACCTGCTGCCGGCAGTGGGCGTGCCGGTGGTGCAACTGGCCGCGCTGACCGCCGAAATGATCTTCCCGCTGGTCAATCCGACGTGTGACCCGCAGGTGGAACAGGTTGATCTGCTGGACTTCCCCGGTTATCGCGGACGCCTGGGCATCCGCTCGGTCAGCGAAGCCGGCAGCCAGGCCAGTGCCCAGGGCGGCAACCCGGTGTCCCAGCTGCTGCTGCGCGGCAAGGTCGCCTACCTGTTCGAGCGCTACACCGACAGCCAGGAGATGAACAGTCTGGTGGTCTGCACCAGCTCGTCCAAGCAGATCGACGTCAAGGACGTCGGCCCGGTACTGACCCGCTGGATCGAAAAGACCCAGGGCGCCACCGTCCAGGAGCGCGGCAAGCGCACGCCTGGCCTGATCTGGGCGCTGACCATGTTCGACATGCAGATCGGCACCATGCTTGAGCAGGACGAAAACATGGTCCGCGAAGGCTGGGAAGGCCTGCTGAAGAAGACCATGCTGGAGCGCTTCGGCCAATACGAATGGATCCAGAACTGGGCCGGCCAGCCGTTCAGCAACACCTACCTGGTGCGCAAGCCGCGCCTGCCGATGGCCACCTTCGTCGAGATGGCCGAACACACCTACGACGAGCTGGGCATGGTTTCGCGCCATCAGGCGCAATTGCAGCTGCTGGGGCGGACCTTCGTCGATGCGCCGGCCGTGTGCGAGCACATTGCCCAGCCGGACGAGGCCTGGGCGGCGATGATGGCGCTGAACGACGGCGGCATCCAGCGCATCAGCCAGTATCTCGGCCGGGTCGCTCACCTCGACTTCAAGCTCAACCGCATCGAGGAACAGCTGGAGCGCTGCAAGGACGATCTGTTGCACAGCCTCGAGGGCTGGTATCACAAGGGCGGCGAAGGCGCGCTGACGCTCAAACGTGCCCAGGCACAGATGATCCTGCAGGACCTGGGCCGCCGGCTGCCGGTGCTGGGCGAGCTGATCGACCACCTGCAGTTGTCCGGCGACAGCGTGCGCGACCTCTATCTGAGCGGCGCCTACGAGGTTGAAGAGAACGCCGCCGAAAGCACCGAAGAAGTAGCCCAGGCCGCGCCACAGAGCCTGTACGGCAACGATGGCGGCTTCGACTTCGGCGAGGTGTTCGGCAGCGCTGAAACACCGGCAGCCAAGGTGGCAGCGCCACAGCAACAAAGCAGCGAGCATCGCTTCGCCCGGGCCGTGTTCAAGGCCTGGATCAGCCATCTGCGTGAACTTGCCAACCGCCAGAACCTGCTGACCCTGCTGGGCCTGGATCGCAAGGTGGTCGAGGCCGTGGTCGACGAGCTCATCACCGCCGCCTATCGCCTCGACGTGCCCGAGCAGATCAGCCGTGCGCTGCTGCTGCGCACCCAGAGCGGCACGCGCCGCGATCAGCTGGTGCAGCGTCAGGTACTGACCGTGCAGCTGGTATTGCGCGACTACGTGTCCTGGTTCGGCAACCTGCACAAGCCCGTGGACGCCCGACCCAAGAGCCTGATCGGCAGCAAGGATCACCTGTTCGCCTTCTATCGCCACCCGCAGCCGGGCCAGTTGCCCGAACTGCCCGTGCAGCCGGTCGACCAGTCCAGGCTGTTCCTTGGCGACTGGCTGTCCGGACTGGCCTGCATTACCCAGGACAACGCCGGGCACAGCGCCGGACGCGAAATCACGATTGAACAGAATGAATGGCTGGGCCGTGTGCTGCAGTCGTTCCAAGCGAGATAAGACATGCCCATACGTGTTGACCTGCTGACCCTTGAGCCAAACATCCCCGGCCAGGCCCGACTGGCGGTGAAGAAATGGCGCGGCGCCAGCGAGAAGCTGGAGTTTTCCATTCAGCGCAATCAGGACCAGTTCTACCTGCAAGGCGACCGGATCTGGAGCAACAATCCGTTCTGGTTCCAGGTGCCGAGCTTCAACCAGGGCGCCGACGAGGATGTGCTGGAAACCCTGATCGGCCCCGATTTGGTCGATCCCCTGCTGGAAGGCAGCGGCAGCTCGAACTTCCGTATCGAATTGCGTGAACTCGATGGTGGCCTCGTGGATCAGGGCGTGGTGCGCCCGGCCCAGGGCCTGCTGTCGTCGATTGCCGGTGGCGAAACCCGTGCGCTCTATGACGACGGCAGCATGAGCGTGCCCGAGGCGCCGCTGGAAATCCCGGACATGCCATCGCTGGAGCTGCCCGAGTCGCAGCCGGCTGCAGAGCCGCTCAGTGCCACGCCCGAACCTGTGCCGGTGGTTGCAGAACCGGCAGTCACGAAACCTGCGGCGCAGAAGAAAAGCAACCTGCTGCCACTGATCCTCGGTGTACTGGTTCTCTTGGCAATCGCTTTGGGCCTCTGGCTCTGGTTGAAGAAGCCAGCGGTAGAAACGCCGGCCGAGGCACCGCCCGCGGTAACCGAACCCGCTGCAGTCAGCGAGCCGCTCGCCGCCGGCCCCTGCACGCTGGAAAGCATGGCCAGCCAGAGCGAGCTGAGCTTCGTGCAGAACTGCATCCGCGAGGCGCCGGACAGCGCCGCGCTGCTGGAAATCATCGCCACCGCCAAGCAAGCCGGGCATTGCGGCATCGCCCAGCGCCTGTACGCCAACCGCGCCCAGGCCGGTGACGTGCAGATCGCCCACGCCTATGCGCGTGAGTACGACCCCGAGTTCCACCAGCCCAGCACCTGCTTCGCCGAAGCGGATGCCGCCACCGCAGCCTACTGGTACGAAACCATCCTCGCCTCGGCGCCGGATGACGCCCAGGCCCGCCAACGCTACGAGGAGCTGCAGCCGTGAGCCTGCGTATTAGCTGTGCGGCACTGCTGGCGTTCTGCGCCAGCGCCACCTTGCAGGCAGCGGACAACCCCCTTCTGCAAGAAGGCAAGCAGACCCTGTTCCAACGCGTACTGACCACGCCCAACTGCCAGCTGAGCGCCAGCGCCGGTGGCAGCGGCCAGACACAGCCGGCATTCAGCCGTTTCTACGTCTACGAGCGCGCCCAGGCTGGTAACGCCGAGTGGCTGCGCGTCGGCCCGGACAGCTATGGAAAAACCATCGGCTGGCTGCCCGCCACCTGTACCGTGGACTGGAAGATGCAGCTGACCCTGGCCTTCACCAACCCGGCCAACCGTGACCGCCTGCTGTTCTTCAAGGAGCGCCCGACGCTGGAGGGCATCCTCGATGCGCCGGACCCGGTCAGCCATGTCGCGCCACTGCGGGCCAAGCTCAAGCAGGGCCAGCCGGCCCCCGGCGTGCTGGCGCAGGAGCCGGAATTCTTCGTCGATCTACAGAAGCAGTTCTACCTGCTGCCGGTGCTGAGCGGTGAGGAGGTGATGAGCGAAGAAGGTTTCCGCATGCGCCTGCTTAACGTTGCCTCGGTAAGCAAGGCCGAGGCGCAATCAACCGTCGCCGGTAATGTAGCGGGCGCGGCAAGATCGGCAGGCGCAGCCGGCAACACGAGTCAGCCGGCCATCACCAGCCAGCTCAAGGAATTCAGCGCGGCCGTGGTGTTCGTCATCGATTCGACCATTTCCATGGACCCCTATATCGAGCGCACCCGCGAGGCGATCAAGAAGGTTTACGCGCAGATCGCCGTGGAAAACCTCGGCAAGCAGGTCAAGTTCGGCCTGGTCGCCTTCCGCTCCAGCACCCAGGCCGTCCCGGGCCTGGAGTACGTCAGCAAGATGTACGCCGACCCCAACAAGGTCACGGACGGCGCCGACTTTCTGAGCAAGGTGGCCGACCTCAGGCAGGCCAAAGTGTCGAGCAGCAGCTTCGACGAAGACGCCTACTCCGGCGTTATGCACGCCATCGATCAGGTGGACTGGAGCCAGTTCGGCGCCCGCTATGTGGTGCTGATCAGCGATGCCGGTGCCATCGAAGGCGACAACAAGCTGTCCGGAACCGGTCTCAGCGCCGAACAGGTGCGGATCGAAGCCAGCAACCCCGGCGTGGCGATTTATACCCTGCACCTGAAGACCGCCTCCGGCCTGAAGAACCACGGCAAAGCCGAGGCTCAGTATCAGGCGCTCTCGACCTATCCGGGCACCAACACCTCGCTGTATTACCCGGTCAATGCCGGTGATCTGGACGCCTACGGGCGCAAGGTCGATGCTCTGGCCAACGCCATCACCAGCCAGGTCAAGGCCGCCTATATGGGCGACGAGGCCATTGGCAGCGCACTCAATGCCAAGGCGGAACCGGCAGCTGCCAGCAGCGAAGAGCAGAAAATGCTCGACGACGCCGCCCTGATCGGCCACGCCATGCAGCTGGCCTATCTTGGGCAGAAGACCGGCACCCAAGCCCCACCCGTGTTCCAGGCCTGGATCAGCGACCGCGACCTGATCAAACAGAACCTGCCGACCACCGATGTGCGCGTGCTGCTGACCAAATCCCAGCTCAGCGACCTCAGTGACGTGCTCAAGCAGATCCTCGACGCCGCCAACCAGGGCCTGATCTCGCCCAGCGAAATGTTCGAGCGCCTGCGTTCGGTGGCCGCCACCATGGGCGCCGATCCCAACCAGTTGAAGCAGGGCGACAACACTCGCCTGGCGGAGCTGGGCATGCTCGGCGAATACCTGGAAGACCTGCCCTACCAGAGCGAAGTACTCAATCTGGACGAGGAAACCTGGAAGAGCTGGGACGGCCTCGCGCAGGAGAAATTCATCCGCACCCTGAGCACCAAGCTGCGCCACTACCAGCGTTACAACGCCGATGTGGACCGCTGGGTGGCGCTGGCCAAGGACAGTGATGCACGCGACAACGTGTATCCGGTGCCGCTGGAAATGATGCCCTGAGCCATGCTCGATATTCAGGGACTACGGGTCGCACGGGGCAGCGGTGCGCAGGCGCATCGCGTCTGCCTGCCGGCGTTGCAGCTGGGGCATGGCGAGATTCGCGCCATCACCGGTGAGAGCGGCTGTGGCAAGAGCACCCTGCTCGAAGCCATCGGCCTGTTGCTCGCCCCGCAGGCGCTGACGCACTACCGGCTGGGTCGCGAGCGTGTGGATATCTGCCAGATGTTGCAGGCCGACGACCAGTCGGCGCTGGCGGCAGTACGCTCGCGCCAGTTGGGTTTTGTCCTGCAAAGCGGCGGTCTGCTGCCCTTTCTCAAGGTGCGCGACAACATCAGCCTGCCGCGCCGCCTGCTCGGCCTGCCGGCGCGCAGCAGTCATGTGGAAAAGGCTGTGGACGTGCTGCGCCTGCAACCCTTGCTCGACAAGTATCCCCAGGCCCTGTCCATCGGTGAGCGTCAGCGTGTGGCTTGCGTGCGGGCCATCGCCCATGAGCCGCAACTGCTGCTGGCCGACGAACCCACCGCAGCGCTCGACCCGGTCAATGCACGGCGGCTGTTCGAGCTGCTGCTGAGCCTGGTGCGCGAGCTGGGGCTGACCGCGCTGGTGGTGTCCCACGACTGGGCGCTGATCGACGAGTTTGGTCTGGCGCGACTGGGCGCCGTCAGCCGTGAAGGGGAGACAGCCTTTGTCCCTGTGGCTTGATCGCTTCGCCCTGCTCGGCAGGCTGGCACTCAACGACCTGTGGCATGACCGCAAGGTGTCGCTGTGTGTGGCGGCCTCACTGGTGGCGGTGATTGCCCCGCTGCTGCTGCTGTTCGGCCTCAAGCACGGCGTGGTCAGCCAGCTGCAGGATGACCTGTTGCGCGATCCGCGCAACCTGGAAATCCGCCTGCTGAGCAGCGGCAACTACGACACAGCCTGGCTCACGCAACTGCAACAGCGCCCGGAAACCGGTTTCGCCATCGGTCAGACCCGCTCACTGAACACCCAGGCCGATCTGCTCGGCCCCAACCGGCGCTTCGTCGAAAACGCAGAGATCATCCCCACCCAGGCCGGCGACCCGCTACTCGACACGCCACTGAGCGCGCTACGCGGCAACCAGGTGATTCTCAGTGCACGCGCCGCCGAGCGCCTGAACGTCCAGGCCGGTGACTCGCTGCAACTGCGTGTGACGCGCCGGCTGAACGGTGTCAACGAGCGCGGCGAGCACCCCCTGCAGGTGCTGGCGGTACTCGACCCGGCGCGTTTCGGTCGCCCCGCCGCCTTCGTCGCGCCTGAGCTGCTGTTGGGGCTGGAACGCTTTCGCGACGGCTATCAGGTGCCCGCGCTGGGCGCGCACAACGGTAACTCTGCCGAGGGCCAGACGCCCGATTATGCCCGCGCACGCTTGTATGCACGGGATATCGACAGCGTTGCGCCGCTGGAGCGCTGGCTGAATGCGCAACACATCGAAACCAGCAGCCGCCTGGCCGAGATCGATGCGGTCAAGGCTATCAATCATGTGCTGGGCGTGATCTTCGGGGTCATCGCCGGCGCCTCGCTGGTGGGCTGTATCGCTTCGCTGATCGGCGCCTTTCTCGCCAACATCGACCGCAAGCGGCGCAGCTTGGCGCTGTTGCGCCTGCTGGGTTTTCAGCGAGCTGCTGTGGCTGGCTATCTGGTGCTGCAGGCGTTGTTTCTCAGCGGCGCCGGCTATCTTGGCGGTCTGGCGTGCTACGGCGTCGGCAGCCAGTTGTTCAACCGCCTGCTGGGCAGCAGTCAGGCCACAGGCGCCTTCGTCTGTGACATCACTTTCTGGCACGGGCTGATCGCCCTGTTGCTGGCGCTGCTTGTAGCGGCGCTGGTTGCCCTAATCGGCGCCTTGCGCGCCATCAGTATTGAACCTGCGGAGAGTCTGCGTGAACTCTAGAAACTGGTGCCGTTTCCTGCTGTTGCCCCTCGGGCTGGCCTGCACCCAGGCCTTCGCCACCTGGGACGAGAAACACTTCAACCCCATGCCCGAGGCCGGCGACGTGGTACTGCCCATGCCCTGCGACGGCTCCATGGTGTTCCGCAAGGTGCATATCCCCATGGCCGGTCCGCTGGACGACTATCCCATCAGCATCGGCCAGGACAGCGCCGAATGGGGCTACGTCGAACAGAGCCGTCCGGCCTTTATCGCCGGCAGTTTCACCTCCAGTGGTTCCGAGAAGTCGCGCTACTACCTGCTGGCCAAATATGAAATGACCCAACTGCAGTACCGCGCCCTGACCGACGAGAGCTGCCCGACGCCGTCCAACAAGCTGCGCCTGCCGGTGGTGGCGATCAGTTGGCTGGATGCGCTGCAGGCTTCGGACAAATACAACCTGTGGTTGCGCCAGCACGCGGCGGGCAAGCTGCCCAAAGAAGACGGTGTGCTGGGCTTTGTCCGTCTGCCGACCGAGATCGAGTGGGAGTTTGCCGCGCGCGGTGGACTTGAAGTCGGCACCGCCGAGTTTCGCGACGGGCGCTATCCAATGCCCGAAGGGCTAAACGGCCATGAGTGGTTCGCCGGCTCGCAATCGGCCAATGGCCAATTGCAGCTGTCGGGCCTACTCAAGCCCAACCCGCTGGGCTTGCATGACATGCTCGGCAATGCGGACGAGATGATCTTCGAGCCCTTCCGCCTGAACAAGCTCGACCGTCAGCATGGTCAAGCCGGCGGCTACGTGGTGCGCGGCGGCAACTATCTGACTGCGCAAGGCGACATGCGTACAGCCCTGCGCAGGGAAGAGCCCTATTACAACGCCCAGGGCCAGGTGAAGAACAAGACGACCGGCCTGCGCTTGGCGCTGGTGTCACCGACGCTGACCTCGCGCGAGCGGGTCGCCAGCATAGAAAGCAGCTGGAAAAAACTGGGCAGCGGTACGGAAGATGGCGCCAAGGACAAGGGCACCGTGCAGGCACTAGAAGCGCTGGCCTCCGGGGTAGAAGACCAGGCGCTCAAGGATCAGCTCAAGTCGCTGGAAAACCAGCTACGCGCCAGCAACCAGCAGCAGGAAGAGGCTCGCGATCAGGCCATTCGAGCCAGCCTCAACCTGGGCGCCTTCCTTTGCACAAAGATGCTCGATGACGGCCAGTATCTGGACTTCCTGCAGAAAAACTACGACCTCAACTGCGCTGCCGCCGAGCAGGACCCCAGTTGCCCCATGCGCAAGGGCAAGCTCGACGAGCAGCAGGACCGCCTGCACAAGCTCAGCCGCTACTACGCCAGTAGCCTGGTCGAGTCGGCCAGCCTCTACGGCCAGCCGCTGCTGCAGAAACAGCTGCCGGTGATGGAAGAGCTCATCGGTCGCAACAAGCAGCTGCAGGAACTCAAGCCCTATCTGCGCACCCACTGGGCCAACCAGAAGGCCTTCCTGCAGACCCAGAAGATCGACACCAGTGCCTGGCTCACCAGCTGCAAGGCCGTATCCCGATAACTAGAAAAAGCACAACGCCAAACACACAAGGAGCGACAACATGAAACTGAGCCAAGGTATGTTTTCCAGAGCCGTACTCGGCTTTGTCATGGCAGGCAGCATTCTGCTGAGCGGCTGCGCCAGCACCGGGAGCCTGCTCACCGACAGTTCGGTTCCGGCCGCCGACCCGCGCCTGACCCAGGGCAATGACGCCGCGTTCTTCAGCAAGTCGGGCTTCACTGCCTGCGCTGGCGCCGCCAGTGTTGGCGTGCTGGCCTGCGCTCTGTCCAACTCCAGCAACAAGGCCGCTTGTGCCGTTGTGGCTGGTCTCGCCGCGTGCGGCGTGGCCATGGGCGCCAACTATTACTACGACCAGCGTCGCAGCCAGTACGCCAACACCGCCGAGCGCCTGGGGGTAATGAGCGCGGACATTCAGAAAGACACTGAAAACGTCGTTGCGCGGACCGAAACCATGCAGCGCGTCATCCGTGACGACGAGCAGAGCATCGCCGCCATCCAGAAGTCGATCAAGAACAAGCAGCTGGACAAGGCCCAGGCCGAGCAGGAGCTGGCAGGCGTCGACCAGAACCTGGCGCTGATGCGCAAGGAACTGGCCAATATGCGCAACAAGGTCAGCGAATACGAGAAGACCGCCAAGCTTGAGCGCGAAAGCGGTGCCGGCACCGATGTGGTCAAGATCGAAGAGGAGATCGGCAAGATGAACCTCAAGGTCGCGGCCCTGCAGCAGGAAGTCGATGGCCTCTATAGCCAGCGCTCCGCGATCACCCTGGGCTGAGGCGACGCACATGATCTTTCGACTGTTGTTTGGCGCCCTCGCGGTGCTGACGCTGGCCGGTTGCGCCACCGCACCGGCCAACTGCAACTCCGCCAACAATGACGCAAGCCTGATCGCCAAGATGCAATGCGACCACTCCGGCGGTTACAGCGCGCAGATTCGCCAGCGTGAGCAGGAACTGCTGGATGCCCGGGCGGAAAACGAACTGTTCCACCGGGTATACGAGGAGATCAGCGCACAACAGCAGGCCACTCGCCAGAGCCTGGACGCCCAGCGCCAGCGGCAGGCCAGCCTGCAGCAGTCGTTGAACAGCCTCCTGAGCCAGCTCAAGAGCCGGCACGCCAACAAGGACCAGGTGCAACAGCAGATCGCCACGCTGGAACAGGACCTCCAGCGCAGCCCCGCCAGCGGTGGCAGTGCTGCCGACATCGCCGCGCGTCAGCAGGAACTCAAGGCGCTGCAGCAGAAGGTCAGCCGTCTGCAATTGAGCCTGGGCTACGAGTAACCAGCCCACTCCCCCAGAGGCCGTCCTTGCCGACGGCCTTCATTTTTCAGGAATTCGCTTCATGCAGCGGGTGACACGCGAGTCGGCAACTTATCCCCAACAGGCGCTATCGGCACTCGATGCCAAGGTCGAGCTGATACGTCGGCATTTCCCGCCCAGCGTCGCCAGCCTGTACGCCGTGCCCCGGACCGGTGAGGACGGGAAACTGCAATGGTGGTCCGAACTTGCAGGACAGCCGCACCCCTATGCCGAACTGAACGCCGATCAGCAGCGCCGGCTGCTGGAGAAGTACCAGCAGCGTCAGCACGCCATCGGCCACCTGGCCAACGAGCTGCAAAGTCGCGGCCAGGACGATACCGCCACCCGCCTGCGCAGCCTGATCGGTGCGCCGGACCTGGCCAACCTCTACAGCCTCAACGATGAACCACTGGTGGTGCGCTGGGGCTTGCCGCCACCCCCGCCTGCGTCCGCGATACCGCCGGCCTCAATGCCGCCGCAACCGACGCCAGTACCACGCAAACGCTGGTGGCTGCGCCTTCCGCTGTGGTGGCTGCTGCTGCCTTTGCTATTGCTTGTGTTGCTCTGGCTGCTCTGGTTCTGGCGGGGCTACCTGCTGCACCTGATCAACCCCACACCAATGATCAGCCATGCCTGCCAACCGGGAAATGTGCGGCCTCCGGATTTTGCTGTGGTGCTGGATACCTCCGGGTCGATGAACCTCAATATCGACGTCTCGCCGGAGGACGACCTGTGGTTCCACAGCACCGGTATCCGCCTTCCCGAGGACGACCCGCGTCGTGCGCGAATGCTGAGCGAGCCAACCCGGCTAACGGTGGCTAAACAGGCCTTCGGCGGCATGCTCGACAATTTACACCCCGCTATCGACACCAGGTTGATCACCTTCGATGGCTGCCACAACCAGGTCGATCAGGGACTGTTCGGGAAGAGCCAGCGAGCTCAGCTGAAACGCAGCGTGCAGCAGCTCGGCGCGAACGACGGAACACCTTTGGCAAGCAGCTTGGAACTCGCAGCCAGCCAGGTCGATGGTCGCTGGCGCGATGCACTGATAGTGATGTTCGTGGATGGCGAAGATGGTTGCGAGCGCAACGCCTGCGCCGTGTCGAGCAGCATTGCCGTCCAGCAACCACGCCTGCGCGTCAACGTGGTCAACATCAGTGACAGCGAGTTATCCAACTGCATCGCCGAAAACACTGGAGGACGCGTGTACACAGCGCGCAATGAGGCCGAGGTGGAGAGCATGTTGCGCGAGGCTAGCGAGGAAGTTTCGACCAATCCAAAGTGCCAGTAACGCCAGACTTATCTGGACACTTCGCACCTAGCGACGTCATCCGGTGCGCGACTATGGCTCGCCCGCAGCCTAGATAAAAATACCGTTACCGCGTCGTTTGTTCGCCCAGGCAGACGACCTATTTAAAGGGCACAAGGAGCAAAAAGTAATGGCCTACACATCGATTATCTTCAAGAACCCGAATACTGGCGCGATGAAAGAAGCGCCAGTTGGCTTTTCCTGGACAACGTTCTTTTTCGGTTTTTTCCCAGCCGCGTTTCGCGGTGACTGGAAATACGCGTTGATCCAACTGGTTATCGCCTTCATTACTTTCGGCTTGAGCAACGTGGTGTTCGCTTTTATTTACAACAAGCTCTACATCAGAGACTTGATCGGAACAGGTTTTAAAGCACAGTCCATAGCCAGCGGAGACATGAACTTTGCGTCTGCAAAAATCGGTATGGAGATTCCTCAACTTAACGCGGTGTGAACACCAAGCGCTCGGCGAACATTTGCTGAGCGCTTTTTAACGCCATCCCAGAACCGGGAATCTTTCAGCACGCACCGCAGATATGCAGCAGTTGAACAACCAACCGGTTACAGGGAGCAGCTACCCAGCCCTTTTCTACCTTAAAAAACTCCTGAAAAATTTCATTATGCGTATAAGCCAATATCTCACCATGATTGCTGCGGCAGCTGCGTTTCAGTTTTCAGTTGCTTCGGAATATTCGCCGTCTTATACCGAATGCATGGATGCATCCGACGGCATAACCGTTAACATGCTCAATTGCAACGCCGCTGAAATGGCTCAGCAGGACGCACGACTTAACCATTTCTACAACGTCGTCCGGCTCAATCTTGACGAACCGCTCAGCGCGCAACTCCTTGCAGCACAGCGGGCATGGATATCCTTTAGAGACAATGATTGTCGACTGCTTGGGATGCTGACAGGCGGAACCATGGACGCACTTAATGGTTCCAGTTGTTTTCTGGAGAAAACCAGAGCGCGAGCGGATGACATGCAATGGCTGGCGGAGTCCATCTAGTTTTGCGTATCTAACACCATTAAACGGGCCGTGGTTCTCCTAGCGAAACGCCTCGCTACATGTGAACACCTGACTTGCTTGCATTGGCGCTTCCGGTTAGCGCTTCCATCAGGCGATCCCTACCCAGAGGTATGGACCGCAACCACCCCAACCTAGTCAAGAGTTGAGGACAATTGGGCCTTGTCATTGCATTTGCTGGCCGAGTGCCCGATTGCACCAATATCGTTCCGACCAACGAAAACGAGCCTCATGGCCTGCCAGCAACGCCAGGCCGGCGCAAGGCAAACCTGCCGCGCGGCGTCACCAAGCCGCCTCAACCTGACCTCACGCTCGTTTTAGACCCATCCAACGGGTGTTCTGTGAACCCGATCACCGAGCCTGCAGGACAACTGAACTTCAATGCGCCGACCAGGTCGCGCCATGCGCACCTTGCCCCCACACACGACTTCAAGGAGGAAATCGCGTGCCCGTGCGCTATTACGCCCTCGTTTCGCTCTTCGCCGCAGCCCTGCTCACCGGCTGCACCGGCAACTACAAATTCAACGATGACCAATATCGTCCGCTGGGCGACCCGCAGGCTTTGAATCGCGGCCAGTGACCGCAAGGAGCGACACGACCATGGAACTGGTCTTCGATATGGTGGGTGCCCAGCAATTCGTGCCGGGGCTGCTGACCACCAAAACCTTCAAGCAGGCCGGCGGCGTGATCGGCCGGGCCGAAGGCTGCGATTGGGTGATCCCGGATCGCAAGCGCGTCCTCTCCGGGCGTCACGCGGTGATCAGCTACCGCGACGGCGCCTTCTTCCTTACCGACACCAGCAGCAACGGCATCCAGCTCAAGGACAGTGGCGCCAGCCTGGTCAAGGGCCAGCCGCAGCGCATCGAGCATGGCAGCGTCTACTGCCTGGGCGACTTCGAGATCCGCGCCCGGCTGATTCAGGACCCGGCGCTGTTCGAAGGCGACATCGGCCGCCCGCAGCCGGCCGGCAGCATCATCCCCGACGACGCTTTTCTCGACCTCGATCCGCTGGTTGCCATGGATCAGCAGGAGCGCGTCTATGCCGAGGTAGACGACCTCGACCTCGCCCTGGTAGCGCCACAGCGCCAGGCGCAGCAGCGCGACTACGCGCGCATCGACATGGAAAGCCTGCCGTTGCCGGAGCTGGTCATGCCTCAGGCAGCGCCGGAAGCCAAGCGCGAAGCCGAGCCCGAACGACTGCCGCAGGGATTCTGGGCGCGTTTCGGCGAGGCGCTGGGCATCGATCTCGACGATCTCGACGAGGAACAGCGCCAGGCCCTGGCGTTGAACGCCGCCCGCCTGCTCAAGCAGAGCGTCGGCGGCCTGCAGCAGAGCCTACGCACCCGCAGCGAGCTGAAGAACGAGTTGCGCCTGGCGTTGACCACTGTGCAGAGCGCTGGCAACAACCCACTCAAGCACAGTGCCGATACGGGTGAGGCCGTGAGCGCCCTGCTGCGAGGTGGCAAGCCCGGCCAGCTTACGGCTGAACAGGCCATCGGACGCGCCTTCCGCGACCTGCAGGCGCATCAGGTGGCACTGCTAGCGGCCAGCCGCGCCGCCGTTCACGCCATGTTCGAACAGCTCGCGCCGGAGCAGCTGGCACTGCGTTTCGAACGCGAGGGCCGCAAGCCGCTGATCGCCACCGCCGGCAGTCGCTGGCGCGCCTACCGCCGGTTGCATCACAGCCTCGGCCAGGACGCCGACTGGAGCGAACGGCTGTTCGCCCGCGACTTCGCCAAGACCTATGAGGAGCAGGTGCGCCTGATCGCCACGCTCGATTCAACCCATCAAGGATGATCCCATGCCTCGTCGCATCACCCTGGCCATGCTGGCCTCGCTGCTCGTGCTGGGCGGCTGCTCGGCACTGTCGCCGTACTCCAAGCTGACCAAGCTGGACCTCGAGCTGCACGGCAGCGAGCGTCTCAACCCCGACCTCAACGGCCGGCCTTCGCCGATCGTGCTGCGCCTGCTGGAGCTCAAGCATCCGGTGGCGTTCGAAAACGGCGACTTCTTCGCCCTCTACCAGCGGCCCAAGGAAGCCCTGGCGCCAGACCTGGTGACCTCCGAGGAACTGGAACTGCGTCCCGGCGAAAGCCGCGAGTTGAAGCTATCGGTGCAGGAAGGCAGCCGCTATGTCGGCGTGTTGGCCGCCTACCGCGACCTGCCGGAAGCCAGCTGGCGCTACGTCATCGCCGTGCCGCCGCAAGAGCGCACCCGTGTCGCCCTAAGCCTGGATGAGCGCGGCATCGCGCTGTTCGACCCGCTCGCCGAAGAAGGAAAATAAGCATGAGCCTGCACAAGGTTGTCTGGCAGGAAGGCATGCTGCTGCGTCCGCAACACTTCCAGCAGAACGATCGCTACTACGATCACCAACTCAAGGCGCGCACCCAGAAGCTGGGCAGCTATGCCTGGGGTTTCTTCAACTTGGAGATCGACCGCCAGTTCCTCAACATGGGCAAGCTGGTGCTCAGCCAGGCCAGCGGCATCCTGTTGGATGGCACGCTGTTCGAGCTGGGCAGCGAGCGCGAGCCACTGGCGCTGGACATTCCGCCGAACACCGGCAGTACACCGGTATACCTCGCGCTGCCACTGGTCACCGGCAACCACATCGAAACGCGTCGCCCCGAACAGAAGGACGTGCTGGCGCGCTACACCGCCCATGAGCTGGATGTCGCCGACTCCAATGCCGGCGACAGCAGCACCAGCCAGGTCAGCACCGGGCTGCCGGATTTCCGCCTGCTGCTGGGCGAGCAGCAGAGCGACCAGGCCTACGTGAAACTGCAGCTGTGTGAGGTGCTGGACACCACGCCGGACGGGGTCATCAGCCTCGACCCCGAGTTCATCCCCACCTATGTCAACTTCCAGGCCTCCGCCTATCTGCTGTCCTGCCTGAAGGAAGTGATCAGCATGCTCGCCCACCGCGGCGATACCCTTGCCGAGCGAATCAGCGCCACCGGCAAGGTGGGTGGCGCCGAGGTCGGCGACTTCATGATGCTGCAGCTGATCAACCGTCACGAACCGGTGCTGCGCCACTACCTGGGCGTGGAGAAGGTGCACCCGGAGCAGATCTACCGCGACCTGCTTGGCCTGCTCGGCGAGCTGGCGACCTTCTCCAGCGAGAGCAAGCGCCCACGCCTGGAGGGTCGTTACCAGCACAGTGACCAGGGCGCGAGCTTCCGCAAGCTGATGGACGCGATCCGCCAGGTGCTGTCGATGGTGCTCGAACAGCACGCCATTGAACTGCTGCTGCAGCAGCGCCAGTACGGCATCCAGGTATCGCCACTGCACGATCACAAGCTGCTCGGCACGGCGTCCTTCGTGCTCGCCGCCAGCGCCCAGTGCGATTCGGAAACCCTGCGCACCCGCCTGCCGGCGCACCTGAAGATCGGCCCGGTGGAGCGCATCCGCCAGCTGGTCAACCTGCATCTGCCGGGCATCCGCATCAAGCCGCTGCCGGTGGCGCCGCGGCAGATCCCCTTCCATGCAGGCAAGACCTATTTCGCGCTGGAACTCAACGCCGAGGACCAGGCGCAGCTGGAGCGCTCCGGCGGCTTTGCCTTCCATGTGTCCGGTGACTTCGCCGGGCTCGAACTGAAATTTTGGGCGGTCAGGGACTGAGCGACATGATCAAGGAAATGGATTACGGACAGAACGACCACACGGTCATCGTCAACCGCGCCGGCGAGGCCCCGGCACAGAGCCCGTTGACCGACTTCGACACCCCGCCGCGCTTCGAGCAGCTGGAGGAGCGGATGATCTACGCCGCCCGCCTGCGCCCGGCGGAAACCTTCAACATCAGTCTCAATCCGCTGGTGGCCGCCGCCTCGCCGCTGCTCTCGGAAGTGGTACGGCTCAAGCACAGCCTGGACAGCGAAGACCTGCAGGCACTGCACCGGCAATTGAGCAGCGCGATCAAGCTGTTCGAGCACCGCGCCCTGCACGACGGCGCCGAGAGCAGTCAGGTGATGGCGGCGCGCTACGTGCTCTGCACCATTCTCGACGAGGCCGTAGTGACCACGCCCTGGGGCAACGAGAGCGAATGGTCGCAGATGAGCCTGCTGTCCTCCTTCCACAACGAAACCTTCGGCGGCGAGAAGTTCTTCCAGCTGCTCGAGCGGCTATCGCGCAACCCGGTCAAGCACCTGCCTATGCTCGAACTGATGTACCTGTGCCTGTCCCTCGGCTTCGAGGGCAAGTACCGCGTGTTGCCGCGCGGCATGCTCGAGCTGGAAGCGGTGCGCGACAGCCTCTACCGGCAGATCAGGCAGATGCGTGGCGACATACCGCGCGAGCTGTCGCCGCACTGGGAGGGCCTCAAGGACACCCGCCGGCGCCTGGTGCGCATCGTGCCCTGGTGGATGGTCGCGCTGTTCACCCTGATGTGCCTCGGGGTGATCTACAGCGGTTTCGCCTGGGTGCTCGGCGAACAACGCGAGAGCGTGCTGCAACCCTATCGCTCGCTGGACATGGATGCCGGCGATTCCACCTTTTCAGGGATGAAATGAGATGAAGACGTTCTTCGGCAAACTCGGCGCCGTGCTGCGCCGAACCTGGGTCTGGAGCCTACTGCTGGTCCTGCTGCTAGCAGTTCTGGTGTGGTTCGTCGGGCCGCTGCTGGCGGTGAATGACCACCGTTTCTGGGAGTCATCCAGCAGCCGTCTGCTGAGCATCAGCGTGCTGTTTCTCGGCTGGGGCCTGGCCATGGTCTTCGCCAGCTGGCGCGCCAGCGCGCGCAAGAAGCGCGATGCCGAGGACCAGGACATTCAGGAGCAGCTGCGCCGCGACGGCCTGATCGGCGAAGAGCAACAGGAGCTGCGCCATCGCTTCAGGCAGGCGCTGCGCACCCTGAAAACCTCCAGCCTCTACCGCGGGCGCAGCGAGAAATGGCGCAGCGAGCTGCCCTGGTACCTGCTGATTGGCCCCCAGGGTAGCGGCAAGACCAGCCTGCTGGATTTCTCCGGGCTGGATTTCCCGCTCAACCGCAGCGAGCAGCAGCGCCTGACCAAGGACGTCTCCGGCACCCGCTACGCCGATTGGTACTTCGCCGATCATGCCGTGCTGATCGATACGGCCGGCCGCTATCTGACCCAGCCCGACGCCGCCGTCGACGGTAGCGCCTGGGACACTCTGCTCGGCCTGCTGCGCAAGCGCCGTGCCCGACCGCTCAACGGCGTACTGGTCAACCTGCCGGTGGATCAGCTGCTAGGCGGCAATGAACTGGAGCTGGAGAACCTTGCCCGTCAGGCTCGCCAGCGCCTGCATGAGATCCACCAGCGCCTGGGCGTCGATGTACCCGTCTATCTGGTGCTGAGCAAGGCCGATCGGATTCTCGGTTTCGACGAGTTCTTCGATCAGCTGTCCCGCGAGGAAAGCGATCAGGTACTCGGTGCCAGCTTCCGTAAGGAGCAGAATGGCAGCGATGCGCAGGTGGTGCGCGAGGAGTTCGAGGAACTGCTGCGCCGGCTGAACAGCCAGGTGATCATGCGCATGCACCAGGAACGTGACAGCCAGCGCCGCGGACGCATCCTCGACTTTCCGCATCAGCTGGGGCAGATCGGCGAGCGCCTGAGCCTGTTCATCGAACTCGCGTTTACCGGCAACCGCTATCAGCGTGCCAGCCAGCTACGTGGCTTCTACCTGACCAGCGCGCCGCAGCTACGCGAAGGTCTCGACCCGCTCACTGCCGGCATCGGCCGCCAGCTCGGCCTGGCCAGCAGAGCACTGCCGACCTTCCGCAGCGGTCGTGCACGCTTCATCAATCAACTGCTCAGCCGGGTGATCTTTCCCGAAGCCGAACTGGCGGGCCTCGATCAGCGCGAGGTTCGCCGCATCGACTGGGGCCAGCGCGCGCTTTATGCAGGCGCCTTCGGTTGCCTGGTGCTGTTCGGCGGCGCCTGGGCACTGAACTTCTCCAGCAACCACGAGCGCCTCGAACAGCTGCGCGGCATCGCCCAGACGCTGGGCGGCGAACGCAAGACCATCAAGGTGGAAGACGAAGCACTGCGCACCCTCAAGGTGCTCGATGGCAGCTACGCGGCAACCCAGGTATTTCCGCTCAGGGACGATGTGTCCTGGCTACGCCGTGGTGGCCTGTATCAGGGCGAGGCGGTCGACCCGACATTGCACGACGCCTACCGTCGCAATCTGGAAACGCTGCTGCTGCCACGGGTCGGTCGGCAGCTGGAAGCGCAGATCCGCGCCAACCTGAATGATCGCGAACAGCTGCTCGGTAGCCTGCGCGCGTACCTCATGCTGAACCTTGCCGAGCGCCGAGATGCGGCCTTCCTCAAGGACTGGCTGGCCGCCGACTGGTCGCTGCGTCATAGCGGCAACGCGGTTGCCCAGCAAGGCCTGAACACCCATTTTGCCCGCCTGCTGGAGGAGTCGTTCGCACCCTATCAGCTGAACGACAATCTGGTGGCCAAGGCCCGTGCCCAGTTGCGCAGCGAATCGCTGGCGGCAGTTGTGTACCGCATGCTGCGCGATCAGGCGCACAACCTTCCCGACTATCGACTGAACACGCAGCTCGGCCCGCAGGCGTCCCTGTTCGTCGGCGGCGACTATGCGATTCCCGGCTTCTACACCCAGCGCGGCTATCAGAAGCTGTTCGTCGCCCAGGGCACCGAGCTGGTCAGCGAAATCCTGCGCGACAACTGGGTGCTGGGTGAAGGTGACAGCCTCAGCGCCAAGGACCTCGGGCGCCTGCTGGTGGAAATGGAGCAGCTGTACTTCCGTGACTACGCCACACACTGGAGCGAGGCAATCACCCAGCTGAACGTCCTCTCGGCCGGCAGTGCGGCGCAGGGTGCCGCGCAGCTCGCCGGACTCACCGCTGCCAACTCGCCGCTGCTGCAACTACTGCTGGCAGTGCGCGAAAACACCCGCTTCGCCGGTCTCGCCGACGCACCTGTGGAGGCCGGCGAACTGGCCGATGCTGCCCAGAACGCTGGTGGCAAGCTTGGCAAGGCGGCCAAGCTGGCCACCGCCGCGGCGGGGCAGGCACAAGCTGCGCTGCTGAAGAACGTACCGGACACCGCACGCAAGACCCTCGAACGCAGCTTCGCGCCGCTGCACCAGCTGCTCGACGAGAACGGCGCGGCTGGCCCGGAGCTGACGGCAAGCCTGCAGGCACTCGATGCTCTGCAATTGCAACTGGCCTCGCTGGCCCACGCCAGCGCACCGGAACAGGCCGCATTCGAGATGGCCAAGGCGCGCATGGGCGGTCAGCGCGACGCCATCAACCAACTGCGCAACAGCGCTGCTCGCCTACCGCAGCCGGTCGGCCAGTGGCTTGGCCTGCTGGCCGAGGACAGCTGGTCGCTGGTGCTCAGCGACGCCTATCACTACCTCAACCAGCGCTATCGCAACGAGCTCTACGCCAGCTATCGCGGTTCGCTGCGCGAGCGTTACCCGTTCAGTGCCCACAGCGCCAGCGACGTCGCCCTCGCCGACTTCCGCGAGTTTTTCAAAGCCCAGGGCCTGGCGGACAGCTTCTTCGAGCGCTACCTCAAACCCTTCGTCAGCGGCAGCGCCGGTCAGTACCAACTGCGCCGGGTCGACGGTCGCGGCATGCCACTGTCCGAGCAGTTCCTCGCGCAGATGAGCCGGGCGCAGACCATTCGCCGCAGCTTCTTCGCCGAGAATCCCAACGAGCCGCTGATCCTGTTCAAGCTGGAGCCCTATTCGCTGGATTCGAGCCTCGGTCGTGCCGACTTCCGCTTCGGCAACCAGCAGATGGAGTATCGCCACGGTCCAATCGTGCAGACCGCGTTCCGCTGGCCGGCCGAAGCCGACGACGGACGCACCAGCCTGGTGGTGGAAGAACTCGGCGGCCGTCGCGTGGGTATCGAGAAGAACACCGGGCCCTGGTCGCTGTTCCGCCTGATCGACCTGATGCAGGTCGACTACCACAGCGGCCGCGACGTGTTGATGCTCAAGGCCGATCTCGGCGGCCTGCGCGCCAACTACCTGCTGCACGCGCAGCGCTCGCCGAATCCTTTCGACCTCGCGCTGCTGCGCGGCTTCAAGCTGCCGGCGACGCTGTGATGAGCGCGACGGCGTGTAGCTGGCGCAGCACGGCGCGCACCGACACCGGCAAGGTGCGGGCGCGCAACGAGGATGCCTTCCTCGACCTGCCGCAGGCCGGGTTGTGGGCCGTGGCCGACGGCATGGGCGGACACCAGAACGGCGCACTGGCGAGTCGCCTGATCGTCGAGCAGCTTGCCGATCTTTCCACTACGGGCGACCTGCCTGAGCGGATGCTGGCGCTGCGGTGCTGCCTGCACGAGCTGAATCGCCGGCTCAGCCAGGAACTGACGGTCACCGCCGAACGCCCTGACCCGGTGATCGGCAGCACCGTGGTCGCCCTGCTCGTGGAGGATGACCGCGCGGCATGCATCTGGGCGGGCGACAGCCGCTGTTATCTGTGGCGCAGCGGGCGGCTTTATCAGCTATCGCGGGATCATTCGTTGTTGCAGCAGCTGCTCGACGAGCAACAACTGACCCCCGAACAAGCAGCCAGGCATCCTGCGGCCCATGCGCTGACCCGCGCCATCGGGGCCCGTGAAGAGCTGGAGCTGGATATCCTCGAGTTCGACGTGTTTCCCGGGGACACGCTGCTGCTATGCAGCGATGGCCTCTACCAGAGCATGTCCGCCGACGCCCTCGGTGCGGCACTTAGCCTGCCATCCACACACCTGGCGCTGGAGCGGCTGTTTCGCCAGGCATTGAAGGGGCCGGCACGGGACAACCTCAGCGCCGTGGTGATCCGCCGATGAACGCACCGCAATTGCAGGCCAGCGACCTCACCTACTTTGCCCTGGCGTCCACCGCGGCCATGCCAGCAGCGGTCAAACCGAAGACAGCCCCTGGCGAGCTGCCGGACGTGCTCGGTGGCCGCTACCGGATCGAGCGCCTGCTCGGCGTCGGCGGCATGGGTGCGGTCTATCGCGCGCGCGATCTGCTGCGCGAACAGTTCGGTGATCCGGAACCTTACGTGGCGCTGAAGACGCTCAGCGAGGATTTCGCCGAATACCCCGACGCCAGCGCGCTGCTCTACAGCGAGTACGCACTGACGACACGCCTCAGCCATCGGCATGTGGTGCGCCTGTACAACTTCGATATCGACCCGGCCAGCCAGCGCGCCTTCATCACCCTGGAACTGCTCAAGGGGCCAACCCTCGACCAACTGCTGTGCGAACGCCCGCAGGGCATAGCCTGGAGCGAACTGCAGGGCATCGCGCTACCGCTGCTGGAAGCGCTGAGCTATTCCCACAGCCTGGGCGTGCTGCATGGCGACCTGAAGCCGAGCAATGTGATGCTCGCCGAGGACGGCCTGCGCCTGTTCGACTACGGCCTCGGCCAGCCGCTGGAAGGCCTGCTACCCGGTCTGCCGCGCCTGTGTCGCACGCGTTTTGCGGCTTGGACGCCGCGCTATGCGGCACTGGAACTGCTCGACGGCGGCGAGCTGACCGCCAGCGCCGATATCTATGCGCTGGCCTGCGTGCTCTACGAACTGGCCAGCGGCAGCCATCCGTTTCGCCGGCTCAGCGCTCGCCAGGCCAAGGCGATGGAGCTGGATAGCACCCTGCAGCGCCCGCCGCAGCTTCCCGCGCATTGCTGGCCAGCCCTACGCACAGCACTGGCGTTCGACGCAGCGCAGCGCTCGATCGATGCAGCAGGCTTGCTGCAGGCCTTCAGCCGCCCCGCACCGAGCCGCTTGCAGCGCTGGTTCGGGCACTCCCATGGATGACATCAGGACAAGGAAAGCCCCATGTTCAACGCGGCCAATGAAACCCACTTCAGCCTGACGCTCGAAGGCGTGGATCACGACTTCAAGGTGCTCGAATTCCGGGGCCGCGAGGCCATCAGCCAGCCCTACCGCTTCGACCTGGAACTGGTAAGCGAGCGCCCCGACCTCGATCTGCAGGCACTGCTGCATAAACCCGCCTTTCTTGCCTTCGACCCCGCCGGCAGGGGCATCCACGGGCTGGTCCACCGCATCGCCCAGGGTGAATCGGGCAAGCGCCTGACCCGCTATCGGCTCACGCTGGTGCCACAGCTGGCCTACCTCGCCCATCGCACCAACCAGCGCATCTTCCAGCACCTCAGCGTGCCGCAGATCGTCGCCCAGCTACTCGAGGAGCATGGCATCCAGGCCGATGCCTACCGCTTCCAGCTCGGCCCGGTGATTTACCCGCCGCGCAAATACTGCGTGCAGTACGACGAAACCGACCTGCACTTCATCCAGCGCCTGTGCGAGGAAGAGGGCATCCACTATCACTTCCAGCACGGTGCGAGCGGTCATGTGCTGGTCTTCGGCGATGACCAGACCGTCTTCCCCAGGCTCGCGGCCACCGCCTATCAGCAGGACAGCGGCCTGGTCGCCGACCAACCGGTGATCAAGCGCTTCGGCCTGCGTGTGGAAACCCGTACCAGCCGGGTCACGCGCCGCGATTACGATTTCGAGAAGCCACGCCTGACCATGGAGGCCGCGTTCCACAGCGATTTCCAGCCGGATCTCGAAGACTACGACTACCCCGGCCGCTTCACCGAGCGCGCCCGCGGCAAGCACCTGTCGCAACGCGCCCTGGAGCGCCACCGCCACAACTACGAACTGGCCGAAGGCGAAAGCGACCAGCCGCGACTGGCGAGCGGGCACTTCCTCCCGCTCGGCGAACACCCCCGCAGCGACTGGAACCAGCTCTGGCTGCTGACCGAAGTGCTGCATGAAGGTAAGCAGCCACAGGTGTTGGAGGAATCAATTACCAATGCCCCAGCTCACCACGGACTGGCCCCCTCTCCCCTATGGGGAGAGGGCTGGGGTGAGGGGGCTCTTGCCAGCTCCGGCTTCCAACAAGGCTACCGCAACCACTTCACCGCCACCCCCTGGGACATCCCCTTCCGCCCGGCTCTGAAGCATCCGAAGCCGAAGGTTCTCGGTAGCCAGACCGCCGTGGTCACCGGCCCGGCCGGCGAAGAAATCCACTGCGATGAATACGGCCGCGTGCGCGTCCAGTTCCACTGGGACCGCCACGGCCAGGCCGACGACAAGACCAGCTGCTGGCTGCGCGTGTCGTCCAGCTGGGCCGGCGACCGCTACGGCGGCATCGCCATCCCGCGGGTCGGGATGGAAGTGCTGGTGACCTTCCTCGAAGGCGACCCCGATCAGCCGCTGGTGACCGGTTGCCTCTACCACAAGGAACACCAGGTTCCCTACGACCTGCCGGCGAACAAGACCCGCACGGTGTTCAAGACCCTCAGCTCACCAGGCGGTGGCGGCTACAACGAACTACGCATCGAAGACCGCAAGGGCGCCGAGCACATCTACCTCCACGCCCAGCGCGACTGGGACGAGAACATCGAGCACGACCAGAAGATCCGCGTCGGCCACGAACGTCACGACACGGTGGAGGCCAACAGCTACAGCGAATTCCGCGCCGAGGAGCACCTGACCGTTGCCGGCGACCGCAAGGTCGAAGTCAAACCCGACGACCACCTCACTGTCGGCCAGACCCAGCACATCAAGCTCGGCACGGCCCATCTGACCAAGGCCGGCCGCGAGATCCACCTCAAGGCCGGGCAGAAAATGGTCATCGAAGCCGGCATCGAACTGACCCTCAAGGCCGGCGGCAGCTTCATCAAGCTCGACCCGGGCGGCATCACCGTCTCCGGCCCGCTGGCACGAATAAACGCCGGCGGCGCGCCGGGCAAGGGCTCGGGGATCAAGATCAAATCACCGGTGCTGCCGGGAATGGCCGATAGCGACAAGGCCGGAAGCCTACTGGAGCAGGCAATGCCAGGTGAGGCGGAAAGTCTGCTCAGCAAACGCAAGCGCTCGCTCAATTTTTCAGGCTAAGAAAAGGACAGAGCCGGCTGCCCCGCCGGCTCGAACGCAAGGATGCATCGAACATGAACCAATCCAACCCGATCAGCTGGGCATACCCGTTTCCTGGCAAGGACAGCAGCAACAATCCGCTGCAGCTGCTTACGCATATGGCCCAGGCCAAGGGCGGGTTCTACCCCACCGGCGAGAACGGCTTATGGCATGGCGGCGTCCACTTCGACGAAGGCACGGCCGCTGCATTCGACCAGTCGAGCGTGCGCTGTATCGCCGACGGAGAGGTGATTGCCTACCGTATCGACGAGCGCTACCCGGTCAGCGAATTCACCGACGAGATTCCCATGGTCAAACGAGCGCCCTTTTCCACGGGGTTCGTTCTGGTCAAGCACAGCCTGCAGCCGCCGCCACTGAAGAACGCTGACGGCAGCATCGTCGAAGGGCAAACTCCTCCAAGCCTCACTCTCTACAGCCTGTACATGCACCTGCTGGATTGGGCGGGCTACCAGGCACAAGCGGACCTTCCGCGCCCCGCCTTCTGGGAAACCAAACGCTATACCGTGAATACGCAGCAGGATGGCCTGAGCGTTCGCGCAGGCCCGAGCAAGCACACCACCAAGCTGTCGGAGCTATCCAAGGGTGCCGAGATCACCATCGGCGAGACGGAAGGCGAGTTCAGCAAGCTGGTCAGCCTGATCAGCGGGACGGCACAACCCGCCCTATCAGCCGACGACGAGGGGCAACTGCCCGGCTATGTATCCACCAGCTTGCTCAAACCGCACAGCGAGCCAGCGGAATACGGCAAGGTCATCGTTCTCGACAGCGGATTGCCGATCAAGGCGGGTGACCTTATTGGCCATCCCGGCCTGTACCAGAACCACGACAGCGCCGCTCAGCGCATGGTCCATGTCGAACTGTTCAGCTGCGACGATGTGCCCGCCTTTATCGCCCGGAGCCGCGCCTGGGCCAGCCGCTTGCCGGACGACAAGAAAATCCTGCTCAAGGTCTACAAAGGTGCGAGCAAACTGATCACCCATCGGGACGATATCAATGCCGAAAACCCGCCCAAGCTGGACGACGATGGCACGCAGATCGGCGTCGACCTGATCATTCCGCAGTCCTTGCTGGATGGGCTCCCCGCTTCGAGAAAAATCCAGGCCAAGGATGGCGCGGACAACACTATGCACTGGTGGCGGCTGGACGGCCTGTTCGCCGACGCTGACGGCAACCCCATCGACGGCTGGCTCGCCGAGCAGAAGCTGATCACTACTCGTCATAGCCCGTGGGAGTGGGAGGGTTTTGAATGCCTTGAGGATGCCGATCCTCCCATTTCGGGATTCGTCTATTACCTCAACGCGGCGCTTCGCCTGTCCGACGACGAAAAAGCCAGCTACCAGGGCGCCATCGACCAGGCCGACAAAGGTCCGGTGCGCAGCCGCCTCTACGACATCATCGACACCAACCGCGACGGCAAGATGACCTCCCAAGAAATCCAGGTGGCACTGGAAAAGCCTTGCCACGCCCAATCCATCTCGCAGCTCGTCACGCGGCATGAAAGCGAGTGGTTTTGGAATGCAGCGCGTTGGGACGAACTCGATGAGCTGATGGGCCACCGCTCCGATGACCCCAATCAGGATTGGGCCGAAGAGAAGAACCGCATCAAAACTCTAAGCTGGTGGGGCGATATCCCCGGGCGCTACTCTATCAGCGCAGATGGGAAAGCTTGGCACTTTCAACCACTTGCCCTGATCGGCATATTCAGCACTGTAGCGCGTGCCAACCACACGATTAGCGAAGGGAGAATAACGTTTGATGCCGAAGGGAATAATATTCCAACCTCTCCGTTCTTCAGCCGGGTCATTCACTGGCCTGGAAACAATCTATCGGGGGTCACTCTCGGTCGCGGTTATGATATGGGTTCCCGGACCGAAATAGAAATCTACGATCATATGACAAGTGCCGGCATTGCGCATGACCAAGCAACTAAGATTGCTCAGGCGCACGGAAAGAAAGGCCTAATCGCCCAGCAATTTGTTAGAGAGAACAAATCATCTATTGGGCAAATAACTCCCGAGCAGGAAATACTTCTTTTCAACATTATCTACCCAAACTACGTAGATCGCGCTATCAGCAACTATGACCACTGGACTGCGAGCGAGCCTGATAGGACCGATTGGAACGCCCTAGATCAGGTCATCAGGGATGTGCTGGTAGATTTCGTCTATCAGGGTTTTACAAAGGGGCCCAACCCGATGAAGGCTGGAATGAGGAATGATAAAGCCGAGCTGATACGCTACATAGAAAATACGCCTGCCATCAGGCAGTATGAGCCAGGGCGAAACAGAGCTCGTTACCTTAGGAATAACTAATGTTCAATATTCGAAAAATAAGTCTAATTTTTTTATTTCTGTTTGCACGTACAGCATTAAGCGATGATGTTAATGACCCGTGCAAAGAGATTGAAGCTTCTTCTCAAATAGCCCTGTGCGCGCAGTACAATAAAGAGCAATCAGACAATCTTCTTAATTCATCGTACAAGGCCACTCTGAATCGAATCAGACTTCAGTATAAAAACTCACCTTTGCTAGCAGACCAATACGTTTCTCTAGTAAAGACGGCGCAGCGAGAGTGGATCGATCTGCGAGACGCAGATTGCAAGCTTGAAGCCTTTGAAATAGAGGAGACCGCAGAGGCTTACCAAGTAACGATTGATAATTGTATATCAAGAATGAGTGATGACAGGGCGGACTATCTGAATCGCATCGCCCCTGACATATGAGGACACTGGAAACAACCGGTGTAGGCGTCGTTCGAGATAAATATGGGTGGACCACACCCACGCTAATATCTGTCACCCATAAAGAATGACACCGTATTGCCATCACCCCACAACCCTGCCATAAACGCGCATTCGCCATGACGCTACAAGGATGTACCGATGCGATTGCTGCGCCGAGCCCTGGGGGCTGTCTTGTTGTTGGCTGTGCTGGCCGTGGGGGTCGGGCTGTATTTCGTGGCCTTCCCGAACCTTCCAGAGTATGAAGCGCCCGAAGCGCTGCATTATCTGGAGCAGTGGGACGCCACGCAGCGACAGACCTACTACTACACGCCGCAGGGCACTCAGGTTAAGGGGCTGGAGTACGACTGGTTCCGTGCGCTGGAACTGCCCTTCAGCCGGGAAAAGTTCGCCACGCCCGACTACCTTGCCCGCTTCGGCTTTCTGGTCGATCCCGCGCAACAAGCCACCGCGTTGAACCCCGGCAACTTGCCGGTCGGCTTTGCCCGCCACGAGGATGATGAGACCGGTCGCGCCTATCTGGATGTGACCTGCGCGGCCTGCCACACCGGTGAGTTGCGCTACGGGGGGCAGGCCATTCGTATCGACGGTGGCGCGGCGATGCATTCGCTGGCCTCCACCGTGCCGACCCTGCGCGGTGGCGCCTTTGGCCAGGCGCTGGGCATGAGCATGGCCTTCACCTATTACAACCCGCTCAAGTTCCGTCGCTTCGCCGAGCAGGTGCTGGGCGAGCGCTACGAGCAGGACCGCGCGCAGTTGCGCCACGACTTCAAGCAGGTGCTCGACCGTCTGCTCGGCACCGCCTACAACGACTGGCACCGCGGGCTCTACCCCACCGAAGAAGGCTTCGGCCGTACCGATGCGTTCGGTCGCATCGCCAACAGCGTGTTCGGCGATGCCATCGATCCGGCGAACTACCGCGTGGCCAACGGGCCGGTGAGCTACCCGCATCTGTGGGATATCTGGAAGTTCGACTGGGTGCAGTGGAACGGCTCGGCCATGCAGCCGATGGCACGCAATATCGGCGAGGCGCTGGGTGTTGGCGCCACACTGCGGCTGCTGCACGAGAACGGCCAGCCCGTCGCCGAAGCCGAGCGCTACGCATCGGGCGTTCGCGTACGCGACCTGCACAGGCTGGAAACCACGCTCATGCAGCTGGCGCCGCCCCGCTGGCCCGAAGACGTGCTGGGCGCGATCGATCTCACGCAGGCCAGACTCGGTCGCGCGCTGTACAAGGAAAACTGTGCGCATTGCCACGACGCCAGGCCCAAGCCGGTCGACAAGCGTTTCGCTGCCGAACGCGACCCCGAGTGGCGCATGAAGGTGATCCCCACCTCCTTCGTCGGTACCGATCCAACCACAGCCGACAATATTGCTGACCACCGCTTCGACCTGACCCGCCTGGGCTGGACCCAGGATGAGCTGGATCGCCTGAATGTGCAGCTGTATGGCGCGTCATCCGGCCCGCTCGATCTCGCCAGCCTGTCCAGCGCCAAGGGGCTGGCCTATATCACCGCCTATGTCGAGGAGCGCGCCTACCGTGACGCCGGCATCGGCGAGGCCGAGCGCGCGGAATTCGACGGCTTCGACCTGCCGATCGGCGTGCAGGAACTGCGCGGCTACAAGGCACGCCCGCTGGACGGCATCTGGGCGACGCCGCCCTTCCTGCACAACGGCTCGGTGCCGACACTGTTCCAGCTGCTGTCGCCGGTGGCCGAACGGCAGAAGCAGTTCTGGGTCGGCAGCCGCGAGTACGATCCGCAGCACCTGGGCATTCGCACCGAGCGCTTCGACGGCGGCTTTCTGCTGAATACCGCAATCACTGGCAACAGCAACCGCGGCCATGAATTCCGCGCCGGCTGTCGCGGCAATGGCGTGATCGGCCGGGCACTGGCGCCACACGAACGCTGGGCGCTGGTCGAGTACCTCAAGGTGCTCGGCGATCCCCGCTTCGAACGACGCCTCGAGGAACTGCCGGCGCGCCCCCACAACCCCGGCCCACGCTGCCCCTGAACTGCCCTTCGCACAAGGATCTGCCCCATGCTTACAAGACTCTGGCTCTGGATCGGCCGCCTGCTGGGCCGGCTGCTGCTTGCAGTCACCGCCCTGGGCCTGGCAGGCTGGGCGATTGCCGCCGTCCACTTTCACCTCACCCATCGTGGCCCCGTTTCCAGCGAAGAAGTCATCGCGCCGAGCGAAGCGGGCGACACCCAGGCGATCATCGCCGACGCCATCGCCGTGGTGGAACAGCACAGCGAGAACACCCGCGTGCTGCGCGACGCCCATGCCAAGGCCCACGGTTGCGTGCGCGCCGAAGTCAGTGAGCGCGCGGACCTACAGCCCGCACTGCGCCAAGGCGTTTTCAGCGAGCCGGGCAAGACCTGGCAGGCCTGGGTAAGGCTATCCAACGGCAACGCCTACCCGCAGTTCGACCGCATCCGGGACGCCCGCGGTATGGCGATCAAGCTACTCGACGTGCCAGGGGAAAAGCTCACGCGTGACCCGCGCCATGCCGGCGAGCAGGACTTCGTGATGTTCAACCACCCGGTGTTCTTCGTCCGCGACGTTGCCGAATACCGCAGCAACTTCGCCGCCCAGGCGCAGGGCAAGAAGGCGCTGGCGTTCTTCCCCAGCATCGATCCGCGCAGCTGGGAGCTGCGCCACCTGTTCATCGCACTGCAGACCCTGGCGCCGGCACCGGAAAGCCCGGTCGCGACCACTTACAGCTCCGTGGCGCCATACGAGCTCGGCCCGCACAACATCAAGTACCGGGTCGTACCGACGCCGGAGAACTGCCCGACCTACCAACTGCCCGAGCAGAACCGCGACCTGCCGAATTTCCTGCGCAGTGCGCTTTATCAGCAGCTGTCCCTCGACCGCGCACCCGCCTGCTTCGCCCTGCAGGTGCAGCGGCAGAACGCCGAGCACTACATGCCCATCGAGGACACCAGCATCGAGTGGGACGAAGCCATCGCGCCATTCGAGACGGTCGCTGACATCCGCCTGCTGCCGCAGGACTTCGACAGCCCCGAGCAGAACCTCGCCTGCGACAACCTCAGCTTCAACCCCTGGCATGCACTGCCGGAGCATCGCCCCATCGGCGGCATCAACCGGCTGCGCAAGGCGGTGTACGAGGCGATCAGCAGCTACCGGCTCGAGCGTAACGGCGCACTTTGACGCCACCATGGTGGTCCATGGATCAGCAGCCGACGCGCGCCGCCTGTTGCCGACCACGGGCCACCCGGCCCTGTCTTGCCGGGCGGAACCCTGCTAGCATCAATCAGGACTCCATCGCCCGACATAGGCACCCGTTTGCAGAAGATGAGCGCCACCCTGTCCTCGTCTCCCGGTTCGGTGACCCTCGATCAAGGGGCTTCGCCGTTGCGGGCGCGCATCGTCGGTGACTGGACCCTCGCCCATTACGCGGCACTGCGCCGAGAGGTGCAGCGGCTCAGGGCGCGAATCGACGAGCGCAGCCAGATCGAGCTGAGCGGGCTCGGGGCGCTGGATACGGCGGGCGCCGGCCTGCTGGTGGAGCTGCTGGGCCCCGAGCGGATCGCCGCCATCGAAGCCTGGGCGCCGCAGTTGCCAGCCGAACGCCTGGCGCTGCTGCGCACAGTCGCCACCGCCCTGGACCAACCGGATGCCGCCGAGTCGCCACGCGGTTATGAATTCGGCTATGTGCTGGCGCATATCGGCCGCACGGTCGCGGCGGTGTGGAAGCAGCAGCGCGCGCTGCTCGGCTTCATTGGCCTGACCCTGCAGACGTTGCTGCTGACGCTGCCGCGGCCGCGGCGCTGGCGGCTGACCTCACTGGCCGTACATATCGAGCAGACCGGGCTGGACGCGGTGCCGATCGTCGCGCTGCTGACTTTTCTGGTCGGCGCGGTGGTGGCCTTTCTTGGCGCGACGGTGCTCGCCGACTTCGGCGCGACCATCTACACCGTCAACCTGGTGGGTTTTTCCTTCCTGCGCGAATTCGGCGTGCTGCTGGCGGCGATCCTGCTCGCCGGGCGCAGCGCCAGCGCCTTCGCCGCGCAGATCGGCTCGATGAAATCCAACGAGGAAGTCGACGCGATCCGCACCCTAGGCCTGAGCCCGATCGAGCTATTGGTGCTGCCGCGCGTGCTGGCGATGCTGATCACCCTGCCGATCCTGACCTTCGTCGGCATGCTCAGTGGCATCGCCGGCGGCCTGGTGGCCTGCGTGCTGGCGCTGGACATCTCGCCGACGATGTTCTTCAACATCATGGCGCGCGACATCGCCGTCAGCCATTTTCTGGTCGGGCTGGGCAAGGCG
>DAMCQE010000013.1:0-74221 GCA_032105665.1 Pseudomonas sp. | reverse complement strand
GCTTGAATATGCACGCCAGCAGGACTACGCCGGCAATCCTCAGGAGCTGAGCAGCGAGTACTACCTGGCCGAGCTGGGCTATGCCCTCAAGGGTGCGACTCTGAAAACGGGCGTGGAAGTACTGGGCGGCGACTCGGGGCCAGGCAACCGCGCCTTCCAGACGCCGTTGGCCACCAAGCACGCCTTTCAGGGCTGGGCCGACACCTTCCTGCTGACGCCGGCAGACGGTGTGCAGGACGTCTATCTCGGCGGCACTCTGCCGCTCTTCGGCGGCACGCTGCAAGCCTGGTACCACGACTTCCGCGCCGAGCGTGGCAGCGAGCAGTACGGGGAAGAGATCAACATCGGTTACAGTCGCGCCATCCCGCTGGTCAAAGGGCTGGTCGCAACGGTCAAGTACGCCGGCTACGACGCGGACGACTATTCGGTGGACACCGAGAAACTCTGGGCACAACTGCAGTACACCTACTAAGCGATACGGGTCGGGCGTGCGCGCCCGACCTTCCCTAATCAGCTATTGCGTGTTACGAGGCAGACGCAGCGAGATAATCGCGGCGAGCAGCACGAAGAGTGACGATACCCACAGGCAAGCCTGCAACCCATAGGCCTGGAACACCCAGCCGGAGAGCAGGGTGCCGATCAACCGCCCCATGGCGTTGGACATGTAGTAGAAGCCCACGTCCAGCGAAACGCCGTCTTCCTTGGCATAGCTGACAATTAGGTAGCTATGCAGCGAGGAGTTCACCGCGAACAGCGCACCGAATAGCAGCAGCCCACCGATCAGCACCCATTGGGGCGACGCATTAGTTGTCAGGCCCACAGCGATTGCCGCCGGTAGCGCCGCGAGCAGCGCGGCCCAGATGAAGGCCGCACGTCCATCCGGCACGTTGCCGCTGCGCTTGCCGGTAATGGCCGGCGCCATCGACTGGACGATGCCGTAGCCGATGATCCAGCAGGCCAGAAAGCCGCCGACCATCCAGAAATTCCAGCCGAAGACGGTGCTCAGGTACACCGGTAGCGCGATGACGAACCAGACATCGCGAGCCCCGAAGAGAAACAGCCGCGCGGCCGACAGTACGTTGATTGCCTGGCTTTTGGAGAGGATGTCCTTGAACTTCGGTTTGGCCTTCGCCTTGCCAAGATCCTTTTTCAACAGCACCAGGCTGCCGATCCAGATCACGGCTAGCACCGCAGCCATCGCCAGGACTGCGCCGGCGAATCCCAGCAGCGTCAGCAGTGCGCCACCGAGGAAAAATCCCACGCCCTTGAGGGCATTCTTCGAGCCGGTGAGGATGGCCACCCACTTGTACAGCGTGCCCTGCTGGCTGTCGGGCACCAGGAGCTTGATCGAGCTCTTGGCCGACATCTTGTTCAGGTCCTTGGCGATACCGGACAACGCCTGCGCCCCCATCACCCAAGGCACCGTCAGCCACGCCGCTGGCACAGTGAGCATCAGCAACGCCACCACCTGCATCGCCAGGCCAAGGTTCATCGTCCGGTTCAGGCCGAGTCGAGCGCCGAGATAGCCGCCAACCAGATTGGTGACAACACCGAACACTTCGTAGAACAGGAACAGCGCCGCGATCTGCAGTGGCGTGTAGCCCAACGAATGGAAATGCAGCACCACCAGCATGCGCAGCGCGCCGTCGGTGAGCGTGAACGCCCAGTAGTTACCTGTGACGATCAGGTACTGGCGCACCTCGGGGGACAATCTGGCAAAGGCTTGCATGGTCGGTTCCGGATTGATTGAGCAGGTGTATTGCGCAGCTAGATTGGCGATGACGTGGCATGCCGAGAAAAGAGTCGGGGATTCGAGTCACGAATTTGCCGTAGGGTGGGCTCCAGCCCACCCTACCTGCCCTTCTTCCATAGTCCGCACCGCTCTCAGCGAACGCCTCTCAGCGGCATCTCACCCTGCCAGCCCCACCATGCGCGCCAGTTCCACGGTGCGGTTGGCGTAGCCCCATTCGTTGTCGTACCAGGCGTAGATCTTCACCTGAGTGCCGTTGACCACCATGGTCGACAGCGCATCGATGATCGACGAGCGCGGGTCGGTGCGGTAATCGATGGAAACCAGCGGCCGCTCCTCATACCCGAGGATGCCCCTCAGCTCGCCCTCTGCGGCGGCCTTGAGCAGCCGGTTCACCTCGGCGGCATCGGTAGCGCGCTCCACTTCGAACACGCAGTCGGTGAGCGAGGCATTGGCCAGCGGCACGCGCACGGCATGGCCGTTCAGCTTGCCGCGCAACTCGGGAAATATCTCGGCGATCGCCGTGGCCGAGCCGGTGGTGGTGGGAATCAGGCTCATGCCCGAGGCGCGGGCGCGGCGCAGATCCTTGTGCGGCTGATCAAGAATGCTCTGCGTGTTGGTCAGGTCATGGATGGTGGTGATCGAACCGTGGCGGATGCCCAGCTGCTCATGGATAACCTTGACCACCGGTGCCAGGCAGTTGGTGGTGCAGGACGCCGCGGTGACGATGCGGTGCTGCGCCGGATCGTACAGGCCGTCATTGACGCCCATGACGACGTTCAGCGCGCCCGCCTCCTTCACCGGCGCGCTGACCACCACGCGCTTGACCCCCTGCTCCAGATACTGCTGCAGCACCGCAACGGTCTTCATCTTGCCGCTCGCCTCGATGACAAGATCGCAGCCCGACCAATCGGTGTCTGCGATCGCCTTGTTGGCGCTGACCTTCACCCGTTGGCCGTTGATGACCAGGCAGTCGCCGTCGGCGCTCGCCTCGTGCTGCCAGCGGCCATGCACAGAGTCGAACTTGAGCAGGTGCGCATGGGCGGCCGCATCGCCGGCCGGATCGTTGATCTGCACGAAATCCAGCTCCGGCCAATCCCAGGCCGCACGCAGGGCCAGGCGACCGATGCGGCCGAAGCCGTTGATGCCTACTTTTATGCTCATGGATGACTCGCTCCTGAAATGATGGATCAGAGATTGCGCGGCGCGAACATGATGATCGCCATGCCCAGCAACGCCACGGCGCAGCCGAGCAGGTCCCACCCGGTGGGGCGAACACCGTCGACCAGCCACAGCCAGACCAGTGCGACAGCGACGTAAACGCCACCGTAGGCGGCGTAGACCCGCCCGGCGGCGGTGGGATGCAGTGACAGCAGCCAGGCGAACAGCGCCAGGGAAAGCGCCGCCGGCAGCAGCAACCAGATACTCTTGCCTTGTTTCAGCCAGAGGTACGGCAGATAACAACCGACGATCTCGGCTATCGCGGTAATGACGAACAAGCCGAGCGTATTCAGCATGAGAGGCCCGTCATGCGCCGAAGCGTTCGATCCAGCCGACATGGGCCGGATGCTGGATAGCCTTGGGTCGAAGCGCCTGGACGCGGGCGATGGCGGTCGCGCGCGGCACTTCGCGGTCGATCAGGATGCGTGCTGCGATCAGTCCGGTACGACCTGAACCACCCTTGCAGTGAATGGCGACGCGTTTGCCAGCATCCAGCAGTTCATTGATCCGATCCGCCGACTGTTCCCAGGCCTGGTCGAAGTCCGCCAGCGGCACCTGTTCGTCAGCCACCGGCAGGTGAAACCATTCAAGGCCGCGCTCGGCGCAGAGTTGCGGCAGCTGCGTCGCCTCGTTGCGGGCCAGCTCTTCGGCGGGCATCAAGGTGATCAGCGCGTCGGCGCCGGCCGCGTGCAGGGTCGCCAGCGCCTCGTCGAGGCTGCTGCCCTTGCTGCCGGGACACGGCGTGAAGATCAGCTGACCGGCACAACCGGGTACATCGAGGATGTCGTAGGGGTGGGACACGCGGGCGACTCCTGGAAGTCAGATGGAGCGTTGATTGACGCGACGGGACAGCGCTTCGGCCGACTCCTTGCGTTCCGAATAACGGTCGACCAGGTAATCGGCGCGACCGCGTACCAGCAGGGTGAACTTGATCAGCTCCTCCATCACATCCACCACGCGGTCGTAGTAGGCCGAGGGCTTCATCCGGCCGGCGTCGTCGAATTCGAGAAAGGCCTTGGCCACCGAGGACTGGTTCGGGATGGTGATCATGCGCATCCAGCGGCCCAGCACGCGCATCTGGTTCAGCGCGTTGAACGACTGAGAGCCGCCACTGACCTGCATGATCGCCAACGTCTTGCCCTGTGTCGGCCGCACCGCGCCCATGGCCAGCGGCACCCAGTCGATCTGCGCCTTGAACACCGCGCTCATCGAGCCGTGACGCTCCGGCGAACACCACACCTGACCCTCCGACCACTGCATCAGCTCGCGCAGCTCCTGCACCTTCGGATGGCTGTCCGGTGCATCGTCCGGCAGCGGCAATCCCGACGGATTGAAGATGCGCGTCTCGGCACCGAAACGCTCGAGCAGGCGCGCAGCTTCCTGTACCAGCAAGCGACTGTAGGAGCGCTCCCGGTTAGAGCCATAGAGCAGCAGGATGCGTGGCCTGTGTTCTGGACCTGCCGGCAGAGCAAGCTTGTCCAGGTCAGGCATATCCAGCAGATCTGGGTCGATATTGGGCAGATCGTCGTTCATTAGGCATGTCCTGCTAGGTTCAAAGTGTGCCGATGCGCGCCAGCTCGGTTCTCAGCGTAGCGGCATCCAGTTGAGCGAGCGGTAGCGCGAGAAACGCGGTGAAACGTAGCTTGAGCCTGACCAGCGTGGCATCGAACGCCGCTTTGATTTCCTCGGGGCTACCGACGCTCTCGGAAGGATCGGCAAGCCCCCAGTGCGCCTTGGTGGCCGGCCCGAAATGTACCGGGCACGCTTCGCCAGCGGCCTTGTCGCAGACGGTAATGACGAAGTCGGGATTCAGCGCCTGATGCGCGTCGCTGCTCTTGCTATACAAGCCATCAGCCGCAATGCCGGCCCGCGCCAGTGCCTCAAGCGTCAGGGGATTGATATCGCCTCGGGGTTCGCTGCCGGCGCTGAACGCGCGCATGCCGGCCGGCGCGAGATGGTTAAACAGCGCCTCGGCCAGAATGCTGCGGCAGCTGTTGGCGGTGCAGAGGAAGAGAATCTTCATGGTCGTTCTTGATTCAGGCGCATGAGCTGGCGCGCTCTGGGCGGTTGCGCATACTTTCGAGGCGCTGCACGTTATCGCCCAGCCAATTCTTGTTGGCGGCCAGGATCGGCTGCAGCATGTCGGTCACCCAGTCAGGCAGGTGCGGGTGGAGTCGGTAGTAAACCCATTGGCCCTGACGGCGGTCTTCCAGAATTCCGCATCCGCGCAGCAGCGCCAGATGCCGCGAGATCTTTGGCTGGCTTTCATCCAGCGCATAGGTCAGCTCGCAGACACACAATTCGCCTTCGCGGGCGACGAGCAACGCGATCCGCACGCGAGTCTCGTCTGCCAGGCATTTGAATACAGTGGTAGGTGTCAGGTGCTCGACCATTGATATCTTCTCAGCGCTTGTTCTTGACCAACACGAACATCTTGATCCGCTCATGTATCTCGTGAAGCGTGTGCCGGTAAGCATCCGGCTGGTCGCTGGTGGCAGGGTCTTCGAAGTTCCAGGCGATGTACTCGCCCGCACCAGGCAGTGCAAGGCATTCCAACGATGACTTATCACACAGCGTGATCACGAAATCGAACGGTTGCCCTTCCACTTCCTCCAGCGATTTGCTGTGCAATCCCACTGTCGCAACGCCAAGCTGCTCGAGCGCTGCCAACGCTCGTAGATCGACCTGGGTGGGAGCGGTGCCTGCACTGAACGCCTCGAAGTGCTCCGAATCGGTATGCCGCAGCAACGCCTCGGCGAGCTGGGAGCGTGCCGAGTTGGCGACGCAGACGAACAGGACACGCGATTTGTAGGCCATGAGGCCGTTCCCCATAAGATATGCTTGGGCGAATATATTGCTTAGCGCATAAGCAAGTAAAGCTCTCTCTTGAGCTAGGCCAGCTATTCACTGCGCGTGTCAAAGGCGAGTTTGTTGCGCCGGAACAAGAGGCGTATATTCCGCATCGCATATATTTATTCGAACGAATGTCCGCCTTTACGGGAGCCGCTTGATGACAGCAGCCAATGTTCTCGATGTCATCATCATTGGCGCAGGACAGTCCGCCCTGACGACTGCGTACTTTGT
Organism: Pseudomonas sp.; assembly: GCA_032105665.1. Taxonomy (GTDB): domain Bacteria; phylum Pseudomonadota; class Gammaproteobacteria; order Pseudomonadales; family Pseudomonadaceae; genus Stutzerimonas. The sequence goes on along the minus strand of DAMCQE010000013.1, from coordinate 68,166 downwards.
GCGCCGCACGTCGCTGTCCTATCTGCTGTTGGATGAACAGCCCAGTCCCGGCGGCGCATGGCTGCACGCCTGGGAGTCGCTGAGACTGTTCTCACCCGCCGCCTGGAGCTCGATTGCCGGCTGGCCGATGCCTGCTCCGGTCGAGCCGGGCAATCCCACGCGCAACGACGTTATCGATTATTTGCGACATTACGAACACCGCTACCGGTTTCCGATCCAGCGGCCGGTACGGGTCGACGCGATCAGTCGCCTAGACGACCTCTGGCTGGTGCAGGCCGGTGATCAGCAATGGCTGACTCGCGCGGTCATCAGCGCAACGGGCACCTGGAGCAAGCCATTCATTCCAGCCTATCCAGGCCTGGAGCATTTTCAGGGCCAACAGATTCATTCAGCTCGCTACCGAAACCCGGCCCCCTTCGAGGGTAAACGGGTCATGGTGGTAGGCGGTGGAAACTCCGGCGCGCAGGTCCTCGCCGAGTTATCCAGAGTCAGCGAGACACGCTGGGTCACTCAGGAGCCACCTGCGTTTCTGCCCGACGATGTCGACGGCCGCGTGCTGTTCGAGCGCGCCACCGCGCGCTGGAAGGCGCAGCAGGAGGGACGCAGCATCGACGAGCCGGCCGGCGGCTTCGGTGACATCGTCATGGTGCCGCCGGTGCGCGAAGCCCGCGAGCGTGGCGTTCTGGTGGCCGAGCGCCCCTTCGCGCGCTTCACCGAAACGGGAGTCGAGTGGGCGGATGGGCGTCGTGAGGACCTAGACGCGGTGATCTGGTGCACAGGTTTCCGCCCGGCACTGGATCATCTTCGTGAACTCGGCATCATCGAGGCCGATGGCAAAGTACAGGTAGAAGGAACCCGTGTCGTGAAGCAACCCAATCTCTGGCTGGTGGGCTACGGCGACTGGACCGGTATGGCATCTGCCACGCTGATCGGCGTCACTCGCACGGCGCGAAGTACCGTCGATGAGGTCGTTCAGGCACTTGTCGCAAAGCCCCTGCAGCGCCCCTAGCAACCACCGATGCAATCCCAATCATCATGCGAAAAGGTGTAATTAGCGATGTCCAGTCAATGTGAAGTGGCCGGGAAGAAAGCGGCCGGTGTCCCGCTCGGATTCTTCGAGCGTTATCTGACGCTCTGGGTCTTTCTCTGCATCGTTGCCGGCACCCTCCTCGGCCTGGGACTGCCCGCTGCCGCACAAGCGGTCGGCGCGCTGGAAATCGCCCATGTGAACATTCCGGTCGGCCTGCTGATCTGGGTGATGATCATCCCGATGCTGATGAAGATCGATTTCTCGGCGCTGCGGGAGGTTTATGCACAACGGGCGAGCATGGGCATCACGCTGTTCGTCAACTGGGCGGTCAAGCCATTCACCATGGCCCTGCTCGGCTGGGTTTTCATAAAGCATGTCTTCGCGCCGTGGCTCCCGGCTTCCGAGCTCGATAGCTACATGGCTGGCCTGATCCTCCTGGGCGCCGCACCCTGCACGGCGATGGTTTTCGTCTGGAGCAATCTCTGCAACGGCAATGCCAATTTCACCCTGACCCAGGTGGCGCTGAACGACGTGGTAATGGTGTTTGCCTTTGCGCCAATCGTCGGCCTGCTGCTCGGCGTGTCGTCGATTCCAGTGCCCTGGGATACCCTGTTGCTCTCGGTAGTGATGTACATCGTCATTCCGCTGGCCATCGCCCAGTTCATTCGCGGCCGGCTCATGAAGCGCGGTGAGCCGGCCTTTCAGGCGGCACTGGCGAAGGTGCAGCCATTTTCCATCGTGGCGTTGCTGGCGACCCTCGTCCTGCTGTTCTCGTTCCAGGGCGAAGCGATCGTGGCCCAGCCGTTGATCATCGCCATGCTCGCGGTACCGATCCTGCTGCAAACACTATTCATCGCCGGGCTCGGCTACTGGCTCAACCGTCGCTTCCTGGTTCGCCATGATGTTGCCGGCCCTTCAGCGATGATCGGTGCTTCGAACTTCTTCGAACTAGCGGTTGCCGTTGCAATCGTGCTCTATGGTTTCAATTCAGGCGCGGCCCTTGCGACCGTAGTTGGCGTATTGATCGAGGTGCCGGTCATGCTCTGGCTGGTGCGCAGCATCAACCGCAGCCGTGACTGGTACAACCGGGCGTTGCCTGCTGATTGAGCTGGAACCACTCACCTTCCCTTGACCCTGATCAGCAGGGCGGCGCGCAGGCTGACTACCATCGATGCAGACGCCTGAGAGGACCACAGACATGCACAGCCCCGCACAAGAGCAGCCTGCCTCGACCAGTGACACACCACTTTCGCTGAGAGCGCACTTGGGTAACTTCTGGCGGGGCCATCCCGCCGAAGCCAAAGTGCTGCTCGGAATGTGCGCGGCGTTCCTGCTGATCTTCTTCCTGCCGATGGGTCAGCCCCGTTTCGAAAACGCGGTACTGGAAGGCCTGCGCCTGACGCAGTGGTACGCCCGTGAACATGTGATTCTCTGCCTGCTGCCAGCCTTCGTCATCGCGGGCGCAATGGCCGTCTACATCAGCCAGGGCGCAGTGATGAAGCACCTGGGCCCGGCTTCGCCGAAGCCCGTGGCGTTCGGTGTGGCATCCATCGCCGGCACGCTGCTGGCGGTGTGCTCCTGCACCGTATTGCCGCTGTTTGGCGGCATCTACAAGCGCGGTGCCGGCCTGGGTGCAGCAATCGCCTTTCTCTATTCGGGGCCGGCGATCAACGTCATGGCCATCGTGGTCACCGCCAAGGTGCTTGGCGCCGAGCTCGGGATCGCTCGAGCCGTTGGCGCCATCGTGTTCGCCTTGGTAATCGGCGCCATCATGCACCTGCTCTACCGCCGCGAGGAGGCTGCACGTGCGGCCAAAAGTGCCCGCGGTTTCGCCGGTGACGACGACGGGCACCCGCTCGGCGACATCGTCGCCTTGTTCAGCTTGATGATCGGCATTCTGGTATTCGCCAACTGGGCCAGCGCGGAGAACTCGGCCTGGATGGCCGTGCATGCCTGGAAGTGGCCGATCACCGCAACCCTCGCCATCTTGCTGGCGTCATTGCTGGTGCGTCGCTGGAACTGGTCGGTACGACCGTTGTTCATGATTGGCGCGCTGGTCGCTGCGAGCGCTCTGCTTGCGCCTCAATGGCCAGAGCTTGCCATGGTCATAGGCATCGCGGGGTTGATGCTACAGGCCAGTCGCCAGAACGCAGCAAGCCAGGAATGGGTCGGTCAGAGCTGGGACTTCACCAAACAGATCATGCCGTTACTGCTTGGCGGGGTGCTGATCGCCGGCATGCTGCTCGGCCGCCCCGGCCACGAAGGGCTGATTCCCAGCGAGTGGGTCGTCTGGGCTGTGGGCGACAACAGCTTCACCTCCACCCTCCTCGCCTCGGTCCTCGGCGCCTTCATGTATTTTTCTACCCTGACCGAAGTGCCCATCGTGGAAGGTCTGTTGGGCGCAGGAATGGGCAAGGGCCCGGCACTGGCAATCCTGTTGGCGGGGCCTGCGTTGTCGCTACCGAACATGCTGGTGATTCGTACCGTGCTCGGCACGCAGAAAACGATCGTGTACTGCTCGCTGGTAGTGGTCATGGCCACGCTCAGCGGCTATCTCTATGGCCAACTGATGTGAGGACGACGATGATACTGACCGTCTACGGTTCCGGCTGCGCCAAGTGCCAGCAACTCATTGCCAATACCGAAGCGGCGGCACGTCGCCTCGGCCTGGAATATCAGCTCGAGAAAGTCACCGACGTCAACGCGATCATCGATGCCGGGATCATGCGCACGCCGGCGCTGGCGGTCGATGACGATATTCTCATCGAGGGCAAGGTGCCCAGCAGCGACGAACTCCAGCAGCTGCTGGGCTGAACCTAGAACCGGGCCTGGCTCATCGCATCATTTGATGCATTTAACGGCACGGAACCCTCCTGCACGGTTCGCGGCCTCATAAACTGAGCCGTCAGGAGAGATGTGGAGTGTCCGATTCGATGACTTACCTGGCTATCGCAGCCGCGGTAGCGCTCATCGCGCTGAACTTGCTGGCGATCATCAGCGTGTTAAAAGCGAGCGAAGCGCGGGCGCAAAGGCGCTCTGGGCGATCGGTATCGCCCTCTTCCCAGTGCTGGGCCTGCTGTTCTGGCTGCTGGTTGGCGTTCGCCGCGTCCGCTGATCAGGGTTTCTGACCCAGCAGGTACAGCGCTCGTCCCAATACCCGCACCGAATCGGCGTGCTTGCCGGCCTGATGCAACTGCTCACCTTCGGCACGCAGTTCGCGCACCTGCTGCAGGGTGGCCGCGTCTTTCGGTGGGTTGGTCTTGAGCAGTTCGTCGATCTTGGCCATGTCCATGGGGCAATGCATCGCCAGCAGTGGCGAGCTGAACAGAATCGCGAAGGCAAAGGCTGAGAGGCGTCGCATGGCTATTCTCCTGAGCGAGAGGCGCCCATGGAGTATAGATAGCAGCGGCGGAATCGCTTGCCGCCACTCACTGGCAGTACCGGTGGCCGCGCGCTCTGGGACGCAAAATAAAAAGCCCCAAGCAACGAATTGCTTGGGGCTCTTCAATATGGAGGCCGATGTCGGAATCGAACCGGCGTACACGGATTTGCAATCCGCTGCATAACCACTCTGCCAACCGGCCTCAAAACGAAGGCGCCGCATGATTTCTGCGGCGCGATCTTACAAACTGGAGCGGGAAACGAGACTCGAACTCGCGACCCCGACCTTGGCAAGGTCGTGCTCTACCAACTGAGCTATTCCCGCGTTGTCTTGGTGACGGGCGCCATTCTATACGATCGAAAGCTGCCGTCAACCCTTTGATTAAAAAAGTTTTTATTTCTTTTCCGTAGTGCTCAGGTGCGGCCAGGCAGCCATCAGGTAATTGATCATCGACCACAGCGTCAGCCCTGCCGCGACGATGAGCAATGCGTACCCCATGCCGACCCATATTGTCGGCTGCGGCGGATTGGCCAGCAGGATCACCAGCGCCACCATCTGCGCCGCGGTCTTCCATTTGCCGAGATTCGACACCGCGACCTGTGCGCGAGCACCGAGCTCGGCCATCCACTCGCGCAGTGCCGAGACGACGATCTCGCGGCCGATGATGATGGCGGCTGGCAGTGTCAGCCAGAGGTTGGAATGCTCTTCCACCAGCAGCACCAGGGCGACCGCCACCATCAGCTTGTCGGCGACAGGGTCGAGAAAGGCGCCGAACGGCGTGCTCTGCTCCAGCCGGCGCGCCAGATAGCCATCGAGCCAATCGGTAAGCGCCGCGATGGTGAACACGGCACTGGCGGCCAGGTAGCTCCAGTAGAACGGGAGATAGAAAAGCAGGATGAAGATGGGTATCAGCAGCACGCGCAGAACGGTGAGCAGGTTCGGGATATTCATCGGTACCACTGATCGGCGGAATTCGGGGACAGTTTACTCACTGTGCAGGGCGGCATAAATCGACTCGGCAAGCTTTTTACTAATGCCGGGAGCCTTGGCGATCTCGTCGAGGCTGGCTCTGCACAGTTCCTGAAGACCGCCGAAATGCGTAAGCAGTTCGCGACGGCGCTTCGGGCCGATGCCCGGAACCTCCTCAAGCGTCGAGGTTCGACGCGCTTTTCCGCGTCTGGCACGGTGGCCGGTAATGGCGAAACGGTGCGCCTCGTCGCGCACCTGCTGGATCAGGTGCAGCGCTGGCGAGTCTGCGGGAAGCGTGAACTCGTGAGCCGCATCGTTGAGGTAAAGAGTCTCCAATCCGGGTTTGCGGGTCACACCCTTGGCTACCCCGAGCAGGATCAGTTCCGGTACGGCCAGCTCTTCGAGTACCTCGCGAGCCATGTTGAGCTGCCCCTTGCCGCCATCGACCAGCAGAATGTCCGGCAGCTTGCCCTCACCCTCCGCGGCCTTGCGGAAACGCCGGGACAGCGCCTGGTGCATCGCCGCATAGTCATCGCCCGCGGTAACACCCTCGATGTTGTAGCGTCGATAGTCCGACTTCAGCGGCCCCTCCGGCCCGAAGACCACGCAGGACGCCACCGTCGCCTCGCCGCTGGAATGGCTGATGTCGAAGCATTCCAGGCGCATCGGCGGTTCGTCGAGTTCCAGCGCTTCGGCCAGTGCGTCGAACCGCGCGGACAGATGCTGACGATTGGCTAGGCGTGCAGCCATCGCCTGTTCCGCGTTGGTCAGCGCCAGCTGCTGCCAGCGCGCACGCGTGCCACGTACGCGATGGGTAATGGTCAGATCGAAGCTGCGCAGCTCGGCGATGGCACTGATCAGCGTCGGAAAGTCCTCGTGCACGGCGTTGACGATCAGCTCTCCCGGCAGATCGCGTTCGGCGGCGCCCAGGTAGTACTGCTCAAGAAACGCCTGCAGCACTTCGCTGACACTTTCCTCGATAGCCACCTGCGGAAAGAAATTCTTGCTCCCCAGCACCCGGCCGCCACGCACGGTGATCAGGTGAACGCAGGCGCCGCCCGGGCTGACCACCGCGGCGACGATATCCACGTCGCCAGTGCCGCCCTCCATGCTCTGTTGATCCTGCACGCGACGCAGGATGCCGATCTGATCGCGAATCTCGGCGGCACGCTCGAAATCGAGGTTCATCGCCGCCTTTTCCATATTGCGTGACAGCTCTTCGGCCAGCGCATTGCTACGGCCTTCGAGGAACATGACCGAATGTCGTACGTCCTCGGCGTATTCCTCCGGCTCGACCAGATTCACGCACGGCGCCTTGCAGCGCTTGATCTGGTACTGCAGGCAGGGACGTGTGCGGTTGCGGTAGTAGCTGTCTTCGCATTGGCGCACGAAGAAGGCCTTCTGCAGCAGGCTCAGGCTTTCGCGGATCGCGCCGGCGCTCGGATAGGGGCCGAAGTAGCGTCCCGGCTCCTTCTTCGCGCCCCGGTGAATACTCAGTCGTGGAAACTCACCGGCCGAGAGGAACACATAGGGATAGGACTTATCGTCCCGCAGCAGGATGTTGTAAGGCGGTCGCCATTGCTTGATCAGGGTCTGCTCGAGCAGCAGCGCCTCGGTCTCGTTGGCGGTGATGGTGGTTTCGACCTGCGCGATCTTGGCCACCAGGGCGGCGGTCTTCGGCGCCTGGCCCGTCTTGCGGAAATAGCTGGCCAGACGCTTCTTGAGATTCTTGGCCTTGCCGACGTAGAGCAGTTTGGCCTGTGCGTCGAACATGCGGTAGACGCCCGGCCGGCCGCTGCAGGCGGCCAGGAACGCCGATGGGTCGAAGGTTTCGCTCATCAGTTGACGGTGTCGACCATCCCGTGGCGAACCGCCAGCAGGGCAAGCTCGACATCACTGGTAATCGACAGCTTTTCGAAGATGCGATAACGGTAGGTGTTGACTGTTTTCGGCGAGAGACAGAGCTTGTCGGAGATGCTTTGCACCTTCTGGCAGTTGGCGATCATCAATGCGATCTGGATTTCCCGCTCCGAGAGCAGATCGAATGGCGATTCGCTGAGCTGCGGCTGGAAGGATTTGAGCGCCAGTTGCTGGGCGATCTGCGGGCTGATGTAGCGCTGACCACCGAATACCATGCGAATGGCCTGCACCATTTCTTCCAGCGCCGCACCTTTGGTCAGATAACCCGCCGCGCCAGCCTGCAGGAGGCGCGTCGGGAAAGGGTCTTCTTCACATATGGTCACAGCGATGACCTTCAGATCGGGGTAGCTGCGCAGCAGCTTGCGGGTCGCCTCGAGGCCACCGATGCCCGGCATCTTGACGTCCATCAGCACCACATCGGGCTTCAGTTCCCGCGCCTTGCGGATGGCGTCTTCGCCGGAATCCGCCTGGCCTATCACCTGAAGACCGGAGATGTCCGCCAGCATGCGACTGATGCCCGTGCGAACCAGATCGTGGTCATCGACCACCAGCACCCTAATCAAGCAGACACCTCATTGACCGTACTAAAAGCTGGCTGGCTGCTCGCTTTTTCAGGAGCGAACTCTATCAAAAAAATCATCGGCCTGGCCCATCACGACGCAGGTAACTGATCGAGATCATAAGTCCATCGCCTCTGCCGACGAATTGCATGCTGAACGCCGATGAACGGCCAAAGTCACAAACCAGATGGCCATTTCCCTGGATCTCCCATGCTTACCCTGATCACCGCACTGGTGCTGACGGCCACTCACATGCTGGCCGGCAGACTGAGCAAACTCCACCAGTTACCGCGTAGCCGCTGGCTATCCGCAGCCGGCGGCGTCGCCGTTGCCTATGTCTTCGTCCACCTTCTCCCCGAGCTGGCCGATGGGCAGAGGGTGATGGAGGATAGCGGGTTCCACCCGCTGCGCTACCTGGAACACCATGCCTATCTGCTGGCACTGGTCGGCCTGGTCTGCTTCTACGGGCTCGAGCGGCTGATCAAGCAGCACCGCGACGAGCGGCCTGAAGGCGCACCTTCCCACGCGGGCGTGTTCTGGCTGCACATAGGTGCGTTTGCCGGCTACAACGCACTGATCGGCCATATCCTCGCCAACCGGGATTCCGGCCAGGCGCTGGAACTGGTCTGGTACACCGTGGCCATGTCGCTGCATTTCATGGTCAACGACGTGGCCCTTCAGCATGATCACCAAGACCTGTTTGCCCGACGCGGCCGCTGGATCCTGGCGGGGTCAACCCTGATCGGCTGGGCGTTCGGCTCGGTCATCGAGCTCTCGGAGCTGGGTGTGTCGGCCGTAACCGCCTTCATCGCCGGCGCGATCATCCTCAACGTCCTGAAGGAGGAGCTGCCGACGGAAAGGAACAGCCGATTCGGTGCATTCCTGCTCGGGTCGCTCGGCTACTCCTTCCTCCTATTGTTGATGTAGCCGAGCCTACCGCGCCTGTGTTCCTCTCCTGGGCCTGCGCATCAAACGATAGGCGGCCGGGATGACGAACAGCGACAGCAGCGGCGCACTCAGCATGCCGCCGACCATCGGCGCCGCAATGCGGCTCATCACTTCGCTGCCGGTGCCCGCCCCCAGCAGGATCGGCAAAAGACCGGCGACAATCACTGCAACGGTCATCGCCTTCGGGCGTACCCGCTGCACCGCACCTTCGCGGATTGCTTCGCACAGCGCGGCCTCGCCGTTCAGCCCGTCGCGCTGCTGGTCTGCCCAGGCGTTCTTCAGATATAGCAGCATGATCACGCCGAACTCCGCAGCGACTCCCGCCAGTGCGATGAAGCCGACGCCGGTGGCCACCGACAGGTTGTAATCCATCAGGTAGAGAAACCAGACGCCGCCGGTCAGCGCGAACGGCAGGGTCAGCATGATCAGCACCGCCTCATCCAGCCGGCCGAAGGTCAGGTAGAGGAGGAAGAAGATGATCAGCAATGTAGCGGGCACGACCAGCTTGAGGCGCTCGTTGGCGCGCTCGAGAAACTCGAACTGGCCCGAGTAAGCCAGGCTCATGCCGGGCAGCAGGCTGACTTCGCTGCTCACCGCATCACGCAGATCGGCGACGACCGACGCGATATCCCGGCCGCGCACGTCGACGTAAACCCAACCCGCCAGCCGCGCATTCTCGCTGCGCAGCATCGGCGGACCGTCGCTGATGCGCACTCGCGCCACACTGCCCAGGGTGATCTGGCTACCCTGCGGCGTGAGGATCGGTAGCTGCTCCAGCCGCTGGGGGGTATCGCGCCATTCACGAGGGTAGCGAACGCTGATCGGATATCGCGCAAGGCCCTCAATGGTCTCACCGACGGTTTCGCCACCGATGGCGCTGGAAACGATGGATTGCACATCGGCGATGTTCAGCCCATAGCGGGCGGCGTCCTGACGATCGATATCGATATCGACGTAACGCCCGCCGACCAGGCGCTCGGCCAGCGCCGAACTGACACCCGGCACCTTTCTGGCAACGGCCTCGACCTCCTGGCTGACACGGTCGATCTCCTCCAGATTGGCGCCGGCGATCTTCACACCGATCGGGCTCTTGATGCCGGTGGCAAGCATGTCGATGCGATTGCGGATCGGCGGGATCCAGATATTGGTCAGGCCTGGCACCTGCACAGCCCGGTCCAGCTCGTCGATCAGCTTTTCCGGCGTCATGCCGGCACGCCACTGCTCTCGCGGTTTGAAGCGGATGGTGGTCTCGAACATCTCCAGCGGCGCCGGATCGGTCGCCGACTCGGCGCGGCCGGCCTTGCCGAACACGGTTTCGACTTCCGGAACCGTGCGGATCATGCGGTCAGTCTGTTGCAACAGCTGCGCGGCTTTCTGCGCTGACAGCCCCGGCAGCGCCGAAGGCATATAAAGCAGATCACCCTCGTCCATCGGTGGCAGGAACTCCCCGCCCAAGCGTGACATCGGCCACAGCGTGGTGGCCAGGATCAGTACAGCTACGGCGATGGTCGATTTCGGGTGATCCAGCACCGCATTCAGCGCCGGACGGTAGACCCGTATCAACCCGCGGTTGAGCGGATTGCGTGACTCGTCCGGCAGCTTGCCTCGAATCCAGTAGCCCATCAGCACCGGCACAAGGGTCACCGAAAGCCCCGCGGCTGCGGCCATGGCATAGGTCTTGGTAAAGGCCAGCGGGCCGAACAAACGCCCCTCCTGCGCTTCGAGGGTGAACACCGGAATGAACGACAGGGTGATGATCAGCAGACAGAAGAACAGCGCCGGGCCGACCTCCTGCGCTGCGCTGGCCATGACCTGCCAGTGCTCCTCACCCTCCAGTGTCTTGCCGGGATTGGCGTGGCGCCAGGCCTCGGCCTTCTTGTGCGCGTTCTCGATCATCACCACCGCCGCGTCGACCATCGCACCGATGGCGATGGCGATACCGCCGAGCGACATGATGTTGGCATTGATGCCCTGGTAACGCATCACGGCGAAGGCGATCAATATGCCGATGGGCAGCGAGACGATCGCCACCAGCGAAGAGCGCAGGTGCCAGAGGAAGATGCCGCACACCAGTGCGACGACGACGAATTCCTCCAGCAGCTTGAAGCTGAGGTTCTCCACCGCGCGGTCAATCAGCTCGCTGCGGTCGTAGGTGGTGACGATTTCGACACCCTCGGGCAGGCTGCTTTTCAGCTCTTCGAGCTTGGCGTGTACGGCGGCCAGGGTTTCCCGCGCGTTCTTGCCGCTGCGTAGGATCACCACCCCGCCGACCGTTTCCCCTTCCCCGTCGAGTTCTGCGATGCCCCGACGCATTTCCGGGCCGAGCTGAATATGCGCCACATCGCCCAGCGTGACCGGTACACCCCCGTCGCTCAAACGCAACGGAATCTGACGAAAATCCTCGAGCGTCTGAAGGTAGCCGGAGGCGCGGACCATGTATTCGGTTTCGGCCAATTCGAGTACTGCGCCGCCAGTTTCCTGGTTGGCCATGCCGATGGCCTCGATGACCTGCGCCTGGGTGACGGCAAGGCTGGCCATCTTCAGTGGATCGAGCACGACCTGATACTGCTTGACCATGCCACCGATGGTCGCCACCTCGGCCACGTTGGGCAGCGTGATGAGTTCGTACTTGAGGAACCAGTCCTGCACACTGCGTAGTTGCGCGAGATCGTGCGTGCCGCTGCGGTCGACCAACGCGTACTGGTAGATCCAGCCGACCCCGGTAGCGTCCGGCCCGAGAGATGGCTTGGCGCTGGCGGGCAGCCGGCTCTGCACCTGACTCAGGTACTCCAGCACCCGCGAACGCGCCCAGTAGAGATCAGTACCGTCCTCGAACAGCACATAGACGAAGCTGTCGCCGAAGAACGAATAGCCGCGCACCGTCTTTGCCCCAGGCACCGAAAGCATGGTGGTGGTCAGTGGATAGGTCACCTGGTTCTCGACGATCTGCGGCGCCTGCCCCGGATAGGGCGTGCGGATGATCACCTGCACGTCCGACAGATCAGGCAGCGCGTCGATCGGCGTGGTACGCACTGCCCAGATGCCCACGGCAGTCATCAGCAATGTCGCCATCAGCACCAGGAACCGATTGAGGACGGACCAGCGAATCAGCGCGGCGATCATGGCTGCTTCTCCAGCGGCTGAATTCGCTCGACCAGCAGGCCTGCATCGGTTTCCCGAACGGCGAAACGGACCCGGTCTTCGACCTCGATGTCCTGCAGCAATGCCGCATCGGCCACCGCGAACGCCATGGTCATGCTGGGCATGCCAAGCGTGTGGAACGGACCGTGTGCGATCTTCACGCGGGCATCGGCGAGTGCCATGACGCGGCCTTCGGATTCATGCAGCGTCGGGGCCGGCTGAGCATGGCCATGGTCGTGGTCGTGCTGCACATCACTGGCCGCGGGCGGCGCGACGATGCCGCGCAAGCTGGCTTCGGAGTCCAGCAGGAACTGGCCGGATGCGACCACCTGCTGACCCTCCTCCAGGCCGCGGAGGACGACGGTCTGGCTGCCGTTCTCCCGCCCGGTCTCGACTTCCACCGGGCGATAGCGGCCGCCGGGCTCGGCCAGCATCACCAGGCTGCGACGCCCGGTTCGAATGACTGCCTCGCCGGGAATCAGCAGAACCGACGCATCGTCGCCACCGGCCAAGCTGGCCTGAGCTGTCAGCCCAGGCCGCAGCAGTCCGTCCGGATTGGGCAGCTCTACCCGCACACGCAGGGTACGGCTTGCAGCATTGGCTTCCGGCAGCACCGCGGTGATCTCACCCTCGATGAGCTGGCCCGGCAGCGCCGGCAGCCGCGCAGTGGCGCGCTGGCCGACGCGGATACCCTGGCTCTGCGCCTCTGGCACCGCCACTTCCAGCCAGACACTGTCCAGCCCATTGATCCGCGCGAGCGGCGCACCGGCCGCAAGCGTCATCCCTTCGCGGACATCCAGCTCCTGCAGTACGCCTCCGATCGGGGTGGAAATGGTAACGGACGCGTTGACCTTGCCACTGCGTTCGAGCTGGCTGATGGTCGATGCCGGCATGCCGGCCAGACGCAGGCGCTGCCGTGCGGCCGCCAGCAGCGCTGGTTCGCCGATTCGCCGCAGGGCCAGGTATTCCTCCTGAGCGGCCGACCACTCGGGAATCAGCAGGTCGGCCAGCGCTGCGCCCTTGTCCAGCACATCGCCTGGCGCATGCCGGTAGACGCGCTCGACGAACCCGCCGGCTCGAGCCTGAACCAGCGCGACATCACGCGCGTTGTATTCGAGCACGCCGACCGCTTCGATCACATTCACCAGCTGTCCGCGGCTGACGGTTGTCAGGCGAATACCAAGGTTCTGCGTGATGCCGGCATCGATACTGATGGTGGCGACACCGCCGTCCTCATTGGCGTAGCGCGGCACCAGGTCCATATCCATGAACGGTGACTTACCGGGCTTTTCGAAACGCTGCTGCGGCACCATCGGGTCGTACCAGTACAGCACCTGGGCGTCACTCTCGACCGCGGATGCGACTGGTTCGGAAACCTGGTCATCAGAGCTGGCCAGCCAGTAGCCGGCACCCGCGCCGATCAGCGCCGTAACCCCGGCCAGGGTGACGCTTGCGAGAACATTCCGGCTCATTTGGCTTCTCCGTAGGCGAGGTGCAAGCGCACGGCCGCGATGGCTACCAGACCCTGCAGGTCGATGTGTTCAAGGCGCGTCTCGATCAGTTCGTTGCGCGCTGTCAGCACCGCTTCCAGTTCGCTGGTCCCGGCGCGATAGCCGGCCATCGCCAGCTCCACCTTTTCCTCTCCCAGCGGCAGCAGCACCTCTGCGTTGCGTTCGAGTGCGCGCTGCAAACGGTCCAGCTCGGCCAGCTCGACATCCAGCCGCTCCACGAATTCGCGCGTCATGGCTTCGCGTTCGGCTTCCAGCTGATCGAGCTCGGCGTAGCGGGCGGCTATCCGCGGGTTCTGCCGCGAGCGCTGGAACACCGGCAGGTCGAAACTGAACTGCAGGTTGACCATGTCGCCGTACTCTCGACCGCGCTTGAGGTAGCTGACCTCCCAGCTCCAGTCGACCTGTTTCTCGGCGGTCGCCTCACGGATGCGTGCCTGCGCCACCTGGGTCATCGGCGCATAGGCGGTCAGTTGCGGGTGCTGGCCGATCCGCTGCGCCAGTTGTTCAGGGGCAATCGCCCAGCGCGGCGGCTCGCCAAACAGCGGTCGATTGCCATCGCTGCCAACCCAGCGCACCAGCGCCGCGCGTGCCTGGCGGCGCTGCTGCTCCAGTTCGTCCTGGCGATCAGCCAATAACGCCGCCTGTTGCTTCGCCGCGACGCTGTCGGTCAGCCGCCCTCGCCCGCCGGCGATACGCGCTCGAATTGCTTCGGCGAGCAGGCGGTTCTCCTCGAACAACTGGTTGAACAGCTGGATCTTGCGTTCCACCGCGTGAGTGGCGATCCACGCCTGGGCAGTCGCCAGACGCACCCTGAGGGTTTCCACCTCGCGCGAGGCACCTGCGCGCTGGACAGACGCCTGTGCCGCATCGCTGCGTGCCTTGCGCTTGTCGCGGTTCGGAACTTCCTGCATCAGGCCAACCATGCGCATGGTCATGCCGTCCTCATCGAGGCTCCAGCGCTCGGCGCCTTCAATCGGCACGTTCTGCAGGCCCAGCAGCAGTTTCGGGTCGGGCAGCTCGCCCGCAGCGACGGCTTCGCTACGCGCGGCTTGCAGCCTCGATGCCTCGGCACGTAGCGACGGCGCCTGCTGTTGCGCGAGGCTCAGGGCATCGTCGAATGTCAGCCCGGTGGCTGCGCCGGGCAGGCCGAACGCGGCGACAAACACCACGCCCGCGAACGGCCGGTATTTCCCTATCAATCGGGAGTTCATGGATTGGATTCCTCGGTTTCCTGCATACCGCAACGGCATGCCTACAGCGCCTCAACGCATGAGCGTGGGGCGAGTCAGGTCAGCGATGGAATCAGTAACGCGGAGGACGCCAGACGTCGGCGTTGGAGCGGGCGGGAAAGAACTCGGGGTAATGAACTGCGAGTTGCGGCAGCGAGGCGGTCAGATGCGGCTGCGCTATGCCCGCCTGCAACATGCTGCCGGTCTTGCACTGGTGGCCGCTTTCACACAGTGGATTGCCCTCGTGCGAATGCGCATCCTCGTCCTGACCTTCAGCCTGGTGTGCGAGATGCCCCGAGCTCTCCATGTCGCCTTGCATCTGGCACGGTTCTGCGCTCTGTTCGAGCGCAGCCATGCTGCTCACGGGGAGCGCGAGGCTGATCAACAGGACGAGTAGCAAACGCAGATGGGTTTTCATGGCAAGGAGTCTAGCCGAGCCGGCGCCCGCTAAAACTTGATCCAGATCGTGTCAGCCCGAATCCTGTCCGCCGCCATTGCCATTGCCGGCGAGCAGATGGCTGAGCACCGAACGCATCTTGCCGGGCTTGACTGGTTTGTTCAGCACAGGCACGCCGCAGCCCTGCAGTTGCTGACGGCATTGGTCACTGCGATCGGCGGTGATCATCACCGCCGGCAGCGCCTGGTCGAAGCGTCCGCGCACCGCGAGCACGACGTCCCAGCCGGTCAGCCCGTGATCCAGATGGTAATCGGCGAGGATCGCGTCCGGCGCGACTCCATCCAGCGCCGTCATTGCGCTTTGCTCATCGATGGCAGTCACCACCGTGCAGCCCCACTGTTCGAGCAAGGCAGCCATGCTGAGCAGGATGCTCTCCTCGTTGTCGATCACCAGCAGGCGCCGCCCAGGCAGCGGATCGCCCAGTTGCGGCACGACCGTCGGAGCCGCAACCCGCTCGCGGGGCATCGCTTCGGCCAGCGGTACATCGATGCTGAACACCGAACCCCGCCCCGGCTTAGAGCGTACCAGCACCTGGTAGCCGAGCATGCTGGCAATACGGTCGACAATGGCCAGCCCCAGCCCTACCCCACTGCGTTTCGCGGATCGGCCGATCCCGAGCTGATTGAATTCGAGAAAGATCGAACCCAGCTCCTCCTCAGGAATGCCCCGACCGGTATCCCAGACCTCAATACGCAGCGCCCCGGCGCGCATGCGCGCACCCACCAGTACAGAGCCCTGATCGGTATAACGGCAGGCATTGCTGAGGAAGTTGCGCAGGATTCGCGTCAACAGGCGGAAATCGGTCTTGATGGCGACTCGCGGAATGTAGTGTTTCAACTGCAACCCCGCGGCGGCAGCGACCGACTGGAACTCCGACACCAGCGGCAGCAGGACATCGTCCAGCGAGTAGATATCGATGTCCGGTTTGATCGCGGCCTGATCGAGCTTGGATATATCGAGCAGATCGGTCAGCAGGTCTTCGGCGCCTTCCAGGGCCTGGTGGGCCCGCTCGACCAGATGCAGCTCGTTCTGCGGCAGTTTGCGTTCGCGCAAGGTCGAGATCAGCAGACGCGCTGCGTTGAGCGGCTGCAGCAGGTCGTGGCTGGCCGCGGCGAGATACTTGTCTTTGCTCAGGTTGGCTGCCTCGGCTGCGTCGCGGGCTTGGCGCAGTTCACAGGTGCGCTCGGCGACGCGTTGCTCGAGTTCTTCGTTGAGCTGCAACAGACGCAACTGCGCCAGTTTGCGCTCGGTCACGTCAGCGACGAAGCCCTCCACCAGGCCATCTTCGTCCGGCTTGAGCAGCAGGTTCATGATCACGTAGATGGCGCTGCCGTCTTTGCGGCGCAGGCGCGTCTCGTAGCCGAACAAGCCATGCTGCTGGCTCAAGGTATGGCGGATCTGCCGCAGCTCCTTCTCGCCGCCGATGAACAGATGATGGGACAGATCGGTCAGCGCCCATAGCGCCTCTTCCGGGGTTTCGTAATTGAGCATGCGCGCCAAGGCGGGATTGGCGGCTCGAATGCCTTCATGGAGGCTGGCCTGAAAAATGCCGTGCACGGCGTGCTCGAACAGCCATTTGTAGCGATTACGCTCGCCCTCCAGTTCTTCCAGGCGTGCCACCAGTTCCGGATAGTGACTTTTGCGCGCGGAATGACTGCCAAAACCGAGCAGTTGCGTCAGGGCCTGATGCTGGTCATCAGAGGGCTTCGGCATAGACGACCTCGACGTCCCGCTGCGTCGACGAGCGTGGATTGGTCAGGATGCAGGGGTCCTGCATGGCGTGTTGCGAGAGGAACGGGATATCGGAGAGGTTCACGCCGTGCAGGCTCAGGGTTTCGCGGAAGCCGATGCGCTGCTTGAGATCGATCAGATGCTGCACCAGCCGCTCGCGCACCTGTCGATGGCTCAGCCCGCGTGAATCGATGCCGAGGGTTTCGGCGACTATCCGGTAGCGATCAGGTGCAGCGTCGTAGTTGAAGGCCACCACATGCTCGACCAGCACGGCATTGCATACGCCGTGGGGCAGGTCCAGATAGCCGCCGAGGCTGTGGGACATGGCATGCACGGCACCGAGGATGGCGTTGGAGAAGGCCAGCCCGGCCTGCATGCTGCCGAGCATGATCTGCTCGCGCAGCGCGATATCCGCCGGATTGGCGATCATCTGCGCAAGATTGCCGTTGATCAGTCGCATGGCTTCCAGCGCGTGCGGGTCGGTCAGCGGCCCATGACCAGTCGACACGAATGCCTCGATGGCATGCACCAGCGCGTCAATGCCGGTACAGGCGGAAAGGAACGGGTCCATGCTCAGCGTGGTTTCCGGGTCGATCAGCGAGACATCCGGCACGGCTGCCTTGCTGACGATGGAGAACTTCATCCGCTCTTCCTGGTTGGAAATGATCACGAACTGCGAAACATCCGCCGAGGTCCCGGCAGTCGTAGGAATCAGGATCAGCGGTGGGCTGGGCACGCGCAGCGTATCCACCCCTTCGAATTCATAGATATGGCGCCCATGCGCCGCGACGATGCCGATCCCCTTCGCGCAGTCCATTGGGCTGCCACCGCCTACCGCGACGATCACGTTGCAGCCTTCGCTGCGATACAGCTCGGCGCCGAGCATCACCTCTTCGCAACGGGGATTGGGCGAAACGCCAGTGAACAAGCAATGTTCGATGTTCTGCCGGTCGAGACTGGCCTGCACGTCAGCCACCCAGCCTGCCTTCACGACGCCGGGATCGGATACCACCAGCACCTTTCGCGCGCCGAAGTTGGCAGCACAAGTACCGACACTGTGGCGACATCCGGCACCGAAGATGATTTCTGGAGAGACGAACTTGCGCTGGAGGCTGATATTCGGGCTCATGACTACGGCCTTTTTTATTTTTTGTAACTAACGGGCGCAAGCCTACTGCATTGATCAGGTAAAGCAATGCGTCAAATGGCTGGCCGCGCCACCCGTCCGGCGGAACGCGTCAGAGCAGCTGTTGGTAGAAGCGCAATTCCCCTTGCAGCGCATCCGCAAGGTTGGCTGCCTGTCGAAACCCGTGGCGCTCATCGGGGTACAGGCGGTACTCCACCTCGATACCACGATCACGCAACGCCGCGACCATCGATTCGGTCTGCTCAGGTAGCACCACCGCGTCCTGCCCGCCCTGCAGGAAGATGACCGGTGCACCGATTCGGTCGGCATTGTGCAGAGGGGCGCGCTCCCGAAAGCGCTCCGGCACCTGCTGCGGATCGCCGATCAGCCAGTCGAGGTAATCGCCTTCGAACTTGTGCGTTACCCGCCGCAGTGCCAGCGGATCGCTAACGCCGTACAGACTGGCGCCGCCGCGAAACAGCGCTGTCGCAGCCAGCGCACTCAAGGCCGTGAAGCCACCGGCACTGGAGCCACGGATGAACAAGCGTTGCGGATCGACCGCGCCCTGCTCCACCAATGCCCGTGCGGCCTGGCAGGTGTCTTCCACGTCGACAATCCCCCACTGCTCGCGCAATCGCTGTCGATAGACCCGTCCGAAGCCGCTGCTGCCGCGATAGTTCACGTCGACCACGGCGAAGCCGCGCTGGGTCCAGTACTGAATGCGCGGATCGAATACCGGATAGCTCGCCGAAGTCGGCCCGCCATGTGCGAATACCACCAGCGGTGGCAAGGCCCCCGGCTCGCCGCGGCAGTTCGCATTGGCGGGAGGGTAAAAGAAAGCATGTGCGACCTCGCCATCACCGGTCGGAAAGCACATCGACTGCGGGCGCGACAATTGACTGGCCGACAGCGGCTGCACGCCGCCGGCGAGAATCTGCACCGCTCCACTGGCCCTTTCGATGGCAAGTACCGCTGGCGCTCGTTCCGGAGCGCCAGCGATACAGAATACGTGGGTATGGCTGGCGGCCAATTGGCGGCAACGGGTGAAATCCGCTGCCAGTTGTCGCCGGCTGCCATCGGCAGCGTGCTCGAACAGCCAGCCATAACCATCGACCATATGCGTCAACAACAGGCCGCCACCAGCCAGTGGCAGGTAGCTGGTGGTGCCCAGTTGCCAGGGTGCCGGGGCACAATCGAAGTCCTGTGCCGTGTCCGCCTCGCCGGGCGCCGTCAGCGAATGCCGATGCAGCTGGCCGTCTGCCTCATAGCAAGGCTGCCAGAAACCCAAACGGTCGCTGAGGCAGAACAGCCGGCCGTCGGAGGCGAAGCGTGGCTGTTGCAAGGACTCGCCTCCATCCGCGCCTGCCAGGCATTGCCTGTTGCCCCAACGCTCGTTAGGCAGGCGTTCAGCTGCGCACAGGCGCGACGAGGTCCAAGGCTGTTCGGGACGATTCCATTCGATCCAAGCCAGCCGTGCACCGTCCGGACTGAGCACCGCAGCGGCATAGAAGTCGGCGCCCTCCACAACAACACGACGCGCACCATCGACCATGGAGATACTCACCAGACGATGCACGACGCCAACGGCCTCACGGGATTCCTCCAGCGCCAGAATCGCATCACTGACGGGATCATGTTGCAGATCGCCATAACGGCGTTCAGGCGCCGCGGTCAGCGCGATTGGCGGCGCGGTCTCGGCGTCATCGGTCAGCTGCAAGTAGATCTGCTGATCTGCCTCGTTGACGAAGGCGATGCCCTGACCGGTCAGACAGAACGCGCCGCCGCCGTATTCATAGACGCGACTGCGTACCGAGAAGCCGTCCGGGGTCAGGCAGCGTGCGCTGCCAGCCTGCCAGAACCACAGCGTGCAGCGCCCTTGAACGGGGTCGTACTCGACCCAGAACAGCCCCCCGTGACCGGTCCGCAGCTCGGCATAGTCCTGGCTGGCGGCCGCGGCGGCCTCGGCGCTCCAGGTGCTGGGCCAGAAACCGTAGGGCAGCACCTCGGCGGATGGGTGAAGCATGGACGAATCGTTGCGGGGCGATTTCATACCTTGAGGATGAGCTTGGAAGCCTTCTCGTTACGATGCTGCAGCTGATCGAGCCCCAGCGCGCCGCGGTCTGCCTGCTCGCGAGCCGCAAGTATCTTGCCGTGGTGCGCCGATTTGCTGCACACGGGATCGGCATTGGCGGCATCGCCGGTGAGCATGAAGGCCTGGCAACGGCAGCCGCCGAAGTCGCGTTCCTTCTCGTCGCAACTGCGGCAGGGTTCAGGCATCCAGTCGTAGCCGCGGAACTTGTTGAAGCCGAAGGAGTGTCGCCAGATGTGCTCGATGCTGTGCTCGCGTACGTTGGGGAATTCAACAGGCAGTTGGCGCGCACTGTGACAAGGCAACGCCGTGCCGTCCGGCGTGATATCGAGAAACAGGTTGCCCCAGCCGTTCATGCAGGCCTTCGGGCGTTCTTCGTAGTAATCGGGCGTCACGAAGATCAGCTTGCACGGATGGTTTTGGGCGGCGAGCTTGTCGCGCCACTCGTTGGTGATGCGCTCGGCACGTACCAGCTGTTCCTTGCTCGGCAGCAACCCGGCACGGTTCAGCTCCGCCCAGCCGTAGAACTGGCAGGTGGCGAGTTCGACAAAATCGGCTTCGAGCTCGATGCACAGCCGAATGATCTGGTCGATGTTGTCGATGTTGTGCCGGTGGGTGACGAAGTTGAGCACCATTGGGTAGCCGTGCTTCTTCACCGCTCTGGCCATTTCCAGTTTGTGAGCAAAGGCCTTCTTCGAGCCGGCGAGCAGGTTGTTCACTTCCTCGTCGGCAGCCTGGAAACTGATCTGGATATGGTCCAGGCCGGCCTCGGCGAAGCTGGCGATCTTCTCTTCGGTGAGGCCGATGCCAGAGGTGATCAGGTTCGTGTAGTAGCCGAGTCCCCGTGCCGCCTCGATCAGCTCGGCCAGGTCCTGGCGCACCAATGGTTCGCCGCCGGAAAAACCCAGCTGGGCCGCGCCCATCTCGCGTGCCTGGCGGAACACCTCGATCCACTCGGCGGTGCTCAGTTCTTCATGACTACGGGCGAAGTCCAGCGGATTGGAGCAGTACGGGCACTGCAACGGGCAACGATAGGTCAGCTCCGCCAGCAGCCAGAGCGGCGGGCCGGGCTCGTAGCCGGGTTTAGCGAAGCTCGATCCAGAACCGTTCAACGGCAACCTCCAGGAACGCAACGATATCTTCTTGAATCCCTTCGGCCTCGGGATAGCGAGCCTGCAGATCGGCAACGATCGCACCGACGCTACGCGTCCCGTCCACTTCGGTCAGTACCGCCGCAGCGCTCTCGTTGAGCTTGATCATGCCTTCCGGGTAGAGCAGCACATGGCAGTTCTGCGCGGGCTCCCACTGGAAGCGGAAACCACGGCGCAACGCTGGAATCTGGGTCAGTTGAATATCGCTCATCATCATTGTCTCGCCAGTGGGCAGGTTGCTGCCTGGCCACGTGGTCATGGTCGTCAGGCGGTCCACTCTACAGGGGCCGAATGCCTCATGGGTGGGCAGGATCTGCCCACGGAACGCGTGCCTACAGGCTGATGCCCTTGTGCCAGATACGTTCGCGGGTCACGGTATGGTACGGCGGGCGATCCAGTTCGTAGGCCATGCTCATGGCGTCGAGCATGCTCCAGAGCACGTCGAGTTTGAACTGCAGGATCTCCAGCATACGCTCCTGCGCCTCGCGGGTGCGGTAGTGCTCCAGGGTGATCCGCAGACCGTGCTCGACATCGCGGCGGGCTTCCTTCAGGCGCTTGCGGAAGTAGTCGTAGCCGGAGGCATCGATCCAAGGATAGTGCTGCGGCCAGCTATCGAGGCGCGACTGGTGGATCGTCGGGGCGAAGAGCTCGGTCAGCGAGCTGCTGGCGGCCTCCTGCCAGCTGGCGCGACGGGCGAAGTTGACGTAGGCATCCACGGCGAACCTCACACCGGGCAGCACCAGTTCCTGCGACAGCACCTGCTCGCGATCCAGGCCTACGGATTCGGCGAGTCGCAACCAGGCTTCGATACCACCCTCTTCCCCCGGCGCGCCGTCGTGATCGATGATGCGCTGGATCCACTCCCGACGGGTGTCGCGATCCGGACAGTTGGCCATGATCGCCGCATCCTTCACCGGAATGCAGACCTGATAGTAGAAACGGTTGGCAACCCAGCCCTGAATCTGCTCGCGTGTCGCCTGCCCGGCGTACATGGCCCGGTGGAACGGGTGATGGATATGGTAGTACTCGCCCTTGGCGCGCAGCGCCTGTTCGAATTCGGCGGGACTCATGGCTGGCAGGTTCATAACGGTTTCAGTTCCTTTCTTGTCGTTCTGCGCTCGTTCGGCCTGTGGCCTGCTGCGGCGATGTCTTGGCTTCAGAGCTCGATGTTCATGCCGTCGTAGGCGACCTCGATCCCGTGCTCGCCAAGGATCTCGCGCTCGACGGAATCCTCGTCGAGGATCGGGTTGGTGTTGTTGATATGAATGAGGATCTTGCGCACCGCCGGCATGCCGTCGAGCACCTCGATCATGCCGCACGGGCCGCTCTGCTGCAGATGGCCCATTTCGCTGCCGAGCTTGGTGCCGACCTCGCGCACGAGCATCTCGTCATCGCGCCACAGCGTGCCGTCGACCAGCAGGCAGTCGGCCCGGCGCATGGTGGCCAGCAGCTCTTCGCTGACCTGGCCAAGCCCCGGCGCGTAGAACAGTGTGCCGCCGGTGTTGCGGTCTTCGATGAGCAGACCGATGTTGTCGCCCGGGTGCGGGTCGTTGCGGTGCGGCGAATAGGGTGGCGCCGAGCTGCGCAGCGGGATCGGCGTGATATGCAGGTTCGGGCAGCAGGGAATGCTGAAGTTGCCGCTCAGGGCGATCGGGTTCCATTTCAGGCCGCCGTTCCAGTGCTCCAGCATGTTGAACAGCGGGAAGCCGGTGGTGAGGTCCTGATGAACCATCTCGGTGCACCAGACTTCATGCGGGCAGCCTTCGCGCAGCGTCAGCAGGCCGGTGGTGTGATCGATCTGGCTGTCCAGCAGGACGATCGCACCGATGGCGGTGTCGCGGGGCGCACGGGCCGGCTGCAGGGTCGGAAAGGACTCGAGCTGGGCGCGGATGTCCGGCGACGCATTGCACAGGATCCAGTCGACACCGTTGTCGCTGATGGCGATGGACGACTGGGTACGCGCCTTGGCGTTGAGCGTGCCGGCGCGCAGGCCCGCACAGTTGGCGCAGTTGCAGTTCCACTGCGGAAAACCCCCACCCGCGGCGGAACCGAGTATTCGGATGAACATGGACAGCCCCCAAAAGCAAAGCCCCGGCCGGAGCCGGGGCTGATCGATCAACGGTTTGCGAAGTACATGGTGACTTCGAAACCAATACGCAGGTCGGTGAAGGCGGGTTTAGTCCACATAGGTCGGTCCTCTTTTTATGGTGCCGGAAGATTCCGACAGCCCAATTAAGCCCCCTGTTCTGCCTCGAGCAGAATGGTACTTTGGAAGGAGACAGCGCCGTGCCTTGGTAGTGCCCGACAGACGGCTGTCATTGCTGCGTTTCGTTTACCAGCTAACGCCCGGCCTTGGTGCGCTGTCAACTTGAACCCAGCGCCGACCGACCATTGGCATTACGCCAGGCCAGTTCATTGGTGATGGTCGCCATGGGTACGAACATCGTGCCGTCGAATTCGTTTAGCGGCAGTCCCTGCGCGATTCGCTGCGGCCAGTCGTTGTTCGCCAGCGCGGCCTTGCCGACGGCGACCAGGTCCATGTCTCCCTGAGTCAGCAACTTTTCTGCTTGCTCGCCCGTGACGATGCCGCCGTTGCCGATAACCGGGATCGACACGCTGCCCTTTGCGATCGCAGCGAAGCTCGGCCCGTCGCCAAACGCCGGCGCAGCGGCGTCCGGCTCGGTAACGTGCAGATAATCAAGGCCAGCATCAGCCAGTGCGCGGAAACGCTGCCGGGCTTCGTCCACCCCACCCTCCCATTTCAGCTGGCTGTCGCTCACCATGCTCTGCGACAGGCGCATGCCAACCACGAAGTCATTGCCGACCGCTGCCCGCACCGCCGCGATGACGGCCAGCGGCAAGCGCAGTCGACCGAGGTAATCGCCTCCCCAGTGATCATCGCGCCGGTTGAACTCGGCACTGATGAACTCGTGCAGCAGGTAGCCGTTCGCGCCGTGCAGTTCGATACCGTCGAAGCCGGCCTCACGGGCATGGCGCGCGGCCTGGGCAAACCCGGCGATGGCTTCCTGAATCTCGTCCTCGCTGATCTGCGCGGGCGTCGCATAGGGTCCTTCGCCACCGTAGAAGGTCAGCTGCGACCCGCCGGGCTGCACCGCCGATGGCGCAACGTGCCGGGCATGATGGATGTTGCCCTGGGTCTGCGCGCCGCCATGCATGAGCTGGGCAACGAAAGCGGCGCCAGCATCGTGCACGGCGTCGACTACCAGCCGCCAGCTGTCCCGGTGCGCTTCCGTAGCAAGCCCCGGCTGGTTGAAGTAACCCTGGCTGTAGGCCGTATCGGTATAGATGCCTTCGCTGATGACGATGCCGAAGCCACCCTTGGCGAACGAGGCGTAGTAGTCGCGCATCAATTCATTGGCAGCACCCTCGGCTTCGGCGCTGACGCGGGTCATCGGCGCAACGGCCGCGCGATTGCGCAGCTTCAGGTGTTTTAGCGAACAGGGTTCGAGCAGTTGCGACATGGGGTTCTCCTCATCTTCGGCACAGGGCATGTTGATGGGAGGCGTATCGGCGGCGGGGAGTTCGATGCACGCGATGGCTGGTTCGCCACCGGGCAAAAAAAAACGCGGCCGGAGCCGCGTTGCGATAGGAACCTTGCGCTCGGTTCGAGGGGGATTACAGCAGAAGCGGCGCAGGTCCCTGCACATGACGTGCGTAGCAAAATAAACCGGCGCGCTGGAGCTCACACGCCGGGGCCCTCATCAGAAGAATCCGAGTGGATTGATGTCGTAGCTGATCAGCAGGTTCTTGGTCTGCTGGTAGTGGTCGAGCATCATCTTGTGAGTTTCACGGCCGACGCCGGACTTCTTGTAGCCACCGAAGGCGGCGTGCGCCGGGTACAGGTGGTAGCAGTTGGTCCACACGCGACCGGCCTTGATGCCACGACCCATGCGGTAGGCGCGGTTGATGTCGCGCGTCCAGACGCCGGCACCCAGGCCGAACTCGGTGTCGTTGGCGATCGCCAGAGCTTCGGCTTCGTCCTTGAAGGTCGCCACACCGACCACGGGTCCGAAGATTTCTTCCTGGAACACACGCATCTTGTTGTGACCCTTGATCAGGGTCGGCTGCACGTAGTAACCGGAGGCCAGGCCGCCTTCGAGCTTCTCGGCTGCGCCGCCGGTGAGGATCTGCGCGCCTTCCTGCTGGGCGATTTCCATGTAGGAAAGGATCTTGTCGAACTGCTGCTCGGACGCCTGGGCGCCGACCATGGTGTCGGTATCCAGCGGGTTGCCGCGCTTGATCGCCTTGACCTTCTTCATCACCACTTCCATGAAGGGCTCGAAGATCGATTCCTGAATCAGCGCACGCGACGGGCAGGTGCAGACCTCGCCCTGGTTGAAGAAGGCCAGTACCAGACCTTCAGCGGCTTTCTCGATGAACGCAGGCTCCGCATTCATGATGTCTTCGAAGAAGATGTTAGGGCTCTTGCCACCCAGTTCCACGGTGCTGGGGATGATGTTCTCGGCCGCGCAACGCATGATGTGCGAGCCAACCGGGGTCGAGCCGGTGAAGGCGATCTTGGCGATGCGGGTGCTGGTAGCCAGTGCCTGGCCTGCCTCCTTGCCGAAGCCCTGAACGATGTTCAGCACGCCCGGTGGCAACAGGTCGCCGATCACTTCGATGAATACCATGATCGACAGCGGGGTCTGCTCGGCCGGCTTGAGCACGATGCAGTTACCGGCAGCAAGGGCCGGAGCCAGTTTCCAGGCGGCCATCAGCAGCGGGAAGTTCCACGGGATGATCTGGCCGACAACACCCAGCGGCTCATGGAAGTGATAGGCCGCGGTGTGCTCGTTGATCTCGGCGGCGCTGCCTTCCTGGGCGCGGATGCAGCCAGCAAAGTAGCGGAAGTGATCCGCAGCCAGCGGCACGTCGGCGTTCAGAGTTTCACGAACGGCCTTGCCGTTGTCCCAGGTTTCAGCGACAGCGAGCTTTTCCAGGTTGGCTTCGATGCGATCGGCGATCTTCAGCAGAATCAGCGCGCGGTCCTGCACCGAGGTCTTGCCCCAGGCATCGGCAGCAGCGTGAGCGGCGTCCAGCGCTTTCTCGACGTCTTCGGCGCCCGAACGCGGGAACTCGGCAATGACTTCACCATTTACCGGCGAGGTGTTGACGAAGTACTCGCCTTTGACCGGCGGGACGAATTCACCACCGATGTAATTGCCGTAGCGCGGCTTGAAGGATACGACGGCGCCTGCGGTACCGGGCTGGGCGTAGATCATGATGGGCCTCTCTTCTTCTGCTTGTCGGAGCCTGTGCCGGAAGGTGCACAGGACATGGACCGATCTTAGGCAGTGGGGTCTTCGCTCCGGTATGCACCCATGGCAGCGGAGGGCTCCTCATTTGGTAGTAGATGGCAAGGCGCAGAGGCAGCGTTGATGGCGGTTTGCGATTGGTTCGGGCAGGCCGAAGCGGGAGAAAAAAGCCGAGCAGAATAGGCCTTGAATAGCACCTTAAAAATGACGCCGAACAAGGACACCGACCCACAGCGCAAATTCTCCCGCAACGCAAGAAAAGCGCGACCAAAAGCCGGCAAAACCAACCCCAAAGTCTTATTAGTCGCCGTGGCAAAGCGCCTTAGCTTCGGGGTGCGACATTGCTTTTCCTGACCCCAACCAATGAGGAGATACGCCATGCAGTGGATCAATCCGGACTTCTGCGACCTGCGTCTGGGCTTCGAAGTCACTGCGTACGTCTACGTACGCTGAGCCCCTGACCGGCGTGATCGCACATGGCTTCACGCCGGTCGAGCGAGGATGGACATGATGACAACAACAAAAATTTTGCCCGCCAGCTGTTACGAGATCCGCCCGCCCTTCCTCTTTCGCTGGGAAGACTCACAGCATGCCCACGTGCTGCTGTACCCCGAAGGCATCGTCAAGCTGAACGCCACCGGCGGCGAGATCCTGCAGCGCTGCGACGGCAAGACCAGCGTCGCCGAGCTGATCGACCAGCTGGCCCTCAGCTACAACGCATCCGACGTCGACACGATTCGCAACGGCGTCCTGAACTTCCTGGAGGTGTCCCATGGCAAGGGCTGGATCCGAGTTAAGGCTTGACGGCAGCGGCAACCCGGTCTGGCTGCTACTGGAGCTGACCTACCAATGCCCGTTGCAGTGCGTGTTCTGCAGTAATCCACGCAACTTTGCCGATTACCGTCAGGATGAGTTGAGCACCGCCGAGTGGATCGACGTGATGGCCCAGGCCCGCGCCATGGGTGCGATGCAGATCGGCTTCTCCGGCGGCGAGCCCACGCTGCGCAAGGACCTCGAAACGCTGGTCGCCGAGGCTGACCGCATGGGTTACTACACCAACCTGATCACTTCCGGCATTGGACTGACCGAGGCGCGCCTACGCGCCCTGAAGGATGCCGGACTACGCCACATCCAGCTCGGTTTCCAGTCCACCGACCGTGACGTGGCACGTCAGCTGGCCGGCGTCGATGTCTTGGAGCGCAAGCTCGGCATGGCACGCCTGATCAAGTCAATGCACTTTCCCATGGTGCTCAACGTACCGATCACCCGGCAGAACATCGCTCAGGTGCCGGACATCATCGAGTTCGCCGTCGAACTGGGAGTCGAGTACCTCGAGCTGGCGAACGTGCAGTACTACAACTGGGCGCTGCTCAACCGCGACGCGCTGATGCCGACCCATGCCGAACTGCAGAAAGCCGAAGATGAGGTGCGCAAGGCACGCGAGCGGTTCGGTGATCGCCTGACCATCTTCTTCGTCATCCCCGACTATTACGAAGGTCGTCCCAAGGCCTGCATGAACGGCTGGGGCGCCATTCACGTCACTATCGCGCCAAACGGCAACGTGCTGCCCTGCTCCCAGGCCAGCAACTTCAAAGACCTCACCTTCCCCAACGTGCGGCAGCAACGGCTGGAGCAGATCTGGCACGACTCGCCGGTATTCAACCTATACCGTGGCGACACCTGGATGCCCGAACCCTGCCGCAGCTGTGATGACAAGGAGAAGGATTTCGGCGGCTGCCGTTGTCAGGCGCTGCTGTTGACCGGCAACGGCGCCAACACCGATCCGGCCTGCAGTAAATCCCCACATCACCAGCTGATTCGCCAGGCCGTTGAACTGGCGCAGGATGCCACGCGTCCGCAAGGCACGCTGATCGCCCGACAGGCCAGTCAGGGAGTCGAACTTGAAACTGCCCCATGATTCGTTCAGTGGCACTGTCAGCGCCGGTCTCGCACTCACGCTCGGCTGCTACTTGCTGCTGCGTTACTGGCTGGTGACGTGAGCATGCAGTTGCCGATCCTCGACCTGCTGGCCCGCTACGCGCACCTGCTGTTCGCACTGGTCTGGGTCGGACACAACTATGCCAACTTCATCCAGAACCCGCGCTTCGTGCCACTGCAGAACGGCATCGACACCGCTACGCTGAACAGCGATCTCGAAGCGCGGATGAAACGTGAGCACGGCATCTTCCGCTACGCCTCCGTGGTGGTCTGGGTGTCCGGCATGTTCATGCTCTGGCAACGCGGCTGGCTGGTCGATGCGTTGCTGCTGCAGGGACCGCTGGCGGTGATCGGCCTTGGTGCCTGGATTGGCACGCTGATGCTGCTCAACCTCTGGCTGGTGCTCTGGCCACACCAGAAAAAGCTGCTCGGCTTCGTTCCGGCGACGTTGGAGGAGCGTGTGCGCTGCTCGCGGATAACCTTCCTCTCGTCGCGCAGCAACACCATGCTGTCCTTTCCCCTGCTGTTCCTCATGGCGAGTGGTGGTCATGGCCTGCATCTATTCTGAGCAGTCCGGGCACTACAATTTCGCTGCCGGCCCGGCGATGCTGCCTACCGACGTGCTGGCGCAGATCCGCGAGGAAATGCAGGACTGGCGTGGCAGCGGACTCTCCATACTGGAGCACCCCTTCACCAGCAGCGCCTTCAAACAGCTGATGGCTGAAACCGATGCCGACCTGCGCGCACTACTGGAGATTCCGAGCAACTATCGCGTGCTTTTCATGCAAGGTGGCGCATCGGCGCAGTTCGGCCTGTTGCCGCTCAATCTGCTGCGCCCGGGACAAGGCGCGGACTATCTGGAAAGCGGTCACTGGGCACGCAAGGCAATTGCCGAGGGGCGCCGTCACGCGCCTGTGAACGTCATCGCCAGTGGGGCGGATCAGGACTTCACCGCCCTGCCCTCACCAGCGCACTGGCGGCTCGATCCACTGGCTGGCTACTGCCATATCACCAGCAACGAAACCGCCAATGGACTGCAACTGCAGGAGTTTCCCGCGCTGCCGGTGCCCCTGGTTGTGGACATGACCTCGGATTTCCTCACCCGCCCCGTTCCAGTCGAGCGCTTCGGCGTGATCTACGCCAGCACACAGAAGAGCCTGGGTGCAGCCGGGCTGTGCGTCGTCATCGTGCGCGACGATCTTCTGCACGCGCCGCCAGCAGGCCTTCCTGCGGCGTTCAGCTATGCGGTCCAAGCCGAGCAACAGAGCCGTTTCAATACACCACCGACCTTCGCCCTGTATGTCGCTGCATTGATGCTGCGCTGGATCAAACAACGAGGCGGCGCAGAGGCAATGGCAACGGCTGCTCGACAACGGAGTGCGCTGCTGTACCGCTACATCGACGGCAGCGATCTCTACCACTGCCCGCAGAAAATCCAGGATCGCTCGCCGATCAATGTCTGCTTTCAACTGGCCGACGCAGGGCTGACCGAGATCTTTCTTGACCAGGCCGAGCAATGCGGCCTGACCCATCTGCGCGGGCATGCTGCCTTTGGCGGTGTGCGGGCCAGCCTATACAACGCGATGCCGGTATCGGGTGTGCAACAGCTGGTGGGTTTCATGGCGGACTTCGAGCGACGCCATGGATAAGCCGATGGATTGGCAAGCGCTGCGCAATCGTATCGCTCTCAATCT
Organism: Pseudomonas sp.; assembly: GCA_032105665.1. Taxonomy (GTDB): domain Bacteria; phylum Pseudomonadota; class Gammaproteobacteria; order Pseudomonadales; family Pseudomonadaceae; genus Stutzerimonas. The sequence continues at coordinate 38,014 of DAMCQE010000013.1, read as the reverse complement.
CACCAGCGTCGCGTGCCGCCTGAGCGCGGTGCCGCGCCACCCGGTCACGGTAATGGGGCTGGAATTCCCGACGCCGTTGGGGATTGCGGCGGGCTTCGACCGCCACGGTGCACTGGGACGGCGTGTCGCTCCGCTGGGATTCGGCTTCAACGAGATCGGCAGCCTGACAGCGGCTGCGCTCGCCCGGCTGCAGCCAATCCCGCCAGGCGATGCACGCCTAGGCGTGAATCTGACCCTGGACGCCAGATGCTCCACCGCCGAGACCTGCGCGTTGCTACGCGGTGCCTGGCGGCATGCTGACTATCTCGTATTGAACCTGATCGGTCCGTCCAGCGCCCCGCTGCTTCATCAGGGCGCGCGGTTGCACAACCTGCTGACCGCGCTTCGTGAAGAACAACATCAGCTTAATCTGAAAGGAGAGCGTTGGGTTCCGCTGATAGCCAAGCTGCGCTGCCTTCCTGAGCAGGTTCCCTTCTCGCTTGCCGGGCTGCTACTTGAGCTTGGATTCGACGGACTGCTCGCTGCCCACGACCCTGGGCCACCGGCGACGCGCGAGCGCTATCTGGCCTGGCAAGACCCACAACGACAGGCGCAAGCCTGCGAACAGATCGAGCACCTGCGTCGGTTCTGCGGAAATGACATGGCTTTGCTTTCGGTTGGCGGCATCCAGACCGCAAGCCAGCTGCAGGCACGCATGCGTGCAGGCGCGGAACTGGTGCAAGTTCACGCGGCAGTGCTACGCCAAGGGCCTTGGCTGGGGCGCAAACTGCTGCGCTGACACTCAACAGCTTCAAACGAAAACGCCCCGAACCAGTCGGGGCGTCCTCTCTGTTTGACAGACGAAACCGAGTGGTTTCGTCTGTCAGTTGGCGGTCAGAATCTTTCGATTTCCGCCTCAGCCTGCAGCTTCTGCCGAAACGCTGCGAAGTCCTGCTGGCCGACGCGAGATGCAAGGAAGCGTCGATAATTCAGCCTCTCTTCATCGGTCAGCGCCGCTTCTGGCTCATTGACGCCGTTCAGGCGTACAACCGCGTAATCACCGTTGCTCAGTGCCACGCCGGAATAGCTCGGCTTATCCTGCTGTTCTGGACGCGGCATGCGGAATACCGCCTGCAACAGGGCTGGCGCAACGCCTTCCTGACTGCGCGTGGCAGCCTCTACGGCCTGCCATTGGGCGTCATCAGGCTGCTGCCCTTTGCGCAGGTCCGCCAACAACTGCTCACCCTTGGCGCGTGCCGCTTCGGCAGCCAGGCTGCGCTGAAGCTGCTGGACGATATCCTCACGCACATCCGCAAGAGGGATAGCCGCAGGCTTAAGGTGTTCCTTCACGCGCAGCGCAATGGAGGTATCGGGATCGAGCTCGATGACGCTGCTGTTGGCGCCATCCACCAGTACTTCGTCGCTGAAAGCAGCCTGGATCACCTGACGATTGGCCGTGATGCCTTCGCCACCGTCACGCCCGAAGGCTTCCGTGGTCTGCACCATCAAGCCGAGTTCCTGAGCGGGCTGGGCCAGGTCGGATGCTTCGAATGCCGAATCTTCCAGCTGCTTGCTGGTCTCGACGAAGCGCTGCTCGACCTGCTGCGCCTTGAGCTCGCGTACCAGCTGGGGCTTCAAGCTCTCGAAGGCAGGAACCTCCGGCGACTGAACACCCAGCAGCTTGATGATGTGCCAGCCGAATTCGGATTTGACCGGTGCCGAGACCTCGCCCTCATTCAAGGCATAGAGTGCATCTTCGAATGCCGGGTCATATACGCCCGGTCCGGCGAATCCAAGGTCACCACCCTCGCTCGCAGAACCTGGATCCTGAGAGGCTTCCTTGGCGACTACAGCGAAGTCGTCACCGTTCTTCACCCGGGTAGCAATTTCATCGATCTTGGCTTTGGCTTCGTCGTCGCTCAGCTCACCGCCGGTCTCGATGAGGATATGCGCAGCGCGACGCTGCTCGGCCAGATTGGCGATCTGCTTCTGATAAAGCTCCTGCAGCTCCTCGTCAGACACTTCGACCTGATCGAAGAATGACTCTTTCTTCAACTCGACATACTCGACGATGACCTGCTCAGGTGTACGGAAACGGTCAGTGTTTGCCTCGTAGTATTCCTTGATCTGTTCGTCACCGACCTCAATTGCCTCCTGCTGAGCAGGCAGGGTGAGCGTGGCGAAGTCGCGAGTCTGCATTTCGAGACGCGCGAAGTTATCAACCTGCTGATCGGTAACGAACCCGGTTCCGGAGATGCCGGCCCGCAGCTGTCCGATGAGCATTTCCTGCTCGAGCAGTTGGCGGAACTGGAGACGGGAATAGCCCATCTGCTGAATGACCTGATCGAAACGTGCAGCGCTGAAAGCGCCGTCAACCTGAAATTCGGGGGTTTGCAGAATCAGCTGGTCGAGCGCTTCGCTGGAGAAGGCGAAATTGGCGTTCTTGGCACTCTGCAACAGCAACATGCGATCAATCAGCGAACCGAGCGCGGAATCACGAAGCAGACGATCATCCAGCAACGAAGCATCGAAATCCTGGCCAAGCTGTTGCGCCAGCTGGCGCCGCTGCATGTTCATTGCCTGGTCAAGGTCGTAACGGGAAATCTCCTCGCCGTTGACCTCCGCGGCATTCTGGTTGTTGCTCGCGGCATTGAAGATAGCCTCGAAGCCAGTCAACGCCAGCAGCATTACGATGATGCCGATGATGGTTTTGGCTATCCAGCCTTGCGAATTGTCCCTGATGTTCTGAAGCATGCGACCCCCAGGAGTCTGCGGCGCGATCGGATGCGCAACGCGGGTGGAAACCGGATAAAAGAAAGGCGCATCCAGGGATGCGCCTTCTCGGAGCCTTTGGAGCGGTTGGGCTTATTCCCCCAAGCCAGATCTCGGCAGGCCAGGCCTGCTCGACAACCGCCCCGTGCCAGCGCAGCGCACGCTGACTGGCCGGGTAACAAAACGCTTAGTTGACAGCGTCTTTCAGAGCCTTGCCAGCTTTGAAGCCCGGGATCTTGGCAGCAGCGATGTTGATCGGCTTGCCAGTCTGCGGGTTGCGACCAGTGCGCGCAGCGCGCTCCTTGACAGCGAAAGTACCGAAACCAACCAGTACCACGGAGTCACCAGCCTTCAGGGCGCCGGTGACGGATTCGATCACTGCATCCAGCGCGCGGCCAGCAACAGCTTTTGGGATATCAGCAGATGCAGCGATGGCATCGATCAGTTCCGACTTGTTCACTCTAAGTCCCCTTATTTCTGTTGAGTCGTATCTTTAATTTTCGGGTGTAAGCAAAGCGGTGCTAGATGGCTCTGACACAAGAGGCCGATTAAACAAGGGCACCTGAAGTGTGTCAACGTGGCCTTCCAGACTAATGCGTGCTGATTCGCTCCTTGGAATCAGGCTCGCGCTTGTCGTCCTTTGCAACAATCTCGGGAGCCGCATCGGGCAAGGGCTCCGGCGCGTATTGCAGCGCAATTTGCAGGACCTCGTCAATCCACTTCACCGGTTTAATCTGCAGGTCCTGCTTAATATTTTCAGGAATCTCTTTCAGATCACGCTGATTTTCTTCCGGAATGATCACCGTCTTGATCCCACCCCGATGAGCAGCCAGAAGTTTTTCCTTCAATCCGCCAATTGCAAGCACTTGCCCGCGCAATGTTATTTCGCCGGTCATTGCGACATCTGCGCGCACCGGAATTTGAGTCAGCGCGGAAACCAGTGCAGTGCACATGCCGATACCGGCGCTCGGGCCGTCTTTCGGAGTCGCACCTTCGGGCACGTGGATGTGAATGTCCTGCTTCTCGTGGAAATCAGCCGCCATGCCCAGGCTCGCGGCACGGCTACGAACCACTGTAAGAGCCGCGGTGATCGATTCGCCCATGACCTCGCCCAGCGAACCGGTCTTGGTCAGGCGGCCCTTTCCGGGCACCACAGCAGCCTCAATGGTAAGCAGTTCGCCGCCAACCTGGGTCCAGGCAAGGCCAGTGACCTGCCCTACCTGATCCTGTTGTTCGGCAAGCCCGTAACGGAACTTGCGAACGCCCAGGAAATGCTCAAGGGATTCGGCGTCCACGACCACGTGGAAACGCTTCTCCGCGGCATGCTCCTTCACGACCTTGCGGCATACCTTGGCCAGCTGGCGCTCCAGGCTGCGCACACCCGCCTCGCGGGTGTAGTAGCGGATGATGTCGCGAATCGCCGCCTCCTGAAACTCCAACTCGGTTTTCTTCAGGCCGTTGGCCTCGATCTGCTTGGGCGCCAGGTAACGAATGGCGATGTTGACCTTCTCGTCCTCGGTGTAGCCCGGCAGCCGGATGACCTCCATACGGTCGAGCAGCGGCGCAGGAATATTCATTGAGTTGGCCGTGCAGAGGAACATCACGTCCGAAAGATCGTAGTCCACCTCGAGGTAGTGATCGTTGAAATTGTGGTTCTGTTCGGGGTCGAGCACTTCCAGCAGAGCCGACGCCGGATCACCTCGCATGTCGCTGCCCATCTTGTCGATCTCGTCGAGCAGGAACAGGGGATTGCGAACCCCTACCTTGGTCATCTTCTGAATCAAACGACCGGGCATGGAGCCGATGTATGTACGGCGGTGACCTCGAATCTCGGCCTCGTCCCGTACGCCGCCCAGTGCCATGCGTACAAACTTGCGATTGGTCGAGCGTGCAATAGACTCGGCCAGCGAGGTCTTACCCACGCCCGGCGGCCCTACCAAGCACAGCACCGGCCCCTTGAGCTTCTTCACGCGCTTCTGGACGGCAAGATACTCAAGGATACGATCCTTGACCTCTTCTAGGCCGTAATGATCGGCATCCAGTACCTCTTCAGCCTTCGCCAGATCCAGGCGCACCTTGCTGGCAGCCTTCCACGGCACATTTACCAGCCAATCGATATAGGTACGAACCACTGTCGCCTCGGCCGACATCGGAGACATCTGCTTGAGCTTGTTGAGTTCGGCGTTGGCCTTGGTGTAGGCGTCCTTGCTGAGGCCGGCGTTCTCGATGCGCTTCTTCAGCTCGTCGACTTCGTTGTGGCCCTCGTCGATATCGCCGAGCTCCTTCTGAATGGCCTTCATCTGCTCATTCAAGTAGTACTCGCGCTGGCTGCGCTCCATCTGCTTCTTCACGCGACCGCGAATGCGCTTTTCGACCTGCAGCAGATCGATCTCGGCATCAAGCAGCGCAAGTACGTGTTCGACGCGCGCCGGGAGGTCGGTGATTTCGAGAATCTGCTGCTTCTGCTCGATCTTCAGCGCCATATGCGCAGCCATGGTATCGACCAGACGCGCGGGCTCATCGATGCTGCTCAGCGAGGAAAGAACCTCGGCGGGAACCTTCTTGCCCAGCTGCACGTACTGTTCGAACTGGCTGAGCAGGCTGCGCGTGAATACTTCGGATTCGCGCGCGTCGACCTCAGCTTCTTCGATCAAGGAAACTTCGGCGCGGCAGTGGTCATCCACCTCGACGAAGCGCTCGATCACACCACGTTGCTCGCCCTCGACCAGTACCTTGACGGTTCCGTCTGGCAGCTTGAGAAGCTGCAGCACGGTCGCCACCGTGCCAACACGGTACAGCGCATCTTCACCTGGATCGTCATCAGCGGGGTTCTTCTGCGCCAGCAAGAGGATCTGCTTATCGCCGGCCATGGCGGATTCGAGTGCTTCGATGGATTTTTCACGGCCAACGAAAAGCGGGATCACCATGTGCGGGTAAACCACCACATCGCGCAGCGGCAAAAGGGGCAATTCGATGGTTGTCTTCATAATTCAGCTCTACGGCGGCCATTCGGCGGTAAACGGATGGGCGATGCCCTTGCAACAAAGATGAGGGCACACACCGTAAAAAACAAGGCGGCGGACCAAATGCAAAGGGGCCCGCAGGCCCCTTTGTTCGATTACGCCTCAGGCGCCGCCTTGGCTGGCGGCTCGGTGTTCTCGTAAATCAGCAACGGCTGAGATGTGCCTTCAATCACGCTTTCATCGATGACAACCTTGCTGACCTCCTTCTGCGAAGGAATCTCGTACATCGTGTCGAGCAACACACCTTCAAGAATCGAACGCAGACCACGTGCGCCGGTCTTGCGCTCAAGAGCACGCGAAGCGACTGCCTTGAGTGCATCCGGGCGGAACTCCAGATCCACGCCTTCGAGTTCGAAGAGCTTGGCGTACTGCTTGGTCAACGCATTCTTCGGCTCGGTCAGAATCTGGATCAGCGCAGCCTCATCGAGTTCATCGAGCGTCGCGATCACCGGCAGACGGCCAACGAACTCAGGAATCAGGCCGAACTTAACCAGATCATCAGGCTCCACGGCGCGCAACGCCTCGCCGATCTTCTTGCCCGGGTCCTTACTGCGAACCTCGGCATTGAAGCCGATACCACCCTGAGTTGAACGACCCTGGATGACCTTCTCCAAACCGGCAAACGCACCACCGCAGATGAACAGGATGTTGCGCGTATCCACTTGCAGGAATTCCTGCTGCGGATGCTTGCGACCACCCTGTGGCGGGACGGACGCAACGGTGCCCTCGATCAGCTTCAGCAGTGCCTGCTGCACGCCTTCACCGGATACGTCCCGAGTAATCGACGGGTTATCGGATTTGCGGGATATCTTGTCGATTTCGTCGATGTAGACGATGCCCATCTGGGCCTTCTCAACGTCGTAATCGCACTTCTGCAAAAGCTTCTGGATAATGTTCTCGACATCCTCGCCCACATAGCCCGCCTCGGTGAGGGTAGTGGCGTCGGCGATGGTGAAGGGCACATTGAGCAGGCGTGCCAGCGTTTCGGCCAGCAACGTCTTGCCCGAGCCGGTAGGACCGATCAGCAGAATGTTGCTCTTGCCCAACTCGACTTCTTCTTTCTTGTCGCGTTGGTTCAAGCGCTTGTAGTGGTTGTAAACGGCCACCGCCAGGATCTTCTTGGCGCGCTCCTGACCAATGACGTACTGGTCGAGAATGCCGCTGATCTCCTTCGGCGCAGGCAGTTTGTGCGCGTTGCTCTCGGTCTGCGCTTCCTGCACCTCCTCGCGGATGATGTCGTTGCACAGGTCGACGCACTCGTCGCAGATGAAAACGGAGGGCCCGGCGATCAACTTGCGAACTTCATGCTGGCTTTTGCCGCAAAAAGAGCAATAGAGCAGTTTGCCGGAGTCCTCGCCGTTGCGGGTGTCAGTCATTCGATCGATCCAATCGGGAAGGCTTGAAACACAAGATGAAGGCAATCGTGGGCTTTTTCAAGCCCACGGAACAGCCACATATCGCAGGCTGGGGCGATCAGACGGCCAGTTGGCGCTGGGTCAGAACCTGGTCGATGAGGCCGTATTTGACGGCTTCTTCACCGCTCATGAAATTGTCGCGATCGGTATCACGGGCAATGACGTCCATGGGCTGGCCAGTGTGATGGGCAAGCACCTTGTTCAAGCGCTCGCGAATGGTCAGGATTTCCCGGGCGTGAATTTCGATGTCCGAAGCCTGACCCTGGAAGCCACCCAGAGGCTGGTGAATCATCATGCGCGAATGCGGCAAGCAGTAACGCTTGCCCGCCGCACCGCCCGCCAGCAACAGGGCTCCCATGGAGCAAGCCTGACCGATACAGATGGTCGAGACGTTAGGCTTGATGAACTGCATGGTGTCGTAGATCGACATGCCAGCGGTCACCGAGCCACCCGGGGAATTGATATAGAGGTGAATGTCTTTCTCGGGGTTTTCCGCCTCGAGGAACAGCAGCTGCGCCACGATCAGGTTGGCCATGTAGTCTTCGACCTGGCCGACCATGAAGATCACCCGCTCCTTCAGGAGGCGTGAATAGATGTCGTAGGCGCGCTCACCGCGTGCGGATTGCTCGATCACCATCGGGACCAGGCCGCCGGCGGCCTGAATGTCCGGAGCTTGCATAAAAGGATTGCGGGACATGTTCCAACGATACTCCCTATGTCATGCCTCAAAAGACATAAGCCAGCACGAGGCTGGCTTATGTTTGTGCACTCGAATATATGAAGAAATCAGGCTGCTTGCGGGGCTTCCGCAGGCTTGACGGCTTCTTCGTAGGAGACCGACTTGTCGGTCACCTTGGCCTGCTGCAGAACAGTATCTACAACTTGCTCTTCGAGCACAACCGAGCGAACTTCGTTCAACTGCTCAGCATTCTTGTAGTACCAGGCCACAACCTGCTCCGGCTCCTGGTAGGCGGAAGCCATTTCTTCGATCAGCTCACGAACGCGCGCTTCGTCCGGCTTGAGCTCTTTCTGCTTGACCACTTCAGCCACGATCAGACCCAGCACGACACGACGCTTGGCCTGCTCCTGGAACAGCTCAGCCGGCAGCTGGTCTGGCTTGATGTTGCCGCCGAACTGCTGCACCGCCTGTACGCGGAGGCGGTTCACTTCATTGTCTACCAGTGCTTTGGGCACTTCGATCGGGTTACCCGCAACCAGCCCTTCCATGACCTGGTTCTTCACCTTGGTCTTGATGGCCTGGCGCAGTTCGCGCTCCATGTTCTTTTTCACTTCCGCGCGGAAACCTTCCACGCCACCTTCCTGAACGCCGAACTGGGCAAAGAACTCCTCGTTGAGTTCCGGTAGCTGAGGAGCCGCGACGCTATTTACGGTGACGGTGAACTCGGCGGTTTTGCCGGCCAGATCGAGGTTCTGGTAATCCTCGGGGAAAGTCGGGGTGATCACGCGCTCTTCGCCGGCCTTGGCGCCGACCAGGGCGTCTTCGAAGCCCGGGATCATGCGGCCGGAACCCAGCACCAGCTGAGTGCCCTTGGCCGAACCGCCGGCAAAAGCTTCACCGTCGATCTTGCCGACGAAGTCGATGTTCACCTGGTCGCCGTTCTCGGCAGCACGCTCGACGCTCTCGAAGCGAGTGTTCTGCTTGCGCAGGATTTCCAGCATGTTGTCGACGTCGGCATCAGTCACTTCAGCCTGCAGACGCTCGATCTCGATGGCCTCGAAACCAGCCACTTCAAACTCGGGGAATACTTCGAAGGTGGCGACGTACTCGAGATCCTTGCCCTTCTCGAATACCTTCGGCTCGACGGACGGAGCACCAGCCGGGTTCAGCTTCTCGGCCACGACGGCTTCGTAGAAGGTGGACTGGATCAGGTCGCCCAGCGCTTCCTGACGAGCGGCTTCCTCATAACGCTGACGGATCACGCTCATCGGCACCTTGCCGGGGCGGAAACCGGGGATCTTGGCACGGCTGGCGGTCTGTTGCAGACGCTTGTTGACTTCGGTCTCGATGCGCTCGACCGGCACGCCGATGGTCATGCGGCGCTCAAGAGCGGAGGTGCTTTCAACAGAAACTTGCATGGATTTTCCTCGTTGCACAGACATAAGCCGGGCGTTCCGGCCCCAGAATGGGCAAGCATTCTAGTGGCTCGATTGACATAAGTCACCCTGCCCGTCGCGCCGAGCAAAAGCCGAGCCGCGCCCGGCGAATCACTACTTACGTCAGCCCAGCCGAAAATCGAGGACATATGCTGGCCAACTATCCCTGCACCAGACGCTTCATCCAGTCGAGTAGAACGGTAGGCAGGAGCTCAGGGCGTGGTAACAGTGCATAACGGGTTGCGCCAAATATGCGCGGCAGGTAGGCGCTGGCCTGCCGGTCGATGGTCAGGCAGAACGGCGATATACCTTGCAGCACGGCTTCCAGAACCGCCTGGCGGGTGTCCTCGACTCCGTATCGCCCTTCGTAGTCATCGTTGTCGCTAGGCTTTCCATCGGACAACACCAGCAGCAGTCGACGGGCCGCCGGCTGGCACATGAGATTGGCGCTGGCGTGACGGATCGCCGCGCCGCAGCGGGTGTAATGCTCCGGCTCCAACGACGCTATGCGTAGCGCTACCTCCTGGCAATAAGCCTCCTCGAAGGTTTTGATATCGCGGACCACCACCGCTTCCCTGCCCTGCCCTGAGAATGCCTGAATCGCATAGGGCGCACCCAGGCTCTGCAGCGCGATACTGACCAGCAACAAGGCTTCGCGCTCGACGTCTATCACGCGTCGCCCCTGGGATATCCAGCTGTCCGTCGATCCGCTGACATCGATGAGCAGCAGGATGGCCAGGTTCCGCTCCGCGCAACGCTGCGTGCGGTACAGACGATCGGTCAGCCCGCTGCCAGCCCGCAGATTCGCAACCGCATCCACATAGGCATCCAGGTCCAGCTCATCGCCATCGACCTGACCGCGCAACCAGGCCCGATGGGTGCGCAGCAATTCGAAGCGGCGGCGAATCCCCTCGAGCAATCCCTGATGGGACTCGAGCGTTTCCGCTACCCAGACTGGATTACCCGGCGGGGCCGTGCGTACCTGCACGAGGGCGTTCTGCTCGCGGTAATGCTGCCTGCGGTAGTCCCATTCGGGATAGGCGATGCCTCGCTGCAGGGCCGAAACGCCGGGCGCAAGCGCGATAGCAGAGGCATCCGGAGGATCATCAGCCAGCAACACCTCTTTGGGTCGCCCTGGTGACGCCACCAAACGCGCCTGAGGAAGATCGCCGAGCATTTCACCGAACAGCTCCGCATCCGCATCGTCCCGATCGATGGGCCGCTGCAAGCCCATCGGGTCCTCAGCGTGGGGATGTGGCTCGTCCAGCTGGATCATCAGCGGTCCGCTTTCCTCCGATTCATCCTCATCGGGGCGCGCCTGGCGAATGTCGGGGCGTCGTTCGAGGCGCACGCTCTGCGGCGCTGCCTGAGTGGGGTCGAACTGACTCTGAGCGCCGGCGGAGTTTTGATGGTGCGGCGAAGGTGCCAACAGCATGCCGGTCCACCAATCAGCGAAGAGCGGCTCCTGACCGATGCGTCCTCCAGAGGCAGGTTCCAGCCCCCATTCAGCCAACAATCGCACGGCCAGCTCGCACGACGCTTCAGGCGTAGGTGACTGCGGAACACCATCAGCTTCGCCAACCAGCAATGCACGCACGCGAGCCTCCAGGGGGCGTCGTGCCGAACCAAATGCACTCAGCGGTGGACGACGTGCGTGTGCACAGGCACGCAATGCCCGCACCGATTCAGCAAACCCTGGCATTTCCTCCAGCAGTTCACGCTCGGCCGCTTGGACTTCAAGTAGGTGGTACAGCGCCCCGGCAAGTGGCGGGAGGCTGCGCCAGAGGCTCAGAGCACTACCGCGGCGGATGCGCATTGCCTGCTGCAAGGCCATTACTTTGTAGAGATTCGCCGCCAGTGCTCGATCAGGGATATCCAGCGAGCGAGGAAGCCAGATGCTTGTGCCATCGGTTGCCGGTACTGCCGCCAATCGCTGCGGCCTGGGGGTGCGGCCGAACCAGTTGCCCAGCAAGGTCGGTCGCGCTGGCGGCTGGGCGATGCGCAGCCGATAGCTGTTGCCGAACACCGCCGACAGCAGCAGTTCCAGACGCTCCGCCACCTCGCTCAGCGATAGACTTGCCGGTGCGTCCGGCGCAGGACTGTAGCGACGCCAGAGGCGCTGGGCGAAGACCGTGGCATGCCGCGCAGCGTCGGTAAGAACCTCCTCGGCTTCGGCCATGGTCTAGATGAAGGTTCCGTCGACCAGATCGCGCATCGCTCCGACCAGGGATTCGTCGTCCGAAAGTGGCGAGACGATTGCCGCCAGGCACGCTTCCCGAACGGGTATGCCATCGACGCAGAGTGCACCCGCGGCGATCAGCAGACGAGTACTCGGCACCTCGGCCAGGCCGCGGTCCCGCAGCGCTCGCAGCCTGCGGGCCAGCATGACCAGGGCACGCGAAGTCGGTGCGTCGACACCACTCTCGCGCTCGACGATCTTCGCCTCCGCATCTTCGCCCGGGAAATCCAAGTCCATGGCCACGAAGCGCTGGCGGGTGCTCGGTTTGAGATCCTTGAGCATGCGCTGGTAGCCCGGGTTGTAGGAGATCACCAACTGGAAGCCCGGCGCAGCCATCAGCAACTCACCGGTCTTGTCGATTGGCAGCAGGCGCCGGTGATCGGTCAAGGCATGCAAGACGACCACGGTGTCCTGGCGCGCCTCGACGACTTCATCCAGATAGCAGATGGCCCCCTCACGCACGGCGCGGGTGAGAGGGCCATCCTGCCAGACGGTACCGTCATGGCGAATAAGGAAACGCCCGATCAGGTCGCTGGCCGACAGATCATCGTGGCAAGCCACCGTGATCAGTGGCCGGTCCAGTTTCCAGGCCATATGTTCGACGAAGCGGGTCTTGCCACAGCCGGTCGGCCCTTTGAGCATGACTGCCAAGCCACGCGCATGGCAGCGCTCGAACATCGCGACTTCATTGCCGCACGGTACGTAGAACGGCTCCCCCTCGCTTGCTTTCGCCAGTGGCGGGTATTCGGGCAACGTCACGTCGGGTGTACCTCCCTCTCTGCAAGCACCGACTCCGTATCATCCAGGACGAAGCGTGGCGTGTAGCGGAAGAAGTCGTAGATGAACAGGGCAACGCCCACGGTGAACAGCGACGCGGTGGCAATGAGCATCACGAAATGGATCTGAATCTTTAGCTGTGCATCCAGATAGCCCATGCCCATGATTCGCTCCAGATAGACCTGCGCAATACCTGCGGTGGCAAACGACAGCGTCATGCCGAACATGCCGGTGATTTGCAGCCAGAATGCCCAGTAGCCCAGCGCCGTGCCCTGCTCCCGTCGTCCGGCAGTCAGCGATGGCAAGGCATAGCTGATCATCGCCATGACGATCATTGCGTAGGCACCGTAGAACGCGGCATGGCCGTGCATCGCGGTGATTAGCGTGCCATGGGTCCATTTGTTGACGCTCGGCCAGGTATGAGCCAAGCCCAGTAGCCCGGCACCGAACAGGGAGAACAGCGCACTGCCGATCGTCCAGTGCAACGCCAGCGTATTCGGGTGCGCCAGCCCCGAGCGGCGCATGGCGCCGTAGGCATAGGCGGCCATGCCAACGAGCGCGAGCGGTTCAAGCGCGCTGAAAAACCCGCCAATGGGCAGCCAGTAAGTGGGTACGCCGACCCAGTAATAGTGGTGCGCCGTGCCGAGGATGCCGGCGAGAAACACCAGACCGACGATCACGTACAGCCATTTCTCCATGACTTCCCGATCCGCACCGGACAAGCGGATCAGCAGGTAGGCCAGGAAGCCGCCCATGATCATCATCCAGACGCCTTCGACCCACAGATGAATCGTCCACCAGCGATAGAAAATGGAAACCGTGTAGTTCTCGTAATGCAGCAACGCCGGCAAGTACAGGAGTGCGGCACTGACAAAGCCGATCATCAACACTGCTTCGGTCGTGGTGAAACGCCCCGCTTTGCGGATCGTCATGCCGATGTTGTAGAGGAAGATCAGCATGCAGATGACGATGACGATCTTGTGCGGCAACGGCTGCTCGAGCAGCTTGTTGCCGGTGCCGTAGCGGAACAGGTAGCCGATGATCGCCGTGACGCCCATCAGCGTCCAAAGCACCAGCTGTACATAGGCCAGCTTGGTGCTATGCAGCTCGGCGCGCGACTCTTCCGGAATCATCCAGTAGGTCGCCCCCATGAAGCCGGTCAGTACCCAGACGATCAGCAGGTTGGTGTGAATCACCTTGGTCACGTCGAAAGGCAGGATATACAACAGCGGGTCCGGCCCGATGTACTTGGTTGCCGAGAGCAGGCCGAACACCAGCTGCAGGCCGAACAACACCATCGCGACCGCGAAGTACCAGTAGGCGACCGATTGGGACTGATAGCGCATCGTAGTTTCCCCTTGAAGCAAACGTGGGTCGGCTTGGCCGTCGTGTCACTTGAGCGTTTCGAGATAGGCCGTCAGCTGATCGATCTGCTCATCCGTCAGGCTGCCGTCGTAACCGGTCGGCATGAACGAGGTGCCGTCTGCCGAATACATCGCACCGGGAACGATGTGCGCGCTGGGTGACACGATCGACTCACGGATATAGCCGTGCGCATCCTGCGCCTGCCCTTGGTAGTCGGGCGCCGCGACGATAGCCGCCGCCCGAGTTGCGATACCGGCGAGCGTGGGGCCAGCCATATCAGCGCCGGGGGCGGTGGAGTGGCAGGCATTGCAGGCAGGCACTGCGCCTCGGAAAACCTGCTCACCCAGCGCACGCTCGTCATCCCCGGCCTCCACCGGCCGGGCGCCAGGCGGCAAATCACTGCGCTGCTCGCCGCCAGCCTTCAGTGTGTCTGCACCCGGCACGAAACTGCCGGTCACCAGGATCGGTCGCGGCGGCCAGCCCTGGTTGTCCACCTTGCTGACCCAGTCGAGAAAGGCGATCAGGTCACTGATTTCGTCTTCGGCCAGGTCCTGTTTCGGCATCAGACGCCGATGGATCTTCTCGTCGTAGAACTTCGAGGGATCGCGCATATAAGCCTTCAGATACGGCTCGCCGCGATGCTGGGTGATCTTCGTCAGATCGGGCGCATAGTACGCGCCCTCGCCGAACAGCGTGTGGCAGTTGATGCAGTTGTATTTGTGCCAGACATCCATCCCGTGCTTGACCTCCGCCGTGATGCTGTCGGCATTGGTCAGCTTGGGAAACTGCCGGTGGCTATCCACCGTCAGCCCGATGAAGACGAGCGTCGCCACACCGGTTGCAGCAATCGCGAAGAGCCTCGCTTGACGGTTGTTCATGGCGTGCCCTCAGACATTGATGCCTGTCCAGTGAATGAGCGTCATCGTGAATGCATAGAGCATCGCGCCGAACATCAGCGCCAGCACGACCACACTCAGTATCTTCAACGGGCCGTAGAGCTTTCGAGCCTGCATGCTTTCTCCTTCGCAGCGTTAGCTGCCGTATAAGCAAACCGCGCTCAGTGCCCGGAGTGCGGATCGATCGGTTCGGGGCTGGAGAAGATCGAGGAATCCGCGTCGCCCTTCACTGTCAACACACCGCTCAGGCCTTTCTCGGCGCGCGACAGGGCGTGATCAACGAGGATGTATCTGCCCGGGTAATCTGCGACGAACTCGACCATGGTCGCTCCGCCGGCAGGCACGAGGGTCGTCTGCACATCCGTCAGCGGCGGACTGGTCAGCGAAGCCTGGTCGAAGACCTTGTCGAAGATTTCACCGATCACATGAAAGCTGGAGATCAGGTTGGGGCCACCGACTCCGAAGAAGATGCGCACGCTGTCGCCTGCGTTGACTTCCATCTTGTGAGTCTTGGTCAGCGCATCGGTCGCGCCGTTGAACATCATGTGTTGCGGCGTTTCACCCAGCAGCATGTCCAGCGAGAACTCATGCAGACCGCGCGCGCCCCTGGGGCTGGCGGTGTACAGCTCACCCTGCATTACATAGAACTCGTGATCGACCTTCGGCAGTCCACCCTCCGGCTCGACCAGAATCAGTCCGTACATGCCGTTACTGATGTGCTGAGCAACCATCGGCGTAGCGCAGTGATAGACGTATAGCCCTGGCTGCAATGCCTTGAAGGTGAAGGAGCGTGTTTGCCCCGGTGCCACCTGAGTAACCGCCGCACCACCACCCGGGCCGGTCACGGCGTGCAGATCAATGGAATGGATATGGGCGCTGTCAGGCTCGTTACTGAGATTAAGGGTGACGGTATCGCCCTCGCGTATCCGCACCATGGGGCCGGGCACCGTGCCGTCGAACGTCCAGAATTTGTAGGTACTCCCGTCGGCGAGGCGGCCCTCCTCCTCGGTCGTGCGAAGGTCAAGGATGATGCTCTTCGGTTCACGGTCACCAACCGGCTCACCTACCTGCATCGGATCCTTGGACAAATCCTTGCCTTGTTCGACGACCGCCGCCGGTCCATCGCCCACAATCAGCTTGCCGACCATTCCCGCAGCCTTGTGGCCAGGCAGTGTGCAGTAGTACTCGAACGTCCCGCTTTTGGTCGCACGAAACACGATTCCGGTCGCCGCGCCCTTGCCGGAAATTTCGCTGGACGCAGCGTCGAATTCAGGTATGGCGATATCATGCACTGCGCCGTCGCCATTGATCAGATTGATCTGAACCACCGCACCTTCGGGCACCCGCAATTCGGGATTCACTTCGCCACGCGTCGGGCCGGACTCACTGACATAGACGAGTTTTCCATCTGCGATGTCGGTCCTAAGTGTAATCGTGACATCTGGGCGGTAACTTACATCGCTACTGGATTTCGCTTGCGCCCAAAGGACACTTGGTAAAACCAGTAACACGAGCAGCAGAACTCTAGAACAATGGCGCATGCCTGGCCCTCTTAACATCGAGTTGATCTCGACCATCAGTTTAGTCACGAGAAAACTATCCGTCGGAGTAAAAAGTTGCGGCGCACCCTATCAATTCAAAAGAAGCTTATTAAAAGCGCAGAATAATTGATCTGGTATTAATCCCAGATAGGGAAAGAATTGATTCGAGTCAAGCCTGGCGCAGGCATGGCAGCCAGCGCATACGGCGCGGAATTAATACCAGCATTGGAATGTGCTTGAGTCTTGGCGACGAGGCTGCCGACAGGCGGTCAGAGGTCGTCCTCTACCGTCGATAAAGAGAGCAGACGGATAGATACCGGGCTACAATCGTCAGCCATTTTTAGTGGGATAGCGCTAGTCCATATCCAACCGAACGCCCGCTTAAGTATCAAAAACTTTTCTGTAGGTGTTCAATTGCGCGACAAGAACAATACGCACGTAACCGCTAATCTAATTTCATTGAAAATGAGCCGCTATTTATAAGCTCCCGCTTCTCTCTCTTTAAGGCGAAATGAGCTCGTTTTGAAAGAGGCGCTCCTACAGCTCTGCTATTACGGCTAACAGACGTGATTTCGCTACATTTGCGCGCCAGAGGTTTGGGCGATAACGTTATGCCACCTTTCCCGACCATTCCGATCATGACCAAGCCCTGCTCCTGTCCGGCCCTGCAGCTGGACAACCAACTCTGCTTCGCTTTGCATTCGACCTCGTTGCTGATGACCAAGGTCTACAAGCCGATGCTTCGACGGATCGGCCTAACCTATCCGCAGTACCTGGCGATGTTGGTGTTATGGGAAGGCGATGGCATCACCGTAGGTGACATCAGCGCGCGCCTGCTGACCGATCCGGGCTCGCTCACACCGCTACTGAAACGGCTTGAGGCTGAAGGCTTCATCACTCGCACTCGCCGCAGCGACGACGAACGGGTAGTGGAACTGCGCCTGACCGAGCAGGGTCGAGCATTACAGGCTGAAGCCGAATGCTTTCCGGCCAGTATCCTCAGCGCCAGCGGGCAGACCGCGGAAACGGTGGCAGCGCTAAAGACGCAAATCATCGCCCTGCGCACCGCACTGCAAAAACTCGCCTAATCCCTCCTAGCGGCCCGACGATGCTCGCTGCTGTGCCAGCGGCGGAATGGCCGAATGGCGAAAAACCTTGCGCGCAAAGTAAATCCTGACTACCTTCCTCACGGCATTTGGTTAGCGCGCAAAATAAATTCCATTACGCTAAGGAGAAAATCATGCAACCCATTCAGCCTCTCTACATAGCAACCGTTGCGGCAACCGGAGGGCGCGATGGGCGAGCCGTTTCGTCGGACAGCAACCTTGACGTCAAGTTGAGCACTCCTCGCGAGCTGGGCGGTCAGGGAGGCGACGCAACGAACCCGGAACAGCTGTTTGCGGCCGGGTATTCGGCGTGCTTCATTGGCGCCCTGAAGTTCGTCGCTGGCCAGCAGAAGCAAACGTTGCCGGCCGACACCGCGGTTACCGCCAACGTCGGTATCGGCCAGATCCCTGGCGGGTTCGGCCTCGATGTCGAGCTGCAGATCAGCCTGCCAGGTCTTGACCGGGAGCTGGCCCAAAGCCTGATCGACGCTGCACATCAGGTTTGCCCGTACTCCAATGCAACTCGCGGGAACATCGACGTCCGCCTGGTTCTGAGCTGACAGCTTCGGACTTCTGACCCGTTGGCGGAGCCCCACCCCGCGTCTTGTCCCTGGCGACATCATGTAGCCCTGCATTGATCGCGCATCAGCTCAATGCAGTGCCATTTCGTGCTTCGTGGGCAAAGACAGGTACGTCCAGCCCTCACGACGGTCGAAGGCGAGAACGACCCGCCCACACGCCATCATCTGCTTCAACTCCGGAAAAAGAGCACTGTCATGACAGATCCGGTGATGATCACGACCGCCCGAACGAAGCTCGAAGGGAGCCGGCGACCGACGCGTGCCATGACATAGCCGCCGACAGTCGCCGCCAGCATCATCACCAGCGCTTCGCGCCACAGGATCGCACCGCCGAATGCATATACAGACACGGCGATCGCAGTCAGTACAGACGAAACCAGATTCTTGAGCCCCTGCATCGAGTTGATGTCTCGATGGCCGAGCAAGCTGAATGCAGCGAGTAGCACGATGCCCAGACCGCCATTGAAGTAGCCGCCGTATACGCTGACAACAGCCAGAGTGAAACCCTGCACCAGTGCATTCGCCTCATTTTCGGTCGAATCGCGCTTGAACCTGCGCAATAACCAGGGCCCGACGGCGAACAGCAGCGTCGCGATAAGCAATAGCCAAGGCACGATCGCACGGAATACGTCATCGGGCGTGGTCAGCAGCAACCCCGCCCCTACTGCACCGCCGCCGAGGCTGATGGCAACGAGCGTCCCCATCGACAGCGTTGCTGGCGGGCGCAGGTCCTCTCGATAGCCCCAGGTACTTGCAAAATAGCCAGGTAGAAGCGCGAGCGTGCCTGAGGCATTGGCCACCACAGCAGGCACGCCGGCATAAACCAATGCCGGGAACGTGAAAAAACTACCGCCACCGGCAATGGCGTTCAGCCCGCCGCCAAGAAAAGCGGCAACCAGCAGAATTGCCCACGTCGTGATCGAGTGATCCATGAAAGTTCTACTCCCTTGTGTCCGCGTTTCGAGAATCGGTTCCCAGCGTACTGGCCAGCGTTTCGAGCGCCGGAGTCAGTAGCTCGCTGGCCGCTATGGCAGCCTGCTCGGGACAACCGCGGGCTATGGCGTCATAGACAGCTGCGTGTGCTGCATAGGTGGGTTCCGGGAGCTGCTGCTCGCCCTCCGTCTTGGCAATGGTGTTCTGCAGACCCGCCCAGAAGAACTGATACATTTCCAGCAGCGTGGCGTTGTGGCTGGCGCGGACGATGCTCAGATGAAAATCGGCATCTCGTTCGACGAACGCTTCAAGTGAGGCGTCATCGGTCCAGGTCCCTCGCGCTCCGAGAGCGTCACGTATCGTTTGCAGGTCCTCATCCGTGCGCCGCGACGCAGCCAGACGCGCAGCTTCGACCTCCAGCGCGCGTCGGACTTCGAGCTGGTCATGCAGCGCGGCGTGATCTAGGCGCTGGAGTAATCCAGACGGGTCTCGACTGGAGAGCACGAACGTCCCCGCACCCTGGCGGACCTCCAGCACCCCGGTATGAACCAGCGCTCGCACTGCCTCTCTGACGGTATTTCTGCCAACACCTAAAGAGTTGCTGAGCTGGCTTTCGGTAGGAATTCGCATACCCGGCGTCCATTCGCCAGCATTGATCTGCGACCGCATTTGCTCAATTACCCGTTCTACAAGTGACGAGCGCGAGGTGTACTGCAGCGACATATGATCATCCTCCAATTCATCCTATGTTTCAATCATAGGATGAATTTAATCCGGTACACAATTAGATGTTTCAATCGATCATTTCGCTGTCAGCCGCAGGTAGCTCGACTGCTGCTGTGAGCCGCGGCAGACGAGCGTGTTGCCCGTAGTGCAGCGAGCGCGCTGTGGTGACTAGCAGACTTGCGAATGTGGCGAGCAGTTACCCTCGCGTTGTTGCATTCCCAGGGACCGGCAAAAGGGGCTATGCGCAAGGCTTCCCGACAGAACCATCCTCAGGCAGAAGCCAGCCTCGCGTCCCTGCTAGCAAAGCTTGGTAAGCTGGCCGCGTTTTACTGTCATTTGGGGGTTCCGTGTTTTCGCTCAAGCGCAAAGGTGATTTCCGCCTGCAGCTGACCCGCACGCTGAAGCAGCCTGGACGGCACAAGATCGAGCTGTATCTGTTCACCCCGCACGAGAGCAACCTGTCGGCCTGGACCCTGTCGGAAGAGCAGTTTTTCTTTACCACCCTGACGCACAGTTTCGGGCTGCTTGGCATGCCATCGAAGGACCGCATCAGCAAGGCTGACCAATCCTTCGTGCTGCTCTCACCGCACTACGAAATCATGTACGGCTCCTGGTTCTTCCAGTACCAGGCTTCGATGGAGCGGTTGCGTCAGCAGATGCTCACGTCCGAAGCTGTGGCAGAGCCCGTAGCGCGCGCCCTGCGGCTCAGCCAGAACTTCGCACAACGCCTGCGCAAGTCCAGCCCGAAGCAGAGCAACCAACAGCGCTACTTCCGCCAGATGGACATCTATTTCTCGTGGCATGCCGAGCAATTCTTGCTGGAAAGCATGACCCTCGAGGGCTACGCGGCCCTCGACGAGGAACTCAAGCAATCAGTGGCGGAGTTCCTGCACCAGGAACACAGATACCGTAAGGAGCGCGAGTACCTGAGCGACTTCCACGGCACCCCGACACGCATATGGAACCGCATGGCTCTATATCACCGGCTGCTGGAGTACCCAGTACTGCTGCGTTCGAAGGTTACGCAGTTGGGCGCCGGCACTCACAAGCTGGTCAAGGCGGCGTCGACGATGCTGATCATGTCGCTCTTCACCTACTTCCTGTTCAATGCGCGCGACGCCAGCGAGAAACTCTCGCTCACTCTTCTGCTTGTGATAGCGCTGGTCTACGCCGTCCGTGATCTGCTGCGCGACGACATGATCACCGCCATCACCCGCAGACTACGCAAAGGCAAGCCGCGCTGGAAGATTCGCCTGTTCATGCCCTACACCCGCAAGTTGCTCGCGCAGCAACGGGTCTGGCTCGACTACCGCAAGCTGGCGGATCTACCGCCCCTGGTTCGGGAACACTCCGGCAAATGGGCCACCAACGAGGAGCGGCAGATCATCTGCTATCGCGTGCTGCTGAGTCTGGACAACGCAGCATTGGAACACGACGAGATTCGGGAGCGGCTCACGCTGGATTGCGAACAGCTTTGCGCGATGATCCAGGCGAGCCACAACAAATTGTTTGTCCCGGCCGACGAAGATGATTCCGCCAGCGATGGCAGCAAAGGTTCAGTTCAAGCCCACCCCATCGAGAAGCAGCACGACTACAACCTGCTGCTGTTGCATACCAATCCCGGTGAGCATTTTCCATCGGCCCAGCGCTGGCGCCTGAGGCTCGGTACCAACGGCATCGTGCAATGCGAAAGCAAGAAGGCCCACTGGCCTGAACCACCTGAGCTACAACGCCCCGCATGGCATCGATTGAGTCGTCTGTGGCGGCGAGGATGATCAGTACCATCAACCTCCGCCGTCTGCGCTGCAAGGCATCGTGCGTAGCCTCACGTGTTACAACAGCAGACACAAAAAAGCCCCTGTTACGGGGCTTTTAGAGATTTTCGATTCTTCTTGCAAAGCTTCGAAATCATGAGATGGTGCGGACGGAGAGACTCGAACTCTCACACCTTGCGGCGCCAGAACCTAAATCTGGTGTGTCTACCAATTTCACCACGTCCGCCAAGCGGGCTTAAACGAAAACGCCAGGCAGCGCCTGGCGTTCTATGGAATATGGGGTGGACGAAGGGGATCGAACCCTCGACACCAGGAGCCACAATCCTGTGCTCTACCAACTGAGCTACGCCCACCATATTACGCTTTGCTTGTGCCAGAGCCCGAAATGGCGCACCCGGCAGGACTCGAACCTGCGACCATCCGCTTAGAAGGCGGATGCTCTATCCAGCTGAGCTACGGGCGCTTTTATCTGCATTCTGTTCGGAGCGCAGACTTGAAGCTCCGGCCGTTGAAGAAGTTGTTTCTTCTAAGCCATCTTACCCAGCAGCAGGCTGTGCTCGACAAGCGGGGCGAATGTTATAGAGGCTCCAAACAGTCGTCAACAGCAAATTCAAAAAAATTTCAGTTAGATAAAGGAGTTACAGGTGCTGGTAGCTGCTTCGCCTTTGCCACATCGCCACGACATGCGAGAATACGCGCCCTTTCCAAGTCCTCTCCAATGGTTAACCAAGCGTCATGACCGCAAAACTGATCGACGGTAAAACGATTGCTGCCAACATTCGCCAACAGATCTCCGGTCGTGTTGCCGAACGCCGCGCCCAAGGGCTTCGTGCTCCCGGCCTCGCCGTGATCCTGGTAGGCAGCGACCCAGCCTCCCAGGTTTACGTGGCGCACAAGCGCAAGGATTGTGAGGAGGTGGGTTTCAACTCCGTGGCCCATGATCTGCCGAGCGATACTCGCCAGGAAGATCTGCTTGCGCTGATCGATCAGCTCAACGACGACACCTCCATCGACGGCATCCTTGTGCAACTGCCGCTGCCAAAGCACCTCGATGCGTCGCAACTGCTCGAGCGCATCCGCCCGGACAAGGATGTGGATGGTTTCCATCCCCATAACGTCGGCCGCCTCGCCCAACGCATGCCGCTACTACGCCCTTGCACGCCAAAGGGGATCATCACGCTGCTGGAGAGCACCGGTGTCGACCTGCATGGTCTGGACGCAGTCGTGGTGGGCGCGTCCAACATTGTCGGTCGCCCGATGGCTCTGGAGCTGCTACTGGCAGGCTGCACCACCACCGTGACCCATCGTTTTACCCGCAACCTCGAAGAGCACGTTCGCCGAGCTGATCTGGTCGTGGTAGCGACCGGTATCACCGGCCTGGTAAAGGGTGAGTGGATCAAGCCTGGGGCGATCGTCATCGATGTGGGAATCAATCGTCAGGCCGACGGGCGCCTGCTGGGCGACGTTGAATTCGGACCAGCCAGCGAACGCGCCGCCTGGATCACTCCGGTTCCGGGTGGAGTAGGTCCGATGACCCGAGCCTGCCTGCTGGAAAATACGCTGCACGCCGCAGAACATCTGCATCGATAACTACTGCGAGTGAAACAAGAACGGCACCTTTCGGTGCCGTTTTTGGTTACGCCGTGCCTTTTATTCAGCAAGACGCCAGGTCGTTCCGCCTTTGCCATCCTCCAGCACCACCCCCAGCGCGGTGAGCTGGTCGCGGATGCGATCGGATTCGGCCCAGTTCTTTTCAGCTCGAGCCGTGAGGCGCGCAGCGATCAACGCCTCGACCTCGGTGGCATCGACCTTGCCCGCCGCACCAGCCTGCAGGAAGGCTTCAGGCTCAAGCTGCAGCACACCCAATGCACCTGCCAATTCCTTGAGGCGCGCAGCCAGCGCCGCAGCTGCGGCCAGATCAGTTTCACGCAGACGATTTACCTCACGGATCATCTCGAACAGCACCGCGCAGGCTTCCGGCGAGTTGAAGTCATCATCCATCGCCGCAGCGAAGCGCGCAACAAACTCATCGCCACCGGCAGGCTGAGCTTCCGGCAGGCCCTTGAGGCCGTTGTAGAAACGCTCCAGCGCGCCTTTGGCTTCGCGCAGGCTGTCTTCGGAGTAGTTGATCGGGCTGCGATAGTGGCTGGAAACCAGCAGATAGCGCACCACCTCTGGATGATATTTCTCCAGAACTTCGCGAATGGTGAAGAAGTTGCCCAGGCTCTTGGACATCTTCTCGCCATCGACGCGCACAGCGCCGGCGTGCATCCAGGCATTGGCGTACTGCTTGCCGGTGGCCGCTTCGCTCTGCGCGATCTCGTTCTCGTGGTGCGGGAACACCAGATCCGGACCGCCGCCATGAATGTCGAAGGTCTCACCCAGGCAGCACGTGGACATCACCGAGCACTCGATATGCCAGCCCGGACGACCAGGACCCCACGGCGAATCCCAGCTCGGCTCGCCCGGTTTGGCGCCCTTCCACAGCACGAAGTCCAGTGGATCTTCCTTGGCCTCATCGACCTCGATGCGCGCGCCGATCTTCAGGTCCTCGATCTTGCGCCGCGACAGCTTGCCGTAACCGACGAACTTGCCGACCCGGTAATAGACATCGCCATTGCCCGGCGCATAGGCGAAGCCCTTGTCGATCAGCGTCTGGATCATCGTGTGCATGCCGGCGATGTGATCAGTGGCGCGCGGCTCGATATCCGGACGCAACACGTTGAGGCGAGTTTCGTCCTCGTGCATGGCGGCGATCATACGCTCGACCAGGGCCTGGAACGGCTCGCCGTTCTCGCTGGCACGGCGGATGATCTTGTCGTCGATGTCGGTGATGTTACGTACGTAGGTCACGTCGTAGCCGCGGTGGCGCAGCCAGCGGGTGACCACGTCGAACGCGACCATAACTCTCGCGTGCCCAATATGGCAGAAGTCATAGACCGTCATGCCACAGACGTACATGCGCACCTTGTTGCCTTCCAGCGGGCGGAACGCTTCCTTGGTCTTGGTCAGTGTGTTGTAGATCGACAGCGCCATCATTGACCCCAGGAGTCACGCAGCGTGACGGTGCGGTTGAACACGGGAGCGCCCGGCTTGCTGTCCTTCATGTCGGCGCAGAAATAGCCTTCGCGCTCGAACTGGAAGCGTTCTTCCGGCTCCGCCTTCGCGAGCGAGGGCTCGGCGCGGCAACCCTTGAGCACAACCAGCGACTCCGGATTGATGTTGTCGAGGAAGCTACCGCCCTCCTCGTCCTTTTCCGGATTGGCCGAGCGGAACAGGCGATCGTACAGGCGCACCTCGCACTCGACGCTCTCGGCAGCCGGCACCCAGTGGATCACGCCCTTGACCTTGCGCCCCTCCGGATTCTTGCCGAGGGTGTTCTCGTCATAGGAGCAGCGCAGCTCTACGATATTGCCCTGATCATCCTTCACGGCTTCATCGGCACGGATGACGTAGCTGCCGCGCAGGCGGACTTCCCCGCCCGGAATCAGCCGCTTGAAACCAGCCGGAGGCACTTCCTCGAAGTCGCCGGCGTCGATGTAGATTTCGCGGCTGAATGGCAACGCCCGTACGCCCATATCCTGCTTGGGATGGCGTGGCAGTTCCAGATTTTCGACCTGACCTTCGGGATAGTTGGTAATCACGACCTTGAGCGGTTTGAGCACGCACATCGCTCGGGCTGCGTTGGCATCAAGATCTTCGCGGATGGCAAACTCCAGCATGCCGATGTCGACGACGCCACCGGCACGATTCACACCGATCATGTCGCAGAAATTGCGGATCGACGCCGGGGTGTAACCGCGACGACGAAAGCCAGAAAGCGTCGACATCCTCGGATCGTCCCAGCCGTTCACGTGCTTCTCATCGACCAGCTGCTTGAGCTTGCGCTTGCTGGTGATGGTGTAGTTCAGGTTGAGACGGGCGAACTCGTACTGGCGAGGCTGGGCCGGTACAGGCAGGTTGGCCAGAAACCACTCGTACAACGGACGATGGTCCTCGAATTCCAACGTGCAGATGGAATGCGTGATGCCCTCGATGGCATCCGACTGACCGTGAGTGAAGTCGTAGCTCGGATAGATGCACCACTTGTCGCCGGTCTGGTGATGGTGCGCATGGCGAATGCGGTAGAGGATCGGGTCGCGCAGGTTCATATTCGGCGACGCCATATCGATCTTCGCCCGCAGCGCACGGGCGCCATCCGGGAACTCGCCGGCCTTCATGCGGGCGAACAGGTCGAGATTCTCTTCCACCGAGCGCTCGCGGAACGGGCTGTTCGTGCCCGGTTCGGTCAGGCTGCCGCGGTACTCTCGAGCCTGCTCGGGTGTCAGATCGCAGACATACGCCTTGCCGGCCTTGATCAGGTGTACGGCCCAGTCATGCAACTGATCGAAGTAATCGGAGGCATAACGCTCTTCGCCAGCCCACTGGAAGCCAAGCCACTGCACGTCGCTCTTGATCGCGTCGATGTACTCCTGGTCCTCCTTGGCCGGGTTGGTGTCATCGAAACGCAGGTTGCACTCACCACCGAACTCCTTCGCCAGACCAAAGTTCAGGCAAATCGACTTGGCGTGCCCGATGTGCAGATAACCGTTGGGCTCCGGGGGGAAACGGGTGATGATCTTGGCATGCTTGCCGGAGTCCAGGTCAGCCTGGACGATCGGACGGAGAAAGTTGCTAGCGGCGGGAGTCTCGGGCTTGCTCATGATGTCCTTAACGATCAGCGAGTGCGGCTCAGGGTAGGCCGACCAAATCAAAGCGCTTATCATAGCGGACCCGTCAACCCCCTGACAGAGCAATGCGCCCAAGGCGGCACTGCCATCAGCGCCTGACGGCATTCGGTACGACGACCCTTGCAGCGGCCTGTCCCGCACTTGGCCAGCCCCACGAAAACGGAATCTCTCCCCGATGATCAAACTGCACACCAACTACGGCGTCATCACCGTCAACCTGTTCGAAGACAAGGCACCGGAAACCACTGCCAACTTCAAGGAATACGTGAAGAGCGGTCACTACGACGGCACCATCTTCCACCGTGTGATCAGCAACTTCATGATCCAGGGCGGCGGTTTCGAGTCTGGCATGAAGCAGAAGCCGACTCGCGCCCCTATCAAGAACGAGGCCAACAACGGCCTGTCGAACAAGACCGGCACCCTGGCCATGGCCCGCACCATGGAGCCGCACTCTGCCTCCGCGCAGTTCTTCATCAACGTGAAGGACAACGACTTCCTCGACCACAGCGCGCCAACCGTTCAGGGCTGGGGTTACGCCGTGTTCGGTGAGGTGACCGAAGGCATGGACGTGGTCGAGAAGATCAAGGCCGTGGCGACCACCATGAAATCCGGTCACCAGGACGTTCCAGTGGAAGACGTGGTGATCGAGAAAGCGGAAATCGTCGAGTAATCGCGAGTGATCCTGCTGATCTCCGATCTGCACCTGGAAGAGGAACGCCCGGACATTACCCGGGCGTTTCTGCATTTTCTCGCCACTCGCGCGTGCCAGGCCGAAGCGCTGTACATACTCGGCGACTTTTTTGAGGTCTGGATCGGCGACGATGCCATGACACCCTTCCAGCAATCGATCGCCGACGCGTTACGCGCCCTGAGCGAACGCGGTACGCGCATTTACCTGATGCACGGCAACCGTGACTTCATGCTGGGCACGGGCTTCTGCCGCGCGGCGGGCTGTACGCTGCTGGGCGACCCGAGTGTGGTCGAGCTCGGCGGTGAGCGCGTCCTGCTGATGCATGGCGACAGCCTGTGCACCCGCGACGAAGGCTACATGCGGCTACGGCGTTTGCTGCGCAATCCGCTCAGCCTGTTCATCCTGCGTCATCTGCCGTTGTCCACTCGCCGAAAACTCGCGCGCAAGCTGCGCAATGAAAGTCGCGCCCAGACGCGCATAAAGGCTTCGGACATCATCGATGTCACCCCGGAGCTGATCCCTCGAGTACTCGCCGAGCATGGCGTGCGGACCCTGATCCATGGCCACACCCATCGCCCCGCGACACACGAACTGGAAGTCGACGGCCGCCCGGCACGGCGCATCGTGCTCGGCGACTGGGACCAGCAAGGCTGGGCGTTACAGGTCGACGAGAGCGGCTTTCAACAGGCCCCGTTCGATCTGAACTAAGCCGCCAGCGGCACGCCGCTGTGGAAGCGAAACTCGGCGTCCGGGCTTTCGATGAGTTCGCGCTCGCGTTCACGTACCCGAATGATCGCCGCATCGACATCGGCCGCATCGCCATATTGGTACGCCAGCTTGAGATAGTCCTGAAAGTGCCGCGCTTCCGACTTGAGCAGCCCGTGATAGAACTTGCCCA
This sequence comes from Pseudomonas sp., assembly GCA_032105665.1. Taxonomy (GTDB): domain Bacteria; phylum Pseudomonadota; class Gammaproteobacteria; order Pseudomonadales; family Pseudomonadaceae; genus Stutzerimonas. The sequence continues at coordinate 10,452 of DAMCQE010000013.1, read as the reverse complement.
GCTCCTCATCCAGATGCGGCACCAACATGGCGAAACGCTCACAGGAGCGTGCCTCGATAAAGGCACCGATCACCAGCGTATCAGTCAGCCGGTATGGCTCATGATTGCGTACGAGTTCACGCAGGCCGGCTGCATAGCGTGACGACCCAACGTTCCGCAGCTGGATCTCTCGTCGGCGAACGATTGCCAGTACCTGCTCGAAATGACGCAGCTCCTCACGGGCGAGGCGCGACATCTTGTTCTGCAGGTCCGGTTTGTCAACGTAGCGGAACATCAACTGGAACGCCGCACCTGCCGCCTTCTTCTCGCAGTTTCCATGATCGATGAGCATCACATCCTGATTCTGCAACGCTGCATCCACCCATGCGGCGGGTGTGGCACAACCGAGGAATTCGTTGAGATCAGGAAGCATGTCTAGCCTTGCATATTCAGGAACTTAATAAGCCGACAGTTAAATGGCACCGCCGGACACCGGACGGGCATTATTGCGAATGCCGCGCGGAGCAGCCAGCCTTGCTTGATATACATCACGGTCGGCATCGCAGGCTTGTCTATAGTTGACCAACCTGAATCTGGAAATGGAGCCGATCATGCAAGCCATTCGCTGCATCCTCGTGGTAATTGACCCGAACCAGCCGCAAGAGCTGGCACTCAAACGTGCGCGACTGATCGCAAGTGTCAGCCAGTCCCGCCTGCACCTGCTGGTGTGCGATACCAAACACGACCACGGTGCCCACCTGACCGCACTGAGCGAACAGCTGGCTAGCGAGGGCCATCAGGTGTCCACCCAGCAGGCGTGGCACGAGAGCATCCATCAGACCATCATCAACGTGCAGCAGGCCGAAGGTTGCGGGTTGGTCGTCAAGCAGCACGTGCCGGACAACCCCCTCAAGCGCGCCCTGCTCACTCCCGAGGACTGGAAGCTGCTGCGTTATTGCCCCAGCCCGGTGCTGATGGTGAAAACTGACAAGCCATGGACAGGTGGAAACATTCTCGCCGCGGTGGACGTCGGCAACGCCGATCTGGAACACCGCACGCTGCACGCGACCATCATCAATCACGGCTACGAAATCGCCAGCCTCGCCGACGGCAAGTTGCACGTTATCAGTGCGCATCCTTCAGCGATGCTTTCCGCCGCCGACCCGGCGTTCCAGCTCAAGGAAACCATCGAAGCTCGGTATAGAGATGCCTGCAAGCAGTTCCAGGAAGAGTTTCAGATTCCCGACGCTCAGCTACATGTCGAGGAAGGCCCTGCCGATGCGCTGATTCCGCGCGTTTGCCACCAGCTCAAGGCCGTCGTCACAGTGATCGGCACGGTGGCGAGGACCGGATTCTCTGGCGCGCTGATGGGTAACACTGCCGAGGTGGTGCTCGACACGCTGGAAAGCGATGTCCTGGTACTCAAGCCCAACGACATCATCGATCACCTCGAAGACCTGGTTCGGCACTGAGTCAGACCGCTCCGAACGAAAGCGCTGGCCCGCGGGCTTCATCAGACCCTGAAGTCGATACCTTCCGCTAGAAAGCGTGGCACGATGTAGCGTTCGTAATGAGCCTCGGAAAGCAGGAAGAACTCCTGATCGATCGCGTCGCGCAGTTCAGGCAGCGGTCGATCACGAAATTCGGGTAGCAAAGCAACGCCATAGGCTTCGAGCTGCTGAATCAGCCGCGCACCGCGCGCGATCAACTGATAGGCCCAGCAGTAGGGAGACTGCTCCACTACAAAGCGGATCTGCCGAGCCTCCAGCTGCTGGCGCAACAGCTGAGCATCGAACACTTCGAGTTTGGCCGTCATGACCTGCGCCAGGAGGATTTCCAGACGCCGCCATACCGCCCGCTTTTCCTCTTCGCCATAGGCGTTCCAGTTAACCACCTCATGATGGAATCGCTTGCACCCACGGCAGACGATATCGCCGTACACCGTCGAGCACAGACCAATGCAAGGGGTTTTGATGCGCTGTGAGGACATGACCGAAGCAGGTTGATGGCGGGCCGAACATCTTAGACTTTTGTCCTACCAGGGTCATCCTTGTTTAAAGCGTGGACCCCTCTTGCGCCGCCACAAGCCCAGGCCCCGCGGGCCGGAGCGAAATCTTTTCACGCAAGCTCACGAAGCCTTGGCGGCGGCCGCCGCTGGCGCTCGACTTAACTTTTGGGGCCATTTCCAGTAGTATCGGCCCGCCGTTTTTGGCGCCACATTCCATACGAAGCTGTTTTCAAAGCGTCACGAGCACAGTTGAACCGGCTGCGTGCCGGATGCGCAGATTTATCTTCACCCTGCCCATCCGGCCTCGCCCGCCCGGCGTAAAACTTTGAAAACAGCTTCCGGATGCGCGTCCCGAAACACCCAAGGGACCAATGATGAGGGTAAAAACTGTGCTTGAAGCCTATCGCAAACACGTAGAAGAGCGTGCCGCCCAGGGCGTTGTGCCCCAGCCGCTGAACGCCGAACAGACCGCCGGCCTGATCGAACTGCTGAAGAACCCGCCAGCGGGCGAAGAAGCATTCCTCGTTGACCTGATCACCAACCGCGTCCCCGCGGGCGTCGACGAGGCTGCCTACGTCAAGGCCGGCTTCCTGTCCGCCCTGGCCAAGGGCGAAACCTCCTCTCCGCTGCTGAGCAAGCAGCGTGCCGTCGAACTGCTGGGCACCATGCAGGGCGGCTACAACATCGCCACCCTGGTCGAGCTGCTGGACAGCGCGGAACTGGGCGCAGTCGCCGCCGAACAACTGAAGCACACCCTGCTGATGTTCGACGCCTTCCATGACGTCGCCGAGAAGGCCAAGGCCGGCAACCAGCACGCCAAGGCCGTCATGCAGTCCTGGGCCGAAGGCGAGTGGTTCACCAACCGCCCGGCGGTTGCCGAAAAGATCACCCTGTCCGTCTTCAAGGTCACTGGTGAAACCAACACCGACGACCTGTCGCCGGCTCCGGATGCCTGGTCGCGCCCGGATATCCCGCTGCACGCTCTGGCCATGCTGAAAATGGCTCGCGACGGCATCAACCCGGACGTACCCGGTTCCGTCGGTCCGATCAAGCAGATGGAAGAGCTGAAAGCCAAAGGCTTCCCGGTTGCCTATGTCGGTGACGTGGTCGGTACCGGTTCTTCGCGCAAGTCCGCCACCAACTCGGTGCTGTGGTTCTTCGGCGACGACATTCCCTTCGTTCCGAACAAGCGCGCTGGCGGCTTCTGCTTCGGCACCAAGATCGCCCCGATCTTCTACAACACCATGGAAGACGCCGGCGCCCTGCCGATCGAGTTCGACTGCACCAACCTGGCCATGGGCGACGTGATCGACGTCTATCCCTACGCTGGCAAGGTCTGCAAGCACGGTACCGATGAAGTCATCACCACCTTCGAGCTGAAGACCGAAGTCCTGCTGGACGAAGTCCGTGCCGGCGGCCGCATTCCGCTGATCATTGGCCGCGGCCTCACCGAGAAGGCGCGTGCCGAGCTGGGCCTGGCGCCGTCCACCCTGTTCAAGAAGCCGGAAGCTCCGGCGGACAGCGGCAAAGGCTTCACCCTGGCACAGAAGATGGTCGGTCGCGCCTGCGGTCTGCCGGAAGGCCAGGGCGTGCGCCCGGGCACCTACTGCGAGCCGAAGATGACTACCGTGGGCTCCCAGGACACCACTGGCCCGATGACCCGCGACGAGCTGAAGGACCTGGCTTGCCTGGGCTTCTCCGCCGATCTGGTCATGCAGTCGTTCTGCCACACCGCGGCCTATCCGAAGCCGATCGACGTCAACACCCACCACACCCTGCCGGACTTCATCATGACCCGCGGCGGTGTGTCCCTGCGTCCAGGCGACGGCATCATCCACAGCTGGCTGAACCGCATGCTGCTGCCGGATACCGTTGGTACCGGTGGTGACTCGCACACCCGCTTCCCGATCGGCATCTCCTTTCCGGCCGGCTCCGGCCTGGTCGCCTTCGCCGCCGCCACTGGCGTCATGCCGCTGGACATGCCGGAATCCGTACTGGTGCGTTTCAAGGGCCAGATGCAGCCCGGCATCACCCTGCGTGACCTGGTTCATGCCATCCCCTACTACGCCATCCAGCAGGGTCTGCTGACTGTCGAGAAGAAGGGCAAGAAGAACATCTTCTCCGGTCGCATTCTCGAGATCGAAGGTCTCAACCAACTGACCGTGGAGCAGGCATTCGAGCTGTCCGACGCCTCCGCCGAGCGTTCGGCTGCCGGCTGCACCATCAAGCTGCCGGAAGACTCGATCGCCGAGTACCTGAAGTCCAACATCACCATGCTGCGCTGGATGATCAGCGAAGGTTACGGTGATGCCCGCACCCTGGAGCGCCGCGCTCAAGCGATGGAAGCGTGGGTCGCCGATCCGAAGCTGCTGGAAGCAGATAAGGACGCCGAATACGCTGCGGTGATCGAAATCGACCTGGCCGAAGTGAAAGAGCCCGTGCTCTGCGCGCCGAACGACCCGGACGATGCCCGCCTGCTGTCCACCGTTGCTGGCGAGAAGATCGACGAAGTCTTCATCGGCTCCTGCATGACCAACATCGGCCACTTCCGCGCTGCCGGCAAGCTGCTCGACAAGGTCAAGGGTGGCATTCCGACCCGTCTGTGGCTGGCTCCGCCGACCAAGATGGACGCTCATCAGCTGACCGAGGAAGGCTATTACGGCATCTACGGCAAGGCTGGCGCGCGCATGGAAATGCCGGGCTGCTCGCTGTGCATGGGTAACCAGGCTCGCGTGCAAACCGGTTCCACTGTGGTCTCTACCTCCACTCGTAACTTCCCGAATCGTCTGGGTGACGCCACTAACGTCTACCTGGCTTCGGCAGAGCTGGCGGCAGTAGCGTCCATCACCGGCAAGCTGCCGACCGTCGAGGAGTACATGGAATACGCGAAGAACATCGACAGCATGGCTGCCGATATCTATCGCTACCTGTCTTTCGACCAGATCGCCGAATTCCGTGACGCTGCGGAGAAGGCCAAGATCAAGGTCGTCGAAGTCTGATGACGCCCTAAGGCAATAAAAAACCCCGCCTCGGCGGGGTTTTTTATTGCCTCCATCGCCGCTACCCCCTTCGCCAATCAGAGCGGCGACCAACGCCTGTACAGCAATGCGCACCGGCCACACCAGCCATCACCGCGCAGCACAGCCGCAGCAAAAACACCATCGGGGAAAAGGGATTGCCACTAGATAGTCTTTTCCCACAGACAAAGAAAAGCCCGGACTAGCCGGGCTTTTCTAGGCGTAGCTAACTCAGATTACTGAACCTGAGCTTCCACTTCTGCTTCAACGCGACGGTTGATCTGACGACCTTCCTCAGTGGCGTTGTCAGCAACCGGACGGGACTCACCGTAACCTGCGGAGTTCACGCGGCCACCCTCAACACCGTATTCGTTGACCAGAACGTTGCGCACTGCTTCAGCACGACGCTCGGACAGACGCTGGTTGTACTGGTCAGTACCAACGGAGTCGGTGTGACCTTCAACAGTGGTGTTGGTCTGCGGGTACTGCTGCATGAAGTCAGCAAGGTTCTTGATGTCGCTGTAGCTTTCTTCACGAACGCGCGACTTGTCGAAATCGAACTTGACGTCCAGTTCGACACGGACCAGCTCAGGAGCAGGCTCTGGTTCGTTGTCGACAATCGGAGCCGGAGCCGGCTCGGGAGTCGGCTCGACTGCTGCAACCTCGCGAGCACCACCACCGAAGTTCAGACCGACACCAACGCCAGCCATCCACTCAGCTTCGTCTGCATCGATGTTGTACATGCCGTCGACGCTGGCCTTGGCAAAGAAGTTCTCGGTGAAGTAGTACTTGAGACCGGTACCAACATTAGCGAAAGTGCTGCTGTCACGACCGCCACGAGTCGCCTGGCCGATGCTCTGATGAGCCACACCAGCGGAGACGTACGGACGCAGGCCTACGCCTGGCGCGCCGAAGTGGTAGGCAGCATCCAGAGAAGTAAGGCTACCCTTGATGTTCTTGTGGCTGCCATCGGCGCCGACCGGATCCTTGGAGGTCAGGTCATGGTATTCGCCGTAGGACAGGCCCAGGGAAACATCGTCGGTAAGGAAGTAGCTGGCGCCAGCGCCATAAAGCTCGCCGTCACGCTGCACGTCACGCGAGCTATCGGTGAAATAGTGCTTACCGAACGCTTCCACCTCTACGGCGCCCTGTCCTTGGGCCAGCGCGCTGAGAGAAGTGGCGGCAACCATCGAACCGATAACGACGCCTAAGGTGTTTTTAAGTTTCATCCGTAAATCCCCATCTGGTGGTTAGAATCAGAACAATCTAAGGAAACCGGCTGTCTGTATGCCCAAGCTGTTCGCAAGGTATAAGACAAGTTTCCAGGATTAAGTTTCAGTAGTATCGGAAAATTTTTCCCGCAGCTTATCGAGCGCACGCTTGTATCGCATCTTCGTTGCACTCAAACCCATATGCATGATGTCCGCGATTTCTTGAAACTCAAGTTCAGCAACAAAACGCAACACCAGTATCTCTCGATCGATCGGATTCACATGCACGAGCCACCGGTCGAGCCCAGTCTTCTCCTCGATTCTCGGCGCCTTCTCGTCGGATGCCTCTTCAAGCGGGTCGAGGCTGAGTGCGTCAAGCAAACGCCGTTTGCGGCGCTCCTTACGATATTGAGTAATGCATTCGTTATAAGTGATGCTATATAGCCACGTCTTGAATTTCGATTTGCCCTCGAAGTTTTTCAGCCCATATAAAACCTTGAGCATAACTTCCTGACATACATCGTCAGCGTCCCGCTCGTTCCCCAAGTAACGCGCACATACATTGAACAGTGTGCGCTGATATCGCCGCATAAGCTCTTCATATGCACGCGTTATATGAAATAGTTCGACATGAGCATGCTGCACCAGCTCTTCGTCGGTGAGCTGGCGAGGGTCGTAGCGCGATATGGACGATGGGGTTTTAGTCAAGACGCTTCGAGCCGGCAGTCGGGGGCACGGCCACCATTAAGGAAACCGGAAAAAAGGCGACGTACTTTACCAGAATCGCAAGGCTAACGGCTGCCGACGCGTTGTTCGAGCAGTACTCTGTTAGCGACAGAGGTCAGTTCGCCGTCGTCGGTCAGTAGCAATGTCTTGACCGTTCCGATTTCCTCGATCTGTCCTTCGATATCCGCTAGGCACACGCGCTGCCCTACCTCGTAAAGCTCACGCACATAGATGCCAGCCAGTATCTGCGATACCAGCTCGCGACTGCCGAGTCCAAACGCAAGCGCAACTGCCAAGCCGACGGTGATCAGCACGATGGCGATGACATAGTTGAGGAGTTCGGTCTTGACCTCGAGCTGTCCGATCGCAACGGAGATGCTGATGATGATCACGAGCCCCTGCGCCATGCGCGCCAGGCCGTTGGCATAGTCCAGCCCGACACTCTCGGCAGCGCCACGCACCAGGCCGCTGAGCAACTGCGCCAAGAGCACGCCTGCGAGCAGAATCAGTGCCGCGCCAAAGACTTTAGGTACGTAGAGGGCCAGCATATCCAGCGTTGCCGACACTCGCTCAAGCCCCAGCGATTCAGCGGCTGAAACCAGAAAAATGAGCAGCACAAACCAGTACACGACCTTGCCGATCAGCGCGGAAACCGGAATGCGGATCCCCGCCCGCCCCAGCAGCTTGGTCAGACCGGTACCCGCCATCAGCCGGTCCAGGCCCACCTTGGCAAGCACTTTGGAAAGCAGGGTGTCGAGGAGCTTTGCGACGACGAAACCAAGCAGGACGACGACCAATGCGCCGAACAATCGGGGAATGAACGCGGCGACGGAAGCCCAAAGGGAGCTCATCGCCGACAACAGACTCTGGGTCCAGGGATCGAATTCCATGATCAATCAGCCTTATCGAACGAACAGTTAGGTGTTTCTCGGCGAGAAACCGGAGCGACATGACCTGAGCCGCTGTTGACTGCGATCATCAAGGCCTGCAGCCAGTGACCGATCAGTGCAAACAGGTCACCGGCACCAACCTGCCGGTTGGCCGTTTTCAACACACGGCCCAGACAAGCGTCGTCATCATGAACCGAGGGCTTGTTGAGCAGATCGCGCAGGGATTCTTCGAAGGGATCGCGCATGCAAACCTCGCTAAAGTATGTGGTCTAGACGGCTTACGGTTAGGTGGGAGTCACATTCACACCCAACGCAGGCGGCGCAGTATCCACCATTGCAACAGCGCAACGCCGCCGATGAGCAGGCAGGCAACGACGAACCCGTAGGAAAACTCGGCCCCGGGAATACCACCCACATTGATCCCCAGCAGCCCAGTCAGGAAGCTGAGCGGTAGAAAAAAGCCGGTAATTATAGCCAGCAGGTACATGGTGCGGTTCATCCGCTCGCTCAGCCTGCGATGCTCCGACTCCAACACCAGATTCACGCGCTCGCGGACCATCTCGAGTTCTTCCAGATAACGGATGAGCCGGTTACTCAGCTCGTTCCAGTATTCAGTGTCATCCTCGGCAAACCAGCTCGGTTGATTACGCGTCATCTGGCCGTAGAGCTCGCGCTGCGGCAGCAGGAAGCGCCGCAGGCTCGCGGCCTGCCGGCGCAAGGAAAGCATCGAAGCATGTTCCAGGGTGTATTGCTCATCTCCCTCGAGCCGCTCCTCCACGGCGTCAATGCGCTCGGCCAGCTGAGTGACCAGATCATCGACTCGCTCTGTCATCGCCTCTGCCAGATAGAGCAGCAGTTCAGAGGTCGATTTCGGCCCCCTACCTTCCGACAGCAATCGAATCACTACTTCGGTGGAGCGCAGCGGCCGAAGGCGAAGCGAAATGACCCGCTTTTGATCGGCGAATACGCGCACGGAAACCATGTCTTCCGGCTCGGCATCGGGGTTCAGATTCACCCCCCGCAAGAACAGCAAGAGCCCTTCCTGCGGCAGCGCCAAGACGCGCGGGCGCGTGTTCTCCTCAAGCAGCACATCGCAAGCGAACCCACTGAGCCCGCTTTGCCTGCGCAACCAATCCTGCGCCTGGGGCTGGCCACGATCCCAGTGCAGCCAGATGCTCTCATTGGCCGCAAGCTGCAGCTCAGGCAAATCGCTATAGCCGATCTGGCGAGCCCCGCCGCTGCCATCGAGAACAAAGGCGTGGATCAGCCCGCGCTGTTCGCTTTCGGTTTCCCGCATCTATCCGTTCCGTCGCTGGTCATGAAAAGCCCGGCATCGCCGGGCTCAGGAATGATGGCACGCACAGCCGTTAGAGCCGGCTTTACTCCGGCATGGAAAGCGGCTCAGGCGACACGATGATGCCGTTGTTATCGGCGTATACGTATTCACCGGGACGGAACGTCACACCGCAAAACGTCACCGGAACGTTGAGATCACCGATGCCGCGCTTGTCGGTCTTCATGGGATGACTGGCCAGGGCCTGAACACCAAGCTCGGTCTGCGCGAGAACATCGACGTCACGAACGCAACCGTAGATAACCAGACCTTCCCAACCATTGCGTGCGGCTTTCTCGGCAAGCATGTCACCCAGCAGCGCACGACGCAGCGAGCCGCCGCCGTCGACCACCAGCACCTTGCCCGTACCGTCGACGTCGACCTGGTCCTTGACCAGCGAATTGTCCTCGAAACACTTGATGGTCACGATCTCGCCACCGAAGGAATCGCGACCACCGAAGTTGCTGAACAGCGGCTCGACGACCTGCACCAGGTCCGGATAGGCATCGCACAGATCAGGCGTGACGTATTGCATGGGAAACTCCTTCTGCTTGGAAATTACGGCGACATCCAGCGTACAGCCATATAGGCGGGCATATTAGCCGCTGGACGCTCTAGGCGGAACGAAATCGCTGGAATGACGATTATCAGCGCCAACGAAAACGGGGCTGACGCCCCGTTTTTTGTTACCGACTCAACCGTTAGATCTCGCGATCGGCCAGGAAGAACCAGGTATCGAGCACCGAGTCCGGATTCAGGGAGACGCTCTCGATGCCCTGCTCCATCAGCCACTTGGCCAGATCCGGGTGATCCGAAGGACCCTGACCACAGATACCGATGTACTTGCCGGCCTTGTTGCATGCCTGGATGGCGTTGGCCAACAGCTTTTTCACCGCCGGATTACGCTCATCGAACAGGTGGGCGATGATGCCGGAGTCGCGGTCCAGGCCGAGGGTCAGCTGGGTCATGTCGTTCGAGCCGATGGAGAAGCCATCGAAGAACTCCAGGAACTCATCTGCCAGCAGCGCATTGGAAGGCAGCTCGCACATCATGATGACGCGCAGGCCATTCTCGCCGCGCTTGAGGCCGTACTTCGCCAGCAGATCGATGACCTGCGACGCTTCGCCCAGAGTGCGGACGAAAGGCACCATCAGCTCGACATTGGTCAGGCCCATCACGTCGCGGACTTTCTTCATCGCGCGGCATTCGAGCTCGAAGCAGTCACGGAACGAATCGCTGATATAGCGGGACGCACCGCGGAAGCCGAGCATCGGGTTCTCTTCTTCCG
>DAMCQE010000012.1:54351-74235 GCA_032105665.1 Pseudomonas sp. | reverse complement strand
GATGCGGCGAGAGCCGTAAAGGGCCATGGATGGCCCTTGTACGGCGACCCTCGGAACGGCGGCGTAGTGAACGAACCCGGAGCGAAGCGAAGGGCCGGATGCAGGGGCAAGCGTTTTTGCCTACTTTTTCCGCGACTGGAAAAAGTAGGTCGCCCAGCAGGGCGAAACAGAGCTACCGGATACACGAAAAATCGGACTTGGCGCGGTGCTTATCCACCGCACCACAAAGCTATGGTCGCGCTCAAAAACAGGTCATATCAGCTCAATCCCGCTCGCAAAATCCCCGAAAACCCCCTGTTCCAAGCCCTCCCCGAACCTCCTGTCACAGAACCGCCATATCCCCCACCTACCGTCCGCTGCAGTTCCGGGATGGACCCGGCAAACACCATTCGGGGGAATCGTTCATGAACACATACCGCAGCGGCATCCGCCATGCAGGATTCCGCATCAGCCTGCTGGCCCTGGCCGTCAGCGCCGGTTCGGCCTGGGCCGAGGAGCCGCTTGTCATGGAGCACGTCGAAGTCATTGGCCAAGCGGTCAGCATCGACGAGGCACTGAAGGACCAGCGCAATTCCGACAGCGTGAAGAGCGTGGTGCATGCAGACGGCATCGGCCAGCTGCCGGACGACAACGCCGCCGAGGCGCTGCAGCGCATTCCGGGCATCTCGGTCGAGCGCGACCAGGGCGAAGGGCGTTTCGTCAGCGTGCGCGGCATCGCGCCGGATCTGAATAGCGTCACCATCAACGGCACCCTGGTCCCATCGCCGGAGAGCGATCGCCGTGCCGTGGCGCTCGACGTGCTGCCATCGGAGCTTGTGCAGTCGCTGTCGGTGGTCAAGACGCTGACGCCGGACATGGATGCCAATTCCCTGGGCGGCACCATCGAGGTACAGAGCCTGTCGGCCTTCGACCATGACGGGCTGTTCTACAGCCTCAGCGGCGAGGGCAGCTATGACGACAACGTCGACAAGACCAGCCCGAAATTCTCCGGCGCCATCAGCGACCGCTTCAGCCTGGGCGATGGCGTCGACAACTTCGGTGTCGCCGCAGCCGTCAGCTGGCAGGAGCGCGACTTCGGCTCGGACAACGTCGAGACCGGCGGCAAGTGGGACTTCGCCGACGACGGCGCGCGGCTGGAGGAACTCGAGCAGCGCGACTACGAGATCACCCGCGAGCGCACCGGCTTCGGGCTGAACTTCGACTACAAGCCGGACGATGTCAGCAGCTACTACCTGCGCACGCTGTACAGCCGCTTCAAGGACACCGAAACGCGTAACGCCGCCGGTGTCGCCTTCGAGGATTCGCAGCTGCCGGGCGAGACCGGTGACGCCGAGGGCTGGCGCGAGCTGAAGTCCCGCGAGGACACCCAGACCGTGCAGTCCTACGTGTTCGGCGGTGAACGCATGATGGGCCTGTGGACCCTGAGCGGACAGGCCGGTTACAGCCAGTCGCGCGAGCGCAATCCGGGCGGCATCGCCAGCGCGACCTTCGAGGGCGATTTCGCCGATGCCGGCTTTTCCAGCAGCCGCAAGCCGCGCCTGACGATCGATTCGTCCTTCTACGACCCGGCGTCCTTCGAGTTGGATGAAGTGGAGTGGGAGAAAAGCGACACCCGCGACCGCGAGAAGAACATCCGCCTGGACCTGGCGCGCGAGTACGACATCCAGGGTTACGCCGCGCAGGCCAAGTTCGGCGGCAAGCTCAGCCGTCGGCACAAGGACAACGATAACGAGGTCTGGAAATACGACGATTTCGACGACCTGACCCTGGCCGACTTCCAGGGCGGCAGGGTCGACTATGCGCTCGGCCGCTTCGGCCCGGGCATCAGTGCCTCGGCCATCGAGGGCGCGATTGGCGGTCTGGATGCCAGCGAGTTCTACGACGAGGAGGAGTCGCGCATCAATGACTTCGACATGCACGAGGACATCAACGCCGCGTACCTGATGAACACGGTGGACGTTGACCGCTGGCGTGTCATCGCCGGCCTGCGCTACGAGGGCACGCGCTTTCGCGCCAAGGGCACCGGCATGCGCGACGACCAGTTCGAGTCCATTTCCAGCAGCAACGACTACCACCACTGGCTGCCCGGCCTGCACGTGCGCTACCAGCTGACCGATGACACGTTGATCCGCGCCGCATGGACCAACAGCGTGGTACGCCCGACCTTCGGCCAGCTGGCGCCCGGTTTCGTCATCGATGGCGACGACGCCGAGTTCGGTAACCCCGATCTCAAGCCGCTGGAGTCCGTCAACTACGACCTCGGCATCGAGCACTACATGGGCCGCGCCGGCGTGGTGTCCGCCTACCTGTTCTACAAGGACATCGACAACTTCATCTACAACACCGACCTGGCCGGCACCGGCCAGTGGGCGGTGTTCGACGAAGCACTCAGCTTCCAGAACGGCAGCAGCGCCAAGCTCTACGGGCTTGAGCTGGCCTACTCGCAGAAGCTCGACTGGCTGCCGGCGCCGTGGAACGGTTTGTTGCTGGGCGCCAATGCCACCTTCAGCAAGTCCGACGCGGACATCGAGGGGCAGGGCATGCGCCGCAGCATCGACCTGCCGAACCATTCCGATACGGTCGGCAACCTGATGGTCGGTTGGGAAAACGACCGGCTCAATCTGCGCCTGGCCGCCAACTACAAGTCCGACTACCTGTACGAGGTGGCCGGTATCGACGACAAGGCCCACGACCTCTACGTCGACGACCAGCTGTTCGTCGACTTCAAGGCCGGCTACTTCATCACGCCGAGCCTGCAGCTGACCTTCGAGGCGCTGAACCTGACGGACGAGTCCTACTACGTCTACAGCGGCCGCCGCGCCTACAACGCCCAGTACGAAGAGTACGGCCCGACCTACAAGCTCGGCCTGACCCTCACCCACTTCTGACCCCATGCCGCTCCGGTGCCCGCCGTTCCCCTTTACGGTCGGGCGCCGGCAGGCGGCAGCCTGAATGGATACACCATGAACGCATTACCCAAAACCATGCTGCTCGGCCTGTGCATCGCATTGGTGGCCTGCCAGTCCACACAGCCAGATACCCCGGCGAAGTCGGCCCAGCTGAACATCAGTGAACCGCTGCTGGCCGGCCTCGAGTATGCCCAGCTGCTAAACGGCGACACCCCTTGGGCCGGCGCCGACCGTGTGCAGGTCGATGACCAGGGCCTGCAGATGCTGGATGCCGCCGGTAACAGCCTGGCGCGCCACGCCGGGCGCTTCGAAGGACTGGACCATCGCGTCGACCGCCAGGGCCTGCTGCTCGCCACGGTCGAGCGCAAGCGCCAGCAGGCGATGCTGATCGGCCTGAATGCCATGCGTGCCTGGAGCCAGCCGCTGTACCTGCCGCGCACCGCATTCGCCATCGAGGGGCTGTGCCTGTACCGCGACAGCGCGCACAACGACTTCCTGTTTCTGCTCGGTGAGGAGGGCGTCGGCGAGCAATGGCTGGTCGGCAGTCAGGGCCGCCTGCTCGGTGAGGCGCGGCGGGTGCGCGGGCTCAGCCTGCCGCCGCAAAGCGCCTTCTGCCAGACGGACGATGCCAGTGGGCAGCTCTATGTCAACGAGGAGGCCGTCGGCTTTTGGCGTTACCCGGCCGACGCCGAGGCGCCGTTGCAGCGCGAGCCGGTCGATTTGCGCCAGCCTTTCGGCAGCCTGGCCCATGCCGCAGCGGGCATGACGTTGGTGCCGGGCGGACTGCTGGCGCTCGATCCCGAAGCCTCGGTGCTGCATCTGTACCGGCAGAACGAAGCCGGCTGGCAAGCCGATGAGGTCATCGCACTGGACGGTTTCGACGAACCGGAACGCATCAGCGCGCGCCGCGGTGCCGAGGGCGTCGAGCTGCTGCTGGCGGACGAACGCGGCCTGCAGTCGGCCCGTCTGGACTGGCAGCCGACCGCGCTGTCGCAGCCCGAGCCGATCGTCAGCCTGCCGGCCGCAGTTGAGACCGGCCCGGTGCCGAGTCTGGGTGATGCCGCCGATGATCCGGCGATCTGGGTCCATCCGCGCGATCCGGCGCAGAGCCGCGTGCTTGGCACCGACAAGAAGGGCGGGCTGGTGGTGTACGACCTGGACGGCCGTCAGGTGCAGGACCTGCGCGCCGGCCGGCTGAACAACGTCGATGTGCGCAGCGGCTTCCGCCTCGGCAGCAAGCGCGTGGACCTGGCCGTGGCCAGCAATCGCGATCACAACAGCCTGCACCTGTTCGCCATCGACCGGGCGAGCGGGGTGCTCCGCGATGTCGGTGAGGTCGCCACGCCGCTGAGCGAAATCTATGGCCTGTGCATGTTTCAGGATCGCCAGGGCACTACCTACGCCATCGCCAACGACAAGGACGGCACCTTCCTGCAGTACCGCCTCGATGGAAGCTCCGGCCAGCCGCGTGGCGAGCTGGTGCGGCGCTTCAAGCTGGACAGTCAGCCCGAGGGCTGCGTGGCCGACGACCGCAGCGAGCGGCTGTTCGTCGGTGAGGAAGACGTCGCGGTGTGGGCGGTCGATGCCCGCGCCGAAGTGCCGGGAATGCCGGAACAGGTCATCGGTGTCGGCGGGCCGGTCTACGACGACATCGAAGGTCTGGCCATCTACCACGGCGAGCGCGGTGACTACCTGGTGATTTCCAGCCAGGGCAACGACAGCTACGTGGTGCTCGATGCCCAGGCCCCCTACGCCGTGCGCGGCGCCTTCCGCATCGGCCTGAACGCCGAGCGCGGCATCGACGGAGCGTCCGAGACCGATGGGCTGGAAGTCACCTCGGCCAACCTCGGCGGCATCTGGAACCGCGGAATGCTGGTGGTGCAGGACGGCCGCAAGCGCATGCCCGAGGGCACGCAGAACTACAAGTACCTGCCCTGGTCGGCGATCGCCGATGCGCTGGGGCTGGACTGACGTCATCGCCCGCTAACCGACCCGCCATCCAATAGCAGCTGCCCCAGTCGGGGCAGGAGGAAACGATTCATGCAAACGACTCTCGAGCACATGTCCATCTGGGGTTTGATCAGCGAAGCCAGCCTCGTGGTCCAGGCGGTGATGATGATTCTGGTCCTGGCCTCGGTTTCGAGCTGGTACCTGATCATCCGTCGCAGTGTGGCGTTGCGCAGCGCCGAACGCCTGCAGCGCGGCTTCCTGCAGCGCTTCCGGCAGGGCGGCGATCTTGCCCAGCTCTATCGCGAAGGCCAGGCGCAGCCGTTGCCGGACGAGGCCGCGCTGCAGCGCATCTTCCTCGCCGGTTACGGCGAGTTCGCCCAGCTGCAACGCCAGCCGGGGATCGCGCCGGATGTGGTGGCGCAGGGTGTCGAGCGCAGCCTGTACGTGGCTGTCGCCGAACAGGAGGAGCGTCTGGAGAAGGGCCTGCAGTTTCTCGCTACGGTCGGCTCGGTCAGCCCTTACATCGGCCTGTTCGGCACCGTGTGGGGAATCATGAATTCCTTCCTCGGCCTGTCGCAGGTGCAACAGGCGACGCTCTCGACCGTCGCGCCGGGCATCGCCGAAGCGCTAATCGCCACGGCCATCGGCCTGTTCGCGGCGATTCCCGCGGTGATGGCCTACAACCGCTTCGCCGCCCACGGGCAGACGCTGGTCGGCCGTTACTACGCCTTCGGCAACGAGCTGCAGGCGCGCCTGCATCGGCGCCTGCACGCTGCTTCGCCCAGCGTCGCCGCAGCCGCCTGAGGAGGTCAGCAATGCTAGTCAGGCCACAGCGCAAACACGGGCCCAAGGCGGAAATGAATGTGGTGCCCTATATCGACGTGATGCTGGTGCTGCTGGTGATCTTCATGGTCACCGCGCCGATGCTGGTGCAGGGCGTCAAGATCGAGCTGCCCAAGGTCGCAGCCGAAGCGCTGCCGGTGGAGAACGAGCGGCAGATCCTCACGCTCTCGGTAAAGGCCGATGGCGGCTTCTACTGGAACCTGGGCAGCGAGCTGGACATCGACAACCAGACCGACAGCGCCGTCGACCTGGCCGAGCTGCAGGCCAAGGTCGGCGCGATCATCGCCGAGCGCGGTGACACCCAGGTCTATGTCCGTGCCGACGAGGCGGCGGACTACGGTCGCGTGGTCGCCGGTATCGCCGAGCTGCAGCGCGGCGGGGTGGTCAACCTGGGGCTGATCACCGAGGCGCCGGCCGGAGCCGGGCAGCCGTGATGATGACCTTCAGCACGCCCGCCGCGTATGGCAGCGAAGTTGTCCCGCGACAGTGGATCGGTCCGGCCGGGGCTGCATTGCTGACCCTCGGGATGCACGCCGGACTGTTCGCGCTGTTGCTCGGCAGCTGGTCGCCAGCGCTGGAAATGCCGGTCGCCACCCAGGTGATGCAGACCCAGTTGATCAGCCTGCCGCCGCCGGCGCCAACCGAGAGCGCAGTGCCGGTCGAACCGCCCGTCGAGCCCGCGGTCGAACCGCCGCCGCGCGAGCCACAGGTCGATACCCACGCCCAGCAGCGACTCGAGCAGGCCGAGCTGGCCTTCAAGCGCGCCGAAGAGGAGCGCAAGGCCGAGCAGCTGAAGCAGCAGCGCGAGCAGTTGGAACGCCAGCGCGAACAGCAGCGTCAGCGCGACGAGCAACGCCGCCAGGAACAGGCACAGGAGCGGGAACGGATGGCTCAGGAAGAGGCACGGTTGCAGGCGGCGCGCGAAGCCGAGGCAACGGCACGCGCGGAAGCGGCTGAGCGCGCGCGACAGGCTGCTGCGGCCGAAGCGGCCAGCCGGCAGTACCTGCCGATTGCCAAGAAGCCGCCGGTCTACCCGCAACGGGCGCTGGACTCCGGGCTTCAGGGTTCCTGCACGGTCAGCTACACGGTTGATGTGCAGGGTCGCGTGCGCTCGCCCGAAGTGGTCGGCGACTGCCATCCGCTGTTCATCCGCCCATCACTCACCGCCGCCAAGAGCTTTCGCTACCAGCCGCGCATCGTCGAAGGCCGCGCGGTTGCCGTGCCCGACGTAAAGAACACCTTCCATTACCGCATCGAATGATGCCGTTACGACTCAGGAACCGTTTTCGATGAAACAGGATTTCACCGATTTTCACGCGAGCGTGGGCGCTCATGACGACCAACCGGTCAATGCGAGCGGCAACGTGCCGCTGCAGCAGGCGATCGATCACCGCCGGCGCGGGCTGCTCAAGGGTGGGCTCGGCCTGGCCGGCATCGCCTTTCTCGGCGGCGGGATGGCCGGCGCGCGAGCCGCAACCCGGGGCGATTCGCTGCTCGGCTTCGAAGGTATCCCGACCCAGCTCGACCCGCATTTCGACCGTGTCGAGGTGGCGCCGGGCTACAGCGCCCGGGTGTTCTTCTCCTGGGGCGATCCGGTGCATGCCGACGCACCCGAGTGGCAGCCGGATGCCGGCGACGATTGGCAAGCCCAGCTCAAGCAGGCCGGCGACAACCATGACGGTATGCATTTCTTCCCGTTCCCCGACGCGCCCGACAGCCGCGGCCTGCTGGCCATCAACCACGAATACGTCAACCCGACGTTGCATCCAAAGGGCATCGCCGTGGTCGATGGCCGACGCCCGCTGGAACAGGTGCGCAAGGAGCAGGCGGCTCATGGTCTGAGTGTCATCGAGGTGCGCAAGGATGCGCAGGGCGAATGGCAGCGGGTGATGGATTCACCCTACAACCGCCGCATTTCCGGCATGACGCCGATGGCCATTACCGGGCCGCTGGCCGGCCATGCAGCGATGCGGACGATGGACGACCCGGAAGGAAAGAGGGTGCTCGGCACGCTGAACAACTGCTCCAGCGGCTTCACGCCCTGGGGCACCTATCTGGTCTGCGAGGAGAACTGGCACAACTACTTCGTCAACCACGACGCCGACGATCTTGCCGCGCGCGTCTCGCACAACCGCTACGGCATCGCCGGCAGCGGCATGAGCAAGCTCTACGGCTGGGGCACGGTCGATCCGCGTTTCGATGCCACGCCGCAAGCGGATCAACCCCATGGCGGCTTCGTCAACGAGCCGCACCGGTTCGGCTGGGTGGTGGAGGTCGATCCGTTCGATCCGCAGAGCACGCCGGTCAAGCGCACCGCCTTCGGCCGCTATTGCCGCGAGTGCTCGGTGCTGTCGCTGGGCGAGGACGGGCGCATGGCGTTCTACTCGGGCGACGACACCAAGGGCGAGTACGTCTACAAGTTCGTTCCCAGCGGCCGTTTCGTGCCCGGTGCGGACGCCGCCAACCGCCGCTTGCTGGATGAGGGCACCTTGTATGTCGCGCGTTTCGATGCCGACGGCAGTGGCCAGTGGCTGGCGCTGGTGCACGGCGAGCATGGCCTGACCGCGGAAAACGGCTTCCCTAGCCAGGCCGAGGTGCTGCTCAATGCCCGCGCCGCTGCCGACCGCGCCGGCGCGACGCCGATGGATCGGCCGGAGTGGGTCGCAGTGCATCCCGATACCCGCGAGGTTTACGTCACCCTGACCAACAATGACGCGCGCGGCACCAAGCAGCCGCTGGACAAGGCCAATCCGCGACCGAACAACCTGCACGGGCAGATCCTGCGCTGGCAGGAGGAGGGCGGCGACCCGGCGGCGACGCGTTTCCAGTGGGAAGTCTTCCTGCTCGCCGGCGAGCGCCGTGGTGCGCGAGATGCCCAGGGCCAACCGGTTGCCGCCAACCTGATCGGCACCATCGACGACGACTGCTTTTCCTCGCCGGACGGGCTGGCCTTCGATCGTGACGGGCGCTTGTGGATCGAAACCGATTTCGACGATGACGAATCGGTGATGCAGGCCATGGGCACCAATCAGCTGCTCTGCGCCGATCCGAAAACGCGCGAGGTGCGGCGTTTCCTGGTCGGGCCACGGGACTGCGAGATCACCGGTATCACCTGGAGCCCGGACTACCGTGCCATGTGGATCAACGTGCAGCACCCGGGGCTGAGCTTTCCGGCCAGCGACGGCCAGTCACGCCCGCGCTCGTCCACGGTGCTGATCACCAAGGACGACGGCGGTGTGATCGGCAGCTGACGATCGTGCCGGCGCCGTCTGGTCAGGGCGCCATCTGTTCAGGAGGTGCCACGCAGCTGCTCGATGGAATCGAGCAGTTGGTCCTGGGTGAAGGGCTTGGCCAGTCGCTGCAGCGGCAGGGCCGGGGTGGCGGATGGCAGTTCGGCATAACCGGACACCAGCAGGATCGGCAGCTCCGGCCGGCTGGCCCGCACCTCGGCAGCCAGTTGCGCGCCGCTCATCAGCGGCATGGCATGGTCGGTGATGAGCATGTCGATCTGCGCCACCTGCAGCAGCTCCAGCGCCTGCGCAGCGGAGCGGGCCGTCAAGACCTGGTGGCCGGCGGCTTCGAGCATGCCGGCGGTGCCGAACAGCACCAGCTCGTCATCATCCACGGCCAGCACGGACAGCGGACGCATGGTTCTGCGCGGCAGGTCTTGCGGTGACGGGCTGCGAGTCGGTTCCGTGGCTGGCTCGTCCTCCAGTGCTGGCAGCCAGATTTGCGCGGTGGTGCCGGCGCCCGGGCTGCTGCGCAGCACCAGTCGCCCGCCGGATTGCTCGGCCAGGCCATGCACCATCGACAGACCGAGACCGGTGCCCTTGCCGACGCCCTTGGTGGTGAAGAAGGGTTCGACCGCGCGCTTGAGCGTCGTCTCGTCCATGCCGGTGCCGCTGTCGCTGACATTCAGGCGAACGTAGCGCCCGGCGGCGAGGCCGTGCTGCTCGCCGGGCAGCGTCACCTGTTCGGCGACGATGAGAATGCGGCCCTCGCCGGCCATGGCGTCGCGCGCGTTGGCGGCGAGGTTGAGCAGGGCGGTTTCCAGCTGGTTGGGATCGGTCTTGACCCGCGCCAGTCGCTGCGGCAGCTCCACCTCCAGCTGGATGGTCGGGCCGAGCGAGCTGAGCAGCAGTGCCTGCATGCCTTGGATCAACTGGCGCAGATCGATCGGCGTCTTGTGCAGTTCCTGCTTGCGGGCGAACGAGAGCATGCGTGCCGTGAGCGAGGCGCCGCGTTCGGCACCAGCGCGGGCGTTGTCCACCAGGCGCAGCAGGGCCGGATCGGCCGGCATGCGCCGACGCAGCAGCTCCAGGCTGCCGAGCACGGCCATGAGCAGATTGTTGAAGTCGTGGGCGATGCCGCCAGTGAGGTTGCCCAGCGCTTCCATCTTGTGCAGCTGTTGCAGCGTCTGCTCGGCGGCGACGCGCTCGCTGATATCCAGCGCCTCGGGGACCAGGGCGACGACAGTACCGTCGTCACCCAGCACCGGGCGCATGGAGAAGTCGAACGTGCGCGTGCCGCCCGGCATGTTCAGCGTCATGGTGCCGTGCTCGGTGGCGCCGGCCGCGACGCGCAGGGTCATCGCCTTCATCGCTTCCGGCATGCCGGGGGTGGCACTGAACCAGGGCGAGTCCCAGAACGGCGTGCCCGCCAACTGATGGAAGCGTGCGTCGATGCCGGCCAGTGCCGTGGCGTTGACGTAGAGAATCGAGCCGTCCGGTGCGAGCATCGCCTTGTACAGGTGCGAGGTTTCCAGCACCGCTCGGATGTTCGCCTCGCTGCGTGCCAGCGCCGCCGTGCGCTCGGCGACCTTGGCTTCGAGCTGTTCCAGGAAGCACTGCTCGCGCTGCCTGACCGCCGCAGCGGAGCGCACACGCTCGATGTGCGCCCAGGAGCGATCGGTGACTTCTCTGAGCAGGGCCAGCTCGCAGGCGCTCCATACGCGCGGCACGCGGTCGTGAATGGCCATCAGCGCGGTCAACCGGCCTTCCTTGACCAGCGGCAGGCAGATGGTCGCCGCGATGTCGAGTTGCTGGAAGCTGGCGGCTTCGGCCGGCGGCAGCTGCGCGCAGTGATCGTCGATGATGAAGGCTTCACCTCCACGCAATTTCGTCACCGCCAGTGTGCCGAAGGCTTCCAGCCGGTAACGTCCGACGATGCTGGTGCAGCCGGGCGCGGCCCAGTCGCCGCGGATGGTGAAGCCGTCCTGGTCGGGGTCCATGTCGGCATAGGCACAGCTCGACAGTCCCAGATGCTCGCCGAGCATGCGCGTGGTGATGCTCAGAATGGCGTCGGCGTCGACGCTGCGCGCGGTCTCCCTGGCCAGGGCATCGAGAAAGCGGAGGCGTTGTTCGTTCTCGCGCAGCGCCTGTTCGGCCTCGGCGCGCTCGGTCACGTCATAGCCTTCGACGAAGATCCCGGCAACATTGCCATTCGCATCGGTCACCGGCTGGAAGACGAAATCCAGCAGGCGCTCTTCCTCGGCCTCTCCCTGGATGCGCTGCAGCCCGACGCGAATACCGGTGCCGACAAAGGCCGTGCCGCTGCGGTAGACCCGGTCGAGAATATCGATGAAGCCCTGGCGCTCGACTTCCGGCAGCGCTTCGCGCACCAGCTTGCCGATGACGTCACGTTCGCCCACCACGCGCAGATAGGCAGGGTTGGCCATCTCGAAGACATGTTCCGGGCCGCGCAACATCGCCATCAGCCCGGGTGCCTGTTCGAACATCTGTTGCAGGCGCGCCTGCTGTCCCTGCAGCTCTCGTTCGGCCATTACCCGTTCGGTGGTTTCCACCACCATGGCGATGACGCCGGCCGGCAGCGCCTGATCATCGAACACCGGCGAGTAGTCCAGATTCATCCAGGCACGTTCAGGCCGGCCGTTGCGGTACAGCACCAGCTCCTGGTCCTTGTACGAAAGCGTGCCGCCCGCCAGGCCGACTTTCATCACGTTGTCGTTGAACTCGGCGACCTCCGGCCAGCCTTCGCGCACTTCCGAGCCCAGCAACTGCGGGTGCCGGCTGCCGGCGAACCCGGAGTAGGCGTCGTTATAGATCATGATGCCGCGCTCGCCCCAGAGCAGCACGATGGGCGTTGGCGAAAGCAGCAACATGGCGGTGACGGTCTTCAGGCTCGAGGGCCATTCAGCCAGAGGCCCCAGCGCCGTTGTCGACCAGTCGAAGCGGCGGATCAGCGCGCCGAGCTCGCCGCCGTCGGGGAGGAATGCGTGGCTCGAGTCGTCAGGCGAGGGGCTGTTGGCTG
The DNA here is from genome assembly GCA_032105665.1 of Pseudomonas sp. Lineage (GTDB taxonomy): Bacteria > Pseudomonadota > Gammaproteobacteria > Pseudomonadales > Pseudomonadaceae > Stutzerimonas. The sequence goes on along the minus strand of DAMCQE010000012.1, from coordinate 62,263 downwards.
CTGGGTCCATCAGTAGCGATCCGTGTCCGGTGTGAAGGCATGGCGGGGTGATTCAGCTTAAGAGCTGGTTCAACTCGGACAGCCGATAGCCCAGGAAGTCTTGCCGGCGACGCGAGCGATTGCCACATTCATTCGCTGCTGTTCGTCCTTGTAGCGGCCAGAGTACAGGGAAAAACCCGTACCATATCAACGATATGCAATGCCCACGGTGATTTCCGATGCTTTCTGCCGTCAAGCGCTACAGGGCCCTGGTCGCCGGGGTGCTGCAGCGCTGTTTTCCACGTACCTCGGCCCATCTGCGCGAAGAGGACGAGTTGTTGTTTCGTCGCTGGGGCACTGCGCCCGGCAAGGCGAAAAAGGCTGCGACCGCCAAGCGCAAGGGCAAGTCTGCAGCCAAGGCCAAGCCGAAGAGCGCCTCGGAAGCGCCGGCGCGTGCTGCCGCCAAGCCGCGGGGGACGGCAGCGCAGGGGATCTACGCCGCGGCGCAACTGAAAGTGGATGACGCTCAGGTCCAGGCCATGCGCGAACGCGTCGAGCAGGCGGTGGCCGCCGGCATCATCAGTGCACCGTCGGAAGAGCAATGGGCGATGATTCTCAGCCGCAGCCCGGTGACCCGGATCTTCGCCGGTGCCGGTTCCGGCAAATCCACCACCTTGCTGTTGCGCGTGGTGTTCATGCTCTGTCACATGGGCGTCGAGCCCGGACGCTTGACGGTCATCTCGTTCACCAACGCCTCTTGCGCGCAGCTGCGCGAACAGTTGGTGCGCGTGCTCGGCTTCTGGCAGGTGCCGTTCGATGCGCAGCAGGCGCGCCAGTGCGTGCGCACCTTCCACTCGGCCATGGCGCAGCTGGCGCGCGAAGTGCTCGGCACGGCGCAGTGGTTCGAGCAGCTGGACGACAAGGCTGCCGCGGGCGACGAACCGGACAACCCGCTGGCGAATGCACGGTTGCGTCCGGCACAACAGCGCCTGCTCAAGCAGGCCTACCAGCGTTGCTATGCCGAGCAGCCGGATTTTCGCGAGCAGGTGCACCGGCTGCTCGATCTGCCCGGGCCGGCGGTCGAGCCTGCCAAGGGCAGGCGTGCCGCGCCAAAGGCGCCGGAGAAGCCCTTCAGCCTGGCCGGCGAGTTCGCGGCATTGCCGTTGTACGAGGCGTTTCACGTCCAGGCCGGATTCATCGAGAGCATCGGCCTGCGCATCGATCGCCTGCAGCCGTCCCAACTCGAATGCACATCCCGCGAGCGCCAGTTCATCGAGGCACTGATCACGTTCCACGGCTGTTTCCAGGCGGTGCTGCGCGAGCAAGGTCTGCAGACCTTCAATGCCGCGTTCCAGCAGCTCGGCGAGCGCCTGAACGCCGCTGATAGCGTACCGCCGGCGAGCCTCGCACCGTTCCAGCACCTGCTGATCGACGAGTTTCAGGACATCTCGCCGCAGATCGTCCAGTGGTTGCAGGCGCTGCATCGGCAGCTGGCCCGCCAGGGTTCGAGCCCGAGCCTGATGGCCATCGGTGACGACTGGCAGTCGATCTACGGCTGGCGCGGCAGTTCGCCGGAGTTGTTCATGGACTTCGACAAGTACTTCCCGCGGCGCGGCGCCAAGAGCAGCGAGACGTTGCTGCTGGAGACCAACTACCGCTCCATCGAGCCGGTGATTCGCGATGGCGAGGCGGTGCTGGCCGGCGTGCAGTTCAAGCAGGCCAGGACCAGCCGGCCATGCAAACCGACGCAGCCGGGTGACCACGGGGTAAAGCTGGTCACCGGTTTCGACCTGAACAAGGGCCTGCCGAAGCTGATCGAGGCGATCACCGCGCAATGTGCCCATGTGGCCGAACGGCAAAGCCGCGAACGCACCGCCGTGCTGCTGCTCAGCCGGCGCAACGAGCCGTTGCGGACCATCCAGGCGCAGCTGGACCGCAAGCTGCCGGTCAAGGCCTACACCATCCACCGTGCCAAGGGATTGCAGGCCGAGGTGGCGATCATCATCGACGACTGCGCCCCGGTGCAGCCGCACCCGTTGCGCAACGCGCTGTACGCCTACTCGGGTTTCTTCCGCAACAGCTATGACCAGGCCATGGCCGATGAAAGCCTGCGCCTGGGATACGTGGCGATCACCCGCGGCGTCAGCCGGGTGTTCTGGTACACCCGCAAGGCCCAGGGTGCCACGGCACTGTTGCGCCAGCGCGGCTAGCGCAACAGCAGCGCGACGACTGTCACCGCCAGCAGCAGAGACAGGCTTTTCCAGAACAGCAGTGGATTGCGTTCCAGCAGCGGCGGGCGGGCGCGGTTGAGAAACGCCGGGTTGGGCTGGCGCAGCTCGAAGACGAACTCCGACAGATCGGCATAGCGCCGCGCCGGGTCGGGATGCAGCGCCTTGCCCAGCACTTCGTCGATCCACGCGGGGATATCGCGCTGCGCATGGCGCAGCGGCTGATAGCACAGGCGTTTCTGCGCTGCAGTGGTGCGTGCCCTGGCGACGTCGGCGCCGTAGGGCAAGCGACCGCTGAGCAACTGATAGGCGATCACCGCCAGCGAATACTGATCCGAACGCGGCGTGCCGGCCTCGCCGAGGAAGTATTCCGGCGCGGTATAGGCCGCGGTGCCGAGCAGGTTGTCCTGCGTGCCCGGTGCGTTGCGTTCGGCCAGCCCGGCGACGCGGGTCGAGCCGAAATCGATGATCTTCAGCGTGCCGGTGGCGTCGATCATCAGGTTTTGCGGGCGCAAGTCCTGATGCAGCATCTCCAGGCGGTGGAAGGCGCGCAGGCCGCGGGCGATCTGCTCGACGATGCCGCGCACGGTTTCCAGGTCCGGCTGTGGATGGTCAAGCATCCATTGCGCCAGCGTCTGGCCGTCGATGAACTCGCTCACGGTGTACAGGTAGCGGCGCTGCCGCGGCGGCGGGCAGGCCTTGACCACGTGGGGATTGTCGAGGCGTCGGGCGATCCACTCTTCCAGCAGGAAGCGCTCCAGATAGGCGGGGTCGCCACGCAGATCGAGCGAGGGCGTCTTCAGCACCACGGTGGCGCCGCTGGCTTCGTCGACGGCCAGGTGCACATGGCTGCGGCTGCTGACGTGCAGCTCGCGAACGATGCGGTAGCCGTCGAACTGCATGCGCGGCTCCAGCAGCGGCGGCAGCGCCAGTTCACCGAGTTGCCGCTGCACGTCGTCGACGGCCTGCTCCGGCAGGCTGTCGATGCGTACCAGCTGTGCGGTGAGGTTGTCGTCGCTGCCGTTGGCCAATGCCCGCTCGACGATCCGGCGCGCCGCCAGGTCGAGGTCGTCGCCATGCTCGGCGACGAGCTGCGCCGCATCCCGCGCGCCGATGTGCTCGTAGACGCCATCGGTGGCGAGCAGGAACAGATCGCCGACCGCCAGCGGCAGGGTGCGGTAGTCGATCTCCAGGTGCCGGTCGATGCCCAGCGCGCGGCCGAGGTAGCTGGTATCCGCCGACACGCGTACGCGGTGATCTTCGGTCAGCTGTTCGAGGCCGCCGTCGCGCAGTCGATAGATGCGCGCATCGCCGACGTGGAACAAGTGCGCGCTGGCGGACTTGAGCACCAGCGCGCTGAAGGTGCAGACATAGCCGCGGTCGCGGTCATAGCGGTGCGGGCTGTGGCGGGTCTGCGCATGCAGCCAGGAATTGATCGCCACCAGCACCCGCTGCGCCGACTGCTTCACCGACCAGGCGTCGGAGGTGCAGAAGTAGTCGGAAAGAAAGCTCGCCACCGCGGTTTCGCTGGCGATATGGCTGACCTCGCTGCTGCTGATGCCGTCGGCCAGCGCGATGGCGATGCCCTTGCTGGCGAGCTGCGCGTCGGTGGGAATGCAGGCGCCGTGAAAGTCCTGGTTGAGCGGCTTGCGCCCGGCGTCCGAATGCTGGCCGAGGGAGATGACGAGTTGGCTGGGCATCGTTGATCTGCGCGAAAGCCCCGGACGCGCATGCGCAACCGGGGCTTTCGACCACACTCCCGATCAGTAGACGCTGCGCTTGGGCGCGGTGCGTACGTGGGTGGTGTAGAGCGTGAGGCCGGTGAAGGCCAGGCCGCCCACCAGGTTACCCAGCGCGGTGGGGATCTCGTTCCAGACCATGTAGTCCATGACCGAGAAGTCGCCGCCCATGATCATCGCCGAGGGGAACAGAAACATGTTCACCACCGAATGCTCGAAGCCCATGAAGAAGAACAGCATGATCGGCATCCACATGGCGATGACCTTGCCGCTGACCGAGGTGGAGATCATCGCGCCGACCACGCCCATCGAGACCATCCAGTTGCACAGCATGCCGCGCAGAAAGATTGTCGCCCAGCCCGCTGCACCGAACTCGGCGTAGCCCAGTGTGCGTGCCTCACCAATGTGCGAGATCTTCTCGCCGATCGGCCCCGGGTCGGTGGAAAAGCCCATGGTAAAGACGAAGGCCATCATGAAGGCGACCACCAGCGCACCGGCGAAGTTGCCTAGAAATACCCAGCCCCAGTTGCGCAGAATGCCATTCACGGTCACGCCAGGACGGCGGTCGAGCAGGGCCAGCGGGGTGAGCATGAATACCCCGGTTAGCAGGTCGAAGCCCATCAGGTAAAGCATGATGAAACCGACCGGAAACAGCATCGCGCCGACCAGCGGCGAGCCGGTCTGCACGGTCACGGCCACCGCGAACACCGCGGCGAGGGAAAGAATGGCGCCAGCCATGAAGGCGCGGATCAGTGTGTCGCGGGTGGACATGAAGATCTTCGATTCACCGGCGTCCACCATCTTGGTGACGAACTCGGAGGGGATGATGTAGGACATGGCGGGTTTCTCTCGAATAGTTGGCAGAAGCTTTTAAATTCGGTGTTTCCGGGCGCCGCCGACAGCACGCGCGGCGGCGCGGAACTCAGACGAGGCCGATCTCGACGGCATCGCCGTTGAGGCGTGCCGGCCATACCCGCAGGCTTTGTTCGGGGTATTCCAGGCAGCTGCCATCGGCCAGGCGGAAGTGCTGCTTGTACAGCGGCGAGGCGATCACCAGTTCGCCCTTGAGACTGCCGACGATGCCGCGGCCGATGACGTTGGCGCCCGACTTGGGGTCGCGGTTCTCGATGGCGAACAGCTGCTCGCCGTCGGCGTTGTCAGGCAGGTGGAACAGCGCCACCTGGGCGCCATCGTGCCAGGCCACCACACCGGAATTGGCGACCAGATCGGCACGGCTGCACAGCGTCTGCCAGGCCGCCGGCGCGTTGGAACGGGAGTCGAGACGAACGACGTTGGACTGGCTCATCAGAGCACCTCCTGGGTAAGTGGGATCAGGTGAAGTTCGCTGGCGCGCACCGGCCGACGCTGGCCACGCTCCTTGACGAAGTGGATGTCCGGGTCGGCGCGCCCGTCGTTGACGAAGGTGCGGAAGCGCTTGAGCTTCTCCGGATCGGAGATGGCGTTGGCCCATTCGCACTGGTAGCTGTCGACCACGTGCTGCATCTGGCTCTCCAGCTCGGCGGCGAGGTTCAGGCTGTCGTCGAGGATGACGTCCTTCAGGTAGTCCAGGCCGCCTTCCAGGCTTTCGCGCCAGACCGAGGTACGCTGCAGCTTGTCGGCGGTGCGCACGTAGAACATCAAGACGCGGTCGATGATGCGGATCAGCGTTTCGTCATCGAGGTCGGTGGCGAACAATTCGGCATGCCGCGGGCGCATGCCGCCGTTGCCGCAGATGTAGAGGTTCCAGCCTTTGTCGGTGGCGATCACACCGATGTCCTTGCTCTGCGCCTCGGCGCATTCGCGGGTACAGCCCGATACGGCGAACTTGATCTTGTGCGGTGCACGCAGGCCCTTGTAGCGGTCCTCCAGGCGCAGCGCCATGCCGACGCTGTCCTGCACGCCGTAGCGGCACCAAGTGCTGCCGACGCAGGATTTCACCGTGCGCAGGCTCTTGCCGTAGGCGTGGCCGGTTTCGAAGCCGGCGGCGATCAGCTCGCCCCAGATGTCCGGCAGTTCGTGCAGCTGAGCGCCGAACAGGTCGATGCGCTGGCCGCCGGTGATCTTGGTGTAGAGGTCGTATTTCTTCGCCACCTGGCCGATGGCGATCAGCCCCTCGGGGGTGATCTCACCACCCGGGATGCGCGGCACTACCGAGTAGGTGCCGTTCTTCTGCATGTTGGCCATGAAGGTGTCGTTGGTGTCCTGCAGCGGAATCAGCGCCGGATCGGTGATCGGCTGGTTCCAGCACGAGGCCAGGATCGAACCCACCGTCGGCTTGCAGATGTCGCAGCCGACATGGCCGCGGCCATGCTTGGCCAGCAGTTCGGCAAAGCTCTGGATGCCCTCGACGCGGACGATGCCGTAGAGCTCCTGGCGGGTGTAAGCGAAGTGTTCGCAGAGGCTCTTGTCAACCGCCACGCCGCGCGCCGCCAGTTCGGCGTCGAACACCAGCTTGAGCAGGGCATTGCAACCGCCGCAGCCGGTGGCCGCCTTGGTCGCGGCCTTGAGTTCGCCGAGATCGGTGACGCCGGCATCGACCTGGCAGCACACCGCGCCCTTGCTGACGTTGTGGCAGGAACAGATGGTCGCGCTGGCCGGCAGGGCGTCCGGACCAAGCGTCGGAGCGCCCTCTGTCTGCGGCAGGATCAGCGCGGACGGGTCGGCCGGCAGCTTGATGCCGTTCTGCGCGTACTGCAGCAGGGTGTCGTAATAGCTGTTGTCACCGACCAGCACCGCGCCGAGCACGGTCTTGCCATCGGCGGATACGACCAAACGGCGGTAGCTGGCGCTGGCCTCGTCGATGAAGCGGTAACTGCGCGAGCCCGGCGTGGCGCCGTGGGCATCCCCGATGGAACCGACGTCGACGCCGAGCAGCTTGAGCTTGGTCGACATGTCGGCGCCGTAGAAGGGCTCGTGGGGTTCCTCGGCCAGCTGCGCGGCGACACTGCGGGCCATGCTGTAGCCCGGTGCAACCAGTCCGAACACGCTGCCGTTCCAGCTGGCGCACTCGCCGATGGCGAAGATCGCCGGATCCGAGGTGCGGCATTCGCTGTCGATCACGATGCCGCCGCGCGGAGCGATCTCCAGCTCCGCGACATGACCGAGAGCGTCCTGCGGGCGGATGCCGGCGGAAAACACGATCAGGTCGGTTTCGAGGAATTCGCCGTCGGTGAAGTTCATCCGCCAGGCGTAGTCCTCGCCGGCGACGATCTCCTGAGTGGCGCGCGACAGGTGCACGCCGACGCCCAGTGCCTCGATGCGCGCCTTCAATGCCGCGCCGCCTTCGCCGTCCAGTTGCACCGGCATCAGGCGCGGGGCGAATTCGACCACATGGGCTTCCAGTCCGAGCGACTTCAGCGCGTTGGCTGCTTCCAGCCCGAGCAGACCGCCGCCGACCACCACACCGCGACGGGCATTGGTCGCGGCGGCGCGGATGGCGTCGAGATCATCAAGGGTGCGGTAGACCAGTCGCGCGCTGCCTTCGGCACCGCTGATCGGTGGCACGAAGGGGTAGGAGCCGGTGGCAAGAATCAGTTGGTCGTAGGGCTGGCGGCCTGCACTGGTAACGACTTCCTTGCGCCCGCGGTCGATGCCCAGCACCTGTATGCCCAGATGGGTGTAGACGCCGTGGCTGCTGTAGTAGTCGGCATCGCACATGGCCAGCGACTCGGCATCGCGACCGCCGAAGTATTCGGACAGGTGCACTCGGTCATAGGCGCGCTGGCGCTCCTCGCCGAACACATGCAGCTCGTAGCGGGTGAGGGCGCCGCGCTCGATCAGCTGTTCGATGCAGTGGTGACCGACCATGCCGTTGCCGACGATGACCAGTTTTTCGTGCGTGAGCGGAGTGACGGTAGAACTCATGGCCTTTCCTCAGTCGAGCTGCTGCGGCACTGGGCCGGCAAAACGCAAAAAGGCGCCTGGAGCTGGTATCAGCTCCAGGACCAGGCACCGCGCAACACCGCG
>DAMCQE010000012.1:39721-54341 GCA_032105665.1 Pseudomonas sp. | reverse complement strand
GGCGGCGGTCTGCTCGGGCTGGAAGGGGCCAAAAAAAACAAAAAGGGCCGCGGGGTCTGTTTACCCCCCCCAGGCGCCTTTGCCTGGTAATTAGTGGTGTGTGGGGTGGTCGGTCAGGCCTCGTTGCCTGCTACACCCGGTCCCGCGCCTGTTGGCTTGACGGTCGCCGCTGACCGTCTGGGACGTCCTGCCGCGAGGCGGCAGGTGTTGTCAGGGTGGTTGCAGGTTGTATGCCAGCTTGTCCGGCAGCATGGATTTGCGGCTGTAAGGCGCGCGATTGCGCGGTGTTGCGCGGTGCCTGGTCGCTCGGATGCTGAGCGATCAGCCTCCGTGACTGCGACCTGAGCGCGGCAGGCTTGAACCAGAACAGTGCGGCGGTGCGCGCACGATCCCCGCTTTGGGGCGATCAGGTCCCGAGGCAGGGCGCAGATTGTTTCTGCATCAGGCGCCAAACGCCTCGCGGAGCAATTCGGGCAGTGCCTTGCCGGCGGGCAGCGCAAGCAGGTGTTCGCGGTCGCTGCCGGGTGCCTCGCCCTGTGGGTTGATGTGCACCACGGTGGCACCGGCGTCGCGCGCTCGGTGAGGCACTTCAGCTGCTGGGTAGACCACGCCGGAGGTACCGACCGACAGTAGCAGGTCGCATTCGCCGGCCGCCTGGAACGCGGCACTGAGTGCAGCGACGGGCAGGCTCTCGCCGAACCAGACGACGCCAGGGCGCAGTCGTCCGCCGCAGTGGCTGCATCGAGGCGGTTCGAGGCGACGACCACCTTCGGGCTCGTCGGCAGCCGGCAGCGGTTCGGCTGGCTCGCGGGCGCAGGCGAAACAGCGCGGTCGGTGCAGGCTGCCGTGCAGGTGAATGACATCCTCGCTGCCGGCACGCTCGTGCAGGTCGTCGACGTTCTGCGTGATCAGCGTCAGTTGCGGTACGTGGCGCGCGAGGTCGGCGATGGCCAGATGAGCAGGATTCGGCTGGGACTGGAGGACGCGCATGCGCCGCCATTCATACCAGCCCCAGACCAGCGCCGGATCGCGGCGAAACGCTTGGGGTGTGGCCAGCTCGCCCGGATCGAAACGCTCCCATAAACCGGTCAGCGCGTCGCGGAAGGTCGGGATGCCGCTCTCGGCGGAAACACCGGCACCGGTGAACACGACGACATGGCGCGCCGAGCGCAGGGCGGAAATCAGAGACGCTGGAATCACGTTCGGGCTCCGGGGTGCATGGATGGCGCACTATCAATACCATCGTGCCGTGGGCTTTTTCAAAACGTCGGCTGGTCGAACGGCGTTCGCGAGGGGCTGTTGTTCAAGCAGCACATCGTGTTTCGCGTCGGAGTTCTGACCGTCCGGCTGCTCGCCGTGGCCATCTGTCACCTACTTGACGGACGTCAACGTCGCCCGCAGCGGCTCGCGGATGATGCCGCGTAAAGCAACAGACGCGATATTCGCAGCCGGGAGGCTCTCATGCTTGGCTCAGTGACCTGGGACGACGCGCTGGTACAACGCTACGGACAGATCGGGCAGAGGCACTGCACCTATCCGGCTGCGGCCGATTTCAGCGACCGGATCGCCCCGCTGGATCTGCTGCGTGCGTTGCGCGAGGGGCGTCGCGCCGGCCGCCCGCTGTCGATATCCATTCACCAGCCCGGTGGCGTCGAGCTGCAGCCTGGCGAGGCCGCGGCCTATCAGCTGCGGCTGCACCGCGAGATCGAACAGCTCGGTTGCCATGCCGGGCCGCTGCAGCAGGTCGAGCAATTGCGGCTGAGCACCGGCACGCTGGGCATCGCCGCGTTACGAGAACTGATGACGCTGCTCAGAAGCCGTTTCAGTTTCGTCGATTCCCATGCCGGCAGCTTTCTCGCTGAAGTCGAGCTGGCTCATGTCGACTGGCCGCTGATTGGCGCGCTGCACGAGCTCGGCTTCAACCAGCTCAGCGTCGCGGTGCCCGATCTGCGCGCGGACGACGGCAGCACGGTCGAATATTTCCGCAGCTCGGCGCGCATCCGCGGGGTGATCGAAGCCGCCCATGCGTTGCATTACCGCTCGGTGAATCTGGATCTTGGCTACGGCAGGTCCTGGCAGACGCCGGCCAGCTTCGCGCGCAAGTTGGCGTCGATCATCGAGCTGGCGCCCGATCAGGTGACGATGTTCGATTACCGCGACGCGCCTCTGGTCGCTTCCAATCCCGCGCGCCTCGGCCTGGCTTCGGTGGCCGATACGCTGGCGATGTACCGCCATGGTGTCGAGCAGCTCAGCGCCGCCGGCTACCGCTACATCGGGCTGGGCAAGTTCGTCCTGCCTCACGACGATCTGGCGATGGCTCAGGAGATCGGCGCGCTGCACCACGATATCCATGGCTACACCCTGCACGGCGAATGCGATCACCTGGGTTTCGGGGTGGGCGCGATAAGCCGGGTCGATGGCCTTTATTGTCAGAACGCCAGCACCGCGCAGGCCTATCAGCAGGCGCTCGACCAGGACCAGCTACCGAGCATTTGCGGTCTGCACGCCAGCCATGTCGATCCGCTGCACCAGTCGCTGCTCGAACACCTGCGCTGCACCTTCGCGCTGGATTTCGACGCGCTCAGCCAGCACTGCGGCGTGGATGTGCGGCAGCGCTACGCGCGGCATTGGCCCGCGCTGCAGCAGCTGCATGCCGACGGGGTGATCGTGCTGGACGACAGCGGGCTGGAAATCCCGCTCCACGCTCGGCTACTGGTGCCGGCGGTGTGTGCGGCCTTCGAACAGCCAAACGCAATGGCGATTGGTCATTCGGCCGGGCGCCGGCGGCGCTGACTGGCGCCGCCGCTTCACCGCACGGTGAAGCGGCTGCTGAGGCTGCCGAGGCGACCGGCCAGCTCGTGCAGCTGACGACCATCGTTATCCAGCTCGCTGGCGTCCCCTGCGTTACGCTCGGCCACCTGCTGCACGCTCTGCAGATGACGCCCCATATCGGCTGAAACCGCGGTCTGTTCGTGGGTCGCGGCGGCAATCATTTCGTTCATCTGGCTGATGCCCTCGATCTCGCTGGCGATGGCGTCCAGCAGGGCGGTGGTGTCCTGGCTGCTGCTCACGCAACGGGCCACGCTGTCGCGGCTGTTCTGCATCGCTTCGGTGGCCTTGCGACTGCCTTGCTGCAGGCGGCTGATGATGCCCTGGATCTCGGTGGTGGAAGCTGCGGTCTTCTGCGCCAGATTGCGCACCTCGTCGGCGACCACGGCGAACCCGCGACCCTGTTCCCCTGCTCGTGCGGCCTCGATGGCGGCATTGAGGGCGAGCAGGTTGGTCTGTTCGGCGATGGTACGGATCACCTCCAGCACGCGGTCGATCTGCTCCGATTGCGCAGCCAGGTCCTGAACCACGCGGTCGGTGCCTTCGATGTGTTCGGCAAGGGTGCCGATCTCGCTGCGCACGCCGCTGACCGCGCTGCGGCCCTGGCCGGCCTTCTGGCTGGCACCCTGGGCAGCCTGCGCCGCGCGATCGGCGTGGCCGGCGACGTCATCGATGGCTACGGTCATCTGCTGCATGGCTTCGACCATGTAGGCAGTCTCATCCAGTTGGCGGCTGGCACCGTCACGCAGCTGGCGGGTTGCCTCGCTGAGGTTGGCAGCGGTGCCGCCCAGCCCCGCGGTGTCGCGTACCACGGCGCCGACCAGATCGCCCAGCTGGTCGAGCAGTTGATTGAAGCGCTGGGTGACCGGCCCGCTGACCTGGCTGCGGTAGCTCAGATCGATGCGTTCGGGACGCGCGGTGATGGCGGCGGCAGCGCCGAGCAGCGCTTCGCCTTCGCGGGCCTCGGCGGCGGCACGGATTGCCAGATAGACCAGGATTGCGCTTTCCAGCACCACGTAGAACGCATGCAGGAATACCTCGCCCCAGTTGCCATCGGGCATCAGGAATACGTCGGTGCCCTGTTGTTGCAGGGCGAAAAAGCTCAGGTGGTGCACGGCGATGGTCAGCGCGGCGACGACGATGGGCAGCCAGTCGCGGTAATACACCAGGAACGCCAACAGGGCGAAGATACCGAAATGCATCTCCAGCATGCCGTGTGCCTGGTTGATATGCAGCGCGGAGAACACCATGAATGCGGCGCCGATCAGGCAGCGCAGCAGACGTTGACCAGGGATCAGAATGTACAGCGCAGTTACCGCCACGCCGGTCAGCCCGCCGATGACCAGTGCTTGCGCCCAAGTGCCATGGAAAGCCGCCACGCCGAACGAATAGGCGACCAGAAACCAGATCACACCCAGCATGATGCGATCGGCCTTGAGGTAATGCGCTTGCAGCGTGACGCTTTCGCTGTTCATGGATGACTCCGGGTAGAAATCCGCACCATTGTTATCGGGCGCCTCATGCCGCGCTTGACCCGTCGTAGAGCGGTTTCCGACGAGCGCCCGGTTTGGCCAGCAGCAGCTGTGCGGTGCCGATGGCGCGCTCGATGAAGCCGCCCTCGCAGTAGCACAGGTAGAACTCCCAGAGCCGGTAGAAATAGTCGTCGTAACCGTGGCGCTCCAGCTCGCCGCGGGCGCGGCGGAAGTTCTCGTGCCACAGGCGCAGGGTGCGCGCGTAGTGTTCGCCGAAGTCCTCCATGTGCAGCAGGTTCATGTCCGAGTCGCTGGTTACGACATTGAGCATGCGCTGCATGGAGGGCAGGGCACCGCCGGGGAAGATGTAGCGCTGGATGAAGTCGACGCTGCGGCGCGCCTGTTCGTAGCGCTGGTCGCGAATGGTGATGGCTTGCAGCAGCATCAGCCCGTCGTTCTTGAGCAGCCGCGAGCACTGTCGGAAGTAAGTCGGCAGGAAGTCGTGGCCGACCGCTTCGATCATTTCGATGGACACCAGCTTGTCGAACTGACCGTCGAGATCGCGATAGTCCTTGAGCAGCAGGGTGATGCGGTCCTGCAGGCCCTGTTGTTCGATGCGCCGCTGGGTGTAGGCGAACTGTTCGCGCGACAGCGTGGTGGTGGTCACCCGGCAGCCACGGTGGATGGCGGCATAGAGCGCCATGCTGCCCCAACCGGTGCCGATCTCCAGCAGATGGTCCTCGGGCTGCAGGTCGAGCTTTTCGCAGATGCGTTCGAGCTTGTGCAGCTGGGCCTGTTCCAGATCCTGTTCGGGGCTGGTGAACATTGCCGCCGAGTACATCATGGTCGGGTCGAGAAACTGCTCGAAGAGCTCGTTGCCGAGGTCGTAATGGGCGGCGATGTTGCGCTGTGAGCCGCTGCGGGTGTTGCGGTTGAACCAGTGCAACGCCTTGATCACCGGCTGGCCGAACAGCGCCAGGCTGCCCCGCTCGATGTTGTCGAGCACGTCCATGTTGGCGACGAACAGGCGGATCACCGCGGTCAGGTCCGGGCTGTGCCAGTAGCCGTGAATGTAGGCTTCGCCGGCGCCGATCGAGCCGCGCGCGGCGATCAGGCCCCAGGCGGCACTGTCGGTTATATGAATTTCTGCCTTGAGCGGGCTCGCCAGATCGCCGAACTGCTGGCAGACATCGCCGTGTTGCAGTCTCAGCAACCCGTGGCGCAGGTGTTCGAGCTGATTCAGCACGGTACGGCGCAGCAGGCTGCTGGCCAGTCCCATGCCCGCCAGCGGACGGACTTTGACGGTCAGGCTAGGGCTCTTCATGGCGGGCTCCGGTGGGTTGCGTGACGGCTAGCCCGTACGCCTTGGTAGCGGGCTGATGGGTGAAGATCGGTGTGCGCTTGAGCAGCAGGCGCAGCGCCTGCCAGTAGATGGCGAGGAGGGTCTTGGCGGTCATCCAGGGGAAGCCGAGCAGGTAGCGGTGCACCGCGCCGCAAGTCAGCGCCTGGCGTTGCAGACCGAGGGTGGCGTCGAACAGCTTCTGCTCGCCCTGCCAGTCCTCCATGTGCACGCCGATGCGCCGTCCCGGCGGGTTGAAGCGCATGCGGTATTCCAGCTCGCCGGGCAGGAACGGCGAGACGTGGAAGGTCTTCGCCACCGTACAGCGCAGGTTGCGATTGCCGGATGCCGGCAGCACGTAGTGATAACGCTCGCGCCAGGGGGTGTTGCTGACTTCGCAGAGCACCGCGGTCAGCTGTTCCTGTTCGTCGAAGCAATAGAAGAAGCTGACCGGGTTGAAGCACAGCCCCCAGCTGCGCGGCTGGGTTAGCAGGCGCACGGCACCGGTGACCGGCCGCCCGAGGGCTTCGCTGACCCGCTGGCGGACCGCGTCGGCCAGCGCGATGCCCTGGCTGGTGTATTGCGGCAGGTAGTCGCGCTCGCGGAAGGAAAATGCGGCGAAGCGAGCACGCCCACTCAGGGGCGAAAGCCCGAGCACGGCGTCCTGTTCGGCCAGATCGAGGTACAGCAACCCCATGCGATAGCTGAACGCATGGGCCCGCGGAGCGAAGCGCCGATGCTGCACCCAGCCGCTGTACAGCGCGCTGTGCACGATGGCGCTGCTCACAGCGACTCTCCGAAGGCGGCGGCGACGCGCAACGCGCTGACCACACCGTCCTCGTGGAAGCCATTGCCCCAGTAGGCACCACAAAAGTAGCTGTGCCGGGCGCCGAGGAGTTCGTCGGCACGGGTCTGCGCTTCGATGCCGGCCAGGCTGTACTGCGGGTGGGCGTAGGAGAAGCGCGCGAGGATCAGGTCCGGATCGATCGCTTCGCTCTGGTTGAGGCTGACGCAGAAGGTTTCCGGCGACTCGATGCCCTGCAGGATGTTCATGTTGTAGGTCACCGCGGCCTGCTGCGTGGTCGGCCCGCCGAGGCGGTAGTTCCAGCTGGCCCAAGCGCGGCGCCGCTTGGGCAGCAGGCGTGTATCGGTGTGCAGCACCACGTCGTTTGCGGCGTAGCCGATGGCTCCGAGGATCTCTCGTTCGAACCGGCTCGGTTCGGCCAGCAGGCTCAGCGCCTGGTCGCTGTGACAGGCGAAGATCACCTTGTCGAAACGCTCGGCACCGGCCGGGCTCTGGATCGTTACGCCGTGCTCATCGCGCAACACCTCGAACACCGGGCAGTTGAGACGGATGTGCTGGCTGAAACCCCGCGTCAGTGGCGATACATAGGCGCTGGAGCCGCCTTCGACGACATACCACTGCGGACGATCGCTCACCGACAGCAGCCCGTGGTTCTTGAAGAAGCGGATGAAGAATTCCACCGGGAATTCCAGCATGTCGGCCAGCGACATCGACCAGATCGCTGCGCCCATCGGCACGATGTAGTGATCGATGAAGCGCTGGCTGTAGCGGCCCAGCTCGAGATAGGTACCCAGGGTGACGTGGGCACCGAGGCGACCGTGCTTGTAGTCGTCAAGCGCTTCGCGGTTGAAGCGCAGGATGTCGCGGATCATGCCCCAGAACGGTGGCGAGAACAGGTTGCTGCGCTGGGCGAACAACGTGTTGAGGTCGTGGCCGTTGTATTCCAGGTCGCTGAGCGGATCGCTCACCGAAAAGCTCATTTCGGTCGGCTTGTAGCGCACTCCGAGCTTGTCCAGCAACTTGATGAAGTTGGGGTAGGTCCAGTCATTGAAGACGATGAAGCCGGTGTCCACCGCGTAGTCCCGGCCGTGCAGGCGGAAGTCCACGGTATGGGTGTGGCCGCCGATCCAGCTGGCCGATTCGAACACCGCGACCTGGTGCTGACGGGACAGCAGATGCGCACAGGTAAGTCCGGCAATACCGCTGCCGATGATGGCGATTTTCATGGTTATCCTTCCTTGAGAGGCGTACGCGCCAGTCGCCGGCCGAGGGCGAATTGCAGGCGTGCGGGCAGCAGTGAGAGCAGGCGCAGCACAGAGATGAACGGCGCCGGAAACGCGATGTGCAGCGGGCGGCGTTCCAGCCGTCGGGCGATCTGCCGTGCGGCCTTGTCCGCCGGCCAGCTCATGGGCATGGGAAAGTCGTTGCGACGGGTCAGCGGTGTGTCGACGAACCCCGGGCTGACGAGGGTGACGTCGATGCCTTCGTTGGCCAGATCCAGACGCAGCGATTCGAGCAGGTAGCGCAGCGCTGCCTTGGATGCGCCGTAAGCCCCGGCACGCGGCAGCGGCAGCCAGGTCACCGAGCTGCCGACACCGACCAGATGCGGGCGCACCCCTCGGCGCAGCAGTGGCAGTGCCGCCTCGATGCAGTAGCCGACGGCGAGCACGTTGGCGCCGATCACGCGCTCCAGCAGCGCCGCGTCGAATCGGCCGGCATCGATGTATTCGCAGGTGCCGGCATTGAGGATCACGCTGTCCAGCGCGCCCCATTGCGTCTGGATGGCGGCGCCGATGTTGCGCACCTGTTCGCTGTCGGTGAGATCGCCGGGCAACACCAGCACACGCCCCGGGTAGCGCCGGGCAAAGGCCTGCAGCGGCTCGGTGCGGCGTGCCGAAAGCGCCAGGCGGTGCCCGTCGGCGAGCAGCTGGCGCGCCAGCTCCAGGCCGATGCCACTGCTGGCGCCGGTCAGCCAGATACGTCGCGAGAGGTTCACGCGAGCCTCCGCTGCAGCCAGCGAATGGCCGCGCCGAGCAGGGGCACATGCTGATAGAGCAGGGCGCCGGCATCGAAGTAGTCGCGGTGGCGGACGACCTTGCCGGCGCCGTTCCAGCGCAGCAGCGAGCAGCCTTCGAGGCTGATCAGCTTGCCGCCGTTCAGCCGCGGATGTCGGTAACTCATGATCCAGCGCAGATAGCCCTGGCCGTCGCATATCTCATCGTGGCTGATGAACTCGAAATGCAGATGTTCGACGTTGGCATACAGCTCGCTGAAATAGCGCTCCAGCTCGACGAGTCCGCAGACCTCATGCAGCGGGT
Organism: Pseudomonas sp.; assembly: GCA_032105665.1. GTDB lineage: Bacteria > Pseudomonadota > Gammaproteobacteria > Pseudomonadales > Pseudomonadaceae > Stutzerimonas. The sequence continues at coordinate 45,578 of DAMCQE010000012.1, read as the reverse complement.
CGGTGAAGTGCACGTCGGCGCTGTAGAGGTCGCGCAGGCGGTCGAGATTGCTCGCGTCGAGGCGGGCGAACTCGCAGGCGAAAGACTGCAGGAAGCCGCTCATGCTTGCGCATCCGGCAGGTTGCGGAAGGCATCCAGCGCTCGTGCCCGGCTGGCGCTGAGGTCGACGATGGGGGCGGGGTACTCGGTTACGCCGAACAGGCTGCGGTGCGCCGACGGGTTATGCACGTCGCGCCTGCTCAGGTGCTGCAGCTCGGGAAGCCAGCGGCGCAGGAACTGCCCGTCCGGGTCGAAGCGTTGCGACTGGCTGATCGGATTGAACAGGCGGAAGTAGGGCACCGAATCCGTGCCGGTGGACGCGCTCCATTGCCAGCCGCCATTGTTGGCGGCCAGGTCGCCGTCGATCAGGTGACGCATGAACCAGCTCTCGCCCTCACGCCAGTCGATCAGCAGGTTCTTGCTGAGGAACATGGCGACGACCATGCGCAGGCGGTTGTGCATCCAGCCGGTTTCCTGCATCTGGCGCATGGCCGCATCGATGATCGGAAAGCCGGTGCGGCCCTGCTGCCATGCTTCCAGCTCGTACGGCGCGCGCCGCCAGGGCAGTGCCTCGGTTTCCGGGCGGAAGGCGCGGTACATGGACACCCGCGGATAGCCGACCAGAATGTGCTTGTAGAACTCGCGCCAGAGCAGTTCGTTGATCCAGGTGGTGACGCCGGTGCTGCCGCTGTCCAGCTCGCCCTGGTTGTAGCCAAGCGCCGCGTGCAGGCACTGGCGGATGGAAATGACACCGGCGGCGAGGTAAGCCGACAGCTGGCTGGTGCCGGGCTCGGCGGGCAGGTCGCGGCGCTGGTGGTATTCGTTTAGGTCGTCCTCGACGAACGCTGCCAGGCGCCGCTGGGCGAAGGCTTCGCCGGCTGGCCAGAGCGCGCGCAGATAGTCCGTGGGTCGCGGAAAGCCGGTGACCGTCGTGGGTATCGGGTCACTGGTGATACCCAGCGGCGCCTGGGCCGCAGGCACCGGCTCGCAGGCAGGCAGCGATACGCTCAGGCGGGCGAGGCAGGCCTTGCGGAACTGGCTGAACACCTTGAAGTAGCTGCCCGACTGCGTCCGTACGCTACCCGGAGTGAACAGCAGCTGGTCGAGATAGCCGCGCACGCTGATGCCGGCCGCTTCCAGATGCGTCGTAACTGCCAGATCGCGGCGCTGCTCGTTTACCCCGTACTCGTCGTTGTAATGCAGCCGCTGCACGCCCTGTTCGCGGCAGACCTTAAGCAGCGCGTCGGGTACCGCCTGCCAATCATCGACCTCGCGAATCAGCAGCGGGACGTTGAGCGCGCCCAGCCGCGTCGACAGCTCGGCGAGGTTACGCAGCCAGAAGTCGACCTTGCAGGGGGCATCATCGTGGGCGAGCCATTGCCCGGGAGTGACCAGATACAGCGCCACGGTAGGGCCACAAGCCATCGCAGCCGCGAGGGCGGTGTTGTCGCTTGTGCGCAGATCGCTGCGCAGCCAGAGCAGCTGGGTCATGACGCACTCCCTTCGCTACCGGGCAGCAGGCCGGCGCCATGCAGCTGCTGCAGGGCGCCGAGGGGACCCTCGGCGAGCATCAGTCCGCGATGTCGGTGCAGCTCGGGTGCATGGATATGAACGGCCGGCCCGGCCACACAGAGCGGCGCGACGCTTTGCTCGATCAGACGCGGCAGGTCGCGTTGCAGGCAGTTGCCCGGCAGGCTGTTGCTCGCATAGAGCAACAGGGCGCGCGGCAGGATGCGCTCCATCGCCAGGTTCAGCTCGTTTAGCGGTACCGGCCACTCGACGACTTCAACTGGGCAGTCGGTGCTGGAGACGAGCCAGGCGGTCAACCACAGACCGGGTGCGAAGGACTCGTTATCCAGATTGGCGAGCAACAGCGGACGCCCGACCTGCTGCCGGTTGTTGAAATAGATGCGCGTCGCCAGTTTGCTACGCAGCCAGGAATGAACCAGCGCCCGCTCCACCGCTGCACCGTACTGGCCCTGCCAGCGCTGTTCGAGTGCCTCGAGCAGCGGATGCAGCAGGTGCTGGCAGAGCGTGCGCGGCGGATACAGCGCCATGGCCCGGTTGAAGGCATCGTCCAGGCGTCGTTCGCTGAGGCGGTCGATGGCCTGCAGCAGCTCTTCGAGCAGCTCCGACCACTGGTTCTGCCTGGGCAGCTCCGGCGGCGTGGTGGTGTCCAGCAGCGGCTTGATCTGGCTGACCGAAACGCCGCGATTGAGCCAGGTGAGGATGTCGCGGATGCGCTGGATATGTGCTTCTTCGTACAGCCGATGCCCCTTGGGCGTGCGCAGCGGGACGATCAGCCCGTAACGGCGCTCCCAGGCACGCAGGGTCACGGCGTTGACGCCGGTGATGCGCGCCACTTCGCGGATCGGCAGGAGGCCGTCGGCCGTCAGCTGCGTCAGGTCCGTTGATTCATTCATGTTCAGATTCCGTTGCGCAGGCTGAGGGTTTCGGGATGCGGCTGCATGTAGGCCTGGCGTGCGACGTAATGATCGGGATGCCGACGGAAGTGGTGCTTGAGCAGGGTCAGCGGCACCACCAGCGGGATGACGCCGGCGCGATACTGATCGATGAGGTGGCGCATCTCGCGACGGTCCTCCGCGCCAAGCGCGTCCTTGAGGTAGCCGCTCAGATGCAGCAGCACGTTGCAGTGCGTACCGCGGGTGGCCGGCTTCTTCAGCGCCTGCATCAGCTGGCTGAAGTACTGCGGTGCGAACTCCTCCAGCGAGTGTTCGGCCAGTTGCGCGACCAGCCGGCCGAGCACCTTGTACTGCAGCGGGTTGCTCGCCATCAGCTGGTACTTGTAGCGCGAGTGGAAATCGACGATGGCCCGGCGGCTGAGGCCGGCCTGGCGCAGGCGCTGCCAGTCGGCATGGGCATAGACGCGGGTGAGGAAGTTTTCGCGCAGCACGGCATCGTTCAGTCGACCGTCCTCTTCGACCGGCAGATCCGGACAGGCCTGCATCAGCGCCTGGGCGAACACGCCGCTACCACCTCCGGGCTGGGTATGGCCGTTGGCGGCATAGACCTTGACCCGCTCCATGCCGCAGGACGGCGATTTCTGCATAAGGATGTAGCCGTTGATGTCGTGCAACTGCTCGGCGATCTGTCGACCGTAGGCGGCGAGGGCTTCGGTGACGTCCAGCTCGGGACGTACGGTGCCGACGGCCTTTGGTGCGTCGGTGTCGCCGACCAGGCGGATCGGCTCGCGAGGTGTGCCAAGACCGATGGCAACCTCCGGGCACACCGGCACGAACTCGAAGTGCTGCGCCAGGGTCTCGCTGCACAGGCGCGATTCCTTGTGGCCACCGTTGAAACGCACCGGATTACCAAGCAGGCAGGCGCTGATTCCAATCTTGGGCGTGGGGAGCTTGGTGTGCATGATGGCGACCTCGTCTTGTACAAGTTAGGTTTCTGTACAACTTGTGGCCATCATAATCATGGTGTTGTACAAGTCAATACATGATGTACAACTAAGTGCATAATCCTGTACAAATATTGTCAGCGAGTGGCTTTGGATAGTTGTCGCCGCGTACGGAGGGGTTTTTTGGTGGCTGAGCGATCTACAGCGCTTGTCGGCCAGCCTGATGTGCGCCAGTGGCTCAGCCGAAGCGGTGGCGTGAAAATGCTGTACGGTTCATGTGCCTGTGTATAGGTGTATGCTTTCAAGCAAGTCGTCAAACCCGCGCAATGGCTGCGCGCCAGGAGCTCACCATGAACATCTTGTTGACGGGCGGTACCGGGCTGATAGGGCGCGCGTTGTGTCGGCGCTGGCTGGCGGACGGGCGTCGGCTGTGGGTATGGAGCCGCACGCCGCAACGCGTTGCCGCGTTGTTTGGTGCCAAGGTGCAGGGTGTGGGCAGCTTGCAGCAGCTGGATGCCGTGGCGCTGGACGCGGTGGTCAATCTGGCCGGCGCCCCCATCGCCGATCGGCCATGGACCAAGTCGCGCAAGGCGTTGCTATGGGACAGTCGGGTCAGGCTTACCGAACAGCTGGTCGAGTGGCTGGGCCGACGCGAGCAGAAACCTGCGCTGCTGATCTCCGGTTCCGCCGTGGGTTGGTACGGCGACGGCGGTGAGCACCGCCTGACCGAAGCCGATCAGCCGGTCTCCACCGATTTTGCCAGCCAGCTGTGCAATGCCTGGGAAGAGCGCGCGATGGAGGCGACAGTGCTGGGAATGCGTGTGGTGCTGGTGCGTACCGGGCTGGTGCTGGCGCGTGACGGCGGCTTTCTCCAGCGGTTGCTGCCGCCATTCAGGCTAGGTTTGGGCGGGCGCATCGGCGATGGTCGGCAATGGATGCCGTGGATTCATAACGAAGACCAAATCGCCCTGATTGATTTTCTTCTGCGCCAGCCGGCGGCAAGCGGGCCTTACAATGCCTGTGCGCCGGCCCCGGTTCGCAACGTCGAGTTCACGCGCAGCCTTGGCCGCTGCCTGCATCGCCCGACGGTATTGCCAGTCCCGGCAGCGGTGCTCAAGCCCCTGCTCGGCGAGTTGGCCGGATTGCTGCTCGGGGGGCAACATGCGTTGCCGCAGAGGGCCGAGGCGGAAGGTTTCCGCTTCCGTTTCAACGATCTGGATTCAGCCCTGGCCGACCTATTGACGCCTCCCTGAAGGTGGCGCCCTGTGTGAAAATAGCGCGCCCCCCGCTTGGGGTACGGCGCAACCTAAAAACAGTAGTCAGGAAAGTTGCATGACAGAGCAGGCGTTGTTGTTGGTCAATCTGGGTTCGCCGGCCTCCACGGAAGTCGCTGATGTACGCCGCTACCTCAACCAGTTTCTGATGGATCCGTACGTTGTTGATCTGCCGTGGCCGTTGCGGCGCCTGCTGGTCTCGCTGATCCTGATCAAGCGCCCCGAGCAATCGGCGCATGCGTACGCCTCGATCTGGTGGCCGGAAGGTTCGCCGCTGGTGGTGCTGAGTCGCCGTCTGCACGAGGCGGTACGTCCGCACTGGACGCAGGGCTCGGTGGAGCTGGCGATGCGCTACGGCGAGCCCTCCATTGAGACCACGCTGACGCGTCTGGCCGGGCAGGGCATCACCCAGGTCACCCTGGCGCCGCTTTATCCGCAGTTCGCCGACAGCACCACGACGACGGTCATTCAGGAAGCGCGCCGGGTCATCCGCGAGCGCGGACTGTCTCTGCAGTTGTCGATCCTGCAGCCGTTCTACGACCAGCCGGAGTACCTCGACGCGCTGGCCGCCAGTGCCAGGCCGCATCTGCAACAGGATTTCGATCATCTGCTGCTGAGTTTCCACGGGCTGCCTGAGCGTCATCTGCACAAGACCGATCCAACCGGCGCGCACTGCCTGAAAGGCGATGATTGTTGCCAGCGGGCCGAGGGCGAGGTACTCGCCAGCTGCTACCGCGCGCAGTGCATGCGCACCGCCGCCGGCTTCGCGGCGCAGGCCGGGTTGCGTGACGATCAGTGGTCAGTGTCCTTCCAGTCGCGCCTCGGCCGCGCCAAGTGGATCGAGCCCTACACCGAGACGCGTCTCGACGAGCTGGCGCAGCAGGGCGTGAAGAAGCTGCTGGTGATGTGCCCGGCCTTCGTCGCCGACTGCATCGAAACCCTCGAGGAGATCGGCGATCGCGGTCGTGAGCAGTTCATCGAGGCGGGTGGCGAGGAACTGGTGCTGGTGCCCTGTCTGAATACCCACGAGGATTGGGTAAAGGCGCTGGTGACACTCTGCGGTCGCGCGCCTCTGGCGCTCTGACCGCAGGCTCGGGGACGCGTCGCGCGGCGAAGCGGCCCACCACCGGCTGGCCCGCCCTCGTCCGCCCCGTCAGCCTCTCGGTAAACCTCAGTG
>DAMCQE010000012.1:0-39711 GCA_032105665.1 Pseudomonas sp. | reverse complement strand
CAGCCCGTGGAAACTCAGCAGCAGCGGGCTCTGCCGCTTTTTCCGCAGGCTCGGGCAGGCCAGGCGCGGCGATGCGCCCCACGTCAGGCTGTCACGCCGTCGTCCGCCTCGGTGCTGCGAATCAGCTCCTCGAACGCATCTGCCGATAGCGGTCTGCCGAACAGATAACCCTGATAGCGATGGCAGCCATTGGCGAGCAGCATCGCCCGTTGTGGCTCGCTTTCAACGCCTTCGGCGATGACCTCCAGGCCCAGACCGGTCGCAAGGGCGCAGATGGCCCGCACGATGGTCAGGCTGCTGCTGTCGTCCGGCAGTCGGCGAATGAAGGTCTGATCGATCTTCAGCTGATCCAGCGGCAGCTGCTGGAGATAGCTCATCGAGGAATAGCCGGTACCGAAGTCGTCGATGGCGAAACGGATGCCGTGCTGCTTGAGCCGCGTCATGCGGGCGATCGCTTCGGGCATGTTGTCCAGCAGCAGCGTTTCGGTCAGCTCCAGCTTCAGCCGGGCCGGATCGGCACCACTCCCTTCCAGCAGCTCGAGCACCCCCTCGACGAAATTGTCCTGGTACAGCAGGTGTGCACTGAGGTTTACCGAGAGGCTGAGGTGGGCGAATTCCGGCGTTTCGGCCCAGCGCGCCAGTTGTGCGCAGGCCTGCGCCAGCACCTGTTGATCGAGGGTGTGGATCAGACCGGCGTGTTCGGCCTGGGCGATGAATGCCGCCGGAGTGAGCAGACCGCGCAGCGGGTGCTGCCAGCGCACCAGCGCCTCGGCGCCAATGATGCCTTCGGTCTGCTCCAGCTGCGGCTGGAAATTGAGTATGAATTCGCCGTTCTTCAAGCCCAGGCGAATCTCTTCCTCCAGACGCAACCGTTCCTGCACGGCCAGCTGCATGCGCGGGTCGAAGAAGCGCAGGGCGTTCTTGCCGGAAATCTTCGCTTCGTACATCGACATGTCGGCGCGCTTCATCAGCTCGTCGCTGCTGCTGGCTTCGGCACCGAACAGCACCACGCCGATACTGGCGCTGCTGTACAGCGCGAGATCGGCCAGGCGATACGGCCGATCCAGCGAGTTCAGCAGCTTCATGCCGATGTGCTCGGCCTGGCCCGCCGCGCGTAGCGGGTCATCACCGAGGTTCTCCAGCATCACCACGAACTCGTCGCCACCCAGGCGCGCTACCGTGTCGCTGGCGCGCACCTCGGCATGCAGACGTTCGGCGGCGATGCGCAGCACCTGGTCGCCGGTCTGGTGCCCGTGCAGGTCGTTGATGTTCTTGAAGTTGTCGAGGTCGATGAACATCAGCGCGCCCAGCTGATTGCCGCGGCGGCTGGCGGCCATGGCCTGGTGCAGGCGGTCGAGCAGCAGCCGGCGGTTGGGCAGACCGGTCAGCGGATCGTAGAACGCCAGATTATGAATTCGCTCTTCGGCCGCCTTACGATCGGTGATGTCGGTAAAGGCGGCGACATAGTGCGTAACCTCGCCGAGCGCGTTGCGCACCGCGCTGACGGTCAGCCATTCGGGAAAGATCTCGCCACTCTTGCGCCGGTTCCAGATTTCGCCTTCCCATACGCCGGTGGTTTCGATGCTCGACCACATGGCGCGATAGAACTCCGGGCCGTGCTTGCCGGATGCGAGCAGAGCGGTGGTCTGACCGATGGCCTCGGCGGGGCTGTAGCCGCTGATGCGGGTGAAGGCCCGGTTGACCCGCAGGATGCGGCTCTGCGCGTCGGTAATCAGCATGCCCTGTTGCGATTCGAAGGCAATGGAGGCGATCCTGCGCTCCAGCTCACTGTTCACCCTCTCCGTGATATCGCGGCTCAGCCAGACCACCGCACGCTTCTGTCCTTCCGGCTGCTCCAGCGGCAGCGCGCGGCCTTCGAACACCTTGAGGCCACCCTGTGTCGGCAGGCAGTACTCGATCAGTTGCGGTACATCGCTGTTCAGCGTCAGCTGGATGAAGTCGAGGAAGCGACGTTCTTCCTCCTCGGGCATGACGTCGTGCAGACGGCGACCGAGCAGCTTGCTCGGATCGTCATACAGCAGGCTCCGTTCGGCGCAGAGGATTTCCAGGTAGCGGCCATCCTCGTCGAGCACCATGAGCAGGTCGGGCATGGCTTGGGTGATGGCGCGCAGCCGGGCTTCGCTGAAGCGCAGGGCCTGCTCGATCTTGTTGCGCTCCAGCAGATCCTTGAGCAGGACGCCGAGGGTTGCGGTGGCGATGGGCAGCGCCAACAGCGCTGGCAAGGCAGCTTCCCGTACGGCGGCGGCGCCGAGCCCGTTGGGCAGCATCAGTGCAACCAGGGCCAGCGCGCCAAGGTGCAGCAACACGCCGAACGCGAGCAATTGCCAGAAGCCGATGCCGAGCAGTCGCTTGCGGTATGCACAGCCGTATGCGAGACCGAGCACGATGGGCAACAGCACGTTGGCCAGCCCCGGGATTACGCCGGGCCCGCCCAGCCAGAGGCGATAGGCGCCAGCCAGGGTGCCGGCGATCGTTGCCACCAGCGGCCCGCCGAACAGCCCGGCCATGCTCAGCACCACGGTGCGCGCATCGAGGATGATTCCGGTCTGGCCGACGCTGGAGATCAGCATGCCGATGATGCAGGCGCTGCCGAACCAGAGCCCGGCGAGCAACTGTGCAGAGAGCTGACCGCTTCGGTTCCAGCAGCGTGTGGTGAAGGCCAGCAGCCAGCACAACGCGAGCAGCATGACCGCATTCTCTACGACGGCATTGATTGTCAAGACAGAATCCTAGGGCGCAACCGCCCACTGCAGGATGGTGAAGTGGCGTTTGGCCAGTATCCCATATCCACCGCGATGGGGTAACGGCACTTAGGTAGGGTTGTCCGGGTAGCTGCTAGCTCAGTGCTGCTGCATCGGTGGGTCAAACGGCCCGCAGGACGCGGGCCGGCGGCCATGCTCAGTTCTGTGCGAGCTTCGCCTTCAGTTCGCGAATCTCGGCTTCCAGCGCTTCGACGCGTTGCAGGGCGTCGACCTCGGCGGTGACGTTCTTCTGGATGCCAATGAAGTAGGTCAGCTGATCGGCCTCGTTGAACACCGGCGTGATGGAAAGCTCGTTCCAGAACGGCGTGCCGTCCTTACGGTAGTTGCGGATGATCTGGCGGCACGGCTGGTTGTTCTTCACCGCCTCGCGGATGGCCTGCAGGGCCGGCTGGTCGCGGTCCTCGCCCTGCAGGAAGCGGCAGTCGCGGTAGAGGATGTCGTCCACCGGGTAACCGGTCAGGCGCTCGAACGCCGGGTTGGCGTAGATCAGGATGTTGTCATCACCTTCCTGTTCGGCGACCACGATTCCGTCGTTAGAGGCTTCGATAACCAGTTGCAACAGCTTGGCATTGATCATGTCACGACATCCTGAAAGGGCATGCCGCGCATTCTAGAACAACTTGGTCCGCTCGGTGCCTGGCAAGTGCCATCAGTGGCCTGTTTGGCAAGTTCAGTTGGTCAGTTTCGGCGCCCATGGCCCCGATACTGCGTTGCTGCTCCTCACCATAGCCCGCTATGACTCGTCGCAGCGCCTTGTCTCGGAACCATGGTCATCCGAACGTGCCTCAACCAACTCACCGCACAGGCCATCCGCTCATTCGTTGCGTTTGCGGAAGAACAGAGTGACCTGTCCCACCTCCACGCCGAACTTGCTCATGAACGAACGGTTGGCCAGGGTGTTCTCGTCGATCAGGTACATCCAGTCGTCCAGGTGTACGTCGTAAACCTTGTCATCCACCGGCAGGCTGAGCACGTAGCGCCAGCGCAGGGTATTGCCGGCCACTTCGCCAACGGCCTCGCCGACCACGTCTGCAGCCGTGCCGCGCCAGTGCCCCGGACGTTCCTCGGTCAGCGTCCAGACGCGTTGCTGGGTAGTGCCGTCGCTGTAGCGGAAGTGTTCGTCGAGGATCAGCTTGTCGCCATCGAGACTACCTTCGATCTCGACATGAAAGCGCTTGACGACCTCGCCGGAGCGCTTCTGGAACATGCCCCAGGCATCCACCGTGCCGACGAAATACTTGCGCAGATCCAGCTGCGGCTCCTCGTCTCGGTAATGCTCGACATCGACGGCGGTGCAGCTGAGCAGCAGCAGGCAGCAAGTCAGGATCAGTACCTTTTTCATGGTTTCGTTTCTCCGCAGGGCAGGGAAGTGAGCAGCCGCGCCGCCAGTAGCTTCAGCAGGCAGGGCAGGCCGGCGTAGACCAGCGCAAGGTTCCAGCCGGCCGCGGTGCCCGGTTGGTAGTCGCTCAACGCCAGCAATGGCAAAGCCAGACCGGCGAGTGCCAGCGCCAGCTTGGCGAGAAAGCTCCACAAGCCGAAGTAGGCGGCGGTGGAATCACGGTCCTCGACTGGGATGATGTCGGCCAGCAGCGCTGGTGGCAGAGCCAGATCGGCTCCGAGGGCAAGGCCGGACATCATGCAGACGCCGGCATAGGCCCAGGCCGAGCCCGGTTCCAGCAGCACCGCCCAGATAAAAGCGGCGCAGGCCGTGAGCATACCGATCCGCCAGCTGCGTCGTTTGCCGATGCGATCGGCCAGACGGGTCCAGAGCGGCAGGCCCAATGCGCCGCTGATGAAGTACAGCGCCAGGAACAGCCCGGTCAGTCGCGCCAGTTGCAGGCGGTCGGCGATGAAGAACAGCGCCAGGGTGGCCGGAATCGCCACCGCCACGGCATTGATGAAGTAGACGCCCGCCAGGCGCCGGAACGCAGGGTTGCGCAGGGGCAGTCGCCAGCTGCTGGTTTCGGTACGCACGGCGCGATGGGGGCGTGGGGCGCCGAACAACAAGATCGCCGTGCCGGCAAACAGCAGCACGGCGAAGGTAACGGCAAAGGTTGCCAGCGCCGTCGCCATGCCGTATCGGGTCGCCAGCACGGTAGGCAGCACGCTGGCGAGCACCACGCCGAACAGTCCGGCACCTTCGCGCCAGGCGGCGACTCGGGTGCGGGTATCCGGCTGGTCGGAGAGGCGCGCGCCCCAGGCCAGATAGGTGATGTTGATCAGGCTGTGCAAGGTATAGGTGAGCGCCAGCAACGCGCCGAGCCACGTGGCTAAGCCGAAACTGCCTAAGTTGCCGGGTGGGATCAGCAGTGCCGCCATCGCCAGGCTAAGCAACGCGGCCGCGCTGCCGAGCAGAATGGTCCAGCCACGTGGTGAGCGGCGATCGATAAGGCGGCCAAGCCAGGGATCTTGCACGGTGTCCAGCAGGCGGGCGAGAAACAGCACGGCGCCGGTCAGCGTCAGACCGAGGCCGAGGTCGGCCGCATAGAAATTCGGCACCAGCACGTAGATCGGCAGCATCGCCATCGCCAGCGGCAGGCCGAGCATTCCATAGGCTGCCAGCGCCGGGCTTTTCATCGCTGGCCCAGCAGGTTGCGCCGCAGCTTCTGGTCGCGGCTGCGCGGGTCGAGCCAGATGGCGAAGAAGGCGTCGGCGAACGCAGCGTCGGCGACCTCATGCTGCAGGCGATCATTCACGTAGAAGCGGCAACCGCGCCCGGGCAAGAAGACGCCAGTGATTCGGTCACCCGCCTCTACATCGACGAAGGCTTGCTGCATGTCTGCGCGCCAGCGGCGCAGTTGTTCGGCATCGAGCGGCTCGCCGGAGAGTCGCTGAATCTCTTCCAGGCTGGTGCGCACCAGGTCGTCGCGGCTGATGGAGCGGTGATAGGTCAGTTCCAGCGCGAACGCCGTACGGGCTTGCAGCGGCGCGATTTCGCTCCACAGGCGCGCGTCATAGATGCGCAAGCCGAAGAAGCGCAACTGGCCTTCGCCAACCAGGAGCGCCTGTGGCACGGCTTCGCGCCAGCTCGCCGCTGCGATCAGCGGGATCAGCGAAAGCAGGCTGGTGAGCACGACGCGGCGGATATTCACGACATCGTGCTCAGCGAATGCCGGCGAGGGTGATCGAGACCGAGTCGGCAAAGCGCAGCGCGTGGGGCTTGTCGACTTCCACCTCGGCGTAGCTCACCGCGGGATGTGCCATCACCAGGTCGAGGATTTCCTGGGTCATGCGCTCGAGCAGGGCGAAGCGGTTCAGCTCCACATGGCGAATGATCGCCTTGGTGATGGTTCGGTAGTTGAGTGCCTGCTCGATGTCGTTGTCGCGCACCGCCTCGACCGCCGGGTAGAGGATGCTTAGGTTGATCAGCACGTCCTGGCGGTTGAGGATCTCGTCCTCGTTGATGCCGATGTAGGTGCGCAGGCGCAGATCCTTCACCCGAATGCGCGCCATGCCAGGTTCCAGGCGCGGCATTACTGGCCCCTCCCGATCAACTGTAGAAATTCCATCCGTGTGTTGCAGGAGCTGCGGAAGGCCCCGAGCATCACCGAGGTGTTCATCACCGAGTTCTGCTTTTCCACGCCGCGCATCATCATGCACATGTGCTTGGCTTCGATGACCACCGCAACACCAGCGGCGCCGGTGACTTCCTGAATGGCTTCGGCGATCTGGCGGGTCAGGTTTTCCTGGATCTGCAGGCGGCGGGCGAACATGTCGACGATTCGCGCAATCTTCGACAAGCCCAGCACGCGCCCGGTGGGGATGTACGCCACATGGGCCTTGCCAATGAAGGGCAGCATGTGGTGCTCGCACAGGGAGTACAGCTCGATGTCCTTGACGATGACCATCTCGTCGTTGTCCGAGGCGAACAGCGCGCCGTTGACGATCTCTTCCAGGCTGCGGTTGTAACCGCCGCACAGGTATTGCATCGCCTTCGCCGCGCGTTGCGGCGTGTCGCGCAGACCTTCACGCTCCGGGTTTTCACCCACCCCGGAGAGTATTTCGCGGTAATGACCAGGCAGATCGTTCATGACGGTTCCTTTTGTGCGCCGGGCGCTGTTGCGTGGAGGGAATGCTGTTGCATCGATGATGGATGCGATAAAGCTATACGGATATTGCTTCTTGTACAGGTAAATGTACAGGAATATTCTGCTGCATAAGAACTTCATAGCCCGAGCCCGCCATTTGGCAGGCAGGTGGGCGATTGCGGGGCTATGCGGCTAACTGAATCTGTATAGGTATCCGAGTATGAAACAGGGCGTGTCGAGGCTTGGGCTGCGTATTGCGCTATTTCGTGGCCGAGTAGAGCGGGTCGAACTGCATGGTCTGCGCTGCTGCGGGTACAGCGCCTGGGTGGTCGAGCGCAGCGGTCGCCGCAGGCAGTTCGCCGATGGCCAGCGCAACGTCTGGAGCGACCAGGGCAGCTTGAAGCGGGAGCTTCGGGCGTGCGGTGTGCGTGAGGTCTACTGGCGGCAGCCGGTCAGCCATGACGAAATGATCGGCCGCCCGGCTGCTGTGGAATCCGGGTTTGGCCTGCGCATGCCTCTGCTTGCCGAGAACTAAAGGCGATCGTCGCTTGCAGCGCTGGTCTTCGACGGCTTTTGCGGCACATTGCACTCGGTTGTGCAACGACTCGCACCGTCGGGATGCGGCAGCCAGTCAAGATGAGGGCGCAGCACGGCGAACAGCTGGTAACCGAGCAACAGCAGTGGCCGCAATGGACGCCAGCCGAGCGGTGCGGCCCAGCGACCGTGGCTTGCCAGTCGCCAGCTCCAGTAGGTGGCGTCCACGCCGGTCAGCCAGGCACCGCTGGCGCTGCGGGCGTGCAGACGCCGTCGGAGCTGCGCCAGATCCCGGTCGAGCCCTTTAGGATCGAAATCGGCAGCGCTGATATCCACCAGCCGCAGCCTTGCCGGATCGGCGCTGCGTTCCAGCCAACGAACTTCTCGGGCACACAGCGGACAGGCTCGATCGACATAGAGCGTCAGGGGCAAATCAGGCGTCATTTCATCGCACCTTGCGTTTGTACAACGTTTGTAGAGGGTATGCTGCGAAACGCTGGGTTACAATCTCGGCATTCTTTTCCAGCGAGCCGCCCCATGACCGATTCTTCCGGCGCTTCGAACCTGGCCTCGAGCGCCTTCGAGCAGCAGGATCTATTCCCTATCCGTGAAGTTTCCCGCCTGACCGGGGTCAACCCGGTCACCTTGCGCGCGTGGGAGCGCCGCTACGGGCTGATCCGGCCGACCCGGACCGAGAGCGGCCATCGCCTGTACTCGATGGCCGACGTGGAGGCGGTTCGCAGCATTCTTTCCTGGACCGAGCGTGGCGTGGCGGTAAGCAAGGTCGGCAGCATACTGGCGCGCAGCGCAGCGACCCGCGAGGCAGAGGAACCGACCGCAACCCCCAGTAGCGAGTGGAACGAATGGCAGGGGCAACTGCGTGATGCGGTGAATGGTTTCGACGAGGTGCGGCTGGAGCAGCTATACGGCCAGATCTTCTCTACCTATCCGCTGGCTGTGGTGTTTCAGGATGTCCTGTTGCCGGTGTGGCAGGAGCTGCTGCTGCGTCAGGAGGAATTTGGCGGTACCAGCGAGTGGCTGTTTCTCGATGCCTTCCTTCGTGCCCGGGCGCTGCAGCGGCTGCAGCTGGCCCGTATGCCGGCTGGCGAGCGTGTACTGCTCGCCGCGATGCCGGGGCAGTGTCGCGAGCTTGAATTGCTCGTGGCAGGCCTGATGCTCAGTGGCGACAGCCTGGCCGTCAGCGTGTTGCCGATCGGGCAGCCGCTGGAAGAACTCGCGCTGGTCTGCGACAAGATGAAACCGCAGGGGCTGGTGCTGTTCTCCAACGTTCCCCATGGCGAGGCGCAGTTGCGCCAGCTCAACAAGCTGTCCCTCGCGCTTGATTGCTCCTTGGCTCTGGCCGGGGAGGCGGCCGAACTGGGTCGTGAAGCGCTGGCGGGTACTCCGATCGCCTGCCTCGGCAGTTCCGGCAAGCTGATGCAGCGCCGTCTGCGCCAGTTCCTGGCCGGCCAGCTGGATACCTGAGTCATGCGCACAGCTGTCCGGCAACAGGAGATCGATCCATGACGCCAGACAGCGTTCCGCCTGCCGTGTTGCCACAGTGGCACGTCCTGTCCAATGGGCTGCGGCTGGGCTTTATCCAGCTGCCCGCGGGTGGTCAGGCAGCGGCTCTGGTCCGCGTGAACGCCGGGGCACACGATGCGCCGAGCGAATACCCAGGGCTTGCGCATTTTCTCGAGCACCTGCTGTTCCTGGGGAGCCAGGCCTATGCGCCAACCCAGAGCCTGATGCCGTTCGTGCAGGGTTGCGCTGGGCAATTGAACGCATCGACCCGTGAGCGTCATACCGACTTCTTCTTCCAGGTGCCTGCCGCTGCCTTCGGCGAAGCCCTCAAACGCCTGCTCGACATGCTCGCCCGGCCGCTGCTCGATCCTGCGGCGCAGTTGCGCGAGCGCGAGGTGTTGCAGGCCGAATTCCTGGCACGGGGGCGGGACCGGGAGACCCTGTGCGACGCCGCGATCGGTACGGCACTGAGCTGCGCGCATCCCTTTTCAGGGTTTCACGCGGGCAATCGCGAAACGCTGCCGGTAGAGGCGCCAGCGTTCCAGAAAGCGCTGACGGGCTATCACCAGCGCTTCTATCAAACCGGGCAGATGGAGCTGATGGTCGCCGCACCCTGCAGCCTTGAGCAGGTGCTGGAACTGCTGCAGAGCGATGAATGCCAGCTACCGGTCGCACCGATCGTCGCGAGGCCGATACAGCCACTGCGCGCCGATGATGGCGGCACCTTGCGTCTGAGCGTCGATGGCGCGCGACCGTGTCTGGATATCGCTTTCGCCCTCGATGGGCTGCCGGATGAAGCCTGCGTGGCGCTGGATGTGCTCGGCTCATGGTTGAGCTCGCAAGCCGACCGGAGTCTTTTCCAAACCCTCAGCGACGCCCGCTGGTGCGATGCCGTCTCGTTGCGGGTGCCGTACTGGCATGACGGGCAGGGTGTGGCCGTCTTCGAGGTGCGGTTGACCGAACGCGGCATGGCGGAACGCGCGCAGATTGTTGCCGCAGTGCGTGACTGGCTGCATTTCATGAGCACGCAGGCAGCATGGCCAGGGCTCTGGGGCGAGTACGCGCAGATCCGTCAGCGCGGACTCATGGGCAAGGAGCCGCTGGTCCTGTTGCGCTACTGGATTGACCCGGCTGCCTGGACGCCGTCGATCGATACGAATCGTGTGCAGCAGGCGCTTGAGATGCTGGGTGCGCAGCTTCATGCGAGCAGGCCGATCGTATTGACGGTGGACGGCGAAGGTCGCGCTCGGACTAAGCGCATCGAGCCGGTAAAGGCTGGGTTCGAGCTGGACCTGGTCGCCGAGCAGTTGCCGCCCTCAGACCGGGCGACATGGCAATGGCGCCTGCCGGAACGCAATCCTTGGCTCAGTGAGCGCATGCAACCGGGCGTGGCGCCGTTGCAGATGCCATCCCTGCGCTGGGTCGAACACGCCGATGCTGCAGGGCAGGGCGCGCTCTACCTGCGTTGGCGGTTTGCCGCGGGCCAGCCACCGGGAGGGCTCTGGCATACGCTGCACGCGGCGCTACGCAGGCATACCATCGCTGCGGCGCAAGCCGGTGTCGAGCTGCATTTCGATGACTATGGGCACAGCTGGTGCCTGAGGCTGTGCGGTTATGCCGAAGCGTTGCCGGTAATTCTTCGTGACCTGACCGACATCCTCAAAGCGCCGTTGCCGGCTGCTTTCAATGAAGGACACCGCCTGCGCTACGAGTCCGTGACGTCAGGTGCCGACGAGATACTGATACGGCAACTGCTGCGCCGCCTGCCGCTCCTGCTCGCGGGAGCCGCACGAGATGGTGATGCATCGCTGGACCAGCACGCGCTCGATCAAGCCTGGCATCAGTCCCATTGGGATGCATTGGCAGTGGGACTGCCTCGGCATCTGAGTGGCCCGTTGCAGACGGTACTGGCTGAGCTGCCCGGGCTGGCCGGACCCGGTGCCGGTCAGTACCACGAAAGCACACCGCGTTATTGCTGGTCGCGCTTTGGTCAGCCTGGCGTGGAAACCGCGTTGGTGCTGTTCTGTCCGCTATCGCTTCGGACAGCCTTCATCGAGGCGAGCTGGCGCCGCCTCGCGCGATTGATGGAAGGCGCGTTCTTCCGTCGACTGCGCAGCGAACTGCAGCTCGGCTATGCGGTGTTCTGTGGCTATCGTCAGTTCGGCGAGTGCCCGGGCATCGTTTTCGCGGTGCAGTCTCCCAGCGCATCTGCCAGTGAGATCCTCTCCCATATCGAAACCTTCCTCGACGGCTTTGCCGGCACTCTGGTTGAAGTCGCTGCAGCGGATCCCTCGACCGGCAACCACGACGGCGACCTGCGCCGCCGCGCCGAGTCGTTATGGCAGGCGCACCTGGCCGGCTTCGATGGCGACCACCCGGAGGCGGTGGCTGCGGCGTCGGCCAACCTCGATGCCCGAGCTATCCGTGCTCAGCTACAGGCGCTGCGCGATGCCGAAGGCGGCTGGCATGTGGTCGCCAATGCCGAAGCGCCCGACACGCGTTGGCATCGTTGCTGACGGTTACCTCAGCGCCGCACATCAGCCGCCCACTCAACCCCGACAATGCAACTCGATGGCCAGCCGTTTACGGCGGGCTGCCGTGGCTTGTGCCGGGGTATGGTGGCGCGCTGCTTTGGGTGTACGACCTAAGCCTCGTGCGTCTGGCGGTCGGATGAGATGCTTTGCGTGCAAGACGGCACCCCGGGCGAAAGTACTAGCCTTTCGCCGCCATCGCAGCGTATGTGCGCTCGGACGGCCTTTCGATAATCGCTCCCGTCACGACTGCTTGTCGTCAAAACCGCGGAGAGCGCCATGCACAACAACAAGAAAGCCGTATCAACCCTGTTGCCACTGGTCCTGGCCAGTGCCGTCGCCATGACCGTAAGCCAGTCGGCCGTCGCCGAAATCGTGCTTTACGATCAGGACGACACCACCTTTTCCACCGATGGTTACTTCAACACGTTCTACGTTCACAGCGACGTCGAGCGTGCCGGCGAGCAGTTCGATCGCAAGCAGTCGCGGGTGAAGATGGGCTTCCTGCCCAACTGGATCGGCTTCAACTTCGGCAAGCAGGTCGGCGATCTCAAGCTGGGCGGTCGTTCCTCGTTCTGGGTGACCATCAACGACAGCGAAAGCAACAGCACCGAAACCGGTATCGACGTTCGTCAGTTCTACGCCACTGCGGCGAATGAGCAGTGGGGCGAAGTGCTGTTCGGTAAGGACTTCGGCCTGTTCGGCCGCTCCAACATCCTGCTCGACGAGATGCTCAGCGGTTACGGCCAGGTCAGCGACACCCTGGGTCTGGTCGATGGCGGCGGCGTCTCCTTCGGCAACATCGGTACCGGCTACCCGTATCCGTTCCCAACCTCGCAGATCACCTACCGTTCGCCGAAGATGAGCGGCCTGCGCATCGCTGCCGGCATCATGGACCCGGTAGACACCACCGACGACACCTCGTCCACCCTGGACAAGGCCTACCAGGAAGCGCCGCGCTTCGAAACCGAGATCACCTACGAGTTCGAGATGGGCGGCACCCAGTTCTACACCTGGATCAACGGTATGCAGCAAAGCTCGGACAACACCGACAGCAGCATCGAGAAGGTCGACTCCAATGGCCTGGGTTACGGCGTGCAGGCCAAGATGGGCAGCCTGTCGCTGACCGCATCGGGCTTCCAGGCCGAAGGTATCAACCCGTTCTTCACCAACAACGCCGGCGAAGCACTGCTGCGTGAAGTGGACAGCGACGGCTACCTGCTGCAGGGCTCCTACCGCTTCGGCAAGAACCGCGTTGCGCTGTCCTACGGTCAGACCAAGGATGATGGCAACGGTCTGGGCGGAGAGGCCGATTACGAGACCCGCGGTATCGCCCTGTTCCACAGCATCAACGACAACCTGACCCTGGTCGCCGAACTGAACCAGTTCGAGATCGAAGGCAAGGACAGCCCGGCACTGGACGAAGAAACCCGCACCTTCGCAGTGGGCGCGGCGCTGAGCTTCTAAGCGAGGCGATCAGCAGGGTGCGGATGGACGTCGAACCGTAGGTCGCTCCATCCGTTGCATCGGCAGTGGGACGTACGTTGAGCGTATCCCACGCCCTGTGCGCAGTGATGATCTCTGCGCAACCACGACAAAGGCCGGCACCCGTAAGGGGCCGGCCTTTCTGCATCAGTGCATCACTGAACATGGCCAGCGTGCGTCGAGGCCAGGCCTGATCGGGATGGACACCGTTTGGTTCGCGGTGCAGAGGATGGCTGGTGGACGGGAACCGACACGGTGGCCACTTCAGCTGAACTAGCATCCCTGCGCTGCGTTGTTTCGTCGCGATACTACCTAGGCAGGCCTTTACCGGTACTCAAGTAGCATTTTCGTCCCATATGCCCTGCCCAAGAATGGGGTCATCCGATTCAAGTGGTGCGGGGTATCGTGCGTGACCGATGAACAAGGCGAAGTGATCCGCACGGCGATGTCCGAGGCCCGGCTACCCGAAACGGTGGCGCAGGACCTGGCGCGCCAACTGATGCACCCGCATCTGGGCTTCGTGCTGTTCTTCTGTTCCGCTGAATACGACCTGCCGGCGCTGGGCGATGCGCTGCGCCAATACTTCGGTGGCGTGCGTCTGGTCGGTTGCACCTCGGCGGGCGAGATCACCTCTCAGGGCTATGGGCGCAGCTGCGTGACGGCAGTCGGCTTCGACCATCGAAGCTTTTCCATCGCCTGCGAGCTGATCGACGAGATGGATCGCTTCAGCCTGATCGAGGCACAGCAGTTGGTCGAACGCCTGGGTAGCGACTGCCGCAGCAACTCGCTGGCGCCGATCAAGGACCACAGCTTTGCGCTGACGCTGCTCGACGGGCTGTCCAGCCGTGAGGAAATCGTGTTGTCTGCGCTTAGCGCCGCGTTCGGCAGCATTCCGCATTTCGGCGGTTCGGCTGGCGACGACAATCACCTCAGCGATACCTACGTCTATTACGACGGCCGGTTCTACAGCGGTGCGGCGATCGTGGTGCTGATCAACACCTGGCTGGATTTCGAGGTGTTCACCACCCATCACATCCTGCCACTCGAAGACAAACTGGTCGTGACCCGCGCCGACAGCAACAGCAGGCGGGTCTACGAGCTGAACGCCGAGCCGGCCGCCGAGGAATACGCCCGGCTGATCGGTGTGCCGGTCAGCGATCTCGATCACCGTCTGTTCGCCGCCCATCCCTTGGCGGTGCGGATCAACGAGCATTACTACGTGCGCTCGATCCAGAAGGTCAACGAGGACATGAGCCTGACCTTCTATTGCGCGGTGGAGAACGGCATCGTGCTCACCGCCATGGAACCCGGTCCGCTGATGCCGAATCTGGAAGCCCTGTTCGAGCGGCTGGAACAGCGCCTCGGGCCGCCGCTGTTGACCATTGGTTGCGACTGCTTTCTGCGCCGGCTGGAAATCGAGGGCAACGACACCAGCGAACAGACCTCGGCTTTTCTCCGACGCCAGCAGGTGATCGGCTTCAACACCTACGGAGAGCAGTTCAATGGCATGCACATCAACCAGACCTTCACCGGTGTCGCCATTGGCCGACCCGGAGGCCGGGCAGGTCGCTGAGCTGCTGGCGCGCCAGGCCGAACTCGAGCGCGAAAACCTCAAGCTCAAACGCATCAACGCTGCACTGATCGAGCGCGTCGAATCCAGTGGCGCCGGACGGGATGCATCCTATGCGGCGTTCCAGCATTCGGTGGAACTGGCCGAGCAGGTGCGCGAGCGCACCGACGCGTTGAACCAGGCGATGGCCGAGCTCAAGGGCAGCAACCAGTTGCTCAGCGATGCGCGGCTGCGTGCGGAAACCGCGCACCAGCACCTGGTAGACGCCATCGAAAGCATTTCCGACGCCTTCGTGCTGTTCGACCGGGATCAGCGCATCGTCCTGTTCAACCGTCGCTTCAAGTCGCTATGGACGCGCACGCGCGCGCGCATCAACGCCGGCACGCGGCTGGCCGAGGTCCGCCGGCTGGCGGAAAGCACCGGGCTGATCGTCGAGGAACACCGCGGCAAGGGCGATGAGCCCACGGTGTATCGACTGAACAACGGCCGTTGGGTGCAGGTCAGCGAGCGACCGACCCGTGAAGGCGGGCTGGTGATTCTCTACACCGACATCACCGAGGTGAAAGTCAGCGAGACCATGCGTCGCGAGCAGGCGCTGGCGCAGAAGTCGAGGCTGTTGCAGCGCGCGGTGGACAACCTGTCCCAGGGCGTTGCGATGGTCAGCGCCGAGGGTGCGCTGGAGCTGTGGAACCGGCGCTTTCTCGAACTCTGCGGGCTGGCGCCGATCGAGGCACATCGACCGTTCGAGGAGGTCATGGCCGACAGCGAGCTGACCCTGCTCACACCCAACAGTCGTGACGCCCGCGGCCGGCCGATCCGCGAGCTGGAGCAGCGCCTCTTCGATGGCCGCGTGCTGGAAATTCGCACCCATGCGCTGCCCACCGGCGGCTTCGTCAATACCTTCACTGACATCACCGAGCGCTACCGCCATGCCGAGGCGCTGCGCGAGAGCGAGCGCTGGATTCGCCTGATCACCGACCATGTGCCGGCGCTGATTGCCTACGTTTCGGCCGATCTCACCTACGAGTTCACCAACAAGGTCTACGAGGAATGGTATCGCTGGCCCAGCGACGGCATGCTCGGCCAGTCGCTGCGCGAGGTCCACAGCGGCGAGCACTGGCGGCAACTGGAGCCCTACATTGATCGCGCACTGTCGGGCGAGAGTGTCAGCTTCGAGATGGCCGAGCGCAACCATGCCGGCCAGCAGCGCTATATGCTGCGCTCCTATGTGCCGAACCGGCAGGCCAACGGCGAAGTTGCCGGCATTTTCGTGCTGATTCAGGACATCACTGATCGCCGGCGCACCGCCGAGGCGTTGCACCAGGCCTATCAGAATCTCGAACAGCGGGTGCGTGAGCGCACTGCCGAGCTGACCAGCCTCAACGACCAGCTGCTGCGCGAGATCGACGAGCGCAGCCACGTCGAGGCGCGGCTGCGCGAAGCCAAGCGCGAGGCGGAACTGGCCAACCTGTCCAAGACCAAATTCCTTGCCGCGGTCAGCCATGACCTGCTGCAGCCGCTCAACGCCGCGCGGCTGTTCACCAGCGCCTTGCTGGAACAACCGGGGGCGCCCAACGGCGGGCTGATCCGCAACATCAGCAACTCGCTGGAAGACGTGGAGAACCTGCTCGGCACGCTGGTCGATATTTCCAAGCTGGATGCCGGCGTGATCAAACCGGATATCGCCCCGTTCGCCGTCAGTGAGCTGTTGGAAAACCTGGCCATGGAGTTCCGCCAGATCGCCGGGGCCGAACAGTTGCAGCTGGACTTCATTCCCTGTTCGGCGCTGGTGCGCAGCGATATCCAGCTGCTCGCGCGCATCCTGCGCAATCTGCTGACCAACGCGATTCGCTACACAACCAAAGGACGCGTACTGCTCGGTTGTCGTCGCCACCGGCAGAGTCTGTCCATCGAAGTCTGGGATACCGGCGTGGGCATCGCCTCGGACAAGCTCGAGGAAATCTTCCAGGAGTTCAAACGCGGGGAGGGCGTGCGTCCCAACCAGGATCGTGGTCTCGGCCTTGGCCTGGCCATCGTCGAGAAGATCGCGCGCATGCTGGGCCATCGTATCCGGGTCAGCTCGCACCCGGGACGCGGCTCGTGTTTCGCCATCGACGTACCATTGGCCAAGCGCGCACCCAAGGCGCGGCCTGAGCCGAGCACCACGGAGCTGGTGCTACAGCGGCTGCAGGGCGCCCGGGTCTGGGTGCTGGATAACGACACGGCGATCTGTGCGGGCATGCGCACGCTGCTGGAAGGCTGGGGCTGCAAGGTGATCACGGCGCTGTCCGAGGAGGACCTGGCGCGGCAGGTGGACAACTTCCATGCCGAGGCCGACCTGATGATTGCCGACTACCACCTGGACAATGGCCACACCGGCATCGATGTCGTCGCCACCGTCAATGCGCGACGCGCCAGCCCGCTACCGGCGCTGATGATCACCGCCAACTACAGCAACGAACTCAAGCAGCAGGTCCGCGAGCTGGGCCATATGCTGATGCACAAGCCGGTGCGGCCGATGAAGCTGAAGACTGCCATGTGCCATATGCTCGAGCATGGTACAGCTGGATGACTGATCCGCTGGCCCCGGCAGCCGTCGGATGTGACCGCATCGCCGCGGGCGCGCTTCCCACAGGACCTGGAGTTTTGTAGAAGCACGACATCTGGGCGATGGTATGGGTTTTCAGGCTAGCTGTGCTCCGATCTCACCCAGATGCCGTTGCCTCGCAGGCGCTCGCGATCATGTGGTCGATCCAGTCCAAGAAGCGGACCTTTCGGCACGATGCCATTTCCGTTGATCTGTCGATGGCTGGCGTAGTAGTGGTTCCTGATGTGTGTGAAATCCACCGTTTCGGCAATTCCCGGCCACTGGTACAGCTCGCGTAGCCAGTTCGACAGGTTCGGATAGTCCTCGATGCGGCGCAGGTTGCACTTGAAGTGGCCGTGGTAAACCGCGTCGAAGCGAATGGCTGTGGTGAACAGGCGCCAGTCGGCCTCTGTCAGGTACTCCCCTGTCAGGTAGCGCTGCTTGCCCAGGCGTCGCTCCAGCCAGTCGAGCTCACGGAACAACTCGTCGAAGGCCTCTTCGTAGGCCTCCTGGGTCGTGGCGAAACCTGCTCGGTAGACCCCGTTGTTGATCGCCGGATAGATCCGCGCGTTTAGCGCATCGATTTCACCATGCAGCGCCTCTGGGTAGAAATCCAGCGTAGAGCCGGTCAGCTCGTCGAAAGCGCTGTTGAAGATGCGGATGATCTCGGCCGATTCGTTGTTGACGATGCACTGGCGCTCGCGATCCCAAAGAACGGGGACGGTGACCCGGCCCGAGTACTTCGGATCGTCACGGGTGTAGCGCTGATGGAGGTAGTCGAATTCGTCCAGCGCATCGCCGCTGGAGCCGGTGGACTTGTCGAAGGTCCAGCCGTGCTCGGCCATCAGCCAGCTGACCACGGACACGTCGATCAGCGGCTCGAGCCCCTTGAGCTTGCGGTAGATCAGCGTGCGATGCGCCCACGGACAGGCAAGCGAAACATAGAGATGATAGCGACCGGCCTCGGCCTGGAAGCCACCCTGGCCGTCAGGCCCGGGCGCGCCGTCGGGCGTGACCCAGTGCCGGCGCTTGGCCTGTTCGCGTTCGAATTTGCCATCGCGGCTTGCGTACCAGCGGTCGTGCCACTGGCCATCGATCAGTAATCCCATGGTGCCCTCCTGTTACGGCATAGGAGGCCAGTCTAGGAAGCATCGTTCGATCGATGTGACCGAATGGCGGGTTAATTCTATCGCTTAAATCGATGAATGGCGGGCGCGCCAGTAGCTTTGCGCTTGCTCGAAAGCTGCCTCCCGCGTCGCGCCAAGGCCTCGCAGGGCAAGGGCCATGGTGGCGATCACAGCGAGTTCACCGTAGGCGTCTTCCTGCTCGCCAGCCCAGACGGCAAGCAGCTGCTGCGGGTCGAGCTGTGCGGGCTTCACGTGGCGCCGCTCGGACAGTGCCGGCCATTCCTCGTCCCACGGCGTGCCGCCAGTGGTGCCGTAGAGATGGGAGATGTTGTCCGGGTTCATCTCGATCTCGCCGCCTTCGCCCTTGATGACGATGGCGTGGTCCCCGAGCAGGGTGCTGGCCTGGCGATGGGCATCCTGATAGCCGGGGTGGAAGATGCTCTGCAGGCCGCAGCGTGCGCCCAGCGGGTTGAGCAGGCGCGCCAGCGAGTGGATTGGCGAGCGCAGGCCGAGCAGGTTGCGCATGTCGATCATGCGTTGCAGCACCGGCATCCAGGCACCCAGTGGAATGAAGGCAAGGCGGTTCTCATCCAGCGCAGCACCGACCTCGGCCCAGTCGTCGCAGCGGCGGATACCGAGCAATTGCAGCTGCTGTTCGGTATAGATGCGCCCGGCGGTGTGGGCGCCGCCGCCGTGCATGACAATGCGCACGCCGTTGGCTGCCAGGCACTTGGCTGCGAGCAGGTACCAGGGCAGGTGGCGTTTCTTGCCAGCGTAGCTTGGCCAGTCCAGGTCGACAGCCATCTTCGGCGCTTGCACCCGCTCGCGTACCGCTTCGGCGAATCCGGCCAGCTCTTCGGCGCTTTCTTCCTTGTGCCGCAACAGCATGAGGAAGGCGCCGAGCTGGGCCTCCTCGGCCTTGCCGTCGAGCAGCATGCCCATGGCTTCGCGGGCTTCTTCACGCGTCAGGTCGCGGGCGCCACGTTTGCCCTTGCCGAGGATGCGCACATACACGGCGAAGGGGTGTTCGGCAGGAGTCTCGAGGATCATAGGCAATTGCTCGGTTTCGGCAGCCCCGCCAGCTTGGCGGCCAGTTTGGCTGGGGTGCCCTTGAACAGACGGTTGAGGTGCAGGCTGTTGCCTTTTTCCGCGCCGAGTTTGAGCGCGGCGTACTTGATCAGCGGTCGCGTGGCCGGGGAGAGCTGGAACTCAGCATAGAAGGCGCGCAGCAGATGAATGATCTCCCAGTGCTCGGCTTCGAGGGCCAGTTCCTCCCGCGCCGCCAGGGCCTCGGCCACGGCTTCGTTCCAGTCGCTCAGATCGACCAGAAAGCCGTCCTTGTCCAGCGCGATCTCGCGCCCATCCACGACCAGGCTGCTCATAGCCAGCTGTTGATCCGTTCGTAACGGCAGGTCAGTTCGACGAAGCCCGCGTAGTCCAGCAATTGCACGCGCGGCGGCAGCATGCCGAGTGCCCGGGCCTGCACGTCTTCTTCAAGTGCGAACAGCGCGACCTGCTCTGGCAGTTGCTCCAATTCGGTCGCGGGTTTGGTTCCGGCTGTCAGGGCGTAGGTTGCGTCGCCGGCCAGCAGCAGGGCGTCGGTGTCGCCTAGTAGCGGCAGACAGCTGTTGAAGCGGCCGTCGCTGAAGGGCGAATGGGAAAGCAGATGCAGAGTCGCCATCAGATCGTGATCACATGGTCATAGCGGTTGATCAGGGTGCTCAGGCCAGCGTCGTCGAGGATTTCGACCGGCAGCGCCAGAGAGGATTCATCCAGGTTGCGCTCGGCCAGGCTGCGGCGAGCGACGAACAGGCTGTCGATGCCGAACAGCGGCAGCGCCTGCAGATTCGCGGTCAGGTCTTTCTGCTCGAGCGATGCGGCTTGCTGCGCCTTCGTAAGCTGGAACACGCCGTCATCGAGAAACAGCAGCCCTAGCGGCAGCTCGAAAGCGCCACCGGCCAAAACGATATCCAGTGCCTCACGCGCAGAGGGGCCGGCCCAGGGCGCCTGACGGCTGATGATAAGCATGGAACGCGCCATCATTGGCCTCCGAAGCAGACGAGCCGATCGGCCTGCTGCGCGGCTTCATGCAACTGGCCCAGCCCCGACAGCTCCCAGCCAGCGGCAAGGTTCGCTGCCGGACGCTGGTAGCGCTGCGCTTCGCCGGCATCCAGTACGCCGCGACGCAGGCCGGCGGCGATGCAGACCACGCCGTCCAGCTGGTTGGCGCTGACGAAACGGCTCCATTCAGCCGCCACGTCCAGTTCGTCCTGTGCCGCCACGACGTTCGCCGAAGCGCTGTGCACGCCATCCTGATAGAAAAACAGCCGGACGATTTCATGCCCGCCAGCGAGCACGGCTTCGGCAAAGCGCAACGCGCGGCGTGCCGCGGGTGAATGGGGCGGAGCGAACAGGGCGATTACGAATTTCATCGGAGCACCATGGCAGAACAGCGGACATGATACGCCAGCTGCGGGCATGAAAAAGCCCGCCGAAGCGGGCTCGTTCAAGGCGATGCCGGATCAGTCGTCGCCACCGAAGATGCCCAGCAGCTGCAGCAGGCTGATGAACAGGTTGTACAGCGAAACGAACAGGCCGATGGTGGCCATGATGTAGTTGCGCTCGCCACCATGGATGATCGCGCTGGTCTGGAACAGGATGCAGGCCGAGGAGAACAGCACGAAACCTGCGCTGATCGCCAGCTGCAGCCCGGTGATCTGGAAGAAGAAGCCCGCCAGCATCGCACCGATCAGCACGAAGAAACCCGCAGTGATGAAGCCGCTGAGAAAGCTCATGTCCTTGCGGGTGATCAGCACGTAGGCCGACAGCCCGAAGAACACCAGTGCGGTCATCGACAGCGCCGAGCTGATCAGCTCACCACCGTTGGCCAACCCCAGGTACATGTTGAGGATCGGGCCGAGCGTATAGCCCATGAAGCCGGTCAGGGCGAAGGTGGACACCAGGCCCCATACCGAGTTGCGCAGCTTGGCGGTAAGGAAGAACAGGCCGTAGAAGCCGATCAGCACCACGAAGATATTCGGGTAGGCGGCGTTGGCCTGCATGGACAGGTATGCCACCAGGCCGCTGAACGCGAGCGTCATGGCCAGCAGCCCGTAGGTGTTGCGCAGGACCTTGCTGACCTCACGCTGTTCGACCTGCGTGTGGCTAAGCGCGTATTCGTGTTCGTGCATGGCGACACTCCTTGGATGAAATCAAGCCTGGGACGATTTGTCCCGGATCATAACAGAGGCAGTCCAGCTGCCTAGCATCAGTGTTTGACAGTGTATTTCTATCCGGTACTATTGCGCCCGCTTTATCCGGAAGTGTGGCCGAGTGGTTGAAGGCAGCGGTCTTGAAAACCGCCGAAGGGGAGACCCTTCCCAGAGTTCGAATCTCTGCGCTTCCGCCATCTGGATAGCTGAAGGCCCCGCAATGCGGGGCCTTTGCTTTAAGACTGGTTTTTTCACCTGCCAGCTCACATGCCAGGCATGCTCAGGTTAGTAATTCAACGGCGTTGTGCCAAAGCTGGTCATGAGCCTTGATTTTGAGTGAGGCCGTCTCGGTGTCGGCTCGCACAAAACTCGTCGGAGCGCGTTTAGCCAGAGCGTTAAATGATTGTCCTACGCTCCAAGCGCTCTCTTCATCGACAATGATAAGTCTGTCATGAAGGCTCCGATTTGGAGCGGCCCGCGCCACCAAAGGGCGAGACTCGCCATACTGCTCTTTCCATCTAGATACAGCTGGCAATAGGCCCGGCTTCATTGACGCCTGATCCGTTAGTACGCGGATTTCGACATGCGCCGGCGCGAGCACTGCAAAATCGATGAGTAAGTTTTCGGCGGCGTAAGGATCAATAAACATAACGCTAGTTTTCGCTCCACTGATCAATTTCGTCACAGCTGCCAGTGCTGTAAAGCTTTCTCCCACTGGAATGAAAGCACCCTGGGCTGCTGCAGGAGCTGCCAGCTCCGCCCTCGCTAGCGCGCGATACAGTATCGATTTGATCTTCTGGACTGAAGATGCATAGGTAAGGTCGTATACGTTACTGCTCAAGCCACTGGCGGTAACGTTAAAGTTGATAGCGTCCACTCCACCGCCGGATTTATCCACCAAAACAGATGCCCGCCCTAGCCAGAGCTGCCCCTCAGGTGTTTTCCAACCGTGAGAATCGAAATCCGGCATTTCCTCGATCAGATTCCGTAACTGAAAATACAACGACGCAGCATCCATAGAGCCTCCTTTCAAAACGTCAACATTTGCATTTAAGCACGGCTGCTGGCGTCACTATCGGAACAGTTTTCAGCGGCACGCAACGCAGCGGCAGCCAGCTCCATGGCGTTTCGCTTCCGAATGCCAGGATCAACGCCAACCAGCTTCGGGCCGATCAGGTAGGCTACGCAATGGTCCCAGCTTTCTTCCTCCGTCAGCTCGGACACTTCCACACGTCGGCCTACCATGCCCTTAGCGGCCATCGCGTCGTTCCACTGTCTGCACCAGATCCCGCAGCTTGAAAGCCAGATCGTCGCGGCCAGCGCGCACCGCGTGTTCGATGGCCTGGCGCATCAGCTCGACAGCGCCGTCCAAGGCGTCACGTCGCTCCGTTTCAGATTCGTAGGGCGGCAGCAGGAAGGCAGCAGAATTTTTGGCAGCGCGGATCACTCGGCTAATCATCTTCGGTTTCAACCTCAGGGGTAAAATCAGCCTCGGCAGCAGTGGCCAGGGCTAGGGTAATTTCGTCGGTTAGGACCTGTTTAAACCGTGCCTCGTCGGTTTCGCCTATCAGGGCAGACACGACGCGGCGCGGAACTTGAAGCATGTTTGCGCGGATGATTCCGCAGGCTTGGTTCCAGACGGATTCCAGCTCAGCGATGGGGGCGACCAGGGCGCGGGCCTTGGCAAGTTCCAGTTCGGCCAGGCTCGCATCGGCGCGCAGCTTCCGCACACGTTCGGCGGTCAACTCGCTGGCCTTATCGCCACCCGCCATTTCCTCAACCAGCGCTGCGAAGGCATCGCCAAGCACGAAGCGGTTGCGTGCAACGCGCGTGAGCGTTCCCGCTTCGGCCAGCTGGCGGATGCGGCGCGGCGTGACGCCAGCCAAGGCGGCCAGCTGAGCGTCAGTTACGTGCAGCGCTGCAAGGTCGTCGGTCATACGCCACCATCCAGCGAGCCAGTCAGGCAGCCGCGCTTAGCCATGCGAGCGCGTGCGCGTTCGCCGGGGCTGCAGTGCTTGGACGGGCGCCAGCGCGGCCGGCTGACCATTTCGCGGGCGTGCTCGGCGTCGGCATGGCGCGTCAGGGCGCTGGCCAGGCGGGCGGCAGTTGTCTTCGCGTCGTCAGCCGTCCGGCGAGCGTTGCGCAGCAGCTCAGGCAATGCTGCGTCCAGGGGCTGACGCTTGATAATCTGCTTGGCGCCGTGCGCAGCGTGAAGCAGGCGATTGGCTTCGTTCTCAAGCTGGGTTTGCAGTTCCAGCAGCTCGGCCAGTGTGTCGTCGGTGTTCATGTCGTCGGCTCTAAAAAGGCCGGCCCATCAGGCGCCGGCTCCAAGAAAAAGTTGCCAGCATTGCCACTCCAGGGGCTGGCTAACCTGGTGCTGCCGGCCTGACGCCTCGTCGAGGAAGCGCCGCGCCAGGCCGGTGTGTTCGCTATTGCTGTTCCAGACCCAGCCCGCTTTCCAGCGCGCGTTGCGCCACGCGGGTCATGCTCACGCCGTAGCCCGTCGCTTCCTTGGCGCGGCGCTGTTCGGCCCGGATAGCGGCCATGATTTCAGGCGTAGCCAGGACGCAGAGTTTGCGGCGGGTGTCGGATTTCTTGATTTCGTTCATCGTCTGTCACCAGTTCGTCGCCCAATTGCGGCGCGGCTCTGCCATGTCCTGTTCGGTCTGGCGCAAGTAGCTGCTGACCAGACTGCCGATATAGCGCGCAGCGCGGCTGGCTTGAGCGACGTTCAGTTCGGGGAAGGCCGCTGCAACGAAGTCAGCAGCGGCGGTGTGGTCGTAGATGAAACCGCCGAAGCCGACAGGCTGAACGATGACACGCGGTGCACCATCCTCGCCGGGCTGGCGGGCGTAGATTGCCGCGCCGTCCAGGGCTGCCAGAACTTCAGATGGCAGGGCGGAACTAACCGCCTCGCCGTCCTGCTCTCGCTTGAAAATCACTTCAAGCCACCGAGAAAAACGCGCTGTCGTCGGGCAGCAGCGCAATCAGATTGGAATGGGCGGTCAGCTCCATGGAGCCGTCGAGATTGGTCCGCTTGGCTACCAGGCTGATTTCCTCTCCAACTGCCACGGCAGCGCGGTTGAAGGCGCCCACGATACTGGCGGCGGTGGTGTCGGTCAGCTCGGCAGGCACGCCAGCCACACGCAGGCGGCCGTCTTCGTACACGCTCGCGCCGATTCCGGCGGTGCCGACCAGGGCGGCCAGCTCACCGAACTTCAGGCCACGGGCAGCTGCAGCGGCGAGGGTGAAGGCTGGCGGAGTGGTGGCGACGATAGCAGCCAGCAGGCATGCATCGGCAGCACGCGCCAAGCCAAGCCCCATAGCAGCCAGGACGGCTTCGGGAAGCTGTCCGGTGCCTTCCCAATCCTTAAGGTCGCGGCGCGACAGCGTGCAGCTAAACGAGTAGGTCGGCGCTGTATCCGGCTCGAATTCAGCCACGGAGCGGTGGACGGGCACCGCGCTATCCGGCGCGTCGGCACCGTCGGCTAGGATGGCGAACGGCGCGGCTTCCACGGTCGTGAAGGTCGCCAGGCGGCTGCGTAGGGCGATGGCACCGGAGCCGCCACCTTGGGCCGGCTCCGGTGCGGCTGGCACGATGAAGACGGTCGCACCGGCCTGGGCCACTCGGCTTTGCTCGATCACTGCGCCGCTGAAGGTGGTTTTTGCGCCGGCCTGGGTAGTGCCAGGCAGCCTGGCAATCGCATTGCCGGCAGTGCCGACCAGGGAAGGCATGGTCAGATCACGCAGTGAGACGCGGGCGACGCTGGCGGCTGCCTTCGGGATTGCGGCGCGGGTTGCACCGTTGCCGTCGTAAATTTCGTGATAGCCGAGTTGATGCTTGGCGGATTCGA
The DNA here is from genome assembly GCA_032105665.1 of Pseudomonas sp. Taxonomy (GTDB): domain Bacteria; phylum Pseudomonadota; class Gammaproteobacteria; order Pseudomonadales; family Pseudomonadaceae; genus Stutzerimonas. Next base: position 14,476 of record DAMCQE010000012.1, on the reverse strand, counting down.
TTAGCTGGCGAAGTTGGTTCATTGGGTATTGCCTCGGAAGAAACTAGCTGGTGAGGCAATATTCGGATATTCCCTAGCTTCGATTCCTCCCGGAGTTTTTCCAAGTCACGCCAGTGACGTGCCACACTGGAAATTGGAAGCCGATTTCGAGGCGACTCAGAGGTCAAGAATTGCGGAGTCTGTGCCCCCGCATGGGGACACCCGCCAGGAAGGACCCTCAACGTTTCTCAAGCTAATCAGGGGCGATAATGTGCGCCACGCATGCCCAAGACAGTCGGTTGTTCCGACAGTCGCGCCCGCTCAACCAAGGCACTATTGCTCAGCTTGTGAGTGCGCCATACGCTGCGTGGGTCTTTATCTATCAAGGATGTAGCTATGAAGCGCGACTGGGATGTGATTCGTGCAGTGCTGATAGAAGTTGAAGCATTGACGCCTGGAACTTATGAGGCCATCCAATACGACGACGAAGACCCGACAAAAGCCGCTCATGCAATGCTTCTCTGGCGGGCTGGCTTCATTCAAGGTGTTGATGCTTCGAGCTCGGACGGAGATTCGATAATCGCTCAAGCGCTGACGTGGGAAGGCCACGATTTGCTTGAGACTATTCGAAGTCAGGCGGTGTGGGAGCGAATCAAGACGACGGCTCGGGATAAGGGGATAGAGCTAACGTTCGACTCAGTCAAAGCGCTTGGGAAATACGCGCTCGAATGGGTCATCAGCAACTAGGTTGGGTGAACGACTAGCAATGACGTTCACCAAGTCGTTCACCCTTCTGCAGTCCTAGTGCTGCGTGGCTTTCAGCAGTTTTGGGTGAACGATGAACGTCTTTTTTGCATATAAATAGGTAGGCGTCTATTTGGGCTGATAGACGCCCCCTTTCTTCTTTTAAGGGAAAAGACGTTCACTCATTCACCTTTTTACCATCAAAACCAGTAACCATGCGGGTTACAGGTGGGTGAACGTCTAGGTGAACGTCTGGTGAACGTCTCTGCTCGTTCACCTTTTTAGACATAAAAAACCCCGCGTTGCGGGGTTTGGGGTGCCGCTCTCAGCTATTCAACAGGGTCTGCCTGCGACCAATACAGGCACGTCGAAGAAAAGGCCCGATTTAGTGCGTCTCGGCGCCCCGAACAATTGGCGAAGGGCTTGGCCAGCATCGTTCTTCTGCCGCTGGGTTGGTCGGTCGAAACCGATTTCCAGCAGAACATCGGTCGCGGTCATTGGGCGTCGGATAGCATCAGCCGGCGCGGAGCCGTATCGGGATTGAATCAATTCCTGGACCGGGTCAGTCTGCTGGTGCTCGGCGTTGACTCCTTCCAATTGAGCTTCCTCGCCTCGATCCAGCCACCAGCGTTCACCGGCCTGATACCAGTCAAAGACTTCAGCCCACAGCTGCTGCATGTCGATTCCGTGCTGGTAGTTGACGCTCACCACCGGAACAGTCCACCACCGCACATTCCCTGTGTCGTCGGCTAAGAACTGCTCAGGGTTCACACTGGCAAAAAATACGGTTCGCCGTTGGAATTTTTCTTCGGCGCGTCCGTAGGGGCGACGGAACTGGTCCACGTCCTGGCTGATAAAGCCTTTCAGGCGGGCAATGTCCGCTTTGCGTAGAGTGCCGTCCAGCTCGCCCAGCTCCACCAGCCAATGCGAAACGGCGCTGATGATGCTGTCTTTGTTGTCAGGATTGATAGTGGCGTCGATTTTCACCAGGTCGCGCAGCTCGTCAGGCACCAAGGCGCGAATCCAGGCGGTTTTACCGATTGATTGGTCTCCCTGAAAAACCAGTACGCCTTTAGACCAGAAGCCAAACGGCTTGGCAGCTGCTGCAACTGCGGAGACCAGCCAGCGGCGTAGCAGGATCGCTAGCAGGTCGCGGTCATATCCAGGGCGCGTTTGGATGGTGTCCAGTAGCTCAGCAAAGCGGGATTGACCGTCCCATGGCTTGGATTGGATAAAGTCCATAACCGGATTGAAGGCGTTGTCATCCCCGATGCTGAGCAGAAAAGACGGAGTGTCCGACTTGGGGAGGCGGTTAAGAGCAGCCAGGCTCAGAACGGTGTCAACGGCCTTGCTGCGCTGGTTGTCGACTGTGCCGCATTGCCCTGGATAGCGAATAACCAGGTCCTTTCGGATCACGTCGTAACGAACGGTGAACCCATAGTTCGCCAGTAGGTGTTCCAAGTTAGGAATGGTATTTAGTGGTTGGCCGTTGCTGGACGTGTGCGGCCAGGTCATCAGGGGGACAGGCGGCAGCTGGTGAACATCGCTTACTTGATCGAACAGTGACGGCGCATTGTGGCTTGCCGGAACTGGCGCTAGGGCTGTGCTTAACAGCTGGCCAACTTCATCCACACTGCGACGCGCCGCATAGTCGTTCCAGTCGTCGCCGACGGTCGGCGGCATGGCACATGGCAGGCCGGTAGCTTCGGCCCCCTTGTGACCGGCGCCGTTTGCATCGTTGTCGGCAGCAACTGCGCTGACCTGATCGGGCAGCTGTCGCGCTACCTCGGCCAAGTTGCCTGCATCGAATGCCACGACAACGGAAGCGCCGGTCGCTGCATGAACGGTGGCTGCCGTAGCGTAGCCCTCTGCAATCCAGGCCGGTGCCGTGCCGTCGATGCGGTGGAAGGTGCCTTTCTTGCGACCACCCATAACGAAGCGCTTGTTGCCGTCGGCGTCGATACGCTGGACGTTCCAGAGCTTGCCGGCGGGATCAACCATTGGCACTAGCAGATCACCTTTCCGAACAGCAAAGGCGTTCTGCCATTCGCGCTTTTCGTTGTTCCAAAGGCGTGCCCGCATGTCTGAGCGGGCCTTGCGCAATCCGTGTGCTTGTACGCGCTTGCTCGTCAGGTATGGATGTTCCATGCATGGCTCGGCATCGACCCAGGCTGTTGCCACAGCCTCAGCGGCTGCCTCGTGACCGGCTTTGCGTTGCGCTTCCGCCGATATCTTACCGGCCTCGCTGGCTGCCCTCAGCTCAGCGGCTCGGGCTTGATATTCGGCGGCGCGGTCGGGGCTATGGGGAGTCTCGGCGCGATCTGCCTGCCATTGCTGATACGCCAAATCGCGCGCTTTCCAGAAAACCGAATCCTTGCCTAAGCCGGTAAACGTTACGGCAGGCCAGGTTGTTCCATCGGCATCGGTAACATACTCGCCACGATAGGAGTGCTTCTGCTGGTCCGAGCCTTTTAGGTTAGGCAGGTAATGCCACGTGTTGTCCAAGATGGGTAGATATTCCAGCTGCGCACCGACGCTAGCTGCCGCCATCACCGCGTCGTCGAAATATTCGGCTAGCGCATCAGCTGGACTCGGGAAGCGATTGGCGACCCAAAGCGCGAACTTGCTAGGGGTCATGCCGCCACCCGTTGGTTTTTCGCGGCGCAATGCTGCGCGTCTACTGCCAGCCGCCAGGCGTCCAGCTCAGTGAATACGAATGGCAGTTCGTGAGGTGCGCTGCCAGCCATCTGCGCTAGGTTGAGCGCGAACGCGGGACGACCCATCGCAACGGCTGCGCAAATGACTTCTTGAGCTGCCGCGAGTCGTTGCGCGTCTAGCTGCTGGCCAGGCTGCAGCCAGCGTGTCTGCAGCGGTGCAATTACGAGGTCAGCGTAACGCTGCAGCATCGGTTGTAGTCTCGCGGGCGCACGTCTCCCGCTACCGGCGATGCGCCGGTTCGAATGGGCAGACATGATTCAGCCCTCGCCGGTAACAGGGCGAGAGGTCAGCCAGGCGTCAAGTTCAGATTCGAGCCAGCCAACGCGGCGCGGGCCGATCTGGCGGCGACGCGGCATGTACCCGGCATTCTCCCAGCGCCAAAGGGTGACGCGGCTGACGCCAAGCTGCTGGCAAACGGTTTTTTCAGAGAGGATTCGGTTTTGCATTTGGATGGTCTCATTCGAGACCGAGGGGCTGCATGGCACTTGCACCATTACGGGCAATCGCGCAGCATTATCAGGCGTCCCAACGCTCTGACGTCGCCTCGGCGCTGTTCAGATACGGAGCGGAGAGCGCGCCAACGCCTTCCGCTCTACTTCAAAGCCCGCCTTGTGCGGGCTTTGTTGTTTCACTGTATCCAGCACCGAAAATGACGGCAACTAGCTGATTTATGAGGATTTTTAACTCTCAGTCATCGCAAGTAACTCTAGATAACTCCCGCTCATTGTGAGTAATCGAGACGCCCTTATATTCCCGACGAACGGTCATTCTGGTTTAGATAGTTTGCCCAATCCTGCATAAGAGCACGTCGCTTCGTTAGGAGATCACCTCGCCGGTAAGCTGCCTCAACTGCGTTACCTACCGTGTGCGCTAACGCCATCTCGACGACGAAGTTCGGATGTGGGGTGCATTCGGCGGCCCAGTCGCGGAAAGTAGAACGGAAGCCGTGCATTGTTAGGTCGCCTCGCCCAAGCCGCCGCAGCCCCATAAGCATTGCCATGTTTGATAGCGGGCGCCCTTTGCGCAGTCCTGGGAAAAGGTGGGGGTTGTCGTCTACGCGAGGGAGCTTTTCCAATACTGATAATGCGGCGGAAGTTAGCGGAACGCGGTGCTCTTTCCCGGCTTTCATCCGCGAGGCCGGTATTATCCAAACGTGCTCGTCCTGATTGATTTCGGACCACGTGGCGCCTAACACCTCAGAGGTCCGGCAAGCGGTCAGGATTGTTAGCTGCATCGCGGCATGAGTAAGGTCGCTGCGCTCAGCCAGCTCCTGCATGAAATCTGGCAGCTCCCGCCAAGGCAGCGCCGCATGATGTTTCCTTTCGCGCACTTTAGATCGCTTTGCCAGCAGCTTGTCTAGGTGACCTCGCCAGCGCGCTGGGTTCTCACCTGCCCGAAGTCCATGTGCCTTAGCCGCATCTAGCACCAGCTCAATTCGGTTTCTAAGCCTGCTGGCAGTTTCCGGCTTTGATTTCCATATCGGCTCCAGAATCGCCAGCACATGCGACGTTGTAACTTCCTCAGGCTTCAGGTGGCCTATGACAGGCGCAGCATAGGTAGCCAGGGTATTTTCCCATTGCTGCGCGTGCTTAGCGTTTTTCCATCCAGAACGATGCGAGGCAATGTAGTCGGTGCAGCATTTATCAAACGTCACCGTCGCAGCTTTTGCCGCATTTTCGGCGGCTTTGCGATGTTCGATTGGGTCTACCCCTGCAGCAACCAACTTACGGGCGTCGTCTCGCCTCTCGCGCGCCGTGGCGAGCGTTACCAGATCGCAAGAGCCAAGCCCCATGTTTCTTCGCTTGCCGTTGAGCTGAAAACGATAGAGCCAGCTCGCGGAGCCGTTGCTTGCGATCTGGAGATACAGCCCCCCGCCGTCGCCAGTGGTCCCGGGTGTTCCACCCCGAATCACGCTTTCAACCTTCCTCGCTGTCAGGTTTCCTGCCATCGTCTTCGCTCCACATGCCATTTCACATGCCACCAAAGGGCGGCACGAACAAAATCATTTGTCGGCATTATGAAACATGAAATGGCTTGGAGGCCATATAAATCAAGGCATTCAGATGGCAATAAGGGTCAAGAGTAAATAGCTTGGTATATACGTTTGGCGGACTGCGCTTCCGCCATCTGCAATCCTGAAGGCCCCGATTACGGGGCCTTCAGCGTTTCTGCGGTACGGAAAACGAGCGCGGATGTTGCCAGGATCGGCGAATGTCTGGCTGCAGTTCATTGCGTAGGCTGCCCGCGCGACTTCCTGCAACATCCGTAGGGCAAGTTTTGCTCAAACAGTGTCGACGCACGTTGTGCTGCAGTTGGCACTTGCCAGCCAGAGCGATGCGAAAGCCACTGCTAGAATCCGCCGTCTGACAAATGGAGTTGTCATCATGAAGCGATTCAGGCAACCGGAGGCATTTGCCCTGGTTCAACAATATTTCGAACCGCTGCTGTTCAGCGCGCGGATGGATTCGCCCTCGACCATCCGCGTGCTGCTAGTCGATGAAGCGGCAGGCGAGTCGCTTTTGCTTACCGGTTTGCCGTGCCGGCTATCGCTTTCCCGCGCCGAGATCACCGGGCTGATCAATACCATCGATCTGGACGCCGCCGCGCTGCGGCCGGCGCTGCTGAGCAAGCTCAAGCGCCCTCGCTTGCTTGGCTAGTCACTGAGGATGGAGCGTGCGACGTCACCAGCGCCAACAGATTGCTCGCCATGAAGGGCGTCTGCTCCCTGAGCGAAAACAGCTTGGGTGACAGCAACCAGGTGTGGGTGATGCCCATCAGGCTCGAATAGAGCAGCAGTGCCAGCGATCGTGGGGATTGGCAGTTGCCGGTGCCAGGCGTCTGCTGACTTCGCTCGACCAGCGCCTCCAGCAGCTGGACCATGTCGCGGGTCAGCTTGCGTTCACGCTTCAATGTGCTGGCCATCTGTGCCGTGAGTTCGGTCTTGTTCAGCAGGATTTCGAAAGACTGGCGATACCAGCGGTCCTCCAGCAACAGCCGAAACCAGTCGTCGATGAAGTGCTCGAGCGCGACAAGCGGCTCGTCGGCCAGCTTTCGGCTGCGGGCGATGAGCTGCTCCAGCGGTGCCTGGGAGTAGGCCAGGACCGCTTCGTACAGCTCGTCCTTGCTTTTGAAATGCCAGTAGATCGGGCCGCGGCTGAAGCCGGCGCTGTCGGCGATCATCGCCAGCGTGGTGTTCGAGTAACCGTTGCGGCTGAACAATTCCAGCGCCGCGGCAATGATCTTCAGACGGGTCTGTTCGGCGTCTTCTTTGGTCCGGCGCATGTGGGGCCTCAAATGATGCGCGGTGGATCAGCCAGAACCCACTGTGCGACAGCGCGCCGTGGCTGATGATACGGGCGCTTGGCGCCCGTCACGCTGAAGACTCAGAGTTTTCCGTCCGCGGCCATTTGCATGTAGGTGGTATCGAAGCGCAGTTTGACGTTGGCATCCGAGCCCATCAACTTGCCGCCAGGCATGGCAATGCCGATAAAGTCTACCGAGTCCGCACCGTCGCCCAGCAGACCGTGGTCGAAGGAGAACCTGCGCACGCTGTCCATGGCCTGATACGCCTCGTCGCTGTTGATGAACGCGAGCGAGTCGGCAGGCTTCCAGAACATCTTCATGCCCTTGAGCTGGCTTTCGTACCCGGCCTGATCGGTTCCGGAGGCCTGGCCCAGCGAGGCACGCGCCTTGGCGCCTTCCTCGGTGTCGCTTTCCAAGATCGACATCACCTCATACCAGGCGCCAACCACGGCTTTGCCGAAATCAGGGTTGTCGGCCAGGGTTTCGCTGTTGACGATGGTCAGGTCCTTGATGTGGCCGGGTATCTGGCTGGAGTCGAAGGTGCGGTGCGCACCGGGCGTGGCGGCGACTTCGTCGAGCAGCGGGTTCCATGTCACGACATTGCGCACTTCGTCCGTACTGAATGCGGCGACCAGATCGGCGTCCGAGGTGTTGACCACCTGTACGTCGCGCTCGCTCATGCCGACGCTATCGAGCGCCTGGGCCAGCAGGTAATGCGAAACCGACAGCTCGACCAGATGGATCTGCTGATCCTTGAGGCTCTTCAGGTCGGCGCTGTCCTTCATCACCATCCCGTCGTTGCCGTTGGAATAGTCACCGACGATGAGTGCCGTGGTATCGATGCCGCCGGCTGCCGGAATAGACAGCGCATCCATGCTGGTGGCGACCACCCCGTCGAACTGGCCGGCGCTGTACTGGTTGATCGACTCGACGTAGTCGTTGACCTGGGTGATGTTCACTTCGATCCCGTACTTGTCGGCCCACTTCTTCATGATTCCCGACTCATCCGCATACTTCCATGGCATCCAGCCGGCGTAGATGGTCCAGGCAATATCGAAGCTTTTCTTTTCCTCGGCCTGCGCGGCAAAAGGCGAAAGGGCTGCAAAGATCACGGCGCCGGCACAGAGTGCCCGCTTGAACGTATTGGCTTGCATGGTGAATCTCCTTTTCATCGAGTCAGAAGAATTTCAGGTAGCGCTGGATTTCCCAGTCGGAAACATGGGTGTGGTAGGCATTCCATTCGTCGCGCTTGAACTCGACAAAGGCCTGGTACATGGCATCGCCGAACACCTGGCGCGACAGCGGGTCGGCCTCGAAGGCGTCGATGGCTTCGCTGAGGGTGCGCGGCAGGGTCTCGATACCCATCTGCGCGACCTCCCGTTCGCTGTAGTGATACATGTTCTCGCGGTGCGGCTGGCCGGGATCGAGCTTGTCGCGGATGCCCTCCAGGCCGGCGGCGAGGATCATCGCGGCACCGAGGTAGGGGTTGCAGCCGATGTCGGCGGCGCGGCATTCGACCCGCGCGCCCTGGGACGGAATGCGCAGCATGTTGGTGCGGTTGTTGTTGCCGTAGCAGCAGAACACCGGCGCCCAGGTCGAGCCGGACATGGCGCCCTTGCGGATCAGCCGCTTGTAGCTGTTGACCGTAGGCGCGATGACCGCGCAGATGGCCTTGGCGTGCTTCAGCACCCCGGCGATGAAGTGATAGGCCAGAGGGGTCACGCCGCAGCCGTAGGGGTCCTCGCCATCGACTTCGAACAGGTTCTTGCCGGTCTCGATGTCGGCGAGCGACATGTTGTAGTGCGCGCCGCTGCCGGTGCGGTTGGCCGAGGGCTTGGGCATGAAGGTGGCGAAGGCGCAGTGCTTGCGGGCGATCTCGTTGGCCATCATGCGGAAGAACACGAAGCGGTCGGCCATGCCGAGGGCGTCGGTGTACTTGAAATCGGTTTCGAACTGACCGTTGGCGTCCTCGTGGTCGAAGGAGTAGACGCCCCAGCCCATCTCGTTCATCGCCTGCACCAGTTCGTCGACGATGGGCAGGTTGTCCATCAGCAGGCGCGGGTCGTAGCAGGGCTTGGCCATGTCGTCGCGCTCGGAAATGGGCGCGAAGCCGCCATCCGGGGTGTCCTTGAACAGGAAGAACTCGGTCTCGATGCCGAGGTTGAAGGTGTAGCCCAGCGCCGCAGCGGCTTCGGTCTGGCGCTTGAGAATGCCGCGCGAGCAGGCGTCGAAGGGCTTGCCGTCCAGGTAGAGGTCACTGGCGAACCAGGCAAGATCGCGGTTCCAGCTGCACTGGGTGGCGGTCGCCGGGTCTGGCATCGCGGCCACCTCGTTGTCGCTGATCTCCTGCGGGACGCCGTCCAGCGCCGCACCGGTGTAGAGCTCGGAGCCGCGGAGCATCTGGCCGAGATGGGCGATGGGGACGAACTTGCCCTTGATCACGCCGTGGATATCGACGTAGCTGGCCATCGCGTACTTCACACCCTTGTCCTGCAACTGCTGTTTCAACTCCTCGACGGAGGAGAGGGGAAAGCTGGTCATCGGCTTGCGCTCCTTGGAGTCATGAATGGCGGCCGGGGCCGCTGGCACGATTCCTTCATCCAATATACATGCCAGCGTGTATAGAAACGGGCCGACGCTGGTGCCGCCTGGCGCCCTATGCGCCACTGCAGGAGTCACGCAGATGATTGAAATAAAAAGGGAAAAGAAATTTTTTGCGCTGGGCGAAATGCGCCTCGAAAACGGCGAACGCCTGCGCAATGCGCGGCTCTGCTATCAGGTAGTGGGCACGCCGAACCGCGCGCGGGACAACCTGGTGCTGATTCCGAGCTACTACGGCGGCACACATTGGGGCAGCCTGCCCCTGCTTGGTGCGGATGGCCCGCTGGCAGGTGGCGATTACTGCGTGGTGCTGACAAACCTGTTCGGCGCAGGCTGGTCGACTTCGCCGAGCAACGCTGCGCCCGGTCAGGGCGCAGCGGACTTCCCGCGGGTTGGCCTGCTGGACAACGTGAGGGCGCAGAAGGCGTTGCTCGATCGGTTGTATGGCGGCGACTGGCAGCTCGCCCTGGTCAGCGGCTGGTCCATGGGCGGCATGCAGACGCTGTTCTGGGCAATGGCTTATCCGGAACGGATGCGTGCCATCCTGCCGTTCTGCTGTACGGCACGCTGCTGGCCACATAACCGGGTGTTTCTCGAAGGGGTGAAGGCGGCGCTGTGTGCCGACGCCGCCTGGCTGGGAGGGCGCTACAGCATGCCGCCGGAACGCGGGCTGCGGGCGTTCGGCCGTGCCTATGCCGGCTGGGCCTATTCGCAGGCGTTCTATCGTCATGAGCTGTGGCGCGAGCTGGGTTTCGAGAGCCTTGAGGCGCTGCTCGACTACTGGGAGCAGGATCATCTGGAGCAGGACGCCAACGACCTGCTCTGCGTGCTGCATACCTGGCAATCGGCCGACCCGGCCCGCAGTTTCGCTGCCGGCTCGCTGGCCGAAGCGCTGGGGCGCATCCGTGCGCGGACCATCCTTATGCCCGGCAGCAGCGATCTGTATTTCACCGTCGAGGATGCCCGCCACGAGGCCGTGCTGATTCCGGGTGCCGAGCTGCGGGTGCTCGAATCGGACTGGGGCCATTGTGCCGGTGGGCCGGGCCGCAGCGCGGCGGCCATGCGCCAGGTGTTCGCGGCAATGGCCGAACTGCTTGGCCGCTAGCCTTCAGCCGGCCACGGCGCTGAGTTTGGCCAGTTGCTCGAGGTCGGTCTGCATGCCGGAGGTTTCGCGGATGCGGGCGAGGATCTCGCGCTTGAGCTCAGTGAATTCCGGCGCGAGCTTCATGTCCTGGTGGCGCTGGGCCGGCAGCGGCACCTCGTAGATCGAATCGATGCGCCCGGGGCGGGGCGCCATCAGCACGATGCGGCTGCCCAGATAGATGGCTTCTTCGACATCGTGGGTGACGAACAGGATGGTGCTTTTCTCCAGCCGGTGCACGTGACGGATCAGGTCGTGCATGACTTCGCGGGTTTGCGCATCCAGCGCGCCGAACGGCTCGTCCATCAGCAGTGTCGCGGGTATGGGCAGCAGGGCGCGGGCAATGGCAACGCGTTGCTGCATGCCGCCGGAGAGCTGGCTGGGGTAGGCATCGGCGAAGCGCGTCAGACCCATCAGGTTGAGCAGGGCATCGGCGCGGCCGGCGGCGGACTCCACGTCTCCATCGTGGCGCACGGTATCGCCGATCACCTTGAGCTGGCGGCAGAACTTGATGTTCTGCATCACCGTCAGCCAGGGGTAGAGGCTGTAGTGCTGGAAGACCATGGCGCGGTCGACGCCGGGGCCGTCGATGGGCCTGCCGTCGAGCAGGATCTCGCCGCGACTCAGCGTCTCCAGGCCGGCGATGATGCGCAGCAGGGTGGACTTGCCGCAGCCCGAGGCGCCGACGAAGGTGACGAACTCGTTGGGCTGGATGTCCAGGTCGATCGACTGCAGCGCCTGCACCTCACGGCGCTCGCTGACGAAGGTCTTGCCGACCTGGCGTACACGAATCTTGGCATCGGACATGGTCATTTCCTCATCCAGGGAAAGGCGCGGCGGTGCAACCAGCGGAAGGCCTGATCGGTGATCAGGCCGATGAGACCGATCAGCAGGATGCCGGCGAAGATCTTGTCGGTGTGCATGTAGCGCTGCGCCTTGAGGATGGCGTAGCCGAGGCCGGAGTTGGCCGCGACCAGTTCGGCTACCACCAGGTAGGTCCAGGCCCAGCCACAGGTGATGCGCAGGGTGTCGAGCAGCGCCGGCTTGGCCGAAGGCAGGATCACCAGCTTGACGATCTCGCTGCGGTTGGCGCCCATGGTCTGCGCCGCCTCGATCTGCGCCATGGGTACGCGGCGCACATCCTCGGCGACCATCAGCACCATCTGGAAAAAGGTGCCGATGAAGATGATCAGCACCTTGGAACCTTCGTCGATGCCGACCCAGAGCATCACCAGCGGAATGAAGGCCACGGCCGGCATATAGCGGATGAAGTCGGTGAGCGGTTCGAGAAAGGCCTGCACCGGCCGGTAGGTGCCGATGTACAGCCCCAGCGGCAGGGCGATCAGCGCCGAGGCGCCGAAGCCCGCCATGACCCGCCAGACGCTGATGCCGATGTCCCCCAGCAGCCCTTCGCTTGTCCACCAGCGGCCGATGCGTTCGAGCACCGCGCCGGGGCTGGGCATGAACATCGGGTCGGCAAGGCCAAGCGCGGTCCACAGCCACCAGATGATGAAGGGCAGGCTCAGCCCGGCGCCGGTCAGCAGCCAGGCGCTGCGCCGGGATATCTCGCCGCGAATGCGCCAGAAACTGCTCTTGCGCACCACCTGTTTGGCCGGTGTGGCCGGTGTTGCCGTATGTCGCTGCTGCGCGGCAGTGGCAGCGGAGGGGATGCTGATCTGCGCTGTCATGCGGGAACCTCCTGTGAAACGGTGGGCACATCCAGTTCGACGCGTTGCCAGCCGCCGGCCGCCGGATAGCGACCGAGGGCGGCAAGGTCCGCGGCGGGCAGGCTGGCGGGGTCGGCGAAGTTCCAGTAGCTCGACAACAGGGCGTCGCCGACGCGGCCGGGGAGCGTCGAGTGGGTGATTTGCCAGGGTGTTGCGCCATTGCGGTGGCGGCCGAAGGACAGCTCGCACGCCAGCAACTGTGGCCGCAGCGCGGGGCTGACGGCGGCCAGTTGGTCACGCAGATATCCTGTGCTGGCCGGCAGCAGAATCGGCCGCTCGGCAGCGAACAGGAAGTAGTCGCCCGCTACCAGCAGACAGGCCTGGCGGGCTGGCTGCTCCGCTGCGCGCAGCCAGATGCCCCAGCTGCGCCCCTGCGACTCCGGTAGGCGCTGCCAGATTTCGTGGTAGCTGCCGTCGAGCCCGTCCTCCAGCAGCCGCTCCGGGGTCTCGAAGTGCATCAGGCCGATATCCGCAGGTCCGCCCGGCGGCTGGAAGTCGATCAGCCGATGCCACTGGCAGATATCGCCGTTGACCTCGGTGACGCCGGCGAAGCCAGCCTGCTCGCTCAGGGCCAGCTGCTGGGCATGGCTGCAGGTTTCTAGCGAGGCGGCTGGCGGCAGCGCTTGCGGCCGCGGCAGGCGCAGGTCGGCGTGCAGGCTGGCGGTTTGCAGCCAGTACACCTCGCTGGTTTCGTCACGCAAGCCGGCCGTGGTGGTCAGCAGGCGCCGGCGCCACACGCCAAGATAGGCATCGGGAACGCTCTTCATGCGTGGTACTCCGGAAAGCGTTTGAGGGTGCGCCAGAAGGCCATGTCGTGATTCGGCCAGATTGCGGCGTCGGTTTCGGCAGCGGTGGCCTTGAGCTTGCGGATGCTGGCCAACGCCAGGTCTTCGCGGTCCTGCCAGCAGAGGCCGGGCGCGACTTCGTCGACCAGGTTCTCGCTCAGGTCCGCAGCGTCCCCGGCGAGAATCACTGGCTTGCCGTGCGGCAGTTCGATAAGCAGCGACATGTGGCCGGCGGTGTGCCCGGGGGTATTGATCGCGCGCAGTCCGGGCAGCAGCTCGTACTCGTCGCGCTGCAGCTTCCAGCGATGTTCGCCGGCAAAGTCATCGGTGAAGTAGGCGTCGTCCGCCTGGGCGCGGGCGGCGGCGAGTTCCGCTTCATGCACATGCACATCGCAGCCGCACAGTTCGCACAGGCCACCGGCGTGATCGAAATGCAGATGGCTGAGGAACACGAGATCAATATCGGCGGGGGACAGCCCATGTCGGTCCAGATGGGCGGGCAGACGCTGCTCCTCGGTCATCTCGGGCGGCCCCATGGGAAACTCCACTGGATCGAACCAGCGCGCACGCAGTTGCGGATCGCTGAGCTTGGCGTAGTCGCAGCCGACGTCGAACAGCACGCGACCCTGTCGGGTTTCGATTAGGAAGGCGAGGATCGGCGCGTCGATCAGCGTGCCCTGGCCGCGATTGCGGGTGGAAATCGACTTGTCGTAGCGATGCGTGGCCGTCAGCAGCGGCCAGAGCTTCAGCACATCGGTCATGCGGCACGCTCCAGGCGCCGGAGCAGGTCGGTGCTGTCGGTCACGCTGCCGAACAGGCCGCCTTCGACCTCGATCATCGCCAGCGCAGCCGCATGCAGTTGCGGGTTGGACGAGGCGCAGGCATCGCTGACGGTCAGGCAGTCGAAGCCAAGGTCGATGGCCTGGCGCAGCGTCGAGGACACGCAGACCTCGCTGGTCACGCCGGTCAGGATCAGCCGCTCGATGCCGCGGCGTCGCAGGATCAGTTCCAGATCGGTATGGGCGAAAGCGCTGTAGCCGGGCTTGTCGATCACCGGCTCGCCAGCGCGCGGCTGCAGTTCGTCAATCAGGTCGTGGCCGAATTCGCCGCGCACCAGCAGGCGGCCGAGGGGGCCAGCACTGCCGATGGGGGCGCCAGTCGCTTCGGCACGGCGGCGTTTGGGGTCGGGCAGGTCGGAAAGATCCGGACGATGACCTTCACGGGTGTGCACGACCAGCATGCCCAGCCCGCGAGCGCGATCCAGCAGCGCCTGAATCGCCGGAATCGGTGCGCGCAGGCGGCTGACGTCCATGCCGGCCTGGTCGGCGTAACCGCCCAGGGCGCAGAAGTCGCGCTGCATGTCGATCACCAGCAGCGCCGTGCGCTGGGGGTGCAGCAGGTTCGTCGTCAGGCTCACAGGGCGAACTCCTTGCACACCGCGGCGGCGATGCCTTCGACGATGTCGTGGGCCAGCCGCT
>DAMCQE010000011.1:0-74269 GCA_032105665.1 Pseudomonas sp. | reverse complement strand
TGGTGCGCATTATAGGAGCCTGAAAATCAACGTCAACCGTTTATTTCAGTTTTATCACCCCTACCTTTTCGGCTGCGCACTGCAGCGAGAGTCTTAGTCACCGCTGGAACACGCAAGAAGGACAGCGCCATTGCAATACCCGCATAGAGAAACCAACGGGCCGCGTCCGCTCGAACGACCCAGAGCATATGCAGCAACGCAAGAATGACAATGAGATAAACCAACCTATGCACTTTCTTCCAGCGCTTACCAAGCCGGCGCATGCTCCACCGGGATGATGTCATCGCCAAGACGGTCAGTCCGACAAACCCTAGCCCACCGACCAGAACATAGGGGCGTTCGCGCAACTCCTCGCCCAAACGAGAAAACTCGCCACCCAATAAGAAGTATAGATAACCACTCAGGTGCAGCAGTGCATAGGTGAAACACCACAGTCCGAGCTGACGTCGGACGGCCAGCCAGCCACCCCATCCAGTCAGCTGTTGCATCGGAGTCATCGAAAGCGTCAGAAGCAGCAAAACCAGCGCACCCTCACCGAGATTATCGACCAGCACCTTGCCTGGGTCAGGACCAAGCGCGAACTGCCAGCCCAGATACAGCCAATACAACGGCAAGCTCGCGGCACAGGCGAAAACTGCCGGCCGCCACACGGGGTAGCGCATCAATAGTCCTTACTGAGATCCATCGAGCTATATAACCCCGCGACTTGCTCCGCGTAGCCGTTGAACAGTTGGGTGTCCCGGAGGTTTGTGCTGAACAGGCTTCCTGGGAGCCGGCGTTCACGAGCTTGCGACCATCGCGGATGCGAAACCTTCGGGTTGACGTTGGCGTAGAACCCATATTCCTGCGGCGCCATCGACTGCCAGGTCGTAATCGGCTGCTCGCGCACGAAGCTGATGCGTACAATCGACTTGATGCTCTTGAAGCCGTACTTCCAAGGGACCACCAGCCTCAGCGGCGCCCCATTCTGGTTAGGTAGCGTACGGCCATACATCCCGACCGCAAGCAACGCTAGCGGATGCATGGCCTCATCCATTCGCAACCCTTCGACATAGGGCCAATCGATCAGCCCAAACCCGGAACGGGTTCCGCGCATTTCCTCCGACCGGTACGCCGTTTCGAAACGAATGAACCTCGCAGAGGAATGCGGTTGGGCCTTACGAATCAGATCGGCTAAAGGAAATCCCAGCCACGGAATAACCATTGACCAGGCCTCAACACAGCGAAGCCGATAGATGCGTTCCTCGAGTCGGCTTTCCGAGCACAGTTCCTCAAGAGCGTAACGCCCAGGCTGATCGACCTCACCGTCGATCAACACCGACCAAGGCTCCACTTTCAAAGTCGAAGCATGACGCGCCGGATCACCCTTGTTGGGACCGAACTCGTAGAAGTTGTTGTACTGGGAAGCGTCCGCAAATGGCGTGATGGCTTCGCCGTCTGCGGTCATGGCTTGCCAACGGGCGCTGGCGAGCTTGTCGGTAAACCATTTCGGCGCTGGCGCCGATGTAACGCCAGGATAACGCTCGGAAGCTTTAGCGAGAGCTGGCAATCCGGCGGCAGCCCCCGAAAGCATCACCCCACCAAGAATCTGCCGACGGCTCAAGTAAGCAGCCTCGGTCGTTACCTCTGACTCACGACACTCGCCGGAGGCGGGAATCTTGATAAGCATGGGTTGCTCCGCGTATTGACTCCGATGGAGCAATACGCGCAGCCGAGTTGAAAATCAACCCTCGACACGCTTGCGGCGGCGCAACTGCATCAGGTACTGCACAGGACCGGACGCCGCATACGCCAGGAAGATCAACAGCAGAATGCGGGGCGGATCACTGAATACGACAGCGAATACGAGCACTACTATCAGGATAGCGACGAAAGGTACGCGCCCTTTCAAATCGAGATCCTTGAAGCTGTAGTACTTGATATTGCTGACCATCAACAAACCTGCGGCCGCGACCATCAGCGCGAACAGCATGACCAATATGAGCGGCAGATCGACTCCGCGAATACCAACCTCATCCAGTGCCCAGACAGCCCAGACCCAGCCAGCGACTACTCCCGCCGCAGCCGGGCTAGCCAGACCAATGAACCAGCGCTTGTCCACCTTACCGATCTGCGTATTGAAACGCGCCAGACGCAGAGCGGCGCAAGCGACATATATGAAGGCGACGGTGAGACCAACATTACCCAGCTCGGACAATGCCCATTCGTACGCCAGCACTGCGGGGGCCAGACCAAAGGCAACCATGTCCGACAGCGAATCGTACTCGGCACCAAATGCGCTTTGGGTATTGGTGAGACGAGCCACGCGCCCATCCAGACTATCGAGCACCATGGCGACGAACACCGTGGCGGCGGCCACGTAGAAGTTGCCGTTAATCGCGGTGATGATCGAAAAAAAACCAGCAAAAAGGTTGGCGGTGGTGAACAGGTTGGGCAGCAGATAGATGCCACGATGACGAACCTTGCGCCCATCAGGCTCTTGGGTCTCCTCGACATGCTCGTCGATCGGCAGAATGCTTTCTGGCTCGACTGGCTTGTTCGGCTCTTCGGGTTGTCCACTCATGCGCATTCACCTTCTACAACAGGTTACGGATAGATTTCGACCAGTCCTGGAGACTTGGGGTTCAGCCTGGCCAAAGCCCGGTTTTATACCAGAAGCCTGGCAGGCCGAACGAAAAAACGCGGCCGAAGCCGCGTTTTTTTCGAGCAGTAGAACGATCAGTTCTTGCTCTTGTCGACGATCTTGTTCGCCGCGATCCAAGGCATCATTGCACGCAGCTTCTCGCCAACCACCTCGATACCGTGCGCCGCGTTGTTGCGACGGTAGGCAGTCATGGACGGATAGTTGGCAGCGCCCTCGGTGATGAACATCTTGGCGTACTCGCCGTCCTGAATGCGCTTCAGGGCATTACGCATGGCGGCGCGGGACTCGGCGTTGATCACCTCAGGGCCGGTCACGTACTCGCCGTACTCGGCGTTGTTGGAGATCGAGTAGTTCATGTTAGCGATGCCGCCTTCGAACATCAGATCGACGATCAACTTCAGCTCGTGCAGGCACTCGAAGTAGGCCATTTCCGGAGCGTAGCCCGCTTCGACCAGGGTTTCGAAACCGGCTTTGACCAGCTCGACGCAACCGCCGCAGAGAACGGCCTGCTCGCCGAACAGGTCGGTTTCGGTTTCGTCCTTGAAGGTGGTTTCGATGATGCCGGTACGACCGCCGCCGACGCCACAGGCGTAGGACAGCGCGACGTTACGGGCATTGCCGGACGCGTCCTGGTAGATCGCGATCAGGTCAGGGATACCGCCGCCACGGACGAACTCGGAGCGCACGGTGTGGCCCGGAGCCTTCGGAGCGATCATGATCACGTCGAGATCGGCACGCGGCACGACCTGGTTGTAGTGGATCGAGAAACCGTGGGCGAACGCCAGGGTGGCGCCCTGCTTCAGGTTCGGCTCGATCTCTTCCTTGTACAGGCGACCCTGGAATTCGTCCGGGGTGAGGATCATTACCAGGTCGGCGGCAGCAACGGCTGCCGGCACGTCGCTGACCTTCAGGCCATGCGCTTCGGCCTTTGCGATGGAGGACGAGCCCGGGCGCAGGCCAACGGTGACGTCGACGCCGGAGTCCTTCAGGTTGCACGCATGCGCGTGGCCCTGGGAGCCGTAACCGATGATGGCGACCTTCTTGCCCTGGATGATGGAGAGGTCGCAGTCTTTATCGTAAGAAACCTTCATGAATTACCCCTGTTGCCGGCCTCGTGGGCCATTCGATAAAACGTTGCTGACTGACGAGACGAGGTGTCCGCCAGCCGTTAGATACTCAGCACTTTGTCGCCGCGAGAGATTCCGGTGACACCGCTGCGCACCACCTCGAGGATCGAAGCGGTACCAATGGCCTGGATGAAGCTGTCCAATTTGTCACTGGTTCCGGCCAGCTGAATGGTATAGACGCTGGTGGTCACGTCGACGATCTGTCCGCGGAAGATGTCGGTGGTGCGCTTGACCTCGGCGCGCTGGGCGCCGGTGGCCTTGACCTTGATCAGCATCAGTTCACGCTCGATATGGGCGCTCTCCGACAGGTCGACGAGCTTGACCACTTCCACCAGCTTGTTGAGGTTTTTGGTGATCTGTTCGATCACTTCCTCATGGCCCACGGTGGTCAAGGTCAGACGCGACAGGGTCGGGTCTTCGGTCGGCGCCACGGTGAGGCTTTCGATGTTGTAGTTGCGCTGCGAAAACAGGCCGACCACACGAGACAGCGCACCCGGTTCGTTTTCCATCAGCAGGGAAATGATATGTCTCATGATCAGGTCCGCTCCGTCTTGCTCAGCCACATGTCACGCATCGCGCCATCCTTGATCTGCATCGGATAGACGTGCTCGGCGGTGTCGACGGCGATATCGAGGAAGACCAGGCGATTCTTCATGGCGAATGCCTCTTCCATCATCGGCTTGAGGTCCTTGAGATCAGTGATGCGCATGCCGACGTGCCCGTAGGCTTCGGCCAGCTTGACGAAGTCCGGCAGAGACTCCATGTACGAGTGCGAGTAGCGACTGTTGTACACCATGTCCTGCCACTGGCGGACCATGCCCAGCGCACCGTTGTTGAGGTTGATGATCTTCACCGGCAAGTCGTACTGCAGGCAGGTGGACAGCTCCTGGATGTTCATCTGGATGCTGCCTTCACCCGTCACCACCGCGACATCGGCTTCGGGGAAGTTCAGCTTCACCCCCATGGCTGCCGGCAGGCCGAAGCCCATGGTGCCGAGGCCGCCCGAGTTGAGCCAGCGGTTGGGCTTGTCGAACTTGTAGTACTGGCAGGCGAACATCTGATGCTGACCAACGTCCGATGCCACATAGGCCTCGCCCTTGGTCACCTCGCAGAGCACCTCGATTGCGGCCTGCGGCTTGATGATCGAACCATCGCCCTCGTTGTAGGGGAACAGCCGGCCATTGCCGCGCCACTCGTCGATCTGCTTCCACCAGCTGGCCACGGTCTCGGCATTCGGCGCCTGGCCGATCTCCTTGACGATGGCGACCATCTCGGTCAGCACGCTGTCGACTGGGCCAACGATCGGGATATCTGCCTTGATGGTCTTGGAGATGGATGCCGGATCAATGTCGATGTGGATGATCTTCGCATTCGGGCAGAACTTGGTCGCGCCGTTGATGACGCGGTCATCGAAACGCGCGCCGACCGCCAGAATCACATCGGAGTGATGCATCGCCAGGTTGGCGGTGTAGCTGCCGTGCATGCCGAGCATGCCGACGAACTGGCGGTCGCTGCCCGGATAGCAGCCCAAGCCCATCAGCGTATTGGTCACCGGCAGGTTGAGCATCTTCGCCAGCTCGGTCAGTTGTGCCGAGGCCTTGCCTAGGATCACGCCGCCACCGGCGTAGATGATCGGACGCTTGGCGCCCAGCAGCAACTCCGCCGCCTTGCGAATCTGCCCCGAATGCCCACGTACGGCCGGGCTGTACGAACGCAGCTTGGCCTTCTTCGGATAAACGTATTCGAATTTTTCGGCCGGGTTGGTCATGTCTTTCGGAATATCGATGACAACCGGCCCTGGACGCCCGGACTCTGCGAGGTAGAACGCCTTCTTCATCACTTCGGGAATTTCCGAAGGATGCTTGATCATGAAGCTGTGCTTAACGATCGGCCGGGAGATACCGATCATGTCGGTTTCCTGGAAGGCGTCGGTGCCGACCATGGTGCTCGGCACCTGACCGGAAATGACCACCATCGGGATCGAGTCCATGAAGGCAGTGGCGATACCGGTGATGGCATTTGTCGCGCCAGGGCCGGAGGTCACCAACACCACGCCGGCCTTGCCAGTCGCGCGCGCATAGCCATCAGCCATGTGGGTGGCAGCCTGCTCATGACGAACCAAGATATGTTCGATGGCCTTTTCCTTGAAAAGCGCATCGTAGATATGCAGAACGGCACCGCCCGGGTACCCGTAGATGTACTTAACGCCTTCGTCACGCAGGGAGCGGACGACCATTTCAGCGCCGGATAAGAGTTCCACGTTGTTCACCTCTGAAACGCCAGATAGCGGTCCAAGCCGGAGCCGCCAGAAATAGGTTTACTGCCAACAGGGCATGAGCGACGGTGGTCGCCGACTACGTCAGCCACTGATTGAGCCAGTATTGGAAGAGTCCCTGGTGTCGCGGGCTCTCCACCCAGCGCGAGGTAACGCGTTGCGGGTGATGCAGGTCGGCGCGGGTAGCACCTCATGTCTGTCTAGACTGAGCCGGTATCGCTTGCGGCGAGGCGACTCAGGACAGCAAGCCTCGAATTGTTCGGATTCAGCACCAGCAAGTCAAGCTCGCCGTTGTGTTTGGGCAGCGTTGAGCTGTGACGGGGTGCAGAAGCGGCGCTCCGGCTTTTGGGTATAGTGACTGCCGGTTTCCGATTCCAATGAAGGTAACGACATGCGATTCATGTTTCTTGCGGGCGGCTTGGTACTGGCGCTTTGCGGCAACGTCATGGCCGCCCAGGTATACAAGTGGGTAGACGCCCAGGGGGTCACGCACTTCGGCGCGCAACCGCCGCAAGGGCAGCAGGTGGAAACCGTCAACACCGTTACCGCGCCGGCAAAATCGACCACGATGCCAGCCCCCGTCGCCGAGGACGAAACCGAGGTCGACCAGCAGAGCATCGATCGCAAGGTGAAGCGCCAGGTCGCCGAGCAGGAAGCCGAACGCAAGCGCTACTGCGAGACGATGCGCACCAACCTCGCGCAACTGCAGAACAATCCGCGGGTACGTGTCGAAGAGAAGGGTGAAAGCCGGCGAATCACCGAAGAGGAGCGGCAGGCAAGGATCGCAGAAACACGCGACAAGATCGCCGAAAACTGCAACTGATACCGCATCTTCAGGTATTGCGCTGGCGGCGCGCTAAGCCGCTCAGCGCGAAGGCGCCTCGATCAACGCATCGAAAGCACGCAGCGCCTCGAGCAGACTGACTACCCGCGCCTCCCGATAGACCAGCTCTGCCATCGCACAGATGCCCGACGCCTGCGGCAGAGGATGATCCGCCTCGACAATCGCCTTCATCCGCGGCAGGAATATCCACTGCAGCCATTGCTCGAAGCGCAGCGTATCCACGCAAAACGGCTCGACGCTGGCCAGAGCCTCCGGCACCGGCGGCTCGACGCTCCACATGTCAAGCGTGCGCAGCTCGCGCTCGATCAAAAGCAGCTGCTGCGCGACTGCCGGAAGGCGCGAATCCATCACAGATTGACCTTGGCTCGTTCACGCGCCTGCGCGGCACCGGCACTGTCGCCCCGCCGCTCACGTGCCTGCGCAATCAACTCCCAGAGGCTGGCCTGCAGCGCCGGGCGCCCGCTGGCATAGCTCAATGCGCGGCGCGAGAGCTGCTCCGCCTGAGTGGCATCCCCCTGCGCCAACCGGACCTGGGCCAGACGATAAAGGACCTGCGGCTCGCGCGGCGCAATACGCTGCGCACGCTCGAGACTGGAAGCCGCACCATTCAGGTCACCACCGCCCTGCTGCTGTTGAGCCGTAGTCAACAGCGCGAGCACAGGGCCATCCAGCTGCTCGTCGGCGGCCAGGCCGCTGCTGCTGCCGGAGGACGGGATACCGGTGGGCATGCTCGGTTGCTGCTGCGTGCTGGCCGGCGCCGAGATTGACGGTGCCGGCTGCCACGCAGGCTGATCTCCGCCTGTCGTTCCACTCGACCCGGCAAAGGGTGCATCTGGCGCGGCGAACGTCTCAAGCGGTGCAGAGCTGCCTTGCGGCACCATCACCACCACCCCAGAATCCTCCTGCTGCTGCCTTGGCGTCGCGACCACGGCTGGCGCGCGGTATCCCTGGCGAGCCGCCACCTCCTCGGAAACGGGAGCGCCTGAGTCCACCACGGGGATCGAACCACGATCCACTGTCGCGCACCCCTGTACCAGCGTCACCGCTGCAACAACGGCCATCCACTGCTTGTTCACCAATTCAGACCTCTCAACGTAGAACCACGAAGCACGCGACCTCCGCGGCAGTTACTCCAACCAGCCACGTACCCAATCCATGACCGACTCCGCCGGCGCCTGAATGCCGCAGCCAGGTCCGGGGGCCGGTTCGCTGCCGCGAATATAGGGCATCTGCACCGCATCGGGGCAACGCTCATCCGTACCCAGGCCGCTTCGCGCGTCCACCCAGGCATATGTCACGTTGTCCGGCACTGGCATCTGCAGAGGCAGCGGATCGGCCCGCCGCATGAAATCGCTCCACACCTGCAGCGCGCCGGTCGCCCCAGTCAGCGAAGTTTTGCCATTGTCATCACGACCCAACCAGACCACTGCCAGCAGATCCTGGCTGAAGCCTGCGAACCAGCTGTCACGCGAGTCGTTGGTGGTCCCGGTCTTGCCAGCGAGATTCAGCGACTGCGGCAAACGGTTGTAGGCAGAACGACCCGTTCCTTCGCGCATGGCACGCTGCATGGCGTACTGAGTCAGGTAGATGGCCCCCGGATCGAAGCGCTGCTGAATCTGGAACGGATACCGCTTGAGTGGCTCACCGTCCGCGGTCAGCACGCTGCGAATGCCACGCAACGGAGTGTTGAAGCCACCGTTGGCCAGGGTCTGATACATATCGGCAACTTCGATCGGCCGCAAACCGCCCGCTCCGAGCAGCATCGACGGATACGCTGGCCACTGTGGCGATGCACCCAGCCGCTCAAGCGTCTTCAGTACATTCGGCACACCCAGGTCGAGCCCGAGCCGCGCCGTGGACAGATTGTAGGAATTGGCGAGTGCCTGATACAGGTAAACCGTGCCATAAGCCTGACGCCCATAGTTCTGCGGCTTCCAGATCTGCCCGTCGGCGCCCTTGACCGAGAAGGGCTCGTCTTCGAGCAGACTGGTCAGCGTGTACTGGCTGGGCTTTTCCAGGGCAGCCAGGTAGATGGCCGGCTTGATCAGCGAGCCGATCGGCCGTGACGCATCGAGCGCGCGATTGAACCCCGCGAAACCCGGCTGGCGACTACCGAGCAGGGCCTGAATTTCACCGGTCTCAGGATTGGTCACGATCATTGCGCCTTCGACGCCTTCGGTGCTCTTGCCGAGACGCTTGAGGGTTTCGCTCATGGCCTGCTCGGCCTTGAGCTGGATCACCGGATCGAAACTGGTGAAGACACGCAGACCTTCTTCGGTGAGGTCCTCGTCCCGATAGTCCTCACGCAGCTGACGCTTGACCAGGTCGAGGAAGGCCGGATAGGAGCTGTCGGCCATGCTGCCACGCTGGGTCACGCCCAGCGGTGTCTGCTTGGCTTTTGCTATGTCCTCGGCGCTGACCGCCTGCTGCTCGGCGAGCAGGTCGAGAACCAGGTTGCGCCGCTCCAACGCCCGCGCGGGATTGCGTCGAGGGTTGTAGTAGGTAGGCCCTTTCACCATGCCGACTAGCAATGCCACCTGCGGCAACTTCAATTCGGCCAGCGGCTGGCCGAAGAAGTACTGGCTAGCCAGACCGAAGCCGTGAATGGCACGGCGACCGTCCTGACCGAGAAACACTTCGTTCAGGTAGGCTTCGAGAATGTCTTCCTTGTCGTAGTGCAGCTCCAGCAGCACCGCCATCATCGCCTCGGTGGCCTTACGGCTAAGGCTGCGCTCGTTGGTCAGGTAGAAGTTCTTCACCAGCTGCTGGGTCAGCGTACTGCCCCCTTGGCGAACCTGGCCTGCAGTCAGGTTGACCCAGACGGCGCGGGCAATGGACTTGGGCGATACACCGAAGTGATTGAAGAACTCCCGATCCTCCACGGCGACCAGCGTTTCCACCAGATACGGCGGCACCTGATCGAGCTTGATCAGGATGCGATCCTCGTTGTGCGCTGGGTACAGCCCACCGATCAACACCGGCTCCAGCCGCGCTACCGGCAGCGAGCCGCCATTGGCAGCGCTGAGGCCGGCGACGAAATCGCCAGAGAAGCGCACTCGCAGCCGCTGCGACTGTTCGGCACCTTCGTAGAACTGAAAGCCGCGGGTGTGCAGTTCGATGTCATTACCAGCCACCGACGCGCCACCCGGACCGCTGACAGCCTTTTCGCGGCGATAGCCCAACGCATCCAGCTCGGCGAGAAAATCGGTCTTATCGAGCTTCTGCCCGACGAACAACTCCAGCGGTCGCGCATAGACCTTGGCCGGAATCGTCCAGCGCTTGCCGGAGAATTTCTCCTGCACCACGGCATCGAGATAAATGGCGAAACCGGCCAGGATCACCAGGCCGACAATGGACAGTTTGACCGCCCAGCCCAACCAGGGGCGAGCGCCAGAGGAGCGGCGTCTGGAGCGTGTACGGGGGGAGCGAGATTTAGTCATGGCGGCGCATTATACGCACTTTGCAGGCGCGGACCGACGGCCTCTCAGCGGTTTGCAGCGCAACGCACAGCGGCCATAATGCCTGCGACTTTTCGACTGTGTGGACTGCTTCGCAGTGGACTCGCACGCCCCGTTCAAGAACTTCAACAAGGAATGACCGTGAGCCAAGCACTGATCGCCGCCCTGCAGAATCCTGCCCTGTACCCGCATCCCAGCGAGGGCTTTCGGGTAATCGAGACCCACATTTCCTGGGTCATCCTCACCGGCACCTATGCCTACAAGATCAAGAAGCCAGTGGACTTCGGCTTTCTCAACTTCACCGACCTCGCCTCACGCAAGCATTTCTGCGAAGAAGAGTTACGGCTCAACCAGCGCATGGCGCCGGATCTGTATCTCGAAGTCGTTCCCATCAGCGGATCGCCGGATGCACCCGAGATCGATGGTACAGGCGAGCCCTTCGAATATGCGCTGAAGATGCGCGAGTTCCCACAAACCCAGCTACTGGCCGAACTGCAGGCGCGCGGCGAGTTGACGGACGCGCACATTGACGCCCTGGCCGAGCAGATCGCCCGCTTCCACCAGGGCACCCCGCAGGTGCCTGCCGGTCATGCACTGAGCAGTGCCGATGCGATCGTTGCGCCGATGCGGCAGAACTTCGAACAGATTCGCCCGTTGCTCAGCGAAGCCGAAGATCTCCGCCAGCTGGATGCGCTCGAGGAATGGACCGAAACCAGTATCGAGCGCCTGCGTCCGCTGCTCGACCAGCGCTGCCAGGAAGGTTTCGTCCGCGAATGTCACGGCGATCTTCACCTGGGCAATGCCACATTGATCGATGGCAAGGTGGTGCTGTTCGACTGCATCGAGTTCAACGAGCCGTTTCGCCTGATCGATACCGCATCCGACGCAGCCTTCCTGGCCATGGACCTCGAGGATCGTGGCCTGAAGTGCCAGGCGCGCAGGTTCATCAATGGCTGGCTGGAGCACACCGGCGACTACGCAGCGCTGGCGCTGCTGAATCTGTACAAGGCCTATCGCGCACTGGTCCGCGCCAAGGTCAGCCTGTTCCGTCTGTATCAGGAGCAGGACGCGGTGCAACGCAAGGTGATCGTACGGCAGTACCGCAGCTACGCGAATCTGGCCGAAAGCTACAGCGCCATTCCCTCGCGCTTCCTCGCCATCACCCACGGCGTGTCCGCCGTAGGCAAGAGCCACGTTGCGCTACGCCTGGTCGAGGCCCTTGGCGCGATACGCCTGCGCTCGGATATCGAACGCAAGCGCCTGCATGGCGAGCAGCCCGAAGCCCAGCAGGGCCACCTCGACGCCGGCATCTACAGCCAGCAGGCCAGCGATGAGACCTACAAGCGGCTGCATCAGCTGGCAACGACTGCGCTGCAGGCTGGCTTTTCCGTGGTGATCGACGCGGCATACCTGAAGCAGCAGCAGCGCCAGGATGCCTGGCAGGCGGCCGAGACCACTGGCGTGCCCTTCCTGATACTCGATTGCCAGGCGCCGGATGCGGTGATCGCGCAGTGGCTGGCGCAACGCCAGGCCGAGGGGCTTGATCCATCCGACGCGACCATGGAGGTAGTGCATGCCCAGCAGGCCAGCCGCGAGGCGCTGAACGAGAGCGAGCGACTGCATAGCCGTCGGGTCGACACCCAGGACGCCGGCAGCCTCGACGAGCTGGTCGCCAGTATCCGTCAGCACCTGCCCGGCCTCTGACCGCCAGGCACCGCCGCCAGCAGAGTGCGGCGGTGCTTCTATACTCCCGGTATTCCAATCGTGGAACACCGCTATGTCTGCCAGCGAATCACCCGAGCCAAAGCCGACCAGTGACAGCATCCAGCTGTTCTCCAGCCGGTCCGCCGACTACGCACGCTTCCGCCCGACCTACCCCGAGGCGCTGTTCAACTGGCTCGCCAGCCAATGCGCGGCCACCGACACCGCGCTCGACCTTGCGGCCGGCAACGGGCAAGCGAGCATCCCGCTGACACGACACTTCCATCGGGTCCTGGCCTGCGACGCGAGCGCCGAACAGCTCGCGGCTGGCGACACCTGGTTAAACGTGCAGCGTTTCGTCGCCGATGCGGAGCATCTGCCATTGCGCAGCGGACAGCTCGATCTGCTGGTAGTCGCACAAGCCCTGCACTGGTTCGCCACGCCGGCATTCTTCAATCAGGCGCGGCGCGCACTGAAGCCGAACGGCCTGTTCTGCGCCTGGTGCTACAGCCTGCTGGATATATCGGCCGCAGTGGACGCGATCATCCATAGGCTCTACTACGAAACACTCGCCGGTTGCTGGCCACCTGGTCGCAGCAGCGTCGATGCCGGTTACCGCGATATCCAGCCTCCCTTTCCACGTATCGAACCGCCACCCTTCGCCCTCGAAGCGCACTGGGATCTCCGCGAACTGATGGGCTATCTGCGTACCTGGTCTGCCGTGAAGCAATGGCAGCAGCGGCATGGTCGCGACCCCATCACATCAATCGAGCCCCAATTGACGTCTGCATGGGGCCAGGCAGGTCAGCGGAGGCTTATCCGCTGGCCGCTACACTTTCTGACAGGCTTCCCCAACCGCTAGCACCGCAAGGACGCCGCCATGCACGACGAACTGCTTTCGCTCCGCAATCTCGGCAAGACCTCGGTGCAGTGGCTGCACGCATCGGGCATCCACACTGCTGCGGATCTGCGCCGACTGGGTGCGGTGAGCTCCTATCGCGCGGTGAAGGCACGTGGGTTTGGCGCGTCGAAGGTGCTTCTGTATGCCATCGAAGGCGCCCTGCGAGACGTGCCCTGGCAGCAACTGCCGGCCCCGCTGAAGGAAGAACTGAATCGGAACCTGGGCAGCGAACTCGACAACTAGAGCTAGCTCACAACCTCTGCGCGGCGTGATTTACTCGCTCGCCCGACCAGGCCTATTGTGCGCCGACGTGACCCTGCCAATCGTCTGCCCGTTTCGTTCAAGGATTACCGACATGTATTTACTCGGGGAGCAACCGGCGTACGCCGATCGCCTGATCACTCGCCTGCAAACCATTCCCACCCAGCTGCTGGAAGGTCTGCAGCCATCGGGCCCCAACCTTGAACTCAAACACACCGACGACCTGTGCGCGGAGCTGCCTGCACAGCAGCTGTTCATTATCGAGACCGGGCTGCTGCATGCGCTGATCGATGGCAAGCCACTGTTCTACCTTCAGGAAGGCGACCTGGTCGGTCTGCGCCAGTCGAGCGATCTGCCCGAGTGCCGCTATTGCAGCGACGAGCCCATCAGCCTGGTGCCCTACTCGCGCAACGCCGTGTTCCAGCACATCCATGCCGACGAGCACCGCCAGGAGTTGTTCACTCAGTACCTGATCGGTCACACCGCGTTGCTGGGCGACGCCCTGGCGCGCCTCAAGCAGCCGGAGATCCGCCCCGCTACCGGCTTCAAGCATTTCGCCGTAGGTGAGGAGCTCATTCGCCAGGGCGACGAAGCGGACAATGTATTCATCATCATCGAAGGCCACGCCGAAGCCATCGTCGACGGACAGAAGGTTGGCGACGTACAGAAGGACGAGATCTTCGGGGCCATGGCGGTGTTCACCCGCGAGCGGCGCAGCGCAACCGTGGTCGCCAGCGAGCCATGCACTGTCATGGTCATTCCCAAGGAACAGTTCCTCGGCCTGACGCAAAGCAACCCGCGCATCGCCCACAGCCTGATCGAGAGCATGGCCCGACGCATCGACCTGCTGAACAAGGAAGTCACTCACCTGCGGGTCAACGTCGCCGTCTAGCGATCCGCTCGTCGCGGTCGCACATATATTTTTACGAATGCCTGTTGACGTAGAAATGAGAATTGTTATTATTATCGCAACTGATCGCGAGGTCAGCCGATAGCTGAAGGCTCAGGCAGTCGATCCTTCAGGTTATCTCCTCATCAGGCTAATCACGGTTTTGACCCGGCTCTGCCGGGTCTTTTTTTGCCTGTAGAAAATGTCAGCCAGGTTGCTTGCCCGGTCGGCGCAGCTGTTCGCAATGATCCTGCTCCGGTTGCGCCGGGGTGTACCAGACATAGTCGGCCTGCGCAGCGGATACCGTCTCGCCCACTTCAGCAAGCATCAACACCGCGACTGACTTCCCTGACAGATCCTCGATATGCAACGGCACGCCCAGGTCTCGACGGACATGGAACGCGCCGGCCAGCAGCATGGCTGGCTCGGCTGCGGCGAGCGTTCGCTCGGCCATGCGTCGATCACGCTGCTGCTGCACCGCCAGCATCGCCGGCAGCTGGGAGGCCGGCAGCATCCCGCAGTGAGAGACCTCGATCTGCGCCAGCAATGCCTCGCTTACCGCCGCGGCCGCAGATTTGCGCCCCTGCAATGACGGTGCGGCACGATAGATCGACATGATTTCGTCGCGCCCGAGATTGGCATGCAGCAATGGGTAAGGCTGCGCGAGCGCATGCGAAACCAGGGCTCCGTACTGAACCCAATCCCATCCCCTCTGCCAGCCCAGCGCCTCAGGAAGATCGGCTGGCGCTCGCCCCTCACGCACCTCGCGGCGCACCGCATCGACTAGCGCCTGCTGTTGGGGGTCGAGCATCTCCAGCAACAAGCTGCCCTGCGGGCGTTCTTCGGCCAACGCCCGCAGCAACCAGAGCTGCAGCGCATGGTGATCCGGGTTGTCGTGCCGCTCGCCGACCAACAGCCGATCCTGCGCCTGCAGCTCCGCTACCAGCTGCGCGGGCGTGAGTACCGCGTCACTGCGCAGATCGACGATCAGACCGAGCTCCGGATGCTCACGCCCTTCGGGACTTTGCCACTCAGGTAGCGACGGTAGCGAATGGCATGCCGTCAGCAAACCCAGCACAAGCAACACAAGAATGCGCACGATGAACCTCCTCAACGGGCAATGATCAGCGGGTGACCGAGTTCCGGATGTCGCTGCACCAACACATCCAGACCGAATACCGCTCGCAGCGGCTCGGCTTGCAGCACTTCATCGGGTGGCCCTGCCACGATTGGCCGACCATCCTCTAGCAGCAGTAACCGATCACAATAGCGCGCAGCCAGATTCAGATCGTGCAGGATCACCAGAGCGGCGGCGCCTTGCGCGGCGAAGGCCCTGACCGCCTTTAAAATGCTGTGCTGGTGCGCAGGATCGAGCATCGACGTAGGCTCGTCGAGCATCAGCACCTGCCCTGTCTCGCCCGGCCACAGCTGCGCCAGCACCCGAGCGAGATGCACACGCTGACGCTCACCTCCAGACAGTTCGAGGTAGCTGCGCGTCGCAAGGTGCCGCGCGTCCGCCGCAGCCATCGCTGCTGCAACGAAGGCGGCATCGGCTCCGCGCCCGGTGCGATGAGGCAGGCGCCCCATGGCCACCACATCCGCCACGCGGAAGGCAAAGCTGAGCGTCGAACTCTGCGGCAACACGGCCAGGCAACGCGCGCGTTCCACATCCGCCCAGTCGCCGAGCGGCCGCCCTTGGAGCAAGACCTGCCCCCTGGAAGGCCTGAGCTCGCCGGATAACGTCGCCAGCAGCGTGCTCTTGCCCGCACCGTTCGGGCCGAGCACACCGAAAACCTGCCCCGGGCGCAGCTCGAGGGAAACATCCTGCAGCGCCGTTATCGCGCCACGGCGCACGGTCAGATCGCGGCCCACCAGCATCAGAGGCGCTCCCGCAACAGCAGATAAAGGAAGAAAGGTGCACCGAGCAACGCAGTGACAATGCCGATCGGCAGCTCCGCCGGCGCTATCACCAGCCGCGCGGCGACATCGGCAAGCAGCAGCAAGCTGCCGCCAGCAAGTGCCGAAGCTGGTAGCAGCAAGCGGTGATCGGGGCCGACCAACAGGCGCATCAGGTGCGGAACCACCAATCCGATAAAGCCGATCAGACCGGTAGCAGCCACCGCTGCGCCGACACCCAGCGCCGTGCAGACCACCAGTTCACGCTTGATCCGCTCCACATCGAAACCGAGATGACGCGCTTCCGATTCGCCGAGCAACAACGCATTCAGGGCTTTCGCCCGCCGCGGCAGCCACAGTGCGACGGCGATGGTGATCAGCAGCAGCGGCCATAGCCGTGCATAACTGGCGCCGTTCAGACTGCCGAGATTCCAGAAGGTCAGCGAGCGCAACGTTCTGTCGTCGGCCAGATAGCTGAACAACCCAACCACCGCACCGGCCAGCGCGGTCAGCGCAATGCCGGCCAGCAGCATCGTGGCGACGTGGGTCTGCCCGTCGCGCCGGCCGAGTCGGTAAACCAGCAAGGTCACGCCCAGCCCGCCGACGAAGGCGAAGACCGACAGCAGGTAGGGCTCCCACCCCGCAGGCAACGCCGGAATGAATGTGCTACCGACTATGGCGACCGCCGCGCCCAACGCAGCACCGCTGGAAACGCCGACCAGCCCTGGATCGGCCAGCGGGTTGCGGAACAGCCCCTGCATCGCCACCCCGCAAAGCGCCAATACTGCCCCGGCGGCGCAGCCCAGCAAGGTCCGCGGCAGGCGGATCTGCGCAAGAATCAGCTCAGCCTGCTCGAGCCCGGACGCTTCGATCGGCACGCCTACCAAGCGCAGCGCCGCAGCCAGACTGTCGCCCAGCGCCAGGCTCAGCGGTCCCAGTGCCAGCGACAGCCAGATCGCGACCAGCAACAACAAGCCGAGTACGAAGAACAGAAAGCGCGCAGGAACCGGACTACCCATCGGATTGCTTTGCCAAGCGGTATGTGCGGCGAAGGATAAGAGCCCGCCGCCGCAGCCGCCAGCCCGGCAAAAATTATCCGACTGCACTTCCTCGCCGACTGCGGGATAATTCCGGCTTATGGCGGAGGACCCGATGATCAGATTGTGCGCGACATCCGAGCTTCTCGAAGGGCAGAGCCGCGGCTTCACGGTCGGGGAGCTGAAAGTGATCGCCGTTCGCCGGGATGGTCGGACATACTTGTACGAGAACCGTTGCCCACACCGCGGCGTTCCGCTGGAGTGGCGTGCCGACCAGTTCCTCGACGACAGTGGCAGCCTGCTGCAATGCGCCACTCACGGCGCGCTGTTTCTCATCGAATCCGGTGAGTGCGTGGCCGGCCCCTGCGCCGGCCAGACGCTGCGCCAGCTGGATGCAGTCGAGGACAAGGACAGCATCTGGTTGCAAACTGATCGGCAGAGCGACAGTTGAGCACGGGCGCCGGGCGTCGGGCTTGGTTATCATGCCGCCACAGCTTTACCGTGAGATCACCATGCTTCGCCTGCTGAGTCTGCTGCTCCTGCTATTCGTGCTTCCTGCCCACGCCGGCCTGTTCGACAACAAGCCCAGCGCCAGTCTTGGCGGTGCGCTGAACAACAGCAGCGATTTCCTGCCGGTACGCGAAGCCTTTCGACTGAGTCTCGTTGAAGCTACGCCTGAACAGATCACGCTGCGTTTCGTCGCAGCGGAGGGCTACTACCTCTACCGTCATCGTTTCGCCTTCAAGACCGAGCAGTCAGGTGTCGTGATCGGTGAGCCGAAGCTGCCCGCCGGCGTGCCCAAGGTCGATGACTATTTCGGTGAGATCGAAGCCTATTACGGCATTGTCGATGTCGAGCTACCGCTGACGAACCCGGACAACCACCCCTTCGTCCTGCAGGTCTCCTACCAGGGCTGTGCCGATAAAGGCCTGTGCTACCCCCCGGAAACCGAATCGCTCCCCATCGGCGACGTTGCCGGCGCCCCCAGCGGAGCGACCACCGAAGCGTCAGCCAGCCAGCAGGCCAGCGAACGCGACCTCTCCTGGCGCTCCATCGCGCTGTTCTTCCTCGCCGGTCTGGGCCTGACCTTCACCCCCTGCGTGCTGCCGATGTTGCCGATTCTCACCGGCGTCGTGCTGCGCGACCAGCCCGGCGGAATGCGCAGCTTCCTGCTGTCGCTGGCCTACGTACTGCCAATGGCTGGCGGCTTTGCCCTGCTCGGTGCGCTGATGGGCGTATTCGGAGCCGAGCTGAATCTGCAGGCGCGCCTGCAATCACCCTGGGTGCTTGTACCCTTCGCATTATTCTTCGTCGCCTTCGCCCTGGCCATGTTCGGGCTGTTCGAGCTTCGCCTACCCCAGGCACTCAGCAGTCGACTCGACCGTCTTGCCGGCAACGCACGCGGCGGCTCGTTTACCGGAGCAGCGCTGCTCGGTGCCGTGTCCAGCCTGCTGGTATCGCCTTGTGTTTCCGCTCCGCTGGCCGGCGCACTGCTGTACATCAGTGCCAGCGGCGATGCGTTGGGCGGTGGCCTGAAGCTGTTCGCCCTGGGCCTGGGTATGGGCGCACCGCTGGTGCTGTTCGCCACCGGAGGTGGCGCGCTACTGCCCAAGAGCGGCCCATGGATGATCAGTGTGCGCAACGTATTCGGCGTACTGCTGCTTGCCGTCGCCGTCTGGATGCTCGAGCGCGTACTGCCCGGTCCGCTTGCTCTGGCGGCGTGGGGCCTACTCGCGGCCGGCAGCGCCGTATTTCTCGGCACCCTAGAATTCACCAGCAAGACGCCCAGGCAGAAGCTCGCGCAGCTGATGGGACTGATATTGCTGGTCTACGCGCTGGCCGCGTGGGTCGGGGCGCTACAGGGCGGCTCCGATCCACTTCGGCCGTTGCCAACCTCCGTGGCCGGATCAGCGCCGGGCAGCATGACCAGTGAAGGCTGGCACACCATTTCCACGCCGGCCGAGCTCGATACCCAACTGGCTGCCGCCCGCGCCGCCGGCCAGCCGCTGATGCTCGATTGGTACGCCGACTGGTGCATCAGCTGCAAGGTGATCGAACGCGAGGTGTTCGCCAACCCGCAGGTGGCACCGCGGCTGACCGACTATCGTCTGATCCGCTTCGACATCACCGAAAGCAACGCCGCCCAACGCAGCCTGCTGGACCGCTACAAACTGTTCGGCCCCCCGGCCATCCTGTTCTTCGATCGGCATGGCAATGAGATGTCCGACGTGCGTGTAGTCGGCGAGATAGACGCTCCCGGTTTCAGCGAGCGACTGGATCGCGCGGCACCTCTGCTCTAGCTCACGCACGCATTTTCGCGGGATCGATCCATGACAAGCCGACGATCCTCAGCCCAATGAATGATTGCGGCAATCTTCAGACATAATGCGGGCATTTCCTTCGATCGCGACATGACTGGACAGTCAGCCCTCGCCTGGGGCATAGTTTTTCCCCTCTCGCGACCCGGCCTGCCCCGCCGCGTCGGCGTACCCAGAAAAACAAGGAACACCCATGGCCACCCTACTGGTCCTGCACGGCCCCAATCTCAATCTGCTAGGCACCCGCGAGCCCGGCGTCTATGGCGCGGTGACGCTGGCGCAGATCAATCAGGATCTGGAGCAGCGCGCCCGTGCCGCGGGCCATCATCTGCTGCATCTGCAATCGAATGCCGAGTACGAGCTGATCGAGCGCATCCATGCCGCGCGCAGCGAAGGCGTGGACTTCATCCTGATCAATCCTGCGGCATTCACTCACACCAGCGTCGCATTACGTGACGCATTGCTGGCCGTGAGCATCCCATTCATCGAAGTGCACCTGTCCAACGTGCACAAACGCGAACCTTTCCGCCATCACTCCTATTTCTCCGACGTAGCGGTAGGGGTGATCTGCGGCCTTGGCGCCAGCGGTTACCGACTGGCCCTGGAGGCCGCCCTGGAACAACTCGCTGCTTCCTGATGGGCTCGACGCAGGTGTCGAGTCTTGAAGAAGCGAGCAGCAATGCCCTTTGAACTTACCTGGGAGTCAACGCTTCATGGATATTCGCAAAGTCAAGAAACTGATCGAACTGCTGGAAGAGTCCGGTATCGACGAACTGGAAATCCACGAGGGTGAAGAGTCGGTACGCATCAGCCGTCACAGCAAGCAGGTCGCGATGCAGCAGCCGATCTACGCACAGGCTCCGGCCGCACCGGCGCCTGCTCCGGCCGCCGCTGCCGCCCCGGCTGCTGACGCTGCTCCTGCCGCACCCAAGCTGAACGGCAACGTGGTCCGCTCGCCGATGGTCGGCACCTTCTACCGCGCCTCCTCGCCGGAATCCAAGCCGTTCGTCGAAGTTGGTCAGAGCGTGAAGAAGGGCGACATCCTCTGCATCGTCGAAGCCATGAAGATGATGAACCACATCGAGGCCGAGATCAGCGGCACCATCGAATCCATCCTGGTGGAGAATGGTCAGCCGGTCGAATACGACCAGCCGCTGTTCACCATCGTTTGAACCGCGGAGAGCCAGCGATGTTGGAAAAAGTACTGATCGCCAACCGCGGCGAGATAGCCCTTCGAGTTCTGCGCGCATGCAAGGAACTGGGCATCAAGACCGTGGCTGTGCACTCCACTGCCGACCGTGACCTGATGCACGTGTCGCTGGCCGACGAGTCCGTCTGCATCGGCCCGGCCGCCTCTGCCAAGTCCTACCTGAGCATCCCGGCACTGATTGCCGCTGCCGAAGTCACCGGCGCCGACGGCATTCATCCCGGCTATGGCTTCCTCGCCGAAAACGCTGACTTCGCCGAACAGGTGGAGAAGTCTGGCTTTACCTTCATCGGCCCGACCGCCGACGTTATCCGCCTGATGGGTGACAAGGTGTCCGCCAAGGACGCGATGAAGCAGGCCGGCGTACCGACCGTTCCGGGTTCTGACGGCCCGCTGCCGGAAGACGAGAAGGAAGCGCTGCGGATCGCCCGCGAGGTAGGCTATCCAGTGATCATCAAGGCCGCCGGTGGCGGTGGCGGTCGCGGCATGCGCGTTGTGCACAAGGAAGAGGACCTGATCGCCTCGGCCAAGCTGACCCGCAACGAAGCAGGCGCAGCCTTCGGCAATCCGATGGTTTACCTCGAGAAGTTCCTGACCAATCCGCGCCACGTGGAAATTCAGGTCCTGGCCGACGGCCAGGGCAACGCCATCCACCTCGGCGATCGCGACTGCTCGCTGCAGCGCCGTCACCAGAAGGTGATCGAGGAAGCCCCTGCCCCGCTGAT
The DNA here is from genome assembly GCA_032105665.1 of Pseudomonas sp. GTDB lineage: Bacteria > Pseudomonadota > Gammaproteobacteria > Pseudomonadales > Pseudomonadaceae > Stutzerimonas. The sequence goes on along the minus strand of DAMCQE010000011.1, from coordinate 52,986 downwards.
CGACGAAGAAGCCCGCCGCAAGGTGCAGGCCCGCTGCGTCAAGGCGTGCATCGATATCGGCTACCGCGGCGCCGGTACGTTCGAGTTCCTCTATGAAGACGGCAACTTCTACTTCATCGAGATGAACACTCGCGTACAGGTCGAGCATCCGGTTACCGAGATGGTTACCGGCATCGACATCGTCAAGGAGATGCTGCTGATCGGTGGCGGCCAGAAGCTGTCGATCAAGCAGGAAGATGTCGTCATCCGCGGTCATGCCGTCGAATGTCGCATCAACGCCGAAGACCCGCGCACCTTCATGCCCAGCCCGGGCAAGGTCAAACACTTCCATGCGCCGGGCGGCAACGGGGTTCGCGTTGATTCGCACCTCTACGATGGCTACTCGGTTCCGCCGCACTACGACTCGCTGATCGGCAAGCTGATCACCTTCGGGGCGAACCGCGACGAGGCCATGGGTCGCATGCGCAACGCGCTGGACGAGTTGATCGTCGACGGCATCAAGACCAACGCCCCGCTGCACCGCGACCTGGTGCGCGACGAAGGCTTCTGCAAGGGCGGCGTGAACATCCATTACCTGGAGAAAAAACTGGGCATGGATAAGCACTGAGCCACGCTCGGCGCTGTACTGCAGAGGCCGCCTTCGGGCGGCCTCTGTCGTTTCTGTCAGGCGGATATCTAGTCCACGCTGGCCGCCCAACGCCCCCTCCAGTAAGCTTGCCGGCTTTTCCCGCGACCCCACTCGAGAGGCCTCCATGTCCTGGCTGCAGATCCGACTCGCCATCACCCCCGATCAGGCCGAAGCGCTGGAAGACCAGCTGCTGGATCTGGGCGCGGTTTCCGTGACCTTCATGGACGCCGAGGATCAGCCGATCTTCGAGCCGGATCTCAACACCACTCCGCTGTGGTCGCACACGCACCTGTTGGCATTGTTCGAAGCCGACAACGACCCGGACTCCCTGCTCGCCCACCTGCAGCTGCTGCGCGGCGGCGAGCTGCCCGAGCACCAGGTCGAAGTGATCGAAGACCAGGACTGGGAGCGCAGCTGGATGGACAACTTCCAGCCGATGCGCTTCGGCCGCCGCCTGTGGATCGTCCCCAGCTGGCACGCGGCGCCGGAGCCCGACGCGGTCAACCTGCTGCTGGATCCTGGCCTGGCGTTCGGTACCGGCACCCACCCCACTACCGCACTCTGTCTCGAGTGGCTGGACGCACAACCTCTGCAGGGCCAATCCCTGCTGGATTTCGGCTGCGGCTCGGGCATCCTGGCGATCGCCGGCCTGTTGCTGGGCGCCGAGCATGCCGTCGGCACCGACATCGATACCCAGGCGCTGGACGCGTCACGCGACAACGCCGAGCGCAACGGCATCATCGCCGCAGAGCGTTTCGCGCTCTACCTGCCTGAACAGCTGCCGGAAAAGGCTGCCGACGTGGTGGTCGCCAACATTCTTGCCGGCCCGCTGGTTTCGCTGGCGCCGCGCATCACCGCACTGGTCAAGCCCGGCGGCCGCCTGGCACTGTCCGGCATCCTCGCCGAACAGGCCGAAGAGGTGCGCGCCGCCTACAGCGATGCATTCGAGCTCGACCCAACCGCCGACAAAGATGGCTGGGTCCGCATCAGCGGCGTCCGACGTGCCTGAGCAGCGCCTTGCGAATTCGCCCGCACACTTGCACAACAGGCTCCGCAGCCCCTGCCGCTGCGCGACTGGCATACGCTAGACTAGCCGGCACCTTCGCGCGGAAAGACGCATGACCAGCTTCATCACCCAGTGCCCCAACTGCAGCACCCGCTTTCGCGTCGCCCGCAACCAGTTGCGCGCAGCCCGCGGCGCAGTGCGTTGCGGCGCCTGCATGGAAGTCTTCAACGCCGCCCATCATCTGCTGCGCGATGAGCTGGACCCGACACAACCACTGACAACTCCCGTCGACAAGTCGATCCAGACGCAGGCTACCGAGCATCCCAGGGCTACCATGCCGGCGCCAACCGCCAAGGCCGATGAAACGCTGTGGATTCATGATGACCTGGACCTGGACAGCCTCGACCTGGACGAAGAGCTGGCCAAACTGGAGCGGCAGGAGCGCGAATTGTCTCGCGACCTGCTCAGTCTCGAAGCCAACGGCGCCGCGGCAACCAGGCCTCGCGATCCGCTACCGGAGATATCCTCCACGCAGGACGAAAGCTGGGCCGAGATCCTGCTGAACGCCGAACAAGGCGTCACGCAGTCGCCGGCGAGCCCGAGCGATGAGGTGGTCAGCTTCGCCCCGGTCACCTCGGAGTCTCCGCAACCGCTGAGCCCATTGGCAGCCGGTCCCACGCCGCTCGCGATCGCCGAGGCCCAGCAGGCGCACGACGAAAGGGTCGAACCTGAACTGGCAACGCCATCGGCTACCGAACAGCTCGATCCTGTCGTCGATCCTGCAGCGCCACGCCGCGAGCCCGACCTGCGCGACGAGCCGCTGTTCGAGCTCGACGATGAGCCACTGCAACTGGACTGGCAGGAAGCGAAGAAACCCTGGGGACGCTGGCTCGGCTGGAGCGTACTGAACCTGTTGGCACTGCTTGCGCTGGGTGCCCAGTACGTTGCCTACAACTACGACGAGCTGTCGAGGCAGCCCCAGTATCGCAGCTGGTTCGAGCGTATCTGCCCGACCGTTGGCTGCGAACTGCCGGCCCTGGTCGACATTGGCCAGATCAAGAGCAGCAACCTGGTCGTGCGCAGCCATCCCGAGTTCACCGGCGCGCTGGTCGTCGACGCGATCCTCTACAACCGCGCGGCCTTTGCACAGCCGTTTCCGCTGTTGGAAATCCGCTTTGCCGACCTCAACGGCAAACTGATCGCCAGCCGCAGTTTCAAGCCCAGCGAATATCTTTCTGGAGAACTGGCAGGACAGGCCCAGATGCCACCGCAGGTTCCCATCCATATCGCCTTGGATATCCTCGACCCGGGCGCAAAGGCGGTTAACTACAGCCTGAGTTTCCATTCGCCCAAATAACGACGAGCTTGCAGTTCAGACTGCCGCCGCCGGCGCTCATCGCGCGGGCGGCGGGCGTGTCCAAACTCCCGGCGATAAGGCGACCACTGTTCAGAATTTGTTCAAAACAGCCTTTAACCCGTCATGCGTAGCGGGTATTATGCCCACCCTTTTTTGCAGTCCCGATCGACCTAACAAGCAGGCCCCAAGCAGGGAATCTTCATGTCAGCGGTACGCATCGGCCCCTACACCTTGACGAATCGGTTGATTCTCGCGCCCATGGCGGGCGTGACCGATCAGCCGTTCCGCCAGTTGTGCCGCCGCTTCGGCGCGGCCCTGGTGGTCTCGGAAATGCTCACCAGCGATGTGCGCCTGTGGAACAGCCGCAAGTCGCGGTTACGCATGCCCCATGCCGACGAACCCGAGCCACGCTCGGTGCAGATCGCCGGCGGCGACCCGCAGATGCTCGCCGAAGCGGCGCAGCGCAACGTCGAGCTGGGCGCACAGATCATCGATATCAACATGGGTTGCCCGGCAAAGAAGGTCTGCAACAAGGCCGCCGGTTCGGCGCTGATGCGCGATGAGCGGCTGGTCGCGGACATTCTCGAGGCCGTGGTCGCCGCGGTGGATGTGCCGGTGACGCTGAAGATCCGCACCGGCTGGGACCGCCAGAACAAGAATGGCGCGACCATCGCCCGCATCGCCGAACAGTCCGGCATCGCGGCGCTGGCAGTGCACGGGCGCACCCGAGCCGACCTGTATACCGGCGAGGCCGAATACGACACCATCGCCGCCATCAAGCAGGCGGTGTCGATTCCGGTGTTTGCCAACGGCGACATCGATTCGCCGCATAAGGCGGCCAGGGTGCTCCAGGTCACTGGGGCGGATGGCCTGCTGATTGGACGTGCGGCGCAGGGTCGCCCATGGATCTTTCGCGAAGTGGAGCATTATCTGCGCACCGGCGAGTTGCTCGCGGCGCCGACGCTGGGCGAGGTCGAAAGCACCCTGCTGGAACATATTCAGGCGCTGCACGAATTCTATGGCGAGGTGATGGGAGTTCGTATCGCCCGCAAGCACGTGGGTTGGTATCTCGCAACACTGCCGGGCGCGCGGGACTTCCGCGCCCGTTTCAATCATCTGGAAGACAGGGATGCGCAAGGCTCCAGCATCCGGCAATTCTTTGCCGAACAACGCTCTGGGCCTGGCTCGGTGGATGGAACAGAGGTGGCCGCATGACGCTGTTGAATGAAACATTGGTAAGTGGAACAACATCCGTGAGTGACAACGTGAACCTCAAGCAGCACCTGAACACGCCGAGCGAAGCAGGGCAGACGTTGCGTGGCAGCGTCGAGAAGGCGCTGCACAACTATTTCGCCCGTCTTGAAGGTGCCGACGTCACGGACGTTTACAACCTCGTGCTCTCCGAAGTGGAGGCGCCGCTGCTGGAAACCGTGATGCATTACGTGAAGGGCAACCAGACCAAGGCATCCGAGCTGCTCGGCCTGAATCGCGGCACCCTGCGCAAGAAACTCAAACAGTACGACCTGCTCTGAAGCGACAGCTGGCAGACACGGTCGCCCGGTCCTGCCAGCTTCGCGGCCTCAAGCCTGTAGCCTCTAGGAACCGTCAATGACCGACCAAACCACCCGCCTTCCCGTGCGCCGCGCGCTGATCAGCGTGTCCGACAAGACCGGCGTCGTCGACTTCGCCCGTGAACTCGAAGCCCTTGGCGTCGAGATCCTGTCCACCGGTGGCACCTTCAAGCTGCTGCGCGAGAATGGCATCGCCGCCATCGAGGTCGCCGACTACACCGGCTTCCCGGAAATGATGGATGGCCGGGTGAAGACCCTGCATCCGAAGATCCACGGCGGCATCCTCGGCCGTCGTGATCTGGACGGTGCGGTCATGGCCGAGCACGGCATCGCGCCGATCGATCTGGTGGCGGTCAACCTCTACCCGTTCGCCGCCACCGTGGCCAAGCCCGGTTGCACCCTGCCGGACGCCATCGAGAATATCGATATCGGCGGCCCGACCATGGTCCGCAGCGCGGCGAAGAACCACAAGGATGTCGCCATCGTGGTCAACGCCGAGGACTACGCGGCAGTGGTCGACAACCTGAAGAACGGCGGGCTGACCTACGCCCAGCGCTTCGACCTGGCGCTCAAGGCGTTCGAACACACCGCCGGCTATGACGGCATGATCGCCAACTACCTCGGCGGCATCGACCAGAGCACCGAGCAGCTCAGCACCGACAACCGCAGCCTGTTCCCGCGCACCTACAACATGCAGTTCATCAAGGCGCAGGACATGCGCTACGGTGAGAACCCGCACCAGCAGGCCGCCTTCTACGTCGAAAAGCCGGACGAAGCCTGCGTCGCCACCGCCAGGCAGCTGCAGGGCAAGGAGCTGTCGTTCAACAACGTGGCCGACACCGACGCCGCGCTGGAATGCGTGAAGAGCTTCACCAAGCCGGCCTGCGTGATCGTCAAGCATGCCAACCCCTGTGGCGTCGCCGTCGTACCGGAAAACGAAGGCGGCATCCGCAAGGCCTATGACCTGGCCTACGCCACCGACAGCGAGTCGGCCTTCGGCGGCATCATCGCCTTCAACCGCGAGCTGGACGGCGAAACCGCCCAGGCCATCGTCGAGCGTCAATTCGTCGAGGTGATCATCGCGCCCAAGGTTTCCCAGGCAGCCCGCGATGTGGTCGCCAGCAAGGCCAACGTCCGACTGCTCGAATGCGGCGAGTGGCCGGCCGAGCGCAGTCCGGGCTGGGACTACAAGCGCGTCAACGGCGGCCTGCTGATCCAGAGCCGTGACATCGGCATGATCACCGAGGCGGACCTCAAGATCGTCACCCAGCGCGCACCGACCGAGCAGGAGATCCACGACCTGATCTTCGCCTGGAAAGTGGCCAAGTTCGTCAAGTCCAACGCCATCGTCTACGCCAAGAACCGCCAGACCGTCGGTGTCGGCGCCGGCCAGATGAGCCGCGTCAACTCCGCGCGCATCGCCGCGATCAAGGCCGAACACGCCGGTCTGCAGGTGCAGGGCGCGGTCATGGCTTCCGATGCCTTCTTCCCGTTCCGCGACGGCATCGACAACGCAGCCAAGGCCGGCATCACCGCAGTGATCCAGCCGGGTGGCTCGATGCGCGACAACGAAGTGATCGCCGCGGCCGACGAGGCCGGTATTGCCATGGTGTTCACCGGCATGCGCCACTTCCGCCACTAAAATCGGCCGCACTCGGACAGGAATCTGCGGTGTTGCCCGACTCTTCCCCCATGCTCATTGCCAGAAGGCAACTCCGCTGGGTGAAGAGTCGGGCGCCTTGCATCTACCAGCCCGATCGCGACCTCGGTATTCGTAGGGTGGATAACGCTTTGCTTATCCACCAAGCGGGCTACCGGCCCGCCTCCATTGGGAGAGAGAAATGAACGTACTGATCATCGGTAGCGGCGGCCGCGAGCATGCCCTGGCCTGGAAGGTCGCGCAGGACCCACGCGTTGCCAAGGTATACGTAGCCCCCGGCAATGCAGGCACCGCCACTGAAGCCAAGTGCGAGAACGTCGCCATCGACGTGCTGGCCATCGAACAACTGGCGGACTTCGCCGCGGCCAACGTGCAGCTGACCATCGTCGGACCGGAAGCGCCGCTGGTCAAAGGTGTGGTCGATCTGTTCCGCTCGCGCGGGCTGGACATCTTCGGCCCCACCGCTGCCGCCGCGCAGCTGGAAGGCTCCAAGGCCTTCACCAAGGATTTCCTGGCGCGTCACGCCATTCCGACCGCCGACTATCAGAACTTCACCGAAGTCGAACCGGCGCTGGCCTATCTGCGCGAAAAGGGCGCACCGATCGTTATCAAGGCCGACGGCCTGGCGGCCGGCAAGGGCGTGATCGTCGCCATGACCCTGGCCGAAGCCGAGGACGCCGTGCGTGACATGCTCTCCGGCAATGCCTTCGGCGACGCCGGGGCGCGGGTGGTGATCGAGGAGTTCCTCGATGGCGAAGAGGCCAGCTTCATCGTCATGGTCGACGGCGAGCACGTGCTGCCGATGGCCACCAGCCAGGACCACAAGCGCGTCGGCGACGGCGACAGCGGCCCGAACACCGGCGGCATGGGCGCCTATTCGCCGGCTCCGGTGGTCACCGCCGATGTGCATAAGCGCGTGATGGACGAGGTGATCTACCCGACCGTGCGCGGCATGGCTGCCGAAGGCAATGTCTACACCGGCTTCCTGTACGCCGGACTGATGATCGACAAGGCCGGCAAGCCCAAGGTCATCGAGTTCAACTGCCGCTTCGGCGACCCGGAAACCCAGCCGATCATGGTGCGCCTCGAATCCTCGCTGGTGCTGCTGGTCGAAGCCGCGCTGGCCAAGGCGCTGGACAAGGTCGAGGCGACCTGGGATCCGCGCCCGACCGTCGGCGTGGTGCTGGCCGCTGGCGGCTACCCGGGCGATTACGCCAAGGGCGATGTGATCGAAGGGCTGGACGATGCCGCTGCGCTGGATGGCAAGGTGTTTCATGCCGGTACCGCTCTGAACGACCAAGGCCAGGTCGTCACCGCCGGTGGCCGCGTGCTTTGCGCAACGGCCATCGGCCGCACCGTCTCCGAGGCGCAGCAGCAGGCATACCGTCTGGCGGAAAAAATCCACTGGAATGGCTGTTTCTATCGCAAAGATATCGGCTATCGCGCCATCTCCCGGGAGCTGGGCGACAGCTGAGCGTAGCCAGGCGCCAGGAATGCGTGCGGCGCCAAGTTTTATCGCTGCCGCACGCATTACAGGCCGACAAAGGCATGGCTATAATCGGCCGTCACACACATGAACGGACTTCTCAAGTGGGTCGGCTCCGGATTGCCATCGCTGTTTTCTTCGGCCTGCTGCTGATCAACCTGATCCCGCTTCCGGCCCTGGCGTCCATTATCCAGTCGCCACCCTCCCCCGCACTATCCGCTCCACCCAATTCCGTGCCACAGAACTGGCGCATGCTGATCGACCAGTCGGGAGGGCTTACGCTCGATGAGGTGGTTTCCCAGCGCGCACTGTTCCAGCGTCTCGAAAAACTCTCCTACAGCGCTCCGGCCAGCGACCGAGCGGTCTGGCTGCAGGTCAGCCTACCGTCACTGACACGACCGAAGTGGCTGTGGCTGTTTGCACCACGGGTGCAGTATCTGGACTTCTACCTGTTGCGTGACGGCCAGCTCGAGCAGCATACGGCGACCGGGGAACTACGTCCCTTCAGCGCCCGGCCATTGCCCAACCGGGCGTACTTGTTCAGCCTTCCCAATGACGGGCAGCCACGCGAGGCCTATATCCGCCTGCAGTCCAGCCATCCGGTGATGACCTGGTTCAAGACCATCGATGAAGCCGGCATGGTCAGCCTGAGCAAGCCTGCCTACCTGTTCGGCGCGCTCTTCGGCGCACTAGCCTTGTTGATGATCTACAACCTGCTGCGCTTTGCCTACACGCTCAGCTACACGCATATCTGGCTGAGCCTGCTGCACGGCGCTCTGCTGGCCTGCGCCATGGCCAATCTCGGGGTCATGGCGGCGTGGATGCCCTGGCTGACCTACAGTCAGCCGCTGATCGCCGACCTGTCGGCGATGGCCGCCAGCGCCGCGCTGCTCGGCTACACGCTGGGTTTCTTCCATCACCGCAGACGAACCTGGATCACCTGGCTGCTGGGCATCGAACTCAACCTGGTACTGGCACTGGCAGCCAGCATCCTGCTCGGTCAGTGGCCGTGGTACAGCTGGCTGATCTATTCGCTGGTGCTGGCCGCATCGTGCAGCACTCTGCTCGTCGCGATCTATCACTGGCGCCGGGGCTATCAGCCGGCGCGCCTGGTAGTGGCCGGAACGACCCTGTTCAACGTCGGCATGATCTTCTTCATGCCCATGTTGCTGGGCTTCGACCAGCTCGACCCGGGCTGGCTGACTGGCGGCCTGTTCAGCCTCGCGACCCTCGCAGGGCTACTACTCAGCTTTGCCCTGCTCGAACGTCAACGGCAGCGCCAGACCGACAGCCGCACCCAATTCACCGCAGCGGCCGTCAGCAGCGCGGAACTCAAGACCAAGGCCGATTTCCTATCCAAGATTAGCCATGAACTGAGAACGCCAATGAACGGCGTGCTGGGCATGAGCGAGTTGCTGCTGGGCACTTCGCTGTCGGCCAAGCAACGCGACTACGTCCAGACGATTCATAGCTCCGGCAACGAACTGCTCAATCTGATCAACGAGATTCTCGACATTTCCAAGCTGGAATCTGGCCAGATCGAGCTGGATGACGTGCAGTTCGATTTCAACGCGCTGATCGAAGACTGTCTGAGCATCTTCCGCGCCAAGGCCGAACAGCAGAAGGTCGAGCTGATCAGCTTTATCCAGCCGCAGCTGCCGCAGGTCGTGACCGGCGATCCGACCCGTCTGCGCCAGACCCTGCTCAACCTGCTGGAGAATGCCTTCAAGCAGACCGACGAGGGCGAGGTGCTGCTGATCGCCGCGGTCGACGGACCGCCCGAGAGCCCGCGCCTGCGCATCACCGTGCAGGATAGTGGGCGGCCACTCGAGGCGTACGAGCGCGACGCGCTGCTCAATGCCGCAGTCGACAGTCATGACTTTCTTGCGGCGACACGCCATGGCGGGCGCCTGGGGCTGATCATCGCGCGCCAGCTGGTGCAACTGATGGATGGTGATTTCGGTATCCAGACTGGCACCAGCCAGGGCAACACCTTGTGGATCAGTCTGCCGCTGGCCAGTGAAGGGCTGGCGCAGAGCAATGCCGACCTGGACGGGCCGCCGCAAGGCACTCGGCTGCTGATCGTCGATGACAACGACACCTGCCGCAAGGTACTGGTCCAGCAATGCAGCGGCTGGGGCCTGGAGGTCAGCGCCGTTGCGTCGGGCAAAGAGGCGTTGGCCCTGCTGCGGACCAAGGCGCACCTCAAGGAATACTTCGATGTGGTCCTGCTCGATCAGGACATGCCCGGCATGACCGGCATGCAGCTGGCGAGCAAGATCAAGGAAGATTACAGCCTCAACCATGACGTCCTGCTGATCATGCTCACCGGCATGAGCAGCGCACCGAGCAAGATCATTGCGCGCAATGCGGGTATCAAGCGCATCCTCGCCAAACCGGTCGCCGGTTACACGCTGAAGACCACCTTGGCCGACGAACTCGCGCAGCGCCAGCCGGGCACCCAGCAGCGCCAGGCAACGGTGCCGCAGAACCTGCCCGCGCTCGAAGTCCCTAGTGACTTCCGCATCCTGGTCGCCGAGGACAACAGTATTTCCACCAAGGTCATCCGCGGCATGTTGAACAAACTCAACCTGCAACCGGACACCGCCTGCAACGGCGAAGAGGCGCTGGAGGCGATCAAGGCGCAGCCGTATGACCTGGTCCTGATGGATTGCGAGATGCCCGTGCTCGACGGCTTTCAGGCCACCCACCAGCTGCGTGAATGGGAAGCCAGGAATGCGCGCCGGCGTACTCCCGTCGTTGCCCTGACTGCGCATATCCTCAGCGAGCACCGCGACCGCGCGCGAGAAGCAGGCATGGACGGTCATATGGCCAAGCCGGTGGAACTCTCGAACCTGCGCGAACTTGTCGACCACTGGGTCCGCGTCAAGCAGGCAGAGAGCGTCGACTGACCGCGCCCTACCGTCCCCGCAGATTTCCAATCCCTGACAATAGTCGACCACCGCACTGGCACCGCTTCTACATCCCCTGCACCACATGCACAGCATCGCCTCAGGCTACCGATGCCCAGACGACCGCCCAGGCATCGGCGCTCTCCTGCGGGATACCAATCCAAGCGGCACCTCCTCCTGCCGGTCCGAGCGAGAAGACCACTTGGGTGAAAAACTGAACAAAACCGGTCGCCAGCTGCCGATTGTTTGACGATTCGAGAACAGGTGGAGGTTTGGCATGGCGGTCGATCAGGGATGAGTGTGCTTCAGCGCAAGACGTGGCCAATCCTCTTCCCTCAAGGAGCCACGTGATGATGAAGCGGAGCGATGTCGCCTGGACCCTCATCGGAGTCCTGGCCGTGCTGCTGTCCGGCTACCTGCTGTACCACGAAGTGCGCAACATCTCGCTCAGCGAGCTTACCGACAGCCTGCAGGCGATCGGCGCGCGGCGTTGGCTGCTGGCCGCGCTGTCGACCCTGGGCGCCTATGTCGCGCTGGCCTGGTACGACCGCATCGCGATGGCTCATCTGGGCAAGAAGATGTCCTGGTGGTTCATCGCACTCTGTTCCTTCACCACCTACGCGCTGGCGCACAACATCGGCGCATCGGTGTTTTCCGGCGCCCTGGTGCGCTATCGCGCCTACCGCAGCCGGGGCCTGACGCCCCAGGAAATCGGCATCCTGATCGTCTTCTGCTCGCTGACCTTCGCGCTGGGCACCCTGCTCGCCGGGGGCGCCGTGCTGATTCTGAAACCGCAGCTTCTTCATCGGGCTGTCGATAGCGACAGCTGGGTATCCATCGCCGTCGGTTCGACCCTGCTCATGCTGGTCGCGCTCTATGCGTTCGGCGCATGGCGTCAGTTGCCACCGTGGCGGCTGGGCAAATGGCACATCGAGTACCCGCGACTGCCAATCGTCGGCCGTCAGCTGCTGGCGGGCCCGCTTGAGCTGCTCTGCGCCGCGGCGATCATCTACTTCGCGCTGCCGCCGGAACACAACCCGGGCTATCTGACCATCCTCGGCGTATTCCTCGCCTCCTTCACCCTGGCATTGCTGTCCCACGCACCCGGCGGGCTCGGTGTGCTGGAGCTGACCTTCGTAGCCGCCCTTCCGGAAATTCCCACGGTGGACGTGCTGGCAGCACTCATCGTGTTCCGCGGTTTCTATCTGCTACTGCCCTTCGCTCTGGCCATGATCGTCGTACTGATATTCGAGTACGGCCAATGGCGCGCGAAACGCAGCTCAGCGTCCGAACATTGATGCTGGGGAAACGATACCAATCACCATCCCGACGAAGATGGTATGGCGAATGACCGCAACACAGGCGATCATGCAGCCCTCTCCAGACCAACCCGATGTCATGACCGATACCGACCAGACCCACGCCGAACACAAACCGCGCCCGCTAATTGACCTGGCCGTCAGCATCCTGATTCCTTCGCTGATCCTGATGAAGCTCAGTGGTGAAGACCGCCTCGGCGCCGATGGTGCACTGCTGCTTGCCCTGGCCTTTCCGCTAGGCTGGGGGCTGTGGGAGCTGGCCAAATACCGCAAGTTCAACTGGATAGCCCTGCTCGGCCTGATCAGTGTGCTGCTGACTGGCGGCATCGGGCTGCTTCAGCTCGATACCCAGTGGCTCGCCATCAAGGAAGCAGCGGTTCCCGGCATCATCGGCATCGCCGTGCTGGCCTCGACGCGAACCCGCTACCCGCTGATTCGCACCCTGCTGTACAACCCTAAAGTGCTCAACGTGGACAAGATCCACGAACAGCTCGAGCAAAACGGCCAGGTCGAACACTTCGAAACGCGGCTGCTGCGGGCGACCTACCTGCTCAGCGGCACCTTCTTCTTCTCGTCGTTCATGAATTACGTGCTGGCCAAATGGATCGTCAACAGCCCCGCCGGCAGCGAAGCCTTCAACGCCGAACTGGGCCGCATGACCCTGCTCAGCTACCCGATGATCGCCATTCCCAGCATGTTGATGATGATGGCGATCTTCTTCTACCTCTGGCGCACCATCCACGGGCTGACCGGCCTGCGACTCGAGGACATCATGGCAACCTCGGCGCAGGAACCGCGCAGCTAACAAATAGCCGCGCATGAAAAAGGCCGGCGGGCTTGCGCCGGCCGGCCTGTCGCCCCCGCTCGTCAGAACAGCAGCTTGAATATCCCGATCACCACGATCAGGCCGATGATGAAGATGATGCCTGCGGTCCCGCCGATGAATTTCAACATGCCGTGCTCTCCGGTTTTTTCAGGTCTGTCATTTTTGTGACAGTCCTGTCCCGGAGCCGTTCGTCAAAACTGCAGCGGAGTCCTAGTTGCTGACCGCTGAGCGTTCCACTAGCCAGCCGCAAGCAGCATCCATAGCGGCAGGCTGATGAGTGCAGTCACGGTCGAGAGAAACACGGTCGAGCTGACCGCTCGCGTGTCCTCGGAATGCTTGACGAACGCCAGCACGTTAACGCCGCTCGGGCAGGCTGCAAGCAGCACCAGCACGTTGCGTGCATCCTGATTCAGCCCTGGCAGCAACCCGCTCAGCCACCAGACCAGTGCCGGAAACGCCGCCAGTTTGACCAGCGTCAGCAGCAGCGCCGTCCCGTTTGGCCGCAGGCGATAGCGCGACAGGCTTATGCCCAGCACCATCAGCGCACAGGGCAATGCCGCCTGCGCCAGCCATACAGCGACGCGCCAGAGCGGCTCGGGCAGCTCGAGCCCGGATAGATTCAACAGGGCACCGAGCACCAGACCGATGATCAGCGGATTCGCCAGATTCCTCAGCAGCGCCGGAGCGCTGACCTTGTCGCCGTCACCCAGTGCCGCGTAGAAGCTCTGCAGCGAGAACAGGACGAGACTGTGAAACACCAGGATGGCGAACACATAGACCAGGCTTTCAGCGCCAAGCAGCGTGGTCACCAGCGGGATGCCGACCAATACGTTGTTCGAGTAGGCGGCCGTAAGACCAAGCGGAGTGGCGCGCCCGGCGCGGCGGTGAGCGACCAGATTGACCAGCAGGAACACCAGCAGCACCGGTACGAAATAGGCCAGCAGCAGCATTGGCGACATGCCGTCACTCAGCTCGGCGCGGGCGATCCCGGTAAACAGCACTGCCGGCATGAATAGCTTGAAGGTGACACTGGCCAGCCCGGCCGCTCCTTCGTTGTTGAGCCATTGCCGCCAGCCGAACAGATAGCCGAGCGTGATCAGACCGAAGATCGGCAGGATTGCCAACACCACTACCATGCTGCGCCCCTTCTAGAGCCGAACGTCAGGCCACGCCTTGGCGCGGGGGCGCAAGAATACACCGGAGGTCAGGGAAATCGCACGGCGCCGGGTAACTGCCGTGCACTTTCTGTCAGGCGCGGGAGGACCGCTCACGGCTGATCGCCGGGTGCTCCTGCTGACGCAGGATCGCCAGCACATCGGCCAGGTCTTCCTGCCAGTGACGGGGCGCGAGGCCAAAGGTCGACTCGAAGCGGCTGCAGTCGAGCACCGACCAGGCCGGCCGCCGGGCGGGAGTCGGGTACTGCGCCGTGGCAATCGGCGACACCGTCGGCTGCCGCGAGATCAGCCCGGCGCCTTCGCCCTGACGGAATATTTCCACGGCGAAGTCGTACCACGAACAAGCCGGTACGCCGCTGTAGTGGTACACCCCCCAGGCGAGATCCGCGCCGGCTGCGTAGCGGCGTGCCAGTTCGAGCAACACCGAAGCGATGCTGCCAGCCTGGGTCGGGCAGCCTATCTGGTCGCTCACCACGCCAAGCGCATCGCGCTGCCGGGCGAGCCGCAGCATGGTCTTGACGAAGTTGTGCCCGTGCACGCCATACACCCAGCTGGTGCGAAGGATCAGATGCGATTGCAGACGCCCACGGATCGCTTCCTCGCCCGCCAGCTTGCTCGCTCCGTAGACGCCGGTCGGACCGGTTTCGTCGCTCTCGGTATAGGGGTGATCGGCCTCACCGGAGAACACATAGTCGGTGGAAATATGGAACAACGGAACGCCAGCGTGCTCGGCCGCCTCGGCGAGGTGGCGTGCGCCGTCGCGGTTCACCGCATAGGCCTGCTCACGATGAGATTCGGCATTGTCCACATGGGTATAGGCGGCCGCATTGATGATCAGCCCGGGACATTGACGCATCACTGCCGCAACCTGCTCGGGTTGCGCGATGTCCAGCTGGGCCCGTGCAGGCGCCAGCACCTCCAGCCCGAAACTTGCTGCCCGTTCCACCAGTTCTCGACCCACTTGGCCGCCGGCACCGCAAACGAGGATTCGCATTCTTTGTAGCCTCATCGACGACGCCCGCGCCAGGCGCGAGCGTCCGAAATTAGTTTCATCCACGGCGCTACACGCGCATCAGAAATGTCGCGCTGACGCCGCAGGAGCCATCGAAAACGGGCTGGAACGCGTCGTAACGCCGCGTCGAACAGCGGAGCAGAGCCTTCCCGTATGTGATGGATGTGGTTTCCAGCCTCGTTGAGGCCAGACGAAAGGCGCTTTGTTCCCGAGCCGGGCAGAAAAATTTCCAACCGTCACGACCGTCCACCCATCAGAGCAATACCGGCAATCGGCCAGCAATACGCAACTCCTCGACGGAAAGATCGACGCCGTAAGCCAGCACTTCCACGCCTGCCGCCTGCGCTTCCCGCAGCGCAGCGGCATAGGCCGGATCGATCTCCTCGGCCGGCCGCACAGCTTCGATGCCTCTCAAATTGACGCAGTACAGCTGCACCGCACGCACACCGGCACGGGCCAGCGTCGCCAGCTCACGCAGGTGCCTGGCGCCGCGTGTCGTTACGGCGTCGGGAAAGGCCGCCACTGGCGTTTCGGCAAAGCCGAGGGTGACACTCTTCACCTCGACGAAGGCGGCAGTCCCGGCGTAGTCGAGACGAAAATCCACCCGGCTGTTCTCCACGCCATAAGCCACCTCGCGCTTGAGCGTCGTGAAACCGGCCAGCTCGGCAATCTGCCCGTTCAGCAGTGCCTCCTCGACCAGCGGATTGGCCCGCGCCGTGTTCACGCATGCCAACCGCCCCTGCGGGGTTTCGACCAGCTCCCAAGTCCCCGGCAATTTGCGCCGTGGATCGCTGCTGCGCTGGAACCACACCCGCGCACCCTCGCCCATGCAATTGAGCATCGAGCCGGTGTTGGGGCAGTGGATGCACAGCGCTTCGCCGTCGTCGGTGATGATATCGGCAAGAAAACGCTTGTAGCGCCTGACCAGCCGCCCTTGCTCCAGCGGTTGCGCGAAACGCATCAGGATTGCCAGCGGCGCAAGCCGCGGGCAATGCGCTCGATAGCCTGTTCCAGGCGCGGCAGGTCCTGAGTGTAGGCGAAACGCACATGATGTCCGGCCTGGAAACGACCGAAATCCAGGCCTGGGGTGATCGCGACGAACTCTGTTTCCAGCATGTGCTGGCAGAACGCATAGGCATCGCCGCCAAAGGCGCTGATGTCGGCGTACAGATAGAACGCGCCCTGCGGCTCGACCGCGATACCGAAGCCGAGCTCCCGCAAGGCTGGCAAGAGGAAATCACGGCGGCGGGCGAACTCGCCGCGGCGTGCCTCGAGAATCTCCAGCGTCGCCGGCTGGAAACACGCCAGGGCCGCGTGCTGAGCCATGCTCGGGGCGCTGATGTAGAGGTTCTGCGCAAGCTTCTCCAGCTCCGGAACCGCTGCCGGCGGCGCCACCAGCCAGCCCAGGCGCCAGCCGGTCATGCCGAAATATTTGGAGAAGCTGTTGAGCACGAAGGCGTCGTCGTCGACTTCCAGCACGCTTGCCGCGTCCACGCCATATGTCAGTCCGTGGTAGATCTCATCGACCACCAAATGGCCGCCACGCGCTTTCAGCGCTGCCGAAAGCCCAGCCAGCTCCTCGCGATCCAGCAGCGTCCCGGTGGGATTGGCCGGCGACGCGACCAGCGCACCGACGCTGTCGCGGTCCCAGTAGCGCTCGACCAGCTCCGGGGTCAGCTGATAACGAACCTCCGGGCCGACCGGCACCAGTTGCGCAGAGCCTTCGACCAGGCGCAGAAAATGCCGATTGCATGGGTAGCCCGGATCGGCGAGCAACCAGTGCTTGCCCGGATCCACCAGCAGGCTGGCAGCCAGCAGCAGCGCGCCGGAACCACCGGGCGTAATCAGGATGCGTTCGGGGTCAATGGTTAATCCATAGCGCTGCGCGTAAAAGCCGGCGATTGCCTCACGCAACTGCGGCAGGCCGCGGGCGGGTGTGTAGCGCGTATGCCCAGCGGCCAGCGCGGCTTGACCTGCAGCCACGATGGGCGCTGCGGTGGTGAAGTCCGGTTCGCCGATTTCCAGATGAATGACGTCGTGGCCTTGAACTTGCAGTTGGTTGGCCCGCTCCAAAAGCGCCATGACGTGGAAAGGTTCTATTGCGCGGCTGCGCGCACTGTATGACGAGGTCATCTGACCTTCCTGTTGAGAACGAAACGTGAATTCTACCCAAGGTCCTGATGCCGCTGCAGTTACTGTTGGATTCGGGAGTAGCGCGTCCCGATCCGATCTGGTAAGTTCGCCCGCTTGCAGCCGCAGGGCCGGCACGGGCCGGCAAGGGACAAATCATCCTGCGCAATGGACATAGCGAGAGGCGTTCATCCATGCCCATTACCAAAGAAACACCGTCGAGCAAGCAACTGATTCGCGCCTTCGAGCCCTACAAGGAAAGCCAGGGCGAGGAATACATGAGCGACAAGATGCGCGCCCACTTCACCGGCATCCTGAACAAGTGGAAGCAGGAGCTGATGGAGGAGGTCGATCGCACCGTGCACCACATGCAGGACGAGGCTGCCAACTTCCCGGATCCGGCCGACCGCGCCAGTCAGGAAGAAGAGTTCAGCCTGGAACTGCGCGCCCGCGACCGCGAGCGCAAGCTGATCAAGAAGATCGACGAGACGCTGCAGCTGATCGAAGACAACGAATACGGCTGGTGCGATTCCTGCGGTGTCGAAATCGGCATCCGTCGCCTGGAAGCGCGCCCCACCGCCACCCTCTGCATCGATTGCAAGACGCTGGCGGAGATCAAGGAAAAGCAGATCGGTTCCTGATCCCGAACGGGGCGCTACGGCGCCCCGCTTCATTTCCAGGCCCTGCACCGTTTCATCCGCCTCGCCATCACCGATCGCGCCGGCCCGCCATGTCTTCCTCCGCCCTGCCCCAGCCCGCACGCTACATCGGTCGCTTTGCACCGACCCCCAGCGGCTACCTGCACTTCGGCTCGCTGATCGCGGCCCTCGCTTCCTATCTCGACGCCCGTTCGGTCGGCGGCCTTTGGTTGCTGCGCATGGAAGACATCGATCCGCCACGGGAGATGCCCGGCGCCCAGCGGGCCATCGTCGAGACGCTGCAGAGCTACGGCTTCGAATGGGACGGCGACATGCTGCGCCAGAGCGAACGTCACGCTGCGTATCGGGACGCCATCGAACGGCTGCTGGATGAAGGCCTGGCGTATGCGTGCACCTGCTCGCGCAAGCAGCTCGAAGGCTACCCGGGCCCCTACCCCGGCTTCTGCCGCGCCGCCGGTCGCAGCCTCGAGGATGCTGCCATCCGCCTGCGCGTACCCGATCGTGAATACGTCTTCATCGATCGTGTGCAAGGCGAGTTCCGCCAGCATCTGGGCCGCGAGGTCGGCGATTTCGTCATTCGCCGCCGCGACGGCCTGATTGCCTATCAGCTGGCCGTGGTGCTGGATGACGCCTGGCAGGGCGTCACCGATGTGGTGCGCGGCGCCGACCTGCTCGATTCGACGCCCCGCCAGCTTTATCTGCAGGAGGTCCTCGGCCTGCCACAACCACGCTACCTGCACCTGCCGCTGATCATCCAGCCGGACGGACACAAGCTCGGCAAGAGCTATCGCTCGCCACCGCTGCAACCCCAGGAGGCCAGCCCGCTGCTGCTTCGCGCGCTGCGCGCCCTTGGCCAGCAACCGCCAGCGGAACTGGACGGCGCGCTGCCGGCGGACATTCTCGGCTGGGCTGTTGCCCACTGGAATGCAGCACGCATCCCGCGGGTCCGTACCCTCGCCGAAGCCCAGCTGCGCTGAGCCACGCATGGATCGAACCACCCGAGGCGAGCTTTTGCCTGCCGCTGGTGGCTTGCCGCGTGCCGCTGCTCTACCATCGCCCTCACTTCCGACACGAGACCCGGCATGTATATCTACCGACTGGTGCTGCTCCTGGTGGTGGGGATCTACCTGTTCTCCCCCGCCATCATGGACTGGTGGATCGACCCCAACGGTGCCTGGTATCGGCCCTATCTGCTGTGGCTGATCCTGATCGTGGTGACCTCCATTCTCCAGAGCCAGCGTGATGCAGACGAGCTTTAGCCTGAGCCACCTGATCCTGATCAGCGCCGCCTACCTGTTCATGCTGTTCGGCGTGGCCTGGGTCAGCGATCGCGGGCTGATCCCGCGCTGGATCATCCGCCACCCGCTGACCTACACCCTCTCGCTCGGCGTCTACGCCAGCGCCTGGGCCTTCTATGGCACCGTGGGCCTGGCCTACCAGTATGGCTACGGGTTTCTCGCCACCTATCTCGGCGTGTGCGGCGCCTTTCTGCTGGCGCCGGTGCTGCTCTACCCGATCCTGCGCATCACTCGTACCTATCAGCTGTCGTCGCTGGCCGACCTGGTGGCCTTCCGCTTCCGCAGCACCTGGAGCGGCGCGCTGACCACCATCGTCATGCTGATCGGCATGCTGCCGCTGCTGGCCCTGCAGATCCAGGCGGTCGCCGACGCCATCGGCATCCTGACTCTCGAGCCGCTGCAGGAGCGCGTGGCGCTGGGCTACTGCCTGATGATCATGCTGTTCACCATCCTCTTCGGTGCCCGCCACATCGCCACGCGGGAGAAGCACGAAGGGCTGGTGTTCGCCATCGCCTTCGAATCGATCGTCAAGCTGGTGACCTTCGGTGCCATCGGCCTGTACGCCCTGTACGTGGTCTTCGGTGGCCCGCACCAACTGGAGATCTGGCTGCTGCAGAACCAGTCGGCGCTGCAGGCGTTGCACACGCCGCTGCAGGAAGGCCCGTGGCGTACCCTGCTGCTGGTGTTCTTCGCCTCGGCCATCGTCATGCCACACATGTATCACATGACGTTCACCGAGAACCTCAACCCGCGCGGACTGGTCAGCGCCAGCTGGGGATTGCCGCTGTACCTGCTACTGATGAGTTTGGCCGTGCCGCTGATCCTCTGGGCCGGCCTTAAGCTGGGCGTTAGCACCAACCCCGAATACTTCACCCTCGGCCTCGGCCTCACCGCACAGAGCGAAACCCTGGCGCTGCTGGCCTTCGTCGGCGGGCTGTCGGCCTCCAGCGGGCTGATCATCGTCAGCACCCTGGCGCTGTCCGGCATGGCCCTCAACCATCTGGTGCTGCCGCTCTATCAACCCTCCAGCGAGGGCAACATCTACCGCTGGTTGAAATGGACCAGACGCAGCCTGATCTTCGCCATCATCCTGGCCGGTTACGGGTTCTACCTGCTGCTCGGCGCCGAGCAGGACCTGTCCAACCTGGGCATCGTCGCCTTCGTTGCCACCCTGCAGTTCCTGCCGGGCGTGCTCTCGGTGCTCTACTGGCCGACCGCCAACCGCCGCGGCTACATAGCCGGCCTGCTGGCCGGCATCGGCGTCTGGATGGTGACCATGCTGCTGCCCCTGGTGGGCAATCTGGATGGTTTCTATATCCCGCTGTTCAACGTGGTCTACGTACTCGACGACACCAGCTGGCACCTGGCGGCAATCGCTTCGCTGGCGGTCAACGTGCTGGCCTTCTCACTGTTCTCGATCTTCAGCGAGACCAGCCCCGAGGAGCAGAGCGCCGCCGAGGCCTGTGCGGTGGAAAACGTGCGCCGGCCGCAGCGGCGTGAACTGATGGCCGCCTCGCCACAGGAGTTCGCCACCCAGCTGGCCAAGCCCCTGGGCGCCAAGACCGCGCAGCGCGAAGTGGAGCAGGCACTGCGCGATCTGCAGCTGCCGTTCGACGAGCACCGCCCCTATGCCCTGCGCCGCCTGCGTGATCGCATCGAAGCCAACCTGTCCGGGCTGATGGGGCCCAGCGTGGCCCAGGACATCGTCGAGAACTTCCTGCCATACAAGAACGGCGCCGAGGGCTACATCACCGAAGACATCCACTTCATCGAGAACCGCCTGGAGGAGTATCACTCGCGCCTGACCGGCCTGGCCGCCGAACTCGACGCGCTGCGCCGCTATCACCGGCAGACGCTGCAGGAACTGCCCATGGGGGTCTGCTCGCTGGCCAAGGATCAGGAAATTCTCATGTGGAATCGCGCCCTCGAAGAGCTGACCGAAATTCCCGCGCTGCAGGTCGTCGGTTCGCGCCTGTCGACCATCGCCGAACCCTGGCGCAGCCTGCTGGGCGACTTCATCGAGCAGCCCGACGAACACCTGCACAAGCAGCGCCTGGCGCACAACGGCCATCGCCGCTGCCTCAACCTGCACAAGGCAGCCATCGCCGAGCCGCTGGCGCCCGGTAACAGCGGCCTGGTCCTGTTGGTCGAGGACCTGACCGAGACCCAGCAGCTGGAAGACCGCCTGGTGCATTCCGAGCGTCTGGCCAGCATCGGCCGCCTGGCCGCCGGCGTGGCGCACGAAATCGGCAACCCGATCACCGGCATCGCCTGTCTGGCGCAGAACCTGCGGGACGAGCGCGAAGGCGATGGCGAGATCGTCGAAATCAGCGCGCAGATCATCGAGCAGACCAAGCGCGTGTCGCGCATCGTGCAGTCGCTGATGAGCTTCGCCCATGCCGGCGAACGCCAGCACCAGCTCTATCCGGTGAGCCTGGCACAGGTCACCCAGGACGCCATCGGCCTGCTCTCGCTCAACCGCAACCGCACCGAGGTGCAGTTCCTCAACCTGTGCCATCCCGATCATGTGGCCGAGGGGGACCCGCAACGCCTGGCGCAGGTGCTGATCAACCTGCTGTCCAACGCCCGCGACGCATCGCCGCCCGGTGGCGTGATCCGGGTGACCAGCGACGTGGCTGAGCAGACGGTCTATCTGACCGTGGAGGACGAAGGCAGCGGCATTCCGAAAGAGATCCAGGACCGCCTGTTCGAGCCGTTCTTCACCACCAAGGACCCGGGCGAAGGCACGGGCCTGGGCCTCGCGCTGGTCTATTCGATCATTGAAGAGCATTATGGCCAGATCGATATCGACAGCCCGGCTGACCCGGAAACGCAACGCGGCACCCGTTTTCGCATCACCCTGCCGCGGCATGTCGAAGCGTCACACGCCGTAAGTTGAAGAGGCGACTGCCGTACCGGCCCGGCGCCGGTTCTGCCTCCAGACCGTCGAGAGAGTACTGATGTCACACATACTGATCGTCGAAGACGAAACCATCATCCGCTCAGCCCTGCGGCGCCTCCTCGAACGCAACCAGTACGAGGTCAGCGAAGCCGGCTCGGTGCAGGAAGCACAGGAGCGCTACAGCATCCCGGGTTTCGACCTCATCGTCAGCGACCTGCGACTGCCCGGCGCACCCGGCACCGAACTGATCAAACTGGCCGAAGGCACACCGGTGCTGATCATGACCAGCTACGCCAGCCTGCGCTCGGCGGTGGACTCCATGAAGATGGGCGCGGTGGACTACATCGCCAAGCCCTTCGATCACGACGAAATGCTGCAGACCGTGGCGCGCATCCTTCAGGATCATCAGCAGAGCGCCGCAGCCCTCGCTCAGCCGAGCCGTGGCAATGGCAGCGCCCCAAGCGACGCGGCACAGGGCGACATCGGCATCATCGGCCACTGCGCACCGATGCAGGACCTGTTCAGCAAGATCCGCAAGGTCGCCCCCACCGATTCCAACGTGCTGATCCAGGGCGAGTCGGGCACCGGCAAGGAACTGGTGGCGCGGGCACTGCACAATCTCTCGCGACGGGCCAAGGCGCCGATGATCTCGGTGAACTGCGCGGCCATTCCGGAAACCTTGCTCGAATCCGAGCTGTTCGGCCACGAGAAGGGGGCCTTCACCGGGGCCAGCGCCGGTCGCGCCGGCCTGGTCGAGGCAGCCGATGGCGGCACCCTGTTCCTCGACGAAATCGGCGAACTGCCACTGGAAGCCCAGGCGCGCCTGCTGCGCGTACTGCAGGAAGGTGAGATCCGCCGCGTCGGCTCGGTGCAGTCGCAGAAGGTCGATGTGCGTCTGATCGCCGCCACCCACCGCGACCTGAAAACCCTGGCCAAGACCGGCCAGTTCCGCGAAGACCTTTATTACCGCCTGCACGTGATCGCGCTCAAGCTGCCGCCGCTGCGCGAGCGCGGCAACGACGTGCTCGAAATCGCCAAGGCGTTCCTGGCGCGCCAGGGCGAACGCATGAGCAGCGACGAGATGCGCTTCTCGCGCGACGCCGAACAGGCGATTCGTCACTACTCCTGGCCCGGCAACGTGCGCGAACTGGAAAACGCCATCGAGCGCGCGGCGATCCTCAGCGAGAGCCCGGAGATCGACGCCGAGCTGCTGGGCATCGATATCGAACTCGACGAGCTGGACGATGAATTCGAAGAAGATTCACTCGGCGGCATCCGCGGTATCGCTGGTGGCAACGAGCCGACCGAGGATCTCTCGCTGGAGGACTACTTCCAGCATTTCGTGCTCGAGCATCAGGACCACATGACCGAGACCGAACTGGCGCGCAAGCTCGGCATCAGCCGCAAATGCCTGTGGGAACGCCGCCAGCGCCTGGGCATTCCGCGGCGCAAGTCCAGTAGCGCCGCCGGGTAATTTGTTACCGCCGGCGCATCGTTCGTAACAAAAACCGGGAGCATCGGTAACGACGCCCCGGTTTTTTCTTGCCTTCCGCCAAGTCTGGAATTCACAACTCATTGAAATATAACGATTTCCTAAAACTGGCACGGCAACTGCTTACCTAATGGCACAACAACAATAACAAGCAGATCCCACAATAAGAACAAGACGTAACGGCTCCAGCAAAACAACGACAAGAAGGCGGAGGCGCAGCTAACTGATTCTTTTGGAGAGGACATGCCACGGGGTTCGCCCCACGACCAGGCCGAGAACAACAAAAACTGCATCGAGCAGGCCCTGCACTGGTTGGATCGAAGATCAAGGCAACGTCAGCGACCAAAGAAATCCGTTTGCTATTGGCTCCCACTGTGGGAGCGTTCCCGACGGCCACGGCCCGAAGGACAGGCGAACAACAAGAACAGCAACGCCTGAGAAGACCAATAACAATAAATAAGCACGCGACATTATTCAGAGGGGAGCTTCGGCTCCCCTCAGTGCTATCTGGCTCCGCGGTTTCCTTCCGCACGCCCCGTCCAGACATTTCCTTCCGCGTTGCACCAGGCAGAACCCTCGTCACGCTACACGCGAAGCTTTTTGACACTACCCTGCGCTTCGTTCACCATCCGGCAGTCCCGGTGCTAGAATCCGCGCAGGTTTCGCGGCTTTCGCGACGCCGGCCCGTCATTCCGCCACACAGTTGCCCCTCATGCTGAAAAAGCTGTTCCAGTCTTTTCGTCTTCCGCTGCGCCGTATCCCGCATCCCCGTCGCACACCTGAAATTCTGTCCAGCCGGCAGCATTCCCTGCATCGCAACGAGATCAGTCGTTACGCGGTGAGCGTGGTCGAACGACTGCAGCAGGCGGGTTACGAGGCATATGTGGTCGGCGGCTGCGTGCGCGACCTGCTGCTGCAGCTGAATCCCAAGGATTACGACGTCGCGACCAGCGCGACCCCCGAACAGGTCCGCGCCGAATTCCGCAACGCCCGCGTGATCGGACGCCGTTTCAAGCTGGTGCATGTTCATTTCGGTCGCGAGATCATCGAGGTCGCCACCTTCCGCGCCAACCATCCGGAAGAGGATGACGACGACGCCAGCCATCTCGCTTCGCGCAACGAGAGCGGCCGCATCCTGCGTGACAACATCTATGGCACCCTCGAAGACGACGCCCAGCGCCGCGACTTCACCATCAATGCGCTGTATTACGATCCGACTACCGAGCGCATCCTCGATCACACTCGTGGCGTACACGACATCCGCAATCGCCTGATCCGTCTGATCGGCGATCCCGAGCAGCGCTACCAGGAAGACCCGGTGCGCATGCTGCGTGCCGTGCGTTTCGCCGCAAAGCTCGACTTCGAGATCGAACGTCACAGCGCCGAACCCATCGTCGACCTCGCCGACCTGCTCGACGGCATTCCCTCGGCACGCCTGTTCGACGAAGTGCTCAAGCTATTCCTCGGCGGCAAGGCCGAGCGCACCTTCGAGCTGCTGCTCGAGTACGACCTATTCGCCCCGCTGTTCCCGGCGAGCGCCGCAGCACTCGAGCGCAACCCCGAGTATGCCGGAACGCTGATCCGCAACGCCCTGTCCAACACCGACCTGCGCATTCAGCAGGGCAAACCGGTGACGCCGGCATTCCTCTTTGCCGCACTGCTCTGGCCCGCCCTGCCCGCCCGCGTACTGGAACTGCAGGACCGTGGCATGCCGCCGATCCCGGCGATGCAGGAAGCGGCGCACGACATCATCTGGGAGCAGTGCCAGCGCACCGCGATTCCGAAACGCTTCACCATCCCCATGCGCGAGATCTGGGACATGCAGGAGCGCCTGCCGCGCCGCCAGGGGCGCCGCGCCGATCAGTTGCTGGAAAATCCGCGCTTCCGCGCCGGCTACGATTTCCTTCTGCTACGCGAAAGCGCCGGCGAGAAAACCAACGGCCTCGGCGACTGGTGGACCGGATATCAGGAAGCCAGCGACAGCGAACGTCGCAACATGATTCGCGGCCTCAGCAACAAGGAAGAAGCCGGCGGAGCGAAGAAGCGTCGTCGTGGGGGGCGCCGCCGCCGTGGTCCGGGCGACAACGCCGCCAACCCGGCCGAGTAAAATGGAACGCGTCTACATCGGCCTGGGCAGCAACCTGGCCGATCCGCAACAGCAACTGCGCGGCGCCCTGCAAGCGCTGGCTGACTTGCCACAGAGCAGTCTCGCAGCAGTATCGTCACTCTATGCCAGCGACCCACTCGGACCAGCCGACCAACCACGTTATGTCAACGCCGTGGCCGCACTGGACACCAGTCTCGCGCCGCTCGATCTGCTCGACGCCCTGCAACGCATCGAGCAGGCCCAGGGCCGTGAGCGCAAGGCGGAGCGCTGGGGGCCGCGTACGCTGGATCTGGACATCCTGCTGTTCGGCGATCGCCTGATCGCCGAACCCCGCCTGCAGGTTCCGCATTATCACCTGCAAGCCCGCGCGTTCGTGCTCTACCCGCTCGCTGAAGTCGCTCCGGCGGAGTTGCTGCTGGCCGATGGTCGCCGACTCGTCGACCTGCTCGCCGCCTGCCCCTTCAGCGGTCTCGAGCGGCTTGGCGATGACGGTGTCACCGCCGCGGTAACGAACGTAACGCGCGGGTAACACTCGCGATTGACTTACTCTGTCGCCGCCGGGACTATAAGCGCCCTCTGCCATCCGCGGCCCCATGCACCCAACCGGTGCGCCGCGCGGCAACCCTGACCTCCGAGGCTCGAAGAGGACGGCATTCATGCCAGACGTAACCCTGACCACGCTGCAAGGGCTCAAGCGGAAGGGCGAAAAGATCGTCATGCTCACCTGCTATGACGCCACCTTCGCCAAGACCGCCTGCGATGCGGGCGTCGAGATGCTTCTGATCGGCGATTCACTCGGCATGGTCCTGCAAGGTCACGACAGCACCCTGCCGGTCACCGTTGCCGACATGGCCTATCACACCGCCAGCGTCAAACGCGGTAATCGTGGCGCGATGATCGTCGCCGACCTGCCGTTCATGGCCAACGCCACCACCGAGCAGACCCTGAACAATTCGGCCGTGCTGATGCAGGCTGGCGCACACATGATCAAGCTGGAGGGCACCGCCTGGCTGGCCGAGTCGATCCGCCTGCTGGCCGAGCGTGGCATTCCAGTCTGCGCACACATGGGCCTGACGCCACAGGCGGTCAACATCTTCGGCGGTTACAAGGTACAAGGCCGCGAGGAAGCCCAGGCACTTCAGATGCTGGAGGACGCCAAGGCGCTGGAAGCCGCCGGTGCAGCCATGCTGCTGCTCGAGTGCGTACCCAGCGAACTGGCTGCGCGCATCACCCGGGCGGTACAGATTCCGGTGATCGGCATCGGCGCCGGCAGCGACACCGACGGCCAGGTGCTGGTGTTGCACGATATGCTCGGGCTCTCGCTCGGTGGCCGCGTACCGAAGTTCGTCAAGAACTTCAT
Source organism: Pseudomonas sp. (assembly GCA_032105665.1). Taxonomy (GTDB): domain Bacteria; phylum Pseudomonadota; class Gammaproteobacteria; order Pseudomonadales; family Pseudomonadaceae; genus Stutzerimonas. The sequence goes on along the minus strand of DAMCQE010000011.1, from coordinate 26,086 downwards.
GCGCGAGCACGGTGACATCCCATCCGCCATCGCCGGCTACGTGAAGGCCGTCAAGGCCACCGAATTCCCCGCAGTCGAACACGGTTTCTCCGCATGAACATCGTCAAGACCATCGCCGACCTGCGTGCCGCAGTGTCCCGCGCCCGTGGGGAAGGCAAGCGCATCGGCTTCGTACCGACCATGGGCAACCTGCACGCCGGTCACATAGCGCTGGTGAAGAAGGCCGGGCAGCGCGCCGACTTCGTGGTCGCCAGCATCTTCGTCAATCCACTGCAGTTCGGCCCCAACGAAGACCTGGACAACTACCCGCGCACCCTCGCTGCGGATCAGGACAAGCTGTTCGAAGCCGGCTGCCACCTGCTCTTTGCGCCGAGCGTCGAAGAGATGTATCCGCACGGCCAGGCCCAGCAGACCATCGTTCGCGTGCCCGGCGTTTCCGAAGGTCTCTGCGGTGGCAGCCGCCCCGGGCATTTCGACGGTGTCTCCACCGTGGTCAGCAAGCTGTTCAACATGGTGCTGCCGGACCTCGCCGTATTCGGTCAGAAAGACTTCCAGCAGCTGGCGGTGATCCGCACCATGGTCCGCGATCTGAACATGCCAGTGCAGATCCTCTCGGAGCCGATCGTTCGCGCCGCCGACGGCCTGGCGCTGTCTTCACGCAACGGCTATCTGAGTGCAGACGAGCGCGCCACGGCTCCATCGCTGTACCGCACCCTGAGCCAGCTGGACGTAGCGATCCGGGGCGGTCGCCGCGACTACCCGGCGCTGATCGCCGAAGGCCTGAGCGCTTTGCAGGCTGCCGGCCTGCGTCCGGACTATCTGGAGATTCGCAACGCAATCGACCTGCAACCGGTCAGCGAGCGCTCCACCGAGCTGGTCATCCTCGCCGCCGCCTACCTGGGCAAGACGCGGCTGATCGACAACCTGCTGGTGGACATCCACACATCGGCCTGATCCCAGCCATTTGTCCGCAGCCTTGATCACGTTCGAGGCTTAAGGCACACTCTGCGCCGCTTGCGCCCCCGGAGGACCCCGCCATGCACGCCATCATGCTCAAGGCCAAATTGCACCGCGCCCAGGTAACTCACTCGGTGCTCGATTATGAAGGTTCCTGCGCCATCGACGGCGAATGGCTGGACCTGGCCGGCATCCGTGAATACGAACAGATCCAGATCTACAACGTCGACAATGGCGAGCGCTTCACCACGTACGCCATCCGCGGCGAGGAAGGTTCGAAGATCATCTCGGTCAACGGTGCCGCTGCTCACAAGGCCGGTGTCGGCCACCGCCTGATTATCTGCGCCTATGCGCACTACAGCGAGGCCGAGCTGGCCAGCTTCAAACCGCATGTGCTCTATATGGGCGCAGACGGCGAGCTGAGCCATACCAGCAACGCCATCCCGGTTCAGGTCGCCTGAGTCACCGTTCAGGTGTCGTCGAATAGAAAGCCCGAAGTGTTCTGCACTTCGGGCTTTTTCGTTTGAACATGGCTGAACGGCCGATAGGTGGACGAACCAAAGCACAGGCCGGGCAGAATAGAAGGCAATGGCCCGGAACGGAGTGGGGGTTTCCCCTGTCTGAGCTGACTCTGATGGCATAGGATGTGCCTTCACCGGCTCGGTGAAAGCCGGGTTCGGCCAGCATCCGCAGCATTCAGGAGGAGTGCCGGCGCGCCCGCACGGTCATACACATTACTGAATCCCGTCGCGACCAACGCGCGCCTGCGCGTGCAACTGCAGGGGTTCAGCGGCCTGTCAAAGCAAAGGAAGCCGCATCACCATGAGCTACTACCAGCATCCGCTCGATGTCACCGGCCTGCCGTCCTGGAAGGCCCTGGAAGAACACCGCCTGGCCATGCAGCACTTCAGCATGCGCGAGGCCTTCAAGGCCGATCCGACGCGCTTCGATGACCTGTCGGTTTCCTGCAGCGGCCTGTTCCTCGACTATTCGAAGAACCTCATCACCCCGCAGACCCGCACCCTGCTGGTCAATCTGGCCCGCGAGGCCGGCGTCGAGCAGGCCGCCCGCGCCATGTTCGAGGGCGAACGGATCAATGCATCGGAGAATCGCCCGGTGCTGCACACGGCCCTGCGCCGTCCCATGGGCGACTCGGTGATGGTCGACGGCAAGAACATCATGCGCGACGTGCACACCGCCCTGGCACAGATGACCGACATCGTCACCCGCATCCACAACAACCTGTGGCGCGGCTTCAGCGACAAGACCATCACCGACGTCGTGAACATCGGCATCGGTGGCTCGTTCCTCGGCCCACAGCTGGTCTCCGAGGCGCTGCTGCCGTTCACCCAGCACGGCGTGCGGACGCACTACCTGGCCAACATCGACGGCAGCGAATTCCGCGAGGTGACCGCCAAGCTGAATGTCGAGACCACGCTGTTCATCATCTCCAGCAAGACCTTCGGCACCCTCGAGACGCTGAAGAACGCCCAGGCGGCCCGCAACTGGTATCTGGGCAAGGGCGGCACCGAGGAAAAGCTCTACCGCCACTTCATCGCCGTGACCAGCAACAAGCAGGCGGCTGTCGACTTCGGCATTCGCGAGAAGAACATCTTCCCCATGTGGGACTGGGTCGGCGGGCGCTACTCGCTGTGGTCGGCGATCGGCCTGCCCATCGCCCTGGCCATCGGCATGTCCAACTTCAAGGACCTGCTCTCCGGCGCCTACAGCATGGACCAGCATTTCCTCAGCGAGCCGTTCGAAAGCAACATGCCGGTGCTGCTGGCGATGCTCGGCATCTGGTACCACAACTTCTGGGGCGCGCAGAGCTACGCCTTCCTGCCCTACGACCACTACCTGCGCAACTTCGTCAAACACCTGCAGCAGATGGACATGGAGTCCAACGGCAAGAGCGTGCGCCAGGACGGCACACCGGTGTCCTGCACCACCGGCCCGGTGATCTGGGGCGGTGTCGGCTGTAACGGCCAGCACGCCTACCACCAGCTGCTGCACCAGGGCACACCGCTGATCCCGGCCGACTTCATCGTGCCCGTGGTTAGCCACAACCCTGTCGCCGATCACCACGAGTGGCTCTACGCCAACTGCCTGTCGCAGAGCCAGGCCTTGATGCGCGGCAAGACGCGCGAAGAAGCCGAGGCCGAACTGCGCGCCAAGGGCCTCAGCGAGGCCGAGGTGCAGCGTCTCGCCCCGCACAAGGTGATCCCCGGCAACCGCCCGAGCAACACCGTGGTGATGGAAACCATCAGCCCCGGCCGCCTCGGCGCACTGATCGCGCTGTACGAGCACAAGGTCTTCGTCCAAGGCGTGATCTGGGGGATCAACTCCTTCGACCAGTGGGGCGTGGAGCTCGGCAAGGATCTGGGCAAGGCCGTCTACAACCAGATGACCCGCTTCGATGCTGCGCCCGCAGAGGATGCCTCCACCCAGGGCCTGATCGACTTCTTCCGCGGCCGCCACCGCGGCTGATATCGCCCCTCGACCGGACAACAGTGCGGCGCTGCTGTCCGGTCTCCTTCCCCCGTTACCACCGCCAATTGGCGAGCCCTCTGCGTCTGTTCAGGTAACATCGCCGCTTGCCAAGCCAACAGCGCTGTCGCCATGGAATTCATTCGCCGTCATATCGAAACCCGCGTGCTCAGCCTTACCGGGCTGGCGATCGGCGGTGTCGATTACGAAAATCCTCCGGGCGATCCCGGCCTGTTCGGGCCTGAGTCCGTGTGCTGGCGCGTGCATGGCGACTTCACCTCGATGATGGTTGGCGGAATCTCCGCACTTCTATTGCAGGCGCTGCACCCGTTGGCGCTGTCCGGTGTGTGGGATCACTCTAATTTTCGCGAGGACCTGCTCGGCCGCCTGCGGCGCACCGGGCAGTTCATCTCCGCCACTACCTTCGGTAGCCACGCCGATGCCGACCGGCTGATCGAGCGGGTCAAACGGATTCATGCACGCGTATCCGGTACGGCGCCGGATGGTCGTCCCTACGCCGCGTCGGATCCCGACCTGCTGACCTGGGTGCACGTCGCCGAGGTCAGCAGCTTTCTCAAGTCCCACTTGCGCTACCTCAATCCGGATCTACCCGCTGCCGAGCAGGATCGCTATTACGCCGAAGTGGCGCTGATCGCCGAGCGCCTCGGCGCCGGTGACGTGCCGCGTTCGCGCGCGCAGATCGAGGCTTATCTCGAGCGCACCAGCCCCCAGCTCCGGAGCGACGAGCGTGCGCTGGAAATCCTGCAGACACTGCGTACCGCCCCGGCGCCCAGCCCCCTGCTCAGGCCTTTCGGAACGCTGATGCTGCACGCTGGTGTCGAGCTCTTGCCCGAATGGGCTCAGGAAATGCTTGGCCTGACACTGAGCGAAAGCCGACGCCAGCTGATCCGCACCGGGGTTCGCAGCACCGCGCCGGTAGTGCGCTGGGCCGTACGCAGCGGCTCCGTACACCGCGCGCGTCGACGCATGGGCCTGCCGCCACGCTAGCGCCAGGCAACCAGCGCAGCGATTCTTGATAGACTGCGCGCCCTTCTATTTCGAGTCGCCGCGCATGTCATCCCTCGTCCAGGCGCTGCGCGCCGCCTTCGATAGCCGCCGCCCACTGCTCGACGAATTGCAGCAGCAAGGCACCGATTGCTACCGGCTGTTCCATGGCAGCCAGGAAGGCGCGGCCGGCTTGACGGTCGATCGCTACGGCCCGCAGCTGATGGTGCAAAGCTTCCATCAAGCGCTCGACGCGCAAGCGCTGCAGAGCATCCATGACGAATCCACCGACTTTCTCGGGCAACCGCTCCAGCTCATCTACAACGATCGCTCGCAGAGCAACTCACGGATCGACCGCAGCAACCAGGCGCATCAACCTGAGGACGGGGCGCTGGAAGATCAGGTCGCCCATGAGTGGGGCCTGCGCTATCGCGTGCGAGGTCGCCACAGCGGGCAGGACCCACTGCTGTTCCTCGACCTGCGCAACGCCCGCGGCTGGGTCAAGCAACACAGCGCCGGCAAGTCGGTACTCAATCTGTTTTCCTACACCTGCGGCGTCGGCCTGTGCGCCGCCGCAGGCGGAGCGTCGGAAGTCTGGAATGTCGATTTCGCCGAGCGCAACCTGGCAGTGGGCCGGGAAAACGGCGAGCTGAACCCTTCCCTGCCGCCAATGCAGTTCGTACATTCCGACTACTTCCCGGCGATCCGCCAACTGGCCGGTCTGCCGGTCAGCGCCCGTCGCGGACGAGCCTTGCCGGACTACCCGCGCCTGGTACAACGTCAGTTCGATCTGGTACTGCTCGATCCGCCCGCCTGGGCACGCAGCGCCTTCGGCACGGTGGACCTGCTGCGCGACTATCAGAGCCTGCTCAAACCGGCATTGCTGGCAACCGCTGAAGATGGGGTGCTGATCTGCTGCAACAACCTGGCGAAGGTATCGATGGATGAGTGGCGGCCCCTGGTGCTGCGCTGCGCCGAGAAGGCCGGCAGGCCGGTACGCGAATGGCAGGCGCTGGCACCGGCTGCCGACTTCCCCTCGCGCGATGGGCTGCCCCCACTGAAGACCCTGATTCTGCGGCTTTGAGCGCATTGCCCGTATCGCTCGATTCGGGGAACCGCGTACGCGTGCCATACTCCAAGGCAACCATCCGCCAGGAATACTTCCGGTCATGCCCAATGGAATGAAGCGTGCGTTCACCGGGGTGGCGCTCGTGCTGATCTGCTACAGCCTGCTTGGCTTTCTGATCCTGCCGGGTATCGCCCAGCGCATCGCCAATCAGCAGCTTGCGGCCTACGCAACCGTGCCGGCCAGCCTGCAACGTATCGAATTCAACCCGTTCAGCCTCGAGCTCTCGCTGTTCGGCCTGCGCATCGGCGAGCAGGACGATCGTCAGCTGGCCTTCGAGCGGCTCTTTCTCGACCTGCAGTGGGACAGCCTCTGGCAACGCACGCTGCACCTGGCCAATGTCGAGCTTATCGAGCCGGACGTCGAGGTGCGCTTCGCCGAAGATGGCACGCTCAATCTCAGCCAGCTGTTCGAGGTGCCTGAATCAGAGCCGACGACCAGCGAGGGCGGTGACATCTTTCCGCTGCGCATGGATCGTCTGCAACTGGCAGGCGGCCGCCTAACCTTCATGGACCAGCGTCCGAGCGAACCCATTGCCCTGGTCTACGATTCACTGGATTTCGAACTACACAATCTCGCCACCCGCAGCGACGGCAGCGCCGATGCCCGTCTAACCGCCAGCGGGCCGAGCGGTGGGCGCATCGACTGGCAGGGCGATATCAGCCTGCAACCACTGACATCCAGCGGTCAGTTACAGATCAGCGATCTCCAGCTCAAGGACCTGTGGCCCTATGTACGCGACGCCGTGCCGCTGACACTCAAGGATGGCAGTCTCCAGTTCAGCACGAACTATCGCCTGGACCTCAGCGATGACCTCGCGCTGCGACTGGAGAATGCCAAGGCCGCACTCGGCCCATTGGCCCTCGACAGCCCTGATGGGCACAAGCTGATCCGCATGGAGCGACTCGAGCTGAGCGAAACGTCGCTTGACCTGGCCAGGCAGCAGATCAGCATTGGCAAACTGCGCAGCCGCAATCTGGAAACCTGGGCGGCCCGGGAAGCGGACGGAGAACTCGACTGGCAGAAACTGTTCGCCTCGACCAGCGACAAGACAGATGCCGACGCGCCGGCCACGGACGACACAGCAAAGGGAGCCAACGCACCCTGGCAGGTGTTGTTACGCGACGCTCAGTTGCGCGACTACCGGGTCCATCTCGTCGATCGCGTCCCGGACGATGAAGTCGCGCTGGAGCTGGGCCCGCTAGATTTGAACATCCGCGAGTTCGACAGCCTCGGCACCAGCCCCTTCTCCCTCGAACTGGAAACCGGAGTCGGCAAGCAAGGCGCCATCCAGGCCAACGGGCAACTACAGATGAGCCCCGTGAGCGGCAAGCTGGCGGTGACCACGCGAGATATCGACCTGCGCATCGCTCAGGCCTATCTCAGCCCACTGGTCCATCTGGAAGTGCGCAGCGGCCTGCTGGCCAGCGAACTCGAGGTCGAGCTGAAGTCCACCGAGCCGCTGGCCTTCAGCGTTCGGGGCAGCGTAGACGCCACTCAGCTGCATACGCTGGACACGATCAACAATCGCGATTTCGTCAAATGGCAGCGCCTGCAACTCAGCGGCCTCGACTACCAGCACCCGAGCAGCCTGACAATCGAGCGCGTCGACCTCAGCCAGCCTTATGCGCGCTTCATCATCAACCCGGACCTGAGCACCAACATCAACGACCTGCTGGTCGAGCGCAGTGAGGCTGGGGATGACAACGCACAGGCACAAGACTCCTCCGAGCCGCTGGCTATCCGTATCGGCGGCATTGCCATTGCCGACGGCTCGGCGAACTTTGCCGACTTCAGCCTGCGACCGCCCTTCGTCACAGCCATCCAGTCGCTCAACGGAGATATCGGCACCCTGGACAACCGCGAGCAGAAAGCCGCCTCGGTAAATGTCGCCGGCAAGGTGGATCAGTATGCGCCGGTCAGCATCAAGGGCAGCCTGACGCCATTCGATCCACTGCAGAGCCTCGACATCGCCACGAGCTTCCGCCAGGTCGAGTTGACCACGCTGACGCCCTACTCCGGCAAATTCGCCGGCTACCGGATTCGCAAGGGCCGCCTCAATCTGGATCTGCATTACCGGATTGAGCAGGGTCGTCTTAACGCAGAAAACAAGGTCGTTCTGGAGCAGCTGCAGCTTGGCGAGAAGGTCGACAGTCCTGATGCCGTGGATCTGCCTGTTCGGCTGGCGGTCGCCCTGCTCAAGGACAGCAAGGGCACCATCTCCATCGAATTGCCGGTGCAGGGCAACCTGAACGACCCGCAGTTCAGCGTCATGCCGATCGTCTGGCAGACCCTGCGCAATCTGGTGGTTCGCGCAGCCCAGGCGCCGTTCAAGTTCATAGCCGGACTGGCCGGCGGAAGCGACGCCGACCTCAGCCATGTCGGCTTCGAACCGGCCAGCAGCGAGCTGGATAGCGAAGCGCGCAAACGTCTGGACACGCTGGCCTCGGCCCTGAAGCAACGTCCGGCTCTACGCCTGGAGGTGGAAGGCATGAGCGCCGCTGCCGTCGATGGCGCGTTGCTGGCCGAACAACGCCTACAGCAGGAGTTCCGCGAAACCCAGTATCGAATCCTGCAGCGTCGTGGCGACAAGGTGCCCGCGGACGCCAGTCAGATCCAGGTCGAAGCGGAAGACGAGGCCGCGTTGCTGGAAGGCATCTACCGCAGTCGCCTCAAGCAGCAGCCGCCAGCCGAGTGGCGCGAACTGGACGACGAAGAGCGCGCCGCACAGATGCGCAAGGCCGTGCTCGATTCCTGGAGGGACAGTGCAGCGTTGCTGCGCCGCCTCAGCCGCGAACGTGCGGCCGCGATAAAGGGCTATCTGGTAGACGTGGGCCTGGACTCGGAGCGGGTGTACCTGCTGGACACCGGCACAACCGAACAGGGAAGCGACGGTAAGGTCGCGACGGCGATGCACCTGGGGAGTGAATGATGATCTCGCGTAAATACGTTGTTGCTTGTGTACTGCTGGCCGCGTTTTCCGGGGCTCACGCCGATACCCTTCGTTGCGGGAGCCAGCTCGTCACCACGGGTGACCGCGCCTTCGAAGTGGAAAGCAAGTGCGGCGTGCCGCAGCACCGCGATCTTGTCGGCTACACGCTCAGCCGTAACGACCGCCAGGAGTTCGCGCTGGAGGAATGGGTTTACGGTCCGCGTAATGGCATGCTCAGCATCCTGACCTTCGAAGGCAACCGCCTGGTTCGCATCGAAACCCGCAGAGCCAACTGATCCCCTGGAGCCATACCGATGGACCGTCGCGTTCCCGCCACACTTCTGCTTTGCCTGTTGCTTGTCACCCTGCAAGCGCAGGCCTCTTCTACCTATCGCTGCAACAGCCGCCTGGTGAGCCTGGAAGCCACCACGGCCGAGGTTCGCAGCAAATGCGGCGAGCCATCCAACGCCGCCTTAGTAGGTTACAAGGAGATCGTTGATGATCATGGCTACCAACAGGAGGTGCCTGTCGAGGAATGGGTCTATGGGCCGAACAACGGCATGCTCCATTTCCTGCGATTCGAAGGCAATCGTCTCCGGCAAATCACCAGTGAGCGAGGAAACTAGGACACAAAAAACCCCACTATAGAGTGGGGTTTTCTGATTTGCGCCCCGCCAGCGACTGGCGAGGAGAACTCTGTTACTCGGCGGCTTTCAGGCCGTCGGCAGAGACTTCACGAACGCCTTTGATGCCCTTGGCCTTGGCCACGGCAGCTTCTTTCTCGGCTTCGGTAGCTACGGTCCCGGACAGCGAGACGACGCCATCCTTGGTTTCCACTTCTATGTCCATGCCGGGAGTCGCGTCTTCGGCCAGCAGGGTGGATTTCACCTTGGTGGTGATCCAGGTATCGGAAGCAGCATCACCGGCATCGTCCATAGTGTTGGCGGCCAGCATGACGGTATCGGTCTTGTCGATGGCAGGCGTGGTATCGGCCAGAGCGGCGCCGGCGAACGGCAGGCTAAGAGCAGCGGCGATGGCAGCGGCAGTAAGTGTCTGAGTAGTCTTCATAGATGTCACTCCTGTTCTCGTGGTTTCTGGGGCATGACTCCGGCCTCAGATGCACGAATAACAGCGCAAGCGTTGTGCCAACTTGCTGTTATTTTTTTATCCTTAATAATCAATAAGTTATGCATGGCAGCAATTCACGAGTTACTTGCACATTGCAAGTTTCCCCCGGCCGCTGCGTGCATCTTGCAATCTCGCACAGGCATTGAATAAATACCACGATCAAACAAAAAGGGCCCGAAGGCCCTTCTGTTCAACTGCCAGCTGTCAAACGCCAGAGGCTTCAGCGGCGGCAACGTCCTTGATGGAGAGCTTGATACGGCCGCGGTTGTCCACGTCCAGCACCAGCACCTTCACTTCCTGACCTTCTTTAAGCACATCGGTGACTTTCTCGATACGCTGATCGCTGATTTGCGAGATGTGCACCAGGCCATCCTTGCCCGGGAGGATGTTTACGAACGCGCCGAAGTCGACGATGCGCTCGATCTTGCCGACGTAGATCTTGCCGATTTCGGCTTCAGCGGTGATGCCCAGTACGCGCTGCTTGGCCGCCTCTGCCGCTTCCTTGGTTTCGCCGAATATCTTGATCGAGCCATCGTCTTCGATGTCGATCGAGGCCTTGGTCTCTTCGCAGATAGCGCGAATGGTGGCGCCACCCTTGCCGATCACGTCACGGATCTTGTCCTGGTCGATCTTCATCGCCAGCATGGTCGGGGCATTGGCCGACAGCTCGCTGCGTGACTGGGCGATGACCTGGTTCATCTGGCCGAGGATGTTCAGGCGAGCTTCCAGAGCCTGCTCCAGCGCCTGCTCCATGATCTCTTCGGTGATGCCCTGGATTTTGATGTCCATCTGCAGCGCGGTCACGCCCTTGGCGGTACCGGCTACCTTGAAATCCATGTCGCCCAGGTGATCTTCGTCACCGAGGATGTCGGTCAGAACGGCAAACTTCTCGCCTTCCTTGACCAGACCCATGGCGATACCGGCCACCGGAGCCTTCATTGGCACACCAGCGTCCATAAGGGCCAGGGAAGCACCGCAGACGGAAGCCATGGAGGACGATCCATTGGATTCGGTGATTTCCGACACTACACGGATGGTGTAGGGGAATTCGTCGGCGCTCGGCAGCATGGCGGCGACGCCACGACGGGCCAGACGACCGTGGCCGATTTCGCGACGGCCAGTAGCACCCATGCGACCACACTCGCCCACCGAGTACGGCGGGAAGTTGTAGTGCAGCATGAAGGGGTCTTTCTTCTCGCCTTCCAGGGTGTCGAGCAGCTGTGCGTCACGGGCGGTGCCGAGAGTGGCAACTACCAGAGCCTGGGTCTCACCACGGGTGAACAGCGCCGAACCGTGGGTCTTGTCGAGTACGCCGACCTCGATGTTCAGCCCGCGGACGGTGCGGGTGTCGCGACCATCGATGCGTGGCTTGCCATTGACGATGTTCTCGCGAACGGTGCGGTATTCGATCTCACCGAACGCATCCTTCACTTCGCCAGCAGACGGCTGGCCTTCTTCACCGGAGAACTTGGCAACGACCTGGTCCTTCAGCTCGCCCAGGCGCGCATAGCGGTCCTGCTTGATGGTGATGGTGTAGGCCTGGGAGATGGCTTCGCCGAACTCGGCACGGATGGCGTCCAGCAGTGCGGTATTGGCCTGCGGAGCGGTCCAGTCCCAGCGCGGCTTGCCGGCTTCAGCGGCGAGCTCTTCGACCGCCTTGATCACAGCCTGGAACTCGTCGTGGGCGAACAGGACGGCGCCCAGCATCTGGTCTTCGGTCAGCTCTTTGGCTTCCGATTCGACCATCAGTACAGCGTCTTTGGTGCCGGCTACGACCATGTCCAGGCTGGAGGCCTTGAGCTGCTCGTAGTTCGGGTTCAGCAGGTAGCCGGTTTCCGGATGGAAGGCCACGCGCGCGGCGCCGATGGGGCCGTCGAACGGAATACCGGAAACGGCCAGAGCGGCCGAAGTACCGATCATCGCGGCGATGTCCGGGTCAGTCTTCTTGCTGGTGGAGACGACGGTGCAGATGACCTGCACTTCGTTCTGGAAGCCTTCCGGGAACAGCGGACGGATCGGGCGATCGATCAGACGCGAGGTCAGGGTTTCCTTCTCGGAAGGACGTGCCTCACGCTTGAAGAAGCCGCCGGGGATCTTGCCGGCTGCGTAGGTCTTCTCCTGGTAATGCACGGAGAGCGGGAAGAACCCCTTGCTCGGATCGGCCGACTTGGCACCGACCACGGTGACCAGCACGCTGACGTCGTCATCGACGGTGACCAGCACGGCGCCGGAGGCCTGGCGGGCGATGCGACCCGTCTCGAGGGTTACGGTCGACTGACCGAACTGAAACTTCTTGATTACCGGATTCACGGTTTTTCCTTCTCTTTGTTGCCTTGGGGAAATCGGCAGAACGCACGGGAGTCGGCCCGAAGCGACCTGCAAGAAAGCCGAAAGCTGGAAGACCGAAGCTGATTGCGCGGGTTGTCCCGGCTTTCAACTTCAGGCTTCCAGCTTCCGGCTTCCAGCTCGGGTGCGTCTTAGCGACGCAGACCCAGACGACCGATCAGGGCGCTGTAACGAGTGGTGTCCTTACCCTTCAGGTAATCCAGCAGCTTGCGACGCTGGTTGACCATGCGGATCAGACCACGACGGGAGTGGTGATCTTTGCCGTTGGCCTTGAAGTGGTCCTGCAGCTTGTTGATGTTGGCGGTCAGCAGGGCTACCTGCACTTCCGGAGAACCGGTATCGCCTTCAGCTTGCTTGTACTCGTTAACGATCTGGGCTTTTTCTTCAACGCTCAGTGCCATGGTAGGGCTCCTTGAGTGAACAGGCCGGGATTGACCCCGTGTTTAATAAAGAGGCATGACCGTGCCTGCTGACAGCCACCCTCTGACGCAACGCGCGAACGCGCTGCGTACCGGTCATTCCGACCGAATCAGTCGACGCGGCGCAATACGCCCGTCTTCGCTCACCTCACCGATACCGATGAAGCGGCCGTTGTTATCCTGTACGCGCACCATGCCGTACTTCGGTGCCTCCGGTGCCCGCACCGGTTGCCCGTGCAGCCAGTAGTAGGCGCTGTGCTCAGAAAGCTGCAGCAGCGGCCAATGCTCCAATCCGCTGTCCACCGGTTGCAGAAGGGCATCCAGCGCCTCGGCACCACCTTCGCCATGCAAACGCTCGAGCGTTTCGAGCGTCACCGTCTGCGACAGGTCGAACGGACCGGCCTGGGTGCGCCGCAGTTCAGCGACATGCGCGCCGCAGCCAAGCTGCTGGCCTAGATCCTCGACCAGCGTGCGGATATAGGTGCCCTTGCTACAGGCGACGGCCAGGCGAGCCTTGTCGCCTTCGAGCGCGAGCAACTCCAAGCGCGCAATATTAACAGAACGCGGCTCGCGCTCCACCACCTCTCCGGCACGCGCCAGTTTGTACAGCGGCTGGCCGTCGCGCTTGAGCGCCGAATACATCGGCGGCACCTGCAGGATGTCGCCACGGAACTGCGGCAACAGCGCCTCCAGCTGCTCGCGCGTCACCGCGACCGGCTTGCGTTCCAGCACCTCGCCTTCGGCATCGGCGGTGGTAGTGGTCACGCCGAGCTGCATGACCGTTTCGTAGGCCTTGTCCGCATCCAGGAGGTACTGCGAGAACTTGGTAGCCTCGCCGAAACACAGCGGCAACACCCCCGTCGCCAATGGATCGAGGCTGCCGGTATGGCCGGCCTTTTCAGCATTGAGCAGCCAGCGAACCTTCTGCAGCGCAGCGTTGGAGGTGAACCCGCGCGGCTTGTCGAGCAGGATGATGCCGCTGACGTCGCGACGTACACGCTTGACCTGGGCCACGCTTATTCTCCGCGCTCGTCGCTGTGCTTGCGATCTTCGGCAACCGCCCTTTCGATCAGCGAGCTCAGCTCGACACCGCGACGGATGCTGGCGTCGTAGTTGAAATGCAGCTGCGGAACAGTGCGCAACTTCATGCTCTTGCCCAGCTGCATGCGCAGGAATCCGGCAGCATCGTTGAGGATGCGCAGGTTGCCCTTGATTGCTTCCTGATCGTCGTCCTGCCCCATGATGGTGATGAAGATCTTTGCATGGGACAGATCGCGACTGACGTCGACCGCGGTGATGGTAATCAGGCCCAGGCGCGGATCCTTGATCTCACGCTGGATAAGCAGCGCCAATTCGCGCTGCATCTGATCGCCGATACGCTGGGTACGACTGAATTCTTTGGCCATAAATTTCTACCCGATTAAAAGCCGAAAGCTGGAAGCTCGAAGCAGTAACCGCACCCAGGCGGCCACCGACTCCTTGCTCCCAGCTTTCAGATTGACGCTTGCTTACAGCGAACGCGCCACTTCGACCTTCTCGAACACTTCGATCTTGTCGCCGACCTTGACGTCGTTGTAGCTCTTCACGCCGATACCGCATTCCATGCCGGCGCGGACTTCCGCGACGTCATCCTTGAAGCGGCGCAGCGATTCCAGTTCGCCTTCGAAGATCACGACGTCGTCGCGCAGCACGCGGATCGGACGATTGCGGTGCACCATGCCCTCGGTGACCATGCAACCGGCGATTGCGCCGAACTTCGGCGAACGGAACACGTCACGCACTTCGGCGATGCCGAGGATGTTCTCGCGAACGTCACTGCCGAGCATACCGGTGAGCGCCTTCTTGACGTCTTCGATGATGTCGTAGATGACGTTGTAGTAGCGCATGTCCAGGCCTTCGGCCTCGACGATCTTGCGCGCGCCGGCATCGGCACGAACGTTGAAGCCGAACAGCACCGCATTGGACGCCAGTGCCAGGTTGGCATCGGATTCGGTGATACCACCGACACCGCCACCGACCACGCGCACCTGCACCTCGTCGTTGCCCAGGCCGTTGAGCGACCCTTGCAGCGCTTCGAGCGAACCACGCACGTCGGCCTTGAGCACGATGTTGAGCGTCTTCTTCTCGTCCTGACCCATGGTCTCGAAGATGTTCTCGAGCTTGCCGGCGTGAGCACGGGCCAGCTTCACTTCGCGGAACTTGCCCTGACGGAACAAGGCGACTTCGCGGGCCTTCTTCTCGTCGGCGACCACGGTGAGGTCGTCACCGGCTTCCGGCGTACCGTCCAGACCGAGAATCTCCACCGGAATGGCCGGACCGGCTTCCTTCACCGGCTTGCCATTCTCGTCGAGCATGGCCCGTACGCGGCCGAAGTTCACACCACACAGGACCATATCACCCTGGCGCAGCGTACCGTCCTGAACTAGGACGGTGGCGACCGGGCCACGCCCCTTGTCCAGGCGCGATTCGACCACCACACCGCGACCCGGAGCCGAAGGCGTTGCCTTCAGTTCAAGAATCTCGGCCTGCAGCAGCACCGCTTCGAGCAGCTCGTCGACACCGGTACCGACCTTGGCGGAAACCGGGATGAACGGTGTATCGCCGCCCCACTCTTCCGGAATCACATCCAGCGCGGCCAGGCCGTTCTTGATGTTGTCCGGGTTGGCTTCCGGCTTGTCGATCTTGTTCACCGCGACCACGATCGGAACACCCGCCGCTTTGGCGTGCTGCACCGCTTCCTGGGTCTGCGGCATGACGCCGTCGTCGGCGGCCACGACCAGAATCACGATATCGGTGGCCTTGGCGCCGCGTGCACGCATGGCGGTAAACGCCGCGTGGCCCGGGGTATCAAGGAAAGTGACCATGCCACGCTCGGTCTCGACGTGATAGGCACCGATGTGCTGGGTGATACCGCCGGCTTCGCCGACCGCCACCTTGGCACGACGAATGTAGTCGAGCAGCGAGGTCTTGCCATGGTCGACGTGACCCATGACGGTCACGACCGGCGCACGGGCGACCGACTCGCCTTCGAACTTCAGCAGCTCGGCCAGCTGTTCTTCCAGCGCGTTGTCGCTGACCAGCTTGACCTTGTGGCCCAGTTCTTCGGCGACCAGTTGAGCGGTCTCCTGATCCAGCACCTGGTTGATGGTGACCGGCGAACCCATCTTGAACATGAACTTGATGACTTCGGCCGCTTTCACCGACATCTGCTGGGCCAGTTCGGCCACAGTGATGGTCTCGCCGATCGACACTTCACGCACGACTGGTCCTGTTGGGCTCTGGAACCCATGCTGGTTACGCTTCTTGAGCTTGCTCTTGCCACCACGGCCCCCGCGACGGAAGCCATCGGCTTCGTCTTCACCGCTACGTACGGTACGCGCCAACGGCGCCTTGGTCTTGAGCGAGGGACGGTGCTGCGCATGCTTGCGATCACGACGCTCGTCGTCATCGCTGCGAGGTTTCTCGACGCGCCGCGGCTCTTCCTTCTTGCGCTCCGGGGCGGGTGCAGCAGCTTCTACCGCCGCCACTACCTGCGCCGGCTCGGCGCTCGACGCCGACTCGGCAGCGGCCGGAGCAGCCGTTTCGGCAGTCTGGGCCTTGGCCGCTTCGGCCTGGCGACGCGCCTCTTCTTCGGCACGCTCGCGAGCCTCTTGCTCGGCCTTCAGACGGGCAGCCTCTTCGGCAGCACGCTGCTCCTCGAGTTCGCGACGCTGTTCGGCCTCGATCTCCTCGGCGCTACGCTTGACGAAGGTCTTCTTCTTGCGAACTTCGACGCTGATGGTCTTGCTGCCGCCCACTTTCAACTTGGTGGTGGTCTTGCGCTGCAATGTGATCTTGCGCGGCTCGTCCACCTTTGCCCCATGGCTGCTTTTCAGATGCGCCAACAGGGCCTGCTTCTCGTTATCGGTCACTACTTGCTCGGCGCTGGTGTGCGACAGTCCTGCCTCACGCATCTGCTGAAGCAGTCGCTCGACCGGTGTGTCGACCACCTGGGCCAGTTCTTTCACCGTGACTTGCGTCATGCATTTCTCTCCTCAGGCCGCTAAATACTTACTCGAACCAATGGGCTCGGGCGGCCATGATCAGCTTGCCGGCACGTTCTTCATCGATGCCGTCTATGTCGAGCAGGTCGTCGATCGACTGCTCGGCCAGGTCTTCGCGGGTGATGACGCCCCGCACGGCCAACTCGACCGCCAGTTCTTTATCCATGCCATCGAGTGCCAGCAGATCTTCAGCTGGCTGAGCATCCGCCAGCTTCTCTTCGTTGGCGATGGCCTTGGTCAGCAGGCGATCTTTGGCCCGCGTACGCAGCTCATTGACGATGTCCTCGTCGAAGCCTTCGATGCCAAGCATTTCCTCCATGGGGACGTAGGCAATCTCTTCGAGGGAGGTGAAGCCCTCTTCCACCAGGACCTGCGCCAGCTCTTCATCCACGTCCAGCTCTTCGATGAAGTTGCGCAGAATGTCGCCGGTCTCTTCCTGCTGCTTGGCCTGGATATCCGCTTCGGTCATGACATTGAGTGTCCAGCCGGTCAGCTGACTGGCCAGGCGCACGTTCTGACCGCCGCGCCCGATGGCTTGGGCCAGGTTGTCCTCAGCGACTGCGATATCCATGGCATGCGCGTCTTCGTCGACGATGATCGCCGCGACTTCCGCCGGCGCCATGGCATTGATGACGAACTGTGCCGGGTTCTCGTCCCACAGCACGATATCGACGCGCTCGCCACCGATCTCTCCCGATACCGCCTGTACGCGCGAACCACGCATGCCGATGCAAGCGCCCTGGGGATCGATTCGCTTGTCCTTGGAGCGCACGGCAATCTTGGCGCGCGAGCCCGGATCCCGCGAGGCGCCCATCACTTCGATCAGGCCTTCGGCGATCTCCGGCACCTCGATGCGGAACAGCTCGATCAGCATCTGCGGCGCAGTACGCGACAGGATCAGTTGCGGGCCGCGGTTCTCGGTGCGGATTTCCTTGAGCAGCGCACGAACGCGGGCGCCAACCCGGAAAGTCTCGCGGGCAATGATGTCTTCACGGGCCAGCAGGGCCTCGGCGTTGTTACCGAGGTCGACGATGACGCTGTCACGAGTGACCTTCTTCACCGTACCGGAAATGATCTCGCCGACGCGGTCGCGATAGGCCTCAACGACCTGTGCGCGCTCGGCCTCGCGCACCTTCTGCACGATGACCTGCTTGGCGGTCTGCGCCGCGATCCGGCCGAACTCGATGGACTCGATCTTTTCTTCGAACACGTCACCGAGCTTGGCGTCCGGATTGCGTTCCTGAGCCTGATCGAGCGCCAGCTGGTGAGCCGGGTCCTCGAAGTGCTCATCGTCGACGACCGTCCAACGACGGAAGGTTTCGTAGCTGCCGTTGTGGCGATTGATTTCCACACGCAGATCAACATCGTCCTCGTAGCGCTTCTTGGTAGCCGTGGCCAACGCCAGCTCCAGCGCCTCGAAAATCACACTTGCCGGTACGCCCTTTTCATTGGACACCGACTCCACAACCAGCAGTACTTCTTTGCTCATCGTACGCCTCGCCTTTCGCAATCCATTGGGGTCCGCGGGATCCGCTCTCAGTCAAAACGGGGAATTATGTTGGCCTTATCGATCATGTCGATCGGCAGCAGGTATTCATGGTCATCCACCAGCACCACGACATCCTGCTCTTCCACCCCACGGAGAAGACCCTGGAAATTGCGCCTGCCCTCGAAGGGCGAGCGCAGCTTAATTTTTACCTGATCACCGACATGGGCCACGTACTGTTCAATGGTGAACAGGGGCCTATCCATACCGGGAGAAGAAACCTCAAGGGTGTAGTCCACGCTGATCGGATCTTCCACATCGAGCACGCCACTCAGCTGACGACTCACCTTCTCGCAATCGTCGATGAGAATGCCGTTGGCATGATCGATATAGACTCGCAGCAGTGAATGCCGCCCCTGGGAAATGAACTCAATGCCCCAGCACTGATAGCCAAGCGCCTCAACCACCGGGGCCAACAAGGCCTGCAACTGTTCTAGCTTGCTCGACATCGAAGTCCCTCGCGCATGCTGTACAAATGAAAAATGGGCGAAACGCCCATCCCTTTTGACCGCCTGTAAATGCCGGCGACCTGGCCTCAAGCTAATAAAAAGCCCCTGTACAGGGGCTCTTTATCGACTGGTTGCGGGGGCTGGATTTGAACCAACGACCTTCGGGTTATGAGCCCGACGAGCTACCAGACTGCTCCACCCCGCGTCAAACTGGGCACGAATTATACGACCCGCGACCAACACCGGTCAACCGAAACCCTTAAACACAAGAAAGCCCGCACTAGGCGGGCCTGCTTGTTTGGTACCGAGGAGGGGACTCGAACCCCTACAGCCTATGGCCACTACCACCTCAAGGTAGCGTGTCTACCAATTCCACCACCTCGGCAAAAACCTTATTGCCCTTCTTCCACCTCAGGCAGATCACCTGCAGTATCCGCCGGCTTGCGCTGCTCGAGCACAGGCACATCCTCAACCGCTGGCTTGCTGGCCGGCACTTCCAGCACAGCTGGATCCGGCAGCCCCGCCTGGGACAACTGATCAGCTTGCTGCTTGGCGAAAAAGGCCAGACCCAGGCTGGTCAGAAAAAAAACGCCGGCAAGTATAGCAGTAAACCGACTCAGAAAGGTAGCAGAACCTTGGCTTCCGAAAACAGTTGCCGAAGCACCCGAACCGAAAGACGCACCAGCGTCCGCACCCTTGCCCTGCTGCAGCAGCACCAGCGCAACCACACCAAGAGCAACCAGCAGATGCACCACAATCACAACAGTCTGCAACATCTGTTCAGTTCCCCGCGGCGCGACAGATCGCACCGAATTCATCCGCTTTCAGAGAGGCTCCACCAACCAGCCCCCCATCAATATCCGCCATGGCGAACAGCTCAGCGGCATTGTCCGCCTTCACGCTGCCACCATACAGCAGCCTTACACCTTCGGCGACGCGACGATCGCTGCGTGCCAGTTGATCGCGAATGGCGGCATGCACCTCTTGCGCCTGCTCAGGCGTAGCCGTCAAGCCAGACCCGATGGCCCAGACGGGCTCATACGCAATCACTGCAGACTGGAACGCCTCGATACCTTGATCATCGAGAACCCGCCCCAACTGCCGCGCCACCACTTCCAGCGTTCTTCCAGCCTCGCGTTCCTCGAGCGTCTCACCGAGGCACAGCACAGGCTTCAAACCGCCTGCCTGAGCTGCCGCAAATTTCTGGCTGACCACCTTGTCCGTCTCACCCAATACCAGGCGGCGCTCGGAGTGCCCAACCAATACCCACTCACAACCGAGATCAACCAACTGATCAGCCGAAACCTCGCCAGTCAGCGCCCCGAAACCCGACTGCAAGGCACAATCCTGAGCGCCGACGGAAACTTGCGCCCCATCGACAACATCCAGGACCTGACTGACATGCACAAAGGAGGGAAACACCGCAATCTCAACCGCTGCAGGCAGTGCCTGACGCTGAAAAGACTCGATCAGCTCTGCGACGCTAGCGCGGGTACCGTTCATTTTCCAGTTACCAGCTACCATGGGGCGACGCATGCTTTACCTCATCGGTCAAAGTGGGCGCAGATGTTACTCAACAGCAAACGCCCTGGCAAGCGCGATTACGCACAAACTTCGGTAACGATCTTCGCCAGCTCCTCAGCCATGCCACGCACCTGACTTTCGTCATCGCCTTCAACCATGACACGTACCAGCGGCTCGGTCCCGGACTTGCGCAAAAGCACGCGGCCACGCCCACCCATGCGCTCGGTAACACTGTCGCAAGCAGTTTGCACGCTAGGATGCGAAATTGGATCGCGCTCGCCAGAAAAGCGCACGTTGATCAGCACCTGAGGGCACTTGTGCCAAGCCAGTCGCTCCTGTGCGAGCGTCTGGCCGCGCCGACGAAGCGCCAGCACCACCTGCAACGCCGCGATGATCGCATCGCCCGTGGTGGTGTGCTGCGCACAGACTATATGCCCGGAGTTCTCACCACCCAATGCCCAGCCACGCTCAAGCATCTCCGCGATCACGTAGCGATCTCCCACCTTGGCGCGGGTGAACGGTATCTCCCGCGCTTTCAAGGCAAGCTCAAGCCCCAGGTTACTCATCAGCGTGCCGACAACGCCGCCAGCCAACCGATCTCGCTCCTGCAAATCAGTCGCGATGATGTAAAGCAGTTCGTCGCCATCCACGACCGCACCGGTGTGGTCGACCATCATCACCCTGTCACCGTCGCCATCGAAGGCTATGCCCAGATCCGCGCCATGATCGACAACCGCCTTCTGCAGCTGCCCGACATGAGTGGAGCCGACATCGGCATTGATGTTCAGACCGTCCGGCTGCGCACCTATAACCACCACCTCGGCGCCCAGCTCACGGAACACGCTGGGTGCAACCTTGTAGGTCGCGCCATGCGCGCAGTCGATCACCAGCTTCAACCCGGAGAAATCAGTGCTGGTTGGCACGCTGCTCTTGCAGAACTCGATATAACGGCCAGCCGCGTCATTGATGCGGGATGCCTTGCCAAGCTGTGCCGAGTCGACCACGGTCATCGGCGCATCGATCAACTCCTCGATCATCAGCTCCACTTCATCAGGAAGCTTGGTGCCGCGACCGGAAAAGAACTTGATTCCGTTATCGTGATGCGGATTGTGCGAGGCGCTGATCACAATACCCGCCTCAGCATGGAAGGTACGCGTCAGATAGGCGACTGCGGGCGTCGGCATAGGCCCAAGCAACAGTACGTCCGCGCCAGCCGCCGACAAGCCCGCCTGCAATGCTGACTCGAACATGTAGCCCGAAATACGCGTGTCCTTTCCGATCAGAATCCGGCACTTTCCCTGCTTGCGAAAGGCCATGCCAGCCGCCCAACCCAGCTTGAGCATGAAGTCCGGGGTGATCGGAGCCTGCCCGACATGCCCACGGATGCCATCGGTACCGAAGTATTTTCTAGTCATGGTGCCTTCCCTATTGCGCCGCTTGCACTGCAGCAATCATTCGAACTACATCAACCGTCTCGGCAACGTCATGAACGCGCACAATTTGCGCGCCCTTGCCTACGGCGAGCGCCGCCAAAGCCAGACTGCCGTACAAGCGCTCATCAACTGGCCGACCCAGTACGGCCCCGATCATGCTCTTGCGCGAGACACCGACCAGCAACGGCCGCCCCAGTCGATGCAGTACCTCCATACGCCTGAACAGCACAAGATTATGGTTCAGCGTCTTGGCGAAGCCGAAGCCGGGATCTAGGACGATGCGATCGAGCGGGATTCCCGCCGCAGCACACGCACCCATTCGCTGCTCAAGAAACGAACAAACCTCCTCCACAACGTCGTCGTAGCGGGGATCCCTCTGCATATCACCTGGCTCGCCGCGCATGTGCATGAGGCAGACCGGCAGGCCAGCGTCAGCCGCGGCATCCAGCGCACCGTCGCGCTGCAGCGAGCGCACGTCGTTAATCAGCCCAGCGCCCAGCCTCGCACACTCGCGGATGACTGCGGGCGTGGACGTATCCACCGAAACGACCACGTCGAGCTCCCGCGCGATCATCTCTACGATCGGTGCGACCCGCTCCAGCTCCTCGGTCGGCGAGACGGCGCGCGCGCCAGGGCGCGTAGACTCGCCACCAACATCGATCAGCGTAGCCCCAGCCACGGCCATTGCTTCGGCATGCCGCAGGGCTGCCTCGCGCTCGGCAAAGCGACCACCATCAGAGAAAGAATCGGGTGTGACATTGAGAATCCCCATCACATGAGGACGGGAAAGATCGAGAACCCGGCTGCCACATACCAGCCGAGCGGGAGAAAGAGATTCGGTCATTTACGAGCCTTGAGCTTTCAGGCCGGACACCCTGGACAGGCGCCCACCACACCAGCTGCACCACCATGGCGCAACGGGCTGGACAATTTACACCAGAAGGGGCTCCTATGCGCCCCTTCTGGTGTACTCCGATTTTCACGCGCCCGATGCAGCCACTGGCTTGCGCATGCCCTCAATGCTCGCCGGCAGGACCACCGATCGGGGTTTGCGGGCGACTATCATCCGGCACGACTGGCGTACCGGACGCGCCCGAGCCACCTTCCCAATCACGCGGCTCCCGAGGGGTGCGCCCAGCCATGATGTCGTCGATCTGCGGCGCATCGATGGTCTCGTACTTCATCAAGGCTTCGGCCATCACATCCAGCTTGTCGCGATTATCGGTCAAGATCTGCTTGGCCGTCCCGTAGCAGTGATCGATGATGCTGCGCACTTCTTCATCGATCAGCCGCGCGGTTTCACCGGATACATTGGAATGCTGGCTGCCAGCACTGCGACCGAGAAACACCTCACCCTCTTCCTCGGCGTACATCAACGGCCCAAGCTTCTCCGACAAGCCCCACTTGGTCACCATGTTCCGCGCCAACTGAGTGGCGCGCATGATGTCGTTTGACGCACCCGTGGTGACACCCTCGAAGCCCAGCGTCATCTCTTCCGCTATCCGCCCTCCGAACAGAGAACAGATCTGGCTGATCAGCGCCCGCTTTGACAGGCTGTAACGATCCTCCTCCGGCAGGAACATCGTGACGCCTAGCGCTCGACCGCGAGGAATGATGGAAACCTTGTATACAGGATCATGCTCGGGGACCACGCGCCCGACGATGGCATGACCTGCTTCGTGGTAAGCAGTGTTGAGCTTCTCCTTCTCGGACATGACCATTGACTTGCGCTCGGCGCCCATCATGATCTTGTCCTTGGCCAGCTCGAACTCACGCATTTCGACGATGCGCTTGTTGGAGCGCGCGGCAAACAGCGAAGCTTCGTTGACCAGATTAGCGAGATCGGCACCGGAGAAACCCGGCGTCCCACGCGCAATTACAGCGGGCTCGACGTTCTCACTGATCGGCATCTTGCGCATGTGCACCTTCAGGATCTGCTCGCGACCGCGAATGTCCGGCAGGCCGACCACCACCTGACGGTCGAAACGACCTGGGCGCAGAAGTGCAGGATCGAGTACGTCCGGACGGTTAGTTGCAGCGATGACGATGATCCCATCGTTCATCTCGAAGCCGTCCATCTCCACCAGCAACTGGTTGAGGGTCTGCTCGCGCTCATCGTGCCCACCACCGAGACCTGCGCCACGATGACGACCGACTGCATCGATCTCGTCGATGAAGATGATGCACGGCGCGTGCTTCTTCGCCTGCTCGAACATGTCGCGGACACGACTGGCACCGACACCGACGAACATCTCGACGAAATCCGAACCGGAAATGGTGAAGAACGGCACCTTGGCTTCACCTGCAATCGCCTTGGCCAGCAGCGTCTTACCAGTGCCGGGCGGGCCGACCATCAGCACACCACGCGGAATGCGACCGCCGAGACGTTGAAACTTGCCAGGATCACGCAAGAACTCGACCAGCTCGTGGACTTCTTCCTTCGCCTCATCGCAACCGGCGACGTCAGCAAAGGTCGTCTTGACCTGATCTTCGGAAAGCAGGCGCGCCTTGCTCTTGCCGAAACTCATCGGCCCACCCTTGCCACCCGCACCGCCCTGCATCTGCCGCATGAAAAACATGAATACAGCGATGATCACCAGAATCGGGAAGCTGGCAACGAGAAGCTGGGTCCAGATACTTTGCTGCTCAGGCTGCTTGCCCTCGATCAGCACGTTGTTGTCGAGCAGATCGCCGATCAGACCATTGTCCTGAATCGCCGGGCGAATGGTCTTGAAGGTATCGCCTTCGCTGCGCTTGCCGATGATCACGAAACCATCGACCGTCACACGCTCGACGCGCCCTTCCTTGACCTGCTCGAGGAAGTCGGAATAGCTCAGCGTCTGCGGCTCGCTGGGGCTGGAGAAGTTGTTCATCACCGTGACCAGGACGGCGGCGATGATCAGCCACAGAATCAGGTTTTTTGCCATGTCGTTCAAATTAACTACCCTCTGGAGCAAACCCGTTGTCTGCGGGCCGCATGACGGCCGGTTGGTTGCTCGGCCTAACTTACTACACAACGTACTGGAACTGGCAGCCGGTCTGTAACCCTATGAAACAGCCTAGCCCTTGTAACACCGAGCCGTCCATTCAACTGAAGCCTGCACGATAGACCGCAAGATATGGCATTTTGCACCGAGCGCTATTCGCTACATTTTTGAAGCAGCGCGCCCCGCGACGCAACTCTGCAACCCATATTGGGGCCGTATGGACAATCACAAGGCCGGCATGATTTTTCGTCAGCTGATATCTGACGCGTATCCAGAGACATTCGACGCACGATCCCAGCCACCGAAGAAGAACTTTTTGTCGGTACGGACGGATACAGCATGCCCCAAGCTGACGCCTCATCTGTGCGGTCATGCACCTCTCGGTTACACTAGCCGCCGTTTCCAAGGTTCTGACGCAAGGGTCGACATATGCCGCTCACCAACGAGCAAAAGAAGCAGTACAAATCCATCGGCCACCATCTGAAACCGGTCCTGATCGTAGCCGACAACGGACTGACCGAAGGCGTTCAAGCCGAACTCGAGCGGGCCCTGAACGACCATGAGCTGATCAAGATCCAGTTCCGCCTCGCAGAGCGTGAAGACCGCCGCGCGCTGATAGAAGAACTGTGCAAGGTCGGCAAGTGCGAGCTGGTACAGACCATCGGCAAGATGGCCCTGGTGTACCGCAAGAATCCGAAGCCGAACAAGCAGCTTTCGAACATTCACCGCTTCCAGGCCTGAGATCGTGCGCGGCAGACTCAATCTGCCGCGCGCTCAGTACTCGCGTCCCGGAGCGGGCTGCAAGACCAGCATCAGGCCACACAGCGCCATCACCAGAAAGCTGAAGCTGGCCCAGTAGAGCGAGTCGAACCAGCCCGCCCGCATCAACAACTGGCTGCCCGCGAGCATCATTACTGTCAGCAAAAGCTGGCCGCGAACGTCACGCCACAAGCCGCGCAGCCCCATCACCTGAACCAATACCAGCGCCTGAAGCGCGCTACAGAATGCGGCAAAGCCGACCAGCAGCGGCTTCAGGCTGCCAGCGATCTCATCGACCAATAAAGGTGCCAGCCCGACGCGCCCAAGGGCAGGCAAGACCAGAAATTGCAGCAGCCACAAGCCGCCGACCCAGAACGTCTGGGCCAGCTGCCAGGTGATGATGCCAGCCCGCGCCGGCTGTCGGTCAGACGTGGCGGACTTCGACAATCTCGTACTCGATCAACCCACTGGGCGTTTTGACGGCTACGACATCACCTTCTTCCTTGCCGATCAATGCGCGGGCAATCGGCGAACTGACCGAAAGCTTGCCCTGCTTGATGTCAGCTTCATCGTCGCCGACGATCTGGTAGGTCACCTGCTCGTCGGTCTCGACATTGGCGATATCCACAGTGGTACCGAAGATTACCTTGCCAGTCGGCGGGATATTGGCGATGTCGATCACCTGGGCGTTCTGCAGTCGCCCCTCGATATCGCGGATACGCGCCTCAACCATGCCCTGCTGCTCACGCGCGGCATGATACTCGGCGTTCTCCTTGAGATCGCCCAGTTCGCGCGCCTCGGCGATCGCCTGGGTGATCTGCGGACGCAAAACGGTCTTCAGATGCTTGAGTTCGTCTTCCAGGGCGCGAGCGCCCTGGATGGTCATTGGAAATTTTGTCATGCCTTGATTCCTGCATGGAGATCCTGCAAGCGGCGCACGGTCTT
>DAMCQE010000010.1:0-80884 GCA_032105665.1 Pseudomonas sp. | reverse complement strand
AAATGACTGTTAATCATTGGGTCCCTGGTTCGAGTCCAGGTCGCGGAGCCAAATTTCAAAGCCTCGGTTAATACCGGGGCTTTTTTATTGCCGCTGGACTCTCATCAGGGACTGCGTCCCAGGTTATTCGCTTCGCTCACCTCTTCGGGGCCGCGCTGAAGCGCGTTCAGCTTCGCTGTCGAGTCCAGGTCGCGGAGCCAAATTTCAAAGCCTCGGTTAATACCGGGGCTTTTTTATTGCCGCTGGACTCTCACCAGGGGCTGCGTCCCAGGTTATTCGCTTCCTACTCGGTCAGCGGCTCGCCCAGCCGCTGACGCCACCAGCCCTGCGCCACAACCGAGCAGCCCCAGCCCAGCAGCACGCCCAACACATTGGCCAGCATGTCCCAGCGCGAGGCGGTCCGATAAGGCAGCATGCCCTGCCCGATCTCGATCGACAGTGCCGCAATAACTGTCAGACCCAGCCCCCACAGGAATGGCACCCGCGGGAACGCCAGACGAAGGGTGAACGCCAGCGCGGCGAAACCCAGCAGATGATGCAGCTTGTCTTGCTGATCGAACAGCTGCGGTACCGGTTCCGGCTTCAAGCCGTTGAACAGGACGACCGCCAGCACGATCAGAAAGGGCAGCATTCGCATATAGGGCATCAGGTGGCGTCTCTCACTTCAAGGGATCAACAGAACAGAGGGAAACGCCCTCACCGCGACCTCTGACCCGGGAAAGACCATAAAGATCAACGCGTCAGCCGAGCGGCGTTATTCCGCAGAGCGGCACAAACAAAAATGCCCGCATCCTTCGATGCGGGCATCAGCAAAGCCTACGCGGTCAGACCGGGCTTAAGCCTCGGTCTTGCCGACAGCGGACTTGATCAGGGTCTGCAGCTCGCCGTTCTCGAACATCTCGAGGATGATGTCGCTGCCACCGACCAGCTCACCATTCACCCACAGCTGCGGGAAGGTCGGCCAGTTGGCATAGGTCGGCAGGCTGGCACGAATTTCCGGGTTCTGCAGGATGTCGACATAAGCGAACTTCTCGCCACAGCCCATTACCGCCTGGGTCGCGCGAGCGGAAAAGCCGCACTGCGGGGCGTTGGGCGAACCCTTCATGTAAAGCAGCACCGGGTTGTTGGCGATCTGTTCTTTGATGGTTTCGATGATATCCATGGAGTACCTCGGCTAGACACGGTTGCCGCGCATTGTAACGGAAAAAGCGTGGGAAAGCCGAGCGGAGGACTCGGCTTTGTTGCGGCGCAAAGGCCGCCAGCACGGCGATTCAGCCCACCGGAGGCCGTGGGCTGCGGATTTGCGCCTATGCTCGCTTTCTGGATAAGATCGCGCCTTTCCCGTTTCGTCGCTCCCCGTGCGACCCCCAGTCGTCGGTCCCCTTTTTCTGTCGAAAAGCACTGGATCGCGCTGCGGCAATAAAGGTAGTTGATATGAGCGCAAGGCATTTTCTCTCACTGATGGACTGCACGCCCCAGGAGCTGAACAGCCTGGTCCGCCGCGGCATCGAGCTGAAGGATCTGCGCGAGCGCGGCGTCCTGTTCGAACCCCTGAAGAATCGCGTGCTTGGCATGATCTTCGAGAAGGCCTCGACCCGCACCCGACTGTCGTTCGAAGCCGGCATGATCCAGCTCGGCGGCCAAGCGATCTTCCTGTCCCCGCGCGACACCCAGCTCGGGCGCGGCGAGCCGATCAGCGATTCGGCCATCGTCATGTCGCGCATGCTCGATGCGGTGATGATCCGCACGTTCGCCCACTCGACCCTCACCGACTTTGCCGCCAACTCGAGCGTGCCGGTCATCAACGGTCTTTCCGATGACCTGCACCCCTGCCAGCTGATGGCCGATATGCAGACCTTCCATGAGCACCGCGGCAGCATCGCCGGCAAGACGGTGGCCTGGATCGGCGACGGCAACAACATGTGCAATACCTATATAGAAGCCGCCATCCAGTTCGACTTCCAGCTCAAGGTCGCCTGCCCCGAGGGCTACGAGCCCGACGCCGAGCTGATGGCGCGCGCCGGTGATCGCGTGCAGGTAATGCGTGATCCGCGCGAAGCGGCTGCAGGCGCACACCTGATCAGCACCGACGTCTGGGCCTCCATGGGCCAAGAAGACGAAGCCGCAGCGCGCCTGGCCACGTTCCGCCCCTATCAGGTGGACCGCGCTCTGCTCGATTGCGCTGCCGAGGACGTGCTGTTCATGCATTGCCTGCCGGCCCACCGCGGCGAGGAGATCAGCCACGACCTGCTCGACGATCCGCGTTCCGTTGCCTGGGATCAGGCCGAGAACCGCCTGCATGTACAGAAGGCGCTGCTGGAGTTTCTCGTCGAGCCGGCCTACCACCACGCATGAAACACGAGCCGCCGCTGCTGCAACTGCGTGACCTGGCCTGCGGCTACGGCGAGCAGAGCATCGTCCAGCACCTCAACCTGCATCTGAACCGCGGCGACATCGGCTGCCTGCTCGGCCCGTCCGGTTGCGGCAAGACCACCACGCTGCGTGCTATCGCCGGCTTCGAGCCGGTGCACCAGGGCGAAATCCACCTGGCGGAGTCGGTCATTTCCCGCTCGGGCTTCACCCTGGCGCCGGAGAAGCGCCGCATCGGCATGGTCTTTCAGGACTACGCGCTGTTTCCCCATCTGACCGTGGCGGAGAACATCGCCTTCGGGATTCGCAAGCAGCCTGACTGCTCGCGAATCGTCTCCGAGATGCTCGAACTGGTGCACCTGTCCGCCCTTGGCAAACGCTATCCGCACGAGCTCTCCGGGGGACAGCAGCAGCGCGTCGCACTGGCCCGCGCACTGGCGCCCGAGCCTGCACTTTTGCTGCTGGACGAGCCGTTCTCCAACCTCGACGTCGAACTGCGTCGGCGCCTCAGCCATGAGGTGCGCGAGATCCTCAAGGCACGCAACACCAGCGCCATTCTGGTTACCCACGACCAGGAAGAAGCCTTCGCCGTCAGCGATCAGGTCGGCGTGTTCAAGGATGGTCGCCTGGAGCAGTGGGACACCCCGTTCAACCTTTACCACGAACCGCTGACGCCCTTCGTGGCCAGCTTTATCGGCCAGGGCTATTTCATCCGCGGGCAGCTGCTAGACCCGGAAACCGTGCAGACCGAACTCGGTGTGATTCGCGGCAACCGCGCCTACACCTGGCCGGCAGGCAGCTCGGTGGATGTGTTGCTGCGCCCGGATGACATCGTCTACAAGCCGGACAGCCCGCTGCGGGCGCTTATCGTCGGCAAGACCTTTCTCGGCGCGTCGACGCTGTACCGGCTGCAGCTGCCCACCGGCAATCAACTGGTGGCGATCTTCACCAGCCATGCGGACTACCCCACCGGGCAGGAAGTCGGCATCGCCATCGCCGCCGACCATCTGGTGGTATTTCCGGCACAGGGCAGCGTCGCCGCCCATGAAACGCTGCAGCCGACAACAGCGGCGCGCTAACCCTTCTGCCGGCGCTGGCGGAAGAACTCGCTGAGCACCATCCCGCACTCCTCGGCCAGCACACCACCCTCGACCAGCACCCGGTGGTTGAGAAAGCCCTGATCGAAAAACTGGCCGCGACTGACAACCACGCCGGCCTTCGGCTCGGTGGCGCCATAGACGACGCGCTGGATCCGCGAATGCACGATCAGACCGGCGCACATGCTGCACGGCTCCAGCGTGACGTAGAGCGTCACGCCGGGTAGCCGATAGTTCTGCAGCACCTGCGCCGCGTCGCGCACCGCGACCATTTCCGCATGAGCACTGGGGTCGTGTCGGGAGATCGGGCAGTTGAAGCCGCGCCCGATGATCTGCCCGTCCTGCACCAGCACAGCGCCGACCGGCACCTCTCCCAACGCAGCGCCCTGCGCCGCCAGCGCCAGGGCTTCGCGCATGAAGCGCTCGTCCTGGCTGCGGTCGATGATCTGCGGCTTACTCACTGCCCTACTCCGCCCTGTCTCATACCACCTCGATCGCTGCCATCAACCCGGTTTCCATGTGGTCGATGACATGACAGTGAAACATCCAGACACCCGGATTATCAGCGACCAGCGCGATACGGGCCGTCTCATTCTTGCCCAGCAGGTAGGTATCGGTGAACCACGGATCGATCTTGCGGCGATTGGACGAGATCACCTTGAAGGTCATACCGTGCAGATGAATCGGATGCTGGTACTGACTGAGGTTGCGCAGCTCGAAGATGTAATGGCCATCCTTTTTCAGCGTCGCAATCGGGCGATCGGCACAGGTCCTGTCGTTGATGTCCCAGGCCTCGCCGTTGATCTGCCAGAAGGTATAGGCGCCGCCCTGTGCGGCGTCTGTCGACAAGGTACCGGCCCACTCGAAGTTGAAGCGCAGCGTTTCCGCGCGCTGCAAATCCGGCTCCGCCACGGGATTGGCCGGCAACGCCGGCGGCCAGTCGCCGGCGACATCGTCATGCGCCACCGAGCGCAGCGTCGCCAGTCGTAGCGGACCATTGCGCAAGGACAGCTCCGTGCCGGCCTCCGGCACCTTCAGCGCCAGGTCGATACGCATGCCCGGACCGAGCCAGTACTCCTTGCCCAGCGGCATCGGAGCGACCGGATGTCCATCGAGCGCATAGATGCGCGCCTCGCTATCTGGCAGGTTCAGCCGATAGGTCAGGGTGTTGTCGAGATTCAGCAGCCGCAGCCGCACGACCTGCCCGGCCGGCAGATCAAGCGTGGGCGCATGTGTGCCATTCACCGTCGACAGCACGCCCGGCGTACCGCCACGGGCCGCCTCGCGCGGCACGCTGAATTCGGTGAACGCCCCCTGCTTGTCGACATGCCAGCTTTTCAGGTTGAGCGTGCGCTCGTGCCTGAAACCGCTTGGTTCGCGCTCCTCGACAATCAGCGGACCGACCAGCCCGCGACCCAGCTGCGCGGCACTGCTGGTGTGCGGGTGATACCAGAAGCTGCCGGCATCGTGCAGCTGGAAGCGATAGTCGAAGAACTCGCCGGGCAACACCGGCAACTGCGATACGTAGGGCACGCCATCCATTTCCAGCGGCAGACGAATGCCATGCCAATGGATGGTGGTGGGCTCGGGCAGATTGTTGATGAAGCGCACCCGCAGCCAGTCGCCCTGACGGCCACGCAGCTCCAGGCCAGGCGCTTGCCCGCCATAGGCCCAGGCCGGCGTGACGTGACCAGGCACCAGCTCCACGTCCAGCGGGGCGGCAATCAGTTCGTAGTCATGAGTGGTGATGTCAGCCGGGCGACCGAGCCAGTAGCGCGCGCCACTGCCGGCGAGACCGACGACACCAAGACCGGCCAGGCCGGTGAGAATCTGTCTACGGGTAAAGGACATGCATGGGCTCCAGCCAGTCCGAATTGATGGGCCCATCAGGCTCGACGCGCCTCTCTGCGGAGGCTGCGCATAGCATGAGGGCAGCCTGGGCTGCCCTCATTGCTTCAGATCATTCCCACTCGATGGTGGCCGGCGGCTTGCTCGACACATCGTAGGTGACGCGGGAAATGCCTTCGATTTCGTTGATGATGCGGTTGGACACCTTCTCCAGCAACTCGTATGGCAGGTGCGCCCAGCGCGCGGTCATGAAGTCGATGGTTTCCACCGCGCGCAGCGCGACGACCCAGGCATAGCGGCGGCCGTCGCCGACCACGCCGACCGACTTCACCGGCTGGAACACCACAAAGGCCTGGCTGACCTTGTGGTACCAGTCGGCGTTGCGCAGTTCGCTGATGAAGATGTCGTCGGCGCGACGCAGCAGATCGGCGTATTCCTTCTTCACCTCGCCGAGGATACGCACGCCCAGGCCCGGGCCCGGGAACGGGTGGCGGTAGACCATGTCGTAGGGCAGGCCGAGTTCGAGGCCGATCTTGCGCACTTCGTCCTTGAACAGCTCACGCAGCGGCTCGACCAGCTTGAGGTTCATCTCTTCCGGCAGGCCACCGACGTTGTGGTGCGACTTGATCACATGAGCCTTGCCGCTCTTGGCGCCTGCCGACTCGATGACGTCGGGGTAGATGGTGCCCTGGGCGAGGAACTGGATGTTGGGCAGTTTGCTGGCCTCGGCATCGAACACGTCGATGAAGGTACGGCCGATGATCTTGCGCTTCTTCTCCGGATCCGCCTCGCCTTCGAGGTTGCCTAGGAACTGCGCCTCGGCATCGGCACGGATCACCTTGACGCCCATATTCTCGGCGAACATGGCCATCACCTGGTCACCCTCGTGCAGGCGCAGCAGGCCGTTGTCGACGAACACGCAGGTCAGCTGATCGCCGATCGCCTTGTGCAGCAGCGCCGCAACCACCGACGAATCGACACCGCCGGAAAGGCCGAGCAGCACGTTGGCATCACCGACCTGGGCACGCACCTGGGCGATGGCGTCTTCGACGATGTTGGACGGCGTCCACAGCGCTTCGCAGCCACAGATGTCGAGAATGAAACGGGAAAGGATGCGGCCGCCCTGGCGGGTGTGAGTCACTTCCGGATGGAACTGCACGCCGTAGTAACGGCGGTCGTCGTCACCCATGGCTGCGATCGGGCAGCTAGGCGTGCTGGCGAGGATATGGAAACCTTCTGGCAGCGTGGTCACCTTGTCGCCGTGGCTCATCCACACGTCGAGGCCGAATACACCGTCGTCATCCATGTGGTCTTCGATGCCGTCGAACAGCTTCGACTTGCCGACCAGATCGACGCGGGCATAGCCGAACTCGCGAACATCGGAGCCCTGCACCTTGCCGCCGAGCTGCTCGGACATGGTCTGCATGCCATAGCAGATGCCGAACAGCGGCACGCCCAGGTCGAACACCGCCTGCGGTGCACGGGGGCTGCCCGCTTCATGAACGGACTCAGGGCCGCCTGCGAGGATGATGCCGCGTGGCGCGAAGGCACGGATGTCGTCCTCGCTCATGTCCCACGGATGCAGCTCGCAGTACACGCCGATCTCGCGCACGCGGCGGGCGATCAGCTGGGTGTACTGGGAACCGAAGTCGAGAATCAGAATGCGGTGAGCGTGGATGTCAGGATGAGACATGGAGCCTTCCTTCGGAAAGAGCTTGAAGCTGAAAGCCGAAAGCTGGAAGCGCAGACCGGATCGTGCAATGTCCGGTCTCCACCTTCCAGCTTCCAGCGCCTGTCAATCGAGGCTTATCAACCGACGCGGTAGTTCGGCGCCTCTTTGGTGATCTGCACGTCGTGCACGTGCGATTCGGCCATGCCGGCACCGGTGATGCGCACGAACTGCGGCCGGGTGCGCATCTCGTCGATGGTGGCGCTGCCGGTGTAGCCCATGGAAGCACGCAGGCCACCCATCAGCTGATGGATGATTGCCGACAGCGAACCCTTGTACGGCACACGGCCCTCGATGCCCTCGGGTACCAGTTTCTCGGCACCGGCGGACGAGTCCTGGAAGTAACGGTCCGAGGAGCCCTGGGCCTGGGACATGGCCCCCAGCGAACCCATCCCGCGGTAGGCCTTGTAGGAGCGGCCCTGGAACAGTTCGATCTCGCCCGGCGCTTCCTCGGTACCGGCGAACATCGAACCCATCATCACTGCGTTGGCACCAGCGACGATGGCCTTGGACAGGTCACCGGAGAAGCGGATGCCGCCGTCGGCGATCATCGGCACGCCGGTGCCTTCCAGCGCGGCGGAAACGTTGGCGATGGCGGAGATCTGCGGCACGCCGACGCCGGCGACGATGCGGGTGGTGCAGATCGAGCCCGGACCGATGCCGACCTTGACCGCGTCGGCGCCAGCCTTGACCAGGTCCAGCGCGGCTTCGGCGGTGGCGATGTTGCCGCCGATCACCTGCACCTGCGGGAAGTTCTCCTTCACCCAGCGCACGCGATCGATCACGCCACGGGAATGGCCATGGGCGGTATCCACCACCACCACGTCGACGCCGGCCGCAGCCAGCGCCTCGACGCGGTCACCAGTGTCGGCGCCGGTACCGACCGCCGCGCCGACGCGCAGGCGGCCCTGGCTGTCCTTGGAGGCCAGCGGGTAGGTCTTGGCCTTCTCGATATCACGGAAGGTCACCAAGCCGCGCAGATGGAAGTTGGCGTCGACCACAAGCATCTTCTCGATGCGGTGTTCGTAGAGCTTGGTCTTGATCTCTTCCAGACCAGTGCCCTCGAGCACGGTGACCAGCTTGTCCTTGGGCGTCATGATCGCCGCGACGGAATCGCCGGCATTCGGCGTGAAGCGCAGGTCGCGGCCGGTGACGATGCCCACCAGCTCTTTGCCGGACACCACCGGGAAACCAGAGAAACCCAGCTCGTAGGCCTTGCGCAGCAAGTCGCTGATCTTGGTTTCCGGGGTGACGGTGACCGGGTCGTGGACGATGGCAGTCTCGTGGCGCTTGACCTTGCGCACCTCGGCGGCCTGCTGCTCGATGCTCATGTTCTTGTGGATGATGCCGATGCCACCTTCCTGCGCCATGGCGATGGCCAGGCGGGCTTCGGTAACAGTGTCCATGGCAGCGGAAACCAGCGGAATGTTCAGCTCGATTTCGCGGGTCAGGCGGGTCTTGAGGCTGACATCCTTCGGCAGAACCTCGGAATATCCCGGGATCAGGAGAACATCATCGAAAGTCAGGGCTTCTTGGCTGATACGCAGCATGGCGGGGGCTCCCAGGCGGGAAAAAGGAAGCGCGGCATTATACCCACGCACCCCCTTGCGCTCAATGCGGACGTGAGCGACGGCACGAACGACGACAGGCACAGCCTCGCCGGATTGACCGACTGGTCACGGTCGATCGATCACCAGCGCCACGGCAAACCCCAGGCGCTCGGCGAACTCGTCGAGAAACGCCTGAGTGAAACCGGCCTCGCCCCAGCCATTGAAGATGAAGCCCAGGTTGGAGAAGGCACACGCCGGGATGAACAGGAAACCGTTGATGTCGTCCTCGTGGCCGCATTCCGGGCAGGTGAAGTTGTCGGTCTGCCGCGGCATCCACTCGTCCAGGCTTTCGAACAGCGCCTCGCCGATTTCACGCCGGCACTCGGGGCAACCGGCTTCCTCGGCGAAGCCCTGCGTCGGGGTGTAAATGCAGCGCTTGGTGACCACCTCAAGGCCGTTGATGGCCTCGCCAAAGGGCAAGCGCTCCGGATGCAGCACGACGCTGCGCGCACCGGAAGCGGTGGCGTAGCCCATGCCGCCAACACCGCGGCCACAGGTGGTCGGCAGCGACTCGACGATGCGCCGCTCGGCCAGCCAACGCAGAATCATCCGCGCCTTGGCTTCGTGCGCCGGGAACGTGGAAATGCGCGGCACGATGATGGCTTGACTGTGGCTCATGACGGCTCGGAACCGGAGATGGAGAAAGGCCGCGCAGCTTAGCGCCGCCCGTAGGCTGGTCAAGGCCCGCTGGACGGACGCCAAGCAGATTCGGTTTCCGCTTGGCCGCGCGCGGCTTATCATCGCCGCCATGCTCAAAGATCCCTTCCAGCGCCTCAATCTCGATCGCGAAGTGCTGACCGTCAGTCAGCTCAACGGTCGCGCCCGCCTGTTGCTCGAGGACGTGTTCGCCCAGGTCTGGGTCGAAGGCGAGATTTCCAACCTCGCCCGCCCGGCTTCCGGCCACATCTATTTCACCCTCAAGGACAAGAACGCCCAGGTGCGCTGTGCGCTGTTCCGGCAGAACGCGGCGCGGGTTCGCCAGGCCCTGCGCGATGGTCTGGCGGTGCGGGTGCGCGGCAAGGTCTCGCTGTTCGAGGGGCGCGGCGACTACCAGCTGATTCTCGATACGCTGGAGCCGGCCGGTGACGGCGCTTTGCGCCTGGCCTTCGAGGCACTCAAGGAAAAGCTCAGCGCCGAAGGTCTGTTCGCTGCCGAACGCAAGGCCGCCCTGCCCGCCCACCCGCGACGCATTGGCATCGTCAGCTCGCCGACCGGCGCGGTGATCCGCGACATCATCTCGGTGTTCAAACGCCGCGCGCCGCAAGTCGAGCTGACGCTGATCCCCACCGCCGTGCAAGGTCGCGAAGCCACCGGGCAGATTGTCCGCGCACTGCAGCTGACCGATGCCCAGGGCTTCGATGCGCTGATCCTGGCTCGCGGCGGCGGTTCGCTGGAGGACCTCTGGTGCTTCAACGAAGAAGCGGTGGCGCGCGCGGTGGATGCCTGTGTCACGCCGATTGTCAGCGCCGTGGGCCACGAAACCGATGTCTCGATCGCCGACTTCGTCGCCGACGTCCGCGCGCCAACGCCATCCGCGGCTGCCGAGCTGCTGGCACCCAGCAGCGCCGACCTGCAACACCGGCTGAGCGGGCTGCAACAGCGTCTGGTGCTGCGC
The DNA here is from genome assembly GCA_032105665.1 of Pseudomonas sp. Taxonomy (GTDB): domain Bacteria; phylum Pseudomonadota; class Gammaproteobacteria; order Pseudomonadales; family Pseudomonadaceae; genus Stutzerimonas. Next base: position 70,615 of record DAMCQE010000010.1, on the reverse strand, counting down.
ATGCGTGATCGTCTGCACCGTGACGCCATGCGACTGGAAGGCCTGACCCGTCGCCTGCGCCACCCCGGCGAACGGCTGCAGCAGCAGGCCCAGCGCATCGACGACCTCGAGCAGCGCCTGCTGCGCGCCGTCGGCCGCCGCCTGTGCAGCGGCCGGGAGCGTCTGGCCCGCCTGGAAACACGCCTGGCCGCGCAACACCCGGGGCGTTCGCTGAATCTGTTGCGGCAGCGCCTCGAACACCTCTCCTCACGACTGCCGCGGGTGATGCAGGCCAACCTGAAAGGCCGCCGGCAACAGCTACAGGGCCTCGCCCAGACGCTCAATGTGGTCAGCCCTCTGGCCACGCTCAGTCGCGGCTACAGCATCCTGCTCGACGAGCGCGGCCAGGCGATCCGCAGAGCCAGCCAGACCCAGCCCGGGCAGCGGCTGAAGGCTCGGCTCGGTGAGGGCGAACTCGAGGTGCGCGTGGAAGACAATCATCTGGAGCCAGTAACGCTGCCGTTGCTGTAGACCCTGCGGCAGCCGCTTAGCCGGAAACGTTCTGACATCCCTGGGTCTTTCTCTATTCCAGCGTTTACGCGAGGATGGGCCGTTTCCTGCACCGGACCCACCCATGCCTCGTGTCTTCGCCCTGCTGTTCGCCCTCGCCATTGCCCTGCCGGCCCATGCCGAAGGCTTCATCACCCGCCTGCTGAACAAATCCGTACCCGGCGGCGTTGCCGTGATCGAGCTAGGTGACGGCGCTAGCGCACCGCAGGCTCGCTACCAGGGCAAGCCGACCCTGGTGGTGCGTGAGGATGGCCAGCGCTGGATCGCCATCGTCGGCATCCCGCTGTCGGTCAAGGCAGGTACCCAGCAACTGGAGGTCGATGGCCGCAGCACGGGTTTTCAGGTTGGCAGCCGCGACTATCGCGCCCAGCACATCACCCTGAAGAACCAGCGCCAGGTCAATCCGAATCCGGCAGACCTCAAGCGCATCGAGCGCGAACTGGACGAACAGACCCGCGCCTACCGGCAGTTCAGCGCCAACCAGCCAAGCAATCTGTTGTTCGATCGCCCGGTGGACGGCCCGCTGTCGTCGCCGTTCGGCCTGCGCCGTTTCTTCAACGGCGAGGAACGTAACCCGCACTCGGGCCTGGATTTCGCCGCCAAGAGCGGCACGCCGATCAAGGCACCGGCGGCGGGCAAGGTCATACTGACCGGCGACTATTTCTTCAACGGCAAGACCGTTTTCGTCGACCATGGCCAAGGGTTGATCAGCATGTTCTGCCATCTTTCCGAGATCGGTGTGAAAGTCGGCGACCAGCTGGCACGGGGTCAGATGCTCGGCAAAGTCGGGGCAACCGGGCGTGCCACTGGCCCCCACTTGCACTGGAACGTGAGCCTGAACGACGCGCGAGTCGACCCGGCCATCTTCATCGGCGCCTACAAACCCTGAACCACGAGGAAGCACTGCGATGCGTATCAAGGCAACGGATTCCACCCTGCTGATCATCGACATCCAGGAACGCCTGTTTCCGGTGATCCTCGACAATGCAGCCATGGCCGAGCACACCGCCTGGCTGCAACAGGTGGCGCAGCGAGTCGGTGTGCCGGTGCTGCTGACCGAGCAGTACAGCAAGGGCCTCGGCCACACGATTTCGGCTTTGCGTGACAACGTCGACGAGACCGCCATTGTCGAGAAGCTGCATTTTTCCGCGGCCGGCGACGGCGAACTATTCCAGCGCCCGGGTGGCGAACGCCGGCAGTTCGTCATCTGCGGCTGCGAGACTCACGTGTGCGTGCTGCAGACGGTGCTGGACCTGCGCGCCCGTGGCAACGAAGTCTTCGTCGTCGAAGAAGGCGTCAGCTCGCGGCGGGCCAGCGATAAGGCGCTGGCCCTGGAGCGCATGCGCCAGGCCGGCGCGGTGATCGTCTCGCGGGAGATGGTTGCCTTCGAATGGATGGAACGCGCCGGCACCGAACTGTTCAAGAGTATCAGCCGCGAATTTATCCGCTGACCCAGCCACACCGACAAGCCGCCGCGGCCAAGGCAATTTGCCAAGGCCGCGCCCTCACCTCTCAATGGAGATTCACATGTCTGACGATCTGGCCGGCTGGCTGGACTGGCTCAGAGCCCACCCCGAACTGCAGACGCTGCTTGCCAGTGCCACGCTGATCTTCGCCGCCTGGCTGTCCAATTGGATCGTCAAGCGCATCCTGGTGCGTGGCCTTTACCGTTTACTGCGCCACACCCGCGATGGCGAACTGCAGGATTTCGGCATCATCAAGCGGCTGTCGAACATCGTCCCGGCACTGGTGCTGTCGCTTGGCGTGACGACTGTACCGGGCCTGCCCGAAGCCGCGGTGACCGTGGTGCAGAACGTCTGCGGCGGCTTCATCGTGCTGACCATCGCGCTGGCGCTCGGCGCGGTGCTCGACATCATCAACGTGGTCTACCAACGCCGACCGGACGCCCGCCTGCACCCGATCAAGGGCTATCTGCAGGTGGTGAAGATCGTCATCTACGCGATCGCCACCATCCTCATCATCGCCACTCTGATCGACCGTTCGCCGCTGATCCTGCTCTCCGGCCTCGGTGCCATGGCGGCGGTGCTGATGCTGATTTTCCAGGACACCCTGCTTTCGCTGGTGGCCAGCGTACAGATCACCTCCAACGACCTGATCCGCGTCGGCGACTGGGTGGAGATGCCGCAGCTCAATGCCGACGGCGACGTGATCGATATCGCGCTGCATACCGTGAAGGTGCAGAACTGGGACAAGACCATCACCAGCATCCCGACCAAGCGCTTTATCTCGGATTCGTTCAAGAACTGGCGCGGCATGCAGGAAAGCGGCGGCCGGCGCATCAAGCGCAGCCTGTATCTGGATCAGCAGAGCGTGCATTTTCTCGATGCCGACGAGCGCAAGCGGCTGTATCGCTTTAGCCTGCTGGAGGATTACCTGGTCAACAAGCGCAAGGAGATCGACGAGTGGAACGCCAAGCTCGCCGAGCGTGGGCAGGACCCGGTCAACACCCGCAGGGTGACCAATCTCGGGACCTTCCGCGCCTATGTCGAGCGCTATCTGCGCGCCCACCCCGGCGTGCACCAGAACATGACGCTGATGGTGCGCCAGCTGAGCCCGACTGCGGACGGCCTGCCACTGGAAATCTACTGTTTCACCAATACGGTGGCGTGGACGCAGTACGAAGCCATCCAGTCGGACATCTTCGACCACCTGCTGGCGATCCTGCCGGAATTCGGTCTGCGGGTATTCCAGCACCCAAGCGGCGGCGATGTACGCGATTGGCGCGATTCACTGCGCCAGCCGGGCGCGCCAGCATTGCAGCAACCGGAAGGACATCCGGCCGAGGAAAGAAGTTAATCGTAGGTTGGCGCTGAGGCACGAAGCCGCTGAAACCGCCTTGAGCGCTGCCCATGCGTCATCCCTGATGCCAGCGCCGCGAGCCGCTCCAGCACGCCCCGCGCCTCAGCGCCAACCTACGTCCGGAGCGAGGCGAACCCTCGCTCCTTTACCGCCGTTGTCTCGTTAGAAGCTCATGTCGACCCGCGCCCAGTAGGTGCGGCCCGGTTCGTTGACTCGGCTGGTGGGCTCAAGGCCGTAATCGGCGAAGCCCGCACTGCCGGCTAGATTGAGATGCTCGCTGTAGGCCTTGTCCAGCAGGTTGTCGACGCCCGCACTGAGCTTGAAGTTCTTGTTCAGCCGGTAGGCGCCGTTGACTGCCAGCACGCCGAAGCCAGCGCTCTCGTCGAAGTCCTTGCCGACCACCGTGCCCTGGTTCTCTGCGACCCGCCCCTGCGAGGCGACCATGCGCCAGAGGCCACTGGTGCTCCAGTTGTCTCGCTCGTAGGTCAGGCCCAGACGTCCTTCCAGTGGCGGGATCTGCGGCATGGCACGATCGTCGCTGCGGTTCTTGCCCCAGGCATAGGCCAGGCTCGCATCACCCTTCCAGTTGCTGGTGAAACGGTAGCTGGCGCCCATCTCGGCTCCAGCGATGGTAGCGTCGATGTTGCTGACCTCGGCGCGGAGCATGCCGGGCATTACGCCGGGCACATAGCTGAACAGAATGTAATCCTCGACCAGGCCGGCATAGGCGGAAACCCAGGCCTCCAGCGGCCCCTTGGCGTATTGCAGGCCGACGTCCAGCTGCGTGGTCTTCTCCGGCCGCACCGAGTCGAAGGGTTGCAGCGTGCCCACCGGGCCGGGATTGGAAACGAATAGCTCCCAATAGTCGGGGAAGCGTTCGGCATGGCCGAGGCCGGCATACCAGGTCGCAGGCAGGCTGACGAGTTCCTCCTCATAGCGCAGGAAGCCGCTGTAGAGCGTGTCGCGACGCGTTTCACCGGCAGTAGGGTTGTCCCAATCCTGACTGACGGGCATACCCATCCCGTTCTTGAGCGTCGGATGGTGGCTGTTGAAGTAGTCGCGCTCATCGGTCGCCTCATGCAGATCCAGACGCAGGCCGCTGATCAGCTTCTCGCGCTCGCTGAGCTGCCAGGTCAGCTCGCCGAAGACGCCGTAGCTGTGCAGCATCGCGTCCGGCACCCAGGGCAGTGCGTCGCTTCCCGCAGCGGTGACCATCTGGTTGGCGGCGCCGGCCGGGTTCATGACCTTGCGGTGCTCGCTACGCTGGGCATCGACCCCGGCCTTGAGCTCGACATCCGTCCATTGCCAGGTGCCGACCAGCCGGCCACCCAGCGTACGCCGGTCGACCCGCGACAGCGTCGGGTTGGGCATCATCATCGACGGCACGAAATCGCGCAGGCTGTAGTTGTCCATGATGTGGTCGGCGTAGTTGTAGTAGACCTGCGCCTCCAGCCCGTAGAAGGTCTCGCCGAGATTGGTCTTCTCGAAGCGCAGCCCCAGGCTCTCACGCTGGAACTGGCTGCCGTCCATCCCGCGCCCGGCATAGCGTGCGTAGCCATCGCCGCGACCGGCGGTCAGCTCGACCAAGGTGTCCGCATCCGGCGTCCAGCCCAGGGCGATGTCGGTGTTCCACTTGTCGTAACGCGATGGCACGGTATCGCCGTTGCCATCGGCGTAATCGTCAGCCTGGGAGCTGTTGGCCATCAGCCGGGCATAGCCCTGACTGTTGCCGGCGGCGGCGTCCAGGTTGCGGTCGAAGCGACCGTTGGAGGCGGTCAGCAAGCTGCCGTTGAGGCGGTAATCCGGCTCGCTGAACTGCTCCGGCTCGCGCTCGAAGAGCACGGTGGCGGCCGAGGCACCTGGCCCCCAGAGCACGCTCTGCGGCCCTTTGATGACCGTGAGCTTGTCGAAGGTGTCCGGGCTGATGTACGAACTCGGCGAGTCCATGCGATTCGGGCAGGCGCCTAGCATCTCGCCGCCGTTGGAGAGCAGTTTCAGGCGCGAGCCGAACATGCCGCGGAACACCGGATCGCCGTTGACGCCGCCGTTGCGCACGGCGGAAAAGCCGGGAATGGTCTTCAGGTAGTCGGCACCGTCGCTGGCCGGCATCGGCTGACGGGGAATCTTGGGATCGGTCACCACGGTCAGTGGGGACTGCTGGCCGACGCCGGTAATGACCATCGGCGCCAGCTCGACGGCATCGGATTGCTCCGCATGAGCGGAGTGGTCGACTTCGGCTGCCAGCGCGCTGCCGGCGAGCATTCCGAGCAGAGCCGCATGGGCGAACTGCCAGCGCAGGCGGGACGGTTGGATCGAAAAACGCTCAGATAGGCGCGCATGCGCCTTACAGCCATGAGTAATGCTGGACATAGGAACTTCCACTTCTGCATGTGATTTGGCCGCCACGAGGCGGCTGATGGCGATCAGCAGTGGAAATGCGGTGGAGCGCGGGGATGGCCGCTGCTGCGGCGCAGCGCTGGCGGCAGCGGTTGTTCGGGAAGTGACTGGATATAGCCCGGCTCGTGCCGCGGCAGAACCAGGTGAACGGACAAGCTGAGCGGCGGGTTAACGGTCAGCAGCTCGCAGTAGCCGCAGAGTTCGAGCGCGGTCAGCCAGGCGGGTTCGCCCGCGCGCGCCGGGCCATGATGACCGTGAGCGGAGGATTCCTGCTCGGCGTGGTGGTGATGTTCGCTGACCTCGGCGGCCTGAGCGGCCTGGACTGCCGAATACAACGGGCCGACATGGATCATCAGCATGGCGAACAGGCCAAGCCAAATGCTCATTGTCGAATACCGTTTGCGTGTCACCTGCGTGTCCTTCGTGACATGACCCTATGGAATGGCTGGATGATCGCACAGCCTTTTCGCCCCGTCCGCTGCGACATGAGGCCGCAACAGAGTCGAGCAATCAATCTTCTCTTTTCACCTTCGGACCAGCACAAATCACCTACAAGGCCTGAATACAGCAATAAAAAATCAATTTTCTATCACGACTTGCAAGACCCAACCATGAAGCAATAGCTTTGCACCATAAACCACTGCCCGTACTGGGCAAACAAGTTGCTAGCTCGAGCTTTACCTGGGGAAACACCATGACCATGCTCAAGAACCCATCGAAAAAATATCGAGCCTTTCCGGCCATCGACATTCCGGATCGCACCTGGCCATCCAAGTCGATCACCCAGGCACCGATCTGGCTGAGCTCGGATCTGCGCGACGGCAATCAGTCGCTGATCGAGCCTATGGATGCCGCGAAGAAGATGCGTTTCTTCAAGACACTGGTGCAGGTCGGCATCAAGGAAATCGAGGTCGGCTTTCCCTCTGCTTCGCAGACCGACTTCGACTTCGTCCGCGAGCTGATCGAAGGCGGGCACATCCCTGACGACGTCACCATCCAGGTGCTGACCCAGGCGCGCGAAGACTTGATCACCCGCACCTTCGAGTCGCTGAAGGGCGCCAAGCAGGCCATCGTCCACTACTACAACGCCACCGCGCCGAGTTTCCGCCGCATCGTCTTCAATCAGGACAAGGCCGGCGTGGTGAACATCGCTGTCAACGCGGCACAGATCATCAAGCGCCTGGCTGCGCAGAACCCGGAAACCGCCTGGCGTTTCGAGTACTCGCCGGAGATCTTCAGTTCCACCGAGCCGGAGTTCGCCGTCGAAGTCTGCAACGCGGTGATCGAGGTGTTCCAGCCGACCCCCGAGCAGAAGCTGATCCTCAACCTGCCGGCCACGGTGGAAGCCGCCACACCCAATATCTACGCCGACCAGATCGAGTGGTTCTGCCGCCACGTCGACCGTCGCGACAGCGTGCTGGTGAGCCTGCACACCCATAACGACCGTGGCACCGGCGTGGCCGCCACCGAGCTGGGCCTGATGGCCGGCGCAGATCGCGTCGAAGGCTGCCTGTTCGGCAACGGCGAGCGTACCGGCAACGTCGACCTGGTCACCGTGGCGCTGAACATGTACACCCAGGGCGTCGACCCGCAACTGGACTTCTCCGACATCGACGCCGTGCGCAAGGTGGTCGAGGAATGCAACCAGTTGCCGGTGCACCCACGTCATCCCTATGTCGGTGATCTGGTGCATACCGCGTTCTCCGGCTCGCACCAGGATGCGATCCGCAAGGGCTTTTCCCAGCAGGATCAGGAGGGCGTCTGGGAGGTGCCGTATCTGCCGATCGACCCGGCCGACATCGGCCGCAGCTACGAGGCGGTGATTCGCGTCAACAGCCAGTCCGGCAAGGGCGGCATCACCTTCCTGCTCGAGCAGGAGTACGGCATTAGCCTGCCGCGGCGCATGCAGATCGAGTTCAGCCAAGTGGTGCAGAAGGAAACCGACCGCCTCGGCCTGGAAATGAGCGCAAAGCAGATCTATGCGCTGCTGGAAGCCGAGTACCTGCAAGCCACCGCGCCCTACACGCTCAAGGGCCATCGCCTGCAGGAAGAGAACGGCACCAGCGCGGTGGACGTGGAAGTCGCGACCGATGGCGAGGTGGCCCACTGGCGCGGCATCGGCAAGGGTCCGCTGGAAGCGCTGGTAGCCGCGTTGCCAGTCAAACTGGAGATCATGGACTACCACGAGCACTCCATCGGCGCCGGCAGCAACGCCAAGGCCGCCGCGTACATCGAGGTACGCCTGGACGGCGAGCGCCCTCTGCACGGCATCGGCATTGACGAGAACATCACCACTGCCAGCATCCGCGCGCTGTTCAGCGCCATGAACCGGGCCTTGCGTGAGGCGCAGGAGCAGGCCGCCTGACCCCCTGCGACGAAGCCCTTCGGGCTCGCCATTCCTGAGCGCCACGCCGGCAAGCTCGTCCCGCCGGCGCCATCATTGATGGCGCCGGCACCTTGCTACAGCACCGCCACGCGTCGCCGGTCGCGACCAGCAGCGGTGAGCGACTGAACTGTTCGCCTCCCAATACCCTCCCAACTCAGTCAGCCAGGCCACGGCAATTCGGCAGAAACACGTCAGCCATCGGCAGGATTGTGCAAACGCTCCCGTTTCCGGTGCCATTAGGCTTGGCCTCTGCAAATCCCGAACGAACAAAGGAGCCGTCATGAGCAACAGCATCGGTTACGCCGCCCTCGACCCGAGCGCCCCGCTCGCCCCCTACTCGTTTTCGCGCCGCGAAGTTGGGCCTAACGATGTACGGATCGAGATTCTCTTCTGCGGCGTCTGCCATTCGGACCTGCATACCGCACGCAACGAGTGGAACAACACCTTGTATCCCTCCGTGCCCGGCCACGAGATCGTCGGCCGCGTGAGCGCGGTCGGCGCGAACGTCAGCAAGTTCAAGGCGGGCGATATCGCCGGCGTCGGCTGCCTGGTCGACAGCTGCCGCAGCTGCTCCTCCTGTGGCGAGGGGCTGGAGCAGTATTGCGAGAACGGCTTCGTCGGCACCTACAACGGTCCGGCCTTCGGCGGTGGCGAGAACACCCTTGGCGGCTATTCCGACAACATCGTGGTGGACGAAAAATACGTCCTGCGCATCAACCACACCGACAACCTGGCCGCCGTCGCGCCGCTGCTTTGTGCGGGCATCACCACCTACTCGCCGCTACGCCAGTGGAAGGTTGGCCCGGGGCAGAAGGTCGGTGTGGTCGGCCTCGGCGGGCTCGGCCATATGGCGGTGAAGATCGCCAACGCCATGGGTGCAAAGGTCGTGCTGTTCACCACCTCGCCGGACAAGCGGGAAGATGCGCTGCGCCTCGGCGCGTCGGAAGTGGTGGTGTCGAAGAACAAGGAGGAGATGGCTGCGCACGTCAACAGCTTCGACTTCATTCTCAACACCGTTGCCGCGCCACATAACCTCGATGCATTCGTGAATCTGCTCAAGCACGACGCCACCATGACGCTGGTCGGCGCACCGGCTTCGCCGCACCCGTCGCCCAGCGTGTTCGGCCTGATCTTCAAGCGCCGTCGCATCGCCGGCTCGCTGATCGGCGGCATCGCCGAAACCCAGGAGATGCTCGACTTCTGCGCCGAGCACGGCATCGTCTCGGACATCGAGATGATCCGCATGCAGGACATCAACGAAGCCTACGAGCGCATGCTCAAGAGCGACGTGAAGTACCGCTTCGTCATCGACATGGCCACCCTGAAGGTGGCCTGATCGTTCGGCTGGCGCGCCCGCGGCGCGCCAGCCCCCTTCCCTCTTTCAAGCGCAGCCGCTAAGGTCGCCCGCCTTCGTCGTGGAGGCGGCATGCGCTATCTGATCTTCGTCACCCTGCTCTGGGCCTTTTCCTTCAACCTGATCGGCGTTTACCTGGCCGGCCAGGTGGACAGCTATTTCGCCGTGCTAACGCGGGTAGTTCTCGCCGGGCTGGTGTTCCTGCCATTTACCCGCTGGCGCGGTGTCGCCCCCGGCTTCATCGTCGGCGTGACCCTGGTCGGTGCGCTGCAGTTCGGCGTCACCTACCTGTGCCTGTACCTGAGCTTCAACGTGCTGACGGTGGCTGAGGTGCTTCTGTTCACCGTGCTCACGCCGCTGCACGTGACGCTGATCGATGACGCGCTCAACCGCCGCTTCAACCCCTGGGCACTGGTCGCCGCGGCCGTCGCAGTGTTCGGCGCCGGACTTATCCGTTACGACGGCGTTTCCGGCGATTTTCTCGGCGGCTTCCTGCTCATGCAGCTGGCCAACTTCACCTTTGCTGCCGGCCAAGTGACCTACAAGCATCTGGCGCAGCGTTACCCCTCCGACGTACCGCTGCATCGTCGCTTCGGCTACTTCTTTCTTGGCGCGCTGGTAATCGTGCTGCCCGCGTGGCTGCTGTTCGGCGATGCGCAGAAGCTGCCGACCACAACGACACAATGGTCGGTACTGATCTGGATGGGCGTACTGGCCACCGCCCTGGGCCAGTTCTGCTGGAACAAGGGCGCCACGCTGGTGGATGCCGGCACGCTGGCGGTGATGAACAACATGTCGGTGCCGGTAGGCCTGCTGCTCAACCTGCTGATCTGGGGCACCAGCACCAACCTCGTGCTGCTCGCGGTGGGCGGGACAATCATCCTCGCCTCGCTGCGGATCAATCGCCTGGGCCAGATGAAGGCCAGGTAACATCACACAAGTTATTGTTTTATATGGCTTTTCATAGCCGTAACGGTAGAATGCCGGCCCTTCGCATGGATGCGGAACTCGTTCAGTCGTCGAGATTTCCATGCGCCGCTTCAGCTTTCTCCTGCTCGTCCTGCTGTTTTCCTCCAGCGCCTGCGCCGACGCGCCTCGCACCTTCCGCGAGGCCAAGAAGGTGGCCTGGACCATCTATGCCGACCGCCCGGTGGACTTCTATTGCGGCTGCCAGTTCAAGGGCAGCCGCATCGATCTCGCCAGCTGCGGCTACGTTCCGCGCAAACAGCCCAAGCGGGCCGAGCGGGTCGAATGGGAGCATGTCGTGCCGGCCTGGGTGATCGGCCATCAGCGGCAATGCTGGCAACAGGGCGGACGCAAGCACTGCACGGCCAACGACCCGGTGTTCAGTCGGGCGGAGGCCGACCTGCACAACCTGGTCCCGGTGGTCGGCGAGGTGAACGGCGACCGCAGCAACTTCGGCTTCGGCATGCTCAACGAAAAGCCCAGCCAGTACGGTGCCTGTCCCTTCGTGGTGAACTTCAAGCAGCGCACGGCCATGCCACCCGAGTACAGCCGCGGCGCCATCGCCCGCACCTATCTGTACATGAGCGAGCGCTACAAACTGCGCCTGTCGAAACAGGACCGGCGCCTATACGACATCTGGAACCGCCAGCATCCGGTCAGCGAATGGGAGCGCACGCGCAACCAGCGCATCGCCTGCGTGCAGGGCAATGCCAATGCCTATGTCGGTGCCGTCGACCTGCGGCGCTGCAATCGTTCGCTCTCCCGCTCGGCAGCGGCGGCCGCCCGCCAGGGTTGAAGCGCCCTGACCCTGCGTCCGGTTGCAGGCCGACTGTCTCCCCGGCATGCTGCCGGCTGGATCGATCACGACGGCTAACTTGATGCAGGACAGAACCCTCTATTCAACGCTGGGGTTGGCAGTGCTGCTGGCGCTGGCCAGCTCCGCGATCGCTCCGTATGACCGTGCCACCTGGTTGCTGGAAGTCGCTCCGGTACTGATCGCTGCGCCCCTGCTGCTGTGGAGCCACCAGCGCCTGCCGCTGACGCGACTGCTCTACGTGGTGATCGCCGTTCATGCGCTGATCCTGATCCTCGGCGGCACCTACACCTACGCGCGGGTACCACCGGGATTCTGGGTGCAGGAATGGTTCGACCTCAGCCGCAATCCCTATGACAAGCTCGGCCATTTCATTCAGGGTGTGACGCCCGCGCTGCTGGCGCGGGAGATCCTGCTCCGCCTGCGCTTCGTCGCGCCAGGAAAGATGCTCTGCTTTCTCGCACTTTGTGTCGCGTTGGCCTTCAGCGCCTTCTATGAGCTCATCGAATGGTGGGTGGCGCTCATCGCCGGCCAGGGCGCGGAGGATTTTCTCGGCACCCAGGGCGATCCATGGGATACCCAATCGGACATGTTCATGGCACTGCTCGGCGCTCTTCTGTCCGTCACCCTCATGGCGCGCCTGCAGGATCGCCAGATCCGCGGCATGAGTCGCGCAGACGCGACGGCGTAGCCCAATGCTCTATCGAGTTGGCGCGGACGCCGTGTTGCTCCTGCACCTCGGGTTCATTCTCTTCGTGCTGTTTGGCGGCTTGCTGGTCGCATGGAACCGCGGCTTCGTGTTGCTGCACATTCCGGCGATCGTCTGGGGCGTTTTCGTCGAGCTGACCGGGAGGCCGTGTCCGCTGACGTACTGGGAGAATCTGCTGCGACGGCTGGCGGGTGACGCGGGGTATGAGGCGGGCTTTATCGAGCACTACCTGCTGCCATTGATCTACCCGGCCTGGCTGAGCATACCGGTGCAATATGTGCTGGCGGCAATAGTGCTGCTGGTCAATCTGCTGATCTATGGCTGGCTGTTGTGGCGTCGCCGGCGCCACAGCACAACGCACTAACCAGCGGGTTGCCCGGGCGCCAGGGTGGGAGCCTCCCCACAACAGCCGTTCACGCTTACCGCCGTTAGCGCAGCACCTCGCTGCCTCACCTTAGTGCAGCAGGCTATCGCCCGAGGTCCGGGCCTAGGGTTTGAGCTCGAACTGATCGCCATCGTGGTAGGCCGGGAAGCGCTCGCGGAACGCCGCCAGATCGCGTGAGCGCAGCGTGCAGCGCAACACGGCATCACGCTCTTCGCCGTTCAGCAGCGTGTCACCCTTGAAGTCGAGCACCTGGCTGTCACCACTGTAGCGATAGCCCTTGCCATCTTCGCCGACCCGGTTGACCGCCGCGACATAGCACAGATTCTCGATGGCCCGCGCCGGCAGCAGACGATTCCAGGCATCGCGGCGCGCGGCTGGCCAGTTCGCCGTGTAGAGCAGCAGGTCAGTGCCGTGTGGATCGCGGCTCCACACCGGGAAGCGCAGGTCGTAGCAGATCAGCGGGCGCACGCGCCAACCGTTCACCTCGAACAGCGCCTGCTGCTGCCCAGGGGTGTAGTGCTTGTGCTCACCCGCCATGCGGAACAGATGACGCTTGTCGTAGTGCAGCACCTCACCATCCGGGCGCGCCCAGAGCAGTCGGTTGCGGTGACTTCCGTCGGCCGCCTCGATGATCACGCTGCCGGTGATCACCGTATCCAGTCGCGCGGCCTGAGCGCGAAGCCAGGCGTAGGTCAGCCCCTCTTCCGGCTCGGCCAGCGCGGCCGAATCCATGGAAAAACCGGTGGTGAACATCTCCGGCAGGACGATCAGATCCGCGCCGCTGGCCTGATCCAGCAATGCGGCGAAGCGCTCGCGGTTGGCCGCAGCGTCCTGCCAGATCAGGCTGGTTTGTACCAGCGCCAGCTCGAGGTCGGGCAGATTGTTCAGATCGCGCATAGTCGTTCCGCCGCCTGACGCAGCGTCTCCTCTCGTTTGGCGAAGCAGAAGCGCACCAGCCGCAGATCGGCCGGAGGGCTATGATAGAAAACCGAAATCGGAATGCTCGCGACCCCGTGCTCGCAGGTCAGCCATTCAGCCATGGCGACGTCATTCAGATCAGGACGGATAGCCGAATAGTCGGCGAGCTGGAAGTAGGTTCCGGTGGCACGGGTAAAGCTGAAGCGCGAGCCCGCCAGCAGGTCACAGAACAGGTCGCGCTTGGCCTGGTAGAACGCCGGTAGCTCGCTGATGTGCTCGGGATGTTCGGCCATGAAATCGGCCAACGCCCACTGCAGCGGCGTGACACCGGTGAAGCTGACGTACTGGTGCACCTTGCGCAGCTCGCTGCTGAGTGCAGGCGGCGCCACCACGTATCCAGTCTTCCAGCCGGTGACGTGGTAGGTCTTGCCGAAAGAGCTGATGACGAATGCACGCTGATAGAGCTCATCGTGGCGCAGCACGCTGGCATGCTCGCGGCCGTCGAACACAAGATGCTCGTAGACCTCGTCGCTGAGCAGATAGATGTCACGCTCGCGGATCAACGCCGCCAGACGGTCGAGATCATCAGCATCGATCAATGCACCGCTGGGGTTGTGCGGCGTATTCAGCACGATCATTCGCGTGCGCGGGGTAATGGCATCGGCCAGGCGCTGCCAATCGATATGGAAATCCGGCAGGCTCAGTTGCTGGTGAATGCAGACGCCACCAGCCAGCTGCACCGACGGCTCGTAACTGTCGTAGCAGGGATCGAAGACGATGACCTCATCACCCGGCCGGATCACTGCCTGGATCGCACAGAAGATCGCCTGGGTAGCACCCGGGGTAATCGTGACCTCGGTGGCGGCATCTACTTTCCGTCCGTACAGCCCGGCTACCTTCACCGCGACCTGCTCGCGCAGGGCCGGCAATCCGGTCATCGGTGCGTACTGGTTGTGTCCCGCCATGACGTGGCGGGCCAGTGCCTCGCGCAGCGCGTCGGGGCCATCGAAATCGGGAAAGCCCTGGGAGAGATTCAGCGCACCGGTGTCCGCGGCCAGCTGGGACATGGTGGTGAAGATGGTCGTGCCAACGTTGGGCAGTTTACTGATGAGCATGTCAGCCTTCCGACAAGCCTGCCGCACGGGGGTTCGGCAGGAAGGCAAACAGGATAGCCGAACAGCGATGCACGATACGAGGGTGCACGGCGCCTGCCATCGGGCTGCTACAGTGCAGCGAACGAGCCCCCTCGCGTATCGACCATAAGGAACCTCGCATGCCCAGTCATTCAGTCAGCACGCTGTGGAACGAGCTACGCGCCCAGGCGCTTCACGCGCTGGATGCGGAGCCGACCCTGGCCGCGCTATTCCAGCGGGCTATCCTCGACCATACCGATTTCGGCTGCGCGCTTGCCCAGCGCATTGGCCATGCGCTGGCGGAAAGCACCGAGCAGGGCCGTACGCTGACTGATCGTTTCGCTGGCATTCACCAACAGGCCGAAGCGCTCGCCGAGGTGGCGTGCTCTGACCTGCAGGCAATCGTCAGCCGCGACCCGGCGTTCGACACCGCGCTGGAAGTGTTCCTGTTCTCCAAGGGTTATCTGGCGTTACAGGCCTATCGTGTCGGGCACCACTTGCATGAACAGGGCGAACGCCTGCTGGCAATGTTCATCCAGGCACGCAGCAATGAACGCCTGGGCATCGACATCAACCCGGCCAGCCGCATCGGCAGCGGCATCATGCTCGATCACGGGACCGGCATTGTCATCGGCGAAACCGCTGTGGTGGGCGATGACGTCTCGATCCTGCAGGGCGTTACCCTGGGCGGTACGGGCAAGGAAGGCGGCGACCGCCATCCGAAGGTACGCAGCGGCGTGATGATCGGCGCTGGAGCGAAGATTCTCGGGAACATCGAGATTGGCGAAGGCGCCAAGGTTGGCGCCGGCAGCATCGTGCTGCATCCCGTTGCGCCGCATACCACGGTGGTTGGCAATCCGGCTCGTCAGGTCGGCACGCCGCGCCACGCACGACCGGCCCTGGATATGGACCAGTCGTTCGACGGAGATCGCTGAGCAGTCAGCGCTTGTCGCGGCGCTTCTTCTCGGCCTTCTTGTGGTGCGACATGAGGCGGCGCTTCTTGTTGACCTGGCGGTCGGTAAGCGTGTTTTTCTTGCCCTCGTAAGGGTTTTCCCCGCCCTTGTACTCGATACGGATCGGCGTACCGACCAGCTTCAAAACGCGTCGGTAGGTGTTTTCCAGATAACGGGTGTAGGACTTTGGAATCGAGTCGACCTGGTTGCCGTGGATCACGATCAGAGGCGGGTTGGCGCCGCCCAAGTGCGCGTAACGAAGCTTGATCCGGCGGCTGGCAACCATCGGCGGCGCATGCTCGCGAACCGCATCTTCAAGGATCTGCGTCAGACGGCTGGTGGGCCATCGCGTCACGGCTGAAGTGAACGAGGCCTGCACGGACTTGTACAGATTACCGACGCCGGTGCCATGCTTGGCGGAGATGAAGTGGATGTCGGCGAACTCGACGAAGAACAACCGACGCTCCAGCTCGGTCTTCACATAGTCGCGCTCACTCGGCTCCATGCCGTCCCACTTGTTCAGTGCGATGACCAACGCCCGACCGCTTTCCAGCACGAAGCCGAGCAGGTTCAGATCGTGTTCGACCACTCCCTCGCGGGCATCCATGACGAAAATCACGACGTTGGAGTCCTGGATCGCCTGCAGCGTCTTGACCACCGAGAACTTTTCTACGGCCTCGAAGATCTTGCCGCGACGGCGCACACCGGCCGTGTCGATCAGTGTGTACTTCGCGTCGTCACGTTCGAAGGGAATGTAGATGCTGTCGCGGGTTGTACCGGCCTGGTCATAAACGATGACCCGTTCCTCGCCGAGCATGCGATTGACCAGCGTCGACTTGCCCACATTGGGCCGGCCGATGATCGCGATCTTGATGCCATCCTTTTCGCTCGGTCCAGGGATGCGCTTGAGCTCTTCTCCTTCGGCAACCGTCTCGCCCTCTTCACCCTCGACTTCGGCAACTTCGGCGTTGTCCTTGGGAAACATGCCGAGTGCCTGCTCGAGCATATGGGTGATACCACGGCCATGGGCGGCGGCGATCGGCAGGGCGTCGCCCAGGCCCAACGGGCTGAATTCCGCTCGGGCGATATCCGGATCGATGCTGTCGACCTTGTTCGCCACCAGGAAATGGCGCTTGTTCATCTTGCGCAGGTGTTCGGCAATCATCTGATCGCCAGGCGTCATGCCGGCACGCGCGTCAACCATGAACATCACCGCATCGGCCTCTTGCATGGCTTGCAGGGACTGCTCGGCCATCTTGGCGTCGATGCCCTCCTCATCGCCGGTCAGACCACCAGTGTCGATGACGATGTAGGTGCGGCCCTGCCATTTGGCCTCGCCGTACTGACGATCTCGGGTCAGACCGGCGTACTCGGCCACGATGGCGTCGCGGCTCTTGGTCAGACGATTGAACAGGGTGGACTTGCCGACGTTCGGGCGGCCCACCAGGGCGATTACGGGAACCATGCGGCTCTCCACTGCGATATTTCAGAAAACACGAAGGCCGCTGCATTGCAGCGGCCGAATATTCAGGGCTCCGCCAGGCGGAGCCGTGGGCGCAACTTGCGGTCAGTCAGCCTGACGGATAGTCAACGCCACCAGCTTGCCGTCATTGCCGAAGGCATACAGCCAGTCGCCCTCGACTACCGGACGGGCACGGACGCCAGAGCTGTCGATACGCTCGCGAGCGACGAAACGACCATCGACCTGGCTCAGCAGGTGCAGATAGCCTTCGATGTCACCCACCACAACATAGCTGGAAAATACTGCGGGAGCCGAAAGCTGGCGGCGCGCCATGGACTCATTGCGCCACAGAGCAGTCGTGGAGCGCTCGTCGATCCCCTCGACAGTGCCGTCGGCAAGGCTCAGGTAAACGCTACCGTAGCCGAGCGCAGCACCCGAATAGCTGGACGCATCGCGCTGCCAGAGGACACGACCACTTTCCAGCTCCAGTGCCGCGGCACGGCCCTGATAGCTGGTGACGTAGAGCGTGCCACCGGATAGCAGCAGACCACCGTCGATATCGACGACCCGCTCAAGCTCCGAACGTCCTTGCGGAATGGCAACGCGCTGCTCCCAGACCGGAAGCCCGCGACGGGTATCCAGTGCGACCACTTTGCCGCTGGACAGGCCGGCAACGGCCAGCTGATTGGTCAGCAGCGGTGCGCCAGTCCCGCGCAGTGTCAGCACCGCAGGAGAGCTCTCGTAGCTCCAGCGCTGCGCGCCGGTATCCATCTCCAGCGCGATCAGCCGATCGTCCTGCGTCTGCACCAGAACGATGTCGCCATTGACGGCCGGGGCAGCCAGCACTTCACTGCTGACCTGACTGCGCCAGCGCTCCTCGCCCGTGCTGACGTCCAGCGCCAGCACTTCACCGCGCAGGGTGCCAACCAGCACGAGGCCGTACCCGGCGCCTACCCCGCCGGAAACCGGCGTTTCGAGGTTCTTCTTCCAGTTGACCTTGCCGGTCAGGCGATCCATGGATACCACCAGCCCTTCGACATCGGCGGCGTAAATCTGGTCGCCATACACCACCGGCGTCAGCAGGTTGTAGGTCTTGCCCTGCCCCTCACCAATCGAGCGACTCCACTCCTTCTTCAAGGAGATTTCCGCCTCGAACTTGGTCAGCTCCGCCGGCTCCGGCTCTTTAGTGTCCTTGCTGCTACAACCCGCGGCCAGTACGGCCAGGGTCAGCAATGCTGCAGTCTTCCAGCGCATCGTTTACGCCTCCCCTCGGGCCAGATCATCCAGCTTCATTTGCAGACCACCGATGGCCGCATCCTGGGACAGCGACTCTTTCGCCGCGGTGTAGGACGCATGTGCCTCGTCGCGTCGGCCAAGCTGCACCAGCAGATCGCCGCGCAGCTCCTCGCGACTGGCAGCGAAGGCCTGATCAGCCTTGCCGTCCAGCAGCT
Organism: Pseudomonas sp.; assembly: GCA_032105665.1. Lineage (GTDB taxonomy): Bacteria > Pseudomonadota > Gammaproteobacteria > Pseudomonadales > Pseudomonadaceae > Stutzerimonas. The sequence continues at coordinate 52,318 of DAMCQE010000010.1, read as the reverse complement.
TGAGCGCTTCTTCTGCCTTGTCCTGCGCAGCCAGAACGCGTGCCAGACGCTGACGAGCCAGCTCGTCCAGCGTCTTGTCGGCGGGCTTGTCGACCACGGCGCGAAGCTCGCTAGCCGCTTCGTCCAACCGCCCCGACTCGACCGCCACCTTCGCCACGAACAGGCTGCCGTACTGCGCATAATGCGTGCCGGCGAAATCTTTTTTCAGCAGATTGCCCAATCGCGCAACTTCCGCCGCATCGGCTTCACCTTCTTCCAGCGCTGCGCCGAGCAGCTGCTGATAGATCACCGAGGCACCCTGCGCCTGGTTGACCTGATGGTTCTGCCAGAATTGCCAGCCGAACACCAAGACCAGAGCGAGCACAGCCCCAAACAGAAGAGGCTTGCCGTTGCGCTGCCACCAGTCTTTGATCTGCGCCAGTGTTTCTTCTTCGGTACCCGAGGTCACGCTGTCACTCCTTTCATTCGCTTAGTCTCAGACCTGCTCGAGGCAGGCAGCCAGACGCTCGGGCAGAGCATCCCAGGCAATGCTTTGTTGCTCGCTGTCATCGCGCAGCGGCTTGCAACCTACCACGCGCCCTGCCAGTTCGTCGTCACCCAGAATCAGCGCATAGCGCGCTCCGCTCTTGTCGGCCTTCTTGAACTGACTCTTGAAGCTGCCGCCGCCAGCGTTGACCAGCAGGCGCAGCCCCGGCAGCGCATCACGCAGACGTTCGGCCAGCGCCAGTGCCGCCAGCTCGGCGGCCTCGCCGAATGCACAGATGTAGGCATGCGGTGCCGGGTTCAACGTCTCCGGCACCAGGCCGAGCGTTTCCAGCAGCAGCACCAGACGCTCGACGCCCATGGCGAAGCCGACACCCGGCGTCGGCTTGCCGCCGAACTGGCTGACCAGACCGTCATAACGCCCACCGGCACAGACCGTGCCCTGCGCGCCGAGCTTGTCGGTAACCCACTCGAACACGGTGCGGCCGTAGTAATCCAGTCCACGGACCAGTTTGGGATTGATCTCGTAGGCGATGCCGACCGCATCCAGACGGGCCTTGAGCCCTTCGAAATGCGCCCGCGACTCCTCGTCCAGATAGTCGTGCAGGGTCGGTGCATCGGTCAGCAACGCCTGCGTCTGGGCGTTCTTGCTGTCGAGGATGCGCAGCGGATTGGTGGTCAGGCGACGCTGACTGTCCTCGTCGAGCTGCTCGAAACGCTGTTGCAGGTAGGCCACCAGAGCATCGCGGTAGCGCGCCCGAGCCTCGCTGGAGCCCAGGCTGTTGAGCTGCAGCGCCACCGCATCGGCGAGGCCGAGCTGCTTCCACAGGCGCGCGGTCAGTACGATCAGCTCGGCATCGATATCCGGTCCCGGCTGGTTGAACACTTCCACGCCGATCTGGTGGAACTGCCGGTAGCGACCTTTCTGCGGCTTCTCGTAGCGGAACATCGGCCCGGTGTACCAGAGCTTCTGCACCTGCCCGCCACCCGTCATGCCATGCTCGAGCACGGCGCGCACGCAGCCGGCGGTACCTTCGGGACGCAGGGTCAGCGACTCTTCGTTGCGATCGAGGAAGGTATACATCTCCTTGTCGACCACATCGGTGCCCTCGCCGATACCGCGGGCGAACAGGTCGGTGAACTCCAGGATCGGCAGACGGATCTCGCTGTATCCGTAGCTGTCCAGCAGCTGCGCAAAGGTGCTTTCCAGATAACGCCAGGTCGGCGTCTGCGCAGGCAGGATGTCATTCATGCCACGAATGGCTTGCAGGGACTTGCTCAATGGGATTCCTTAAAGATCAGCTGCGCGCGATGACCGCCGCGTCGGACGCAAGCTTCTCGGCGGCCTTGCGCCGGATGAGCTGCTCCAGCTCATCGACGAGGTTTTCGTTGTTCAGTTTCTGCGCCGGCTTGCCATCGATGTAGACCAGGTTGTTCGGAGTGCCACCGGTCAGGCCGATGTGGGCCTCCTTGGCTTCGCCCGGACCGTTGACCACGCAGCCGATCACCGCGACGTCCATCGGCACCAGCAGGTCCTCGACGCGGGTCTCCAGCTCGTTCATGGTCTTGACCACATCGAAGTTCTGCCGCGAACAGCTCGGGCAGGCGATGAAGTTGATACCACGTGAACGCAGACGCAGCGACTTGAGGATATCGAAGCCGACCTTGATTTCCTCGACAGGATCGGCCGCAAGCGACACGCGAATGGTGTCACCGATGCCTTCAGCGAGCAGCATGCCCAGCCCGACCGCGGACTTCACGGTGCCGGAACGCAGTCCACCCGCCTCGGTAATGCCCAGGTGCAGCGGCTGTTCGATCTGCCCGGCCAGTAACCGATAGGCCTCGACCGCCATGAATACGTCGGAAGCCTTGACGCTGACCTTGAAGTCCTGGAAGTCCAGGCGATCGAGATGATCGACATGGCGCAGGGCGGACTCCACCAGCGCCTGCGGGGTCGGCTCGCCGTACTTTTTCTGCAGGTCCTTTTCCAGCGAACCGGCATTCACCCCGATGCGGATCGGGATGCCCTTGTCGCGCGCCGCATCGACCACCGCGCGCACGCGATCTTCGCGACCGATATTGCCCGGATTGATGCGCAGGCAATCAACGCCGAGCTCGGCCACGCGCAAAGCGATCTGATAATCGAAATGGATGTCGGCCACCAGCGGCAACTGCACCAGTTGCTTGATGCGCCCAAAGGCCTCGGCAGCCTCCATGGAAGGCACTGAAACCCTGACGATATCGGCACCTGCATTGGCCAGGCGCTGGATCTGCGCAACCGTCGCCTCGACATCACAGGTCTCGGTATTGGTCATGCTCTGTACGGAAATCGGCGCATCACCACCGACCGGCACATTGCCCACCCAGATCTTGCGGGATTGGCGACGCTTGATAGGAGATTCGGAATGCATGGTCAGCTTACTGTCCGAGCTTGAGGCGCGCTGTCTCGCCGCGCATATGAGAGGCGAGGTTCACAGCTTCGCCGTTGTAACTGAGTTGGGCGCCGCGAGCGTAGCCCAGATGTACGTCCAATGGTGCCTTGCCGCTGACCGCCCTGCTGGTCCCGGCCTTGGCCAGCGCGCTGAACAGTACTCGTCCGTCGGCATCGCTGACTCGCGTCCAGCAATCGGCGGTGAAACTCAGCTCCAGCTGCGCCTCGCCGGCTACTGGCGGGGCGGTGTCGTTCGAGGCACTCGTGGGAGCCGGGGAGGCCGTTGCGTCAGCGCTTTGCGTTGGGCTGTCAGGCAGCGTCAGCGGCAGAGACTCAGCGGCCTCGCCCGCCGGCTCGGTGATGGTGCCCTGCACATCAGTGGTGGCTGGAGTCTGTTGCTCAGGCTCGATCGCTTCATTCTCGTTCGAATCGGCTAGCGGTGCTGTTTGCTCGACTGGCTGTTCGCTCTGCTGCTCGGCACCCTCGTCAGCGCGATCAAGGAGATGGATCTCGGTGGTTCCATCCGCGCCTTCCACTTCGATTCGCTCCAGGGCCGAGACCGGTGGCGTCGTGGCCTCTCGAGCCATGCGTTCCTGCCACCAATACCAGGCGACTGCAGCCAGGAGCAGCAACAAGGCAAAGCCGAAGAAACGCATGAAGCTACGCGACAGACGGCCGGGCTCTTCGATGCGCCCCAGGCTGTTGACGTTGCTTCCGGAAGCGTTGGTACCGGTGTGCAGGTCGAACTCCTGAACCAGGCGATTCTGATCCAACCCCAGCAACTTGGCATAGGCACGCACGTAACCCCGGGCAAAGGTGTGCCCTGGCAACTGGCTGAAATCGCCGGCCTCGATGCGAGCCAGCGAGCGCTCGGTGAGATTCAGCTGCTGTGCAACTGCAGACAGCGGCCAGCCCTTGTCTTCGCGAGCTATACGCAGCGTCTCGCCGGGGTTGTTGCCCATCGGTGCAGCGGATTCTTGGTGCGGCGCGGTCATCGTTGCTCCGAAAGATATTGCTTGTATTCATCCGTACCGGGATACAGCCGCCTCAGCTGCAGCGCGAGGCTTGCAGCAGTGTCGCGGTCCTGATGGATGTTGGCCAGACGGATACCGAGCAGCAGACTCCGTGCGTTCTGCTCGGCCAGTTGGCTGAAGCTATCGTAGTAACGCTTGGCTGGAACGTATTGCTTGTCCTCGAAGGCCATGAGTGCAAGCTCGAGCAACGCGCGGGGCTGGCGACTGTCGAGGCGCAGCGAGCGGGTGAAATGGAGTTCGGCCTCTTCACGCTGACCCAACTGCAGTGCAGTCATACCCAGATTCTGAAATACCCGCGCCCGCTCGGAATACATGTTGTCTTCGGAAGCCTGACGGAAACGCTCCATGGCTTCGGGGTAGCGCTTCTGCTCGAACAGAAAGCTGCCGTAGTTGTTGAGTATGCGGGCGTCCTTGCGACTGGAGAGCGCTTCACGGTAGTGCTTGTCGGCCAGGTCGTTTTCCATTTCGGTCTGGAATACCAAAGCCAGGGCGGCGTGTGCATCGGCGCTGTTCGGATCAATTTCGAGGGCCTTGCGCAGTGGCGTCTTGGCGCGCGCGGCGGCGCCCTGCTGCAGGTAGCCGATCCCCAGTTGAATATAGGCGTCGCGGGCCTGCTGGCGACCTTCGTCGGTTCTCAGCGGATCAGTGGATCCAGAAGACACACAACCGGCCAACAGGCCGGTCAGTAGAAGCAGCAGCGCAGCGCGCAAAATCATCAGCATCCCCCTCAGGATCGGTTCGAAGCAGTTTGCGCCGCACCTGGCTCGCTCTGTAGCTCACGCACAGCGATGTATCTCTCGCTTCGACGCGTCCGGTCCAGCACCTGGCCGACGAGCTGACCGCAAGCCGCGTCGATGTCTTCGCCGCGGGTGGTACGCACCGTTACATTGTGCCCACCTTTGTGCAGGATGTCCTGAAAACGGCGGATGGCATTGTTGCTCGGCCGCTCATATCCGGAGTGAGGGAACGGATTGAACGGGATCAGATTGATCTTGCACGGGATATCCGCCAGCAACGTGATCATCTGCTCGGCATGTTCGGGCTGATCGTTGATGCCCTTGAGCAGGGTGTACTCGATGGTCAGCACGCGCTTCTCGCCAAGCCTCGAGATATAGCCCTTGCATGCCGCCAGCAGCATGTCCAGCGGGTACTTCTTGTTGATCGGCACCAACTGATCGCGCAACGCATCGTTGGGTGCGTGCAGCGACAATGCCAGAGAAACGTCGATGACCTTGGCCAGCTCGTCGATCATCGGCACGACGCCGGAGGTCGAGAGCGTCACCTTGCGCTTGGAAATCCCGTAACCAAGGTCGTCCATCATGATGTGCATGGCAGCGACGACATTGTCGAAATTCAGTAACGGCTCGCCCATCCCCATCATCACCACGTTGGTGATCGCGCGATCGATTTTCGCCGGGATGGAGCCGAATGATTTGTTAGCAATCCAGACCTGACCGATCACCTCGGCCGCTGTCAGGTTGCTGTTGAAGCCTTGCTTGCCGGTGGAACAGAAACTGCAATCCAGCGCACATCCGGCCTGCGAGGACACGCACAGCGTTCCACGTCCGCCCTGGGGGATGTACACAGTTTCCACACAGCTGCCCGAGGCGACACGCACGACCCATTTGCGGGTGCCGTCGCTGGAGATGTCTTCACTGACGACCTCCGGGCCGCGAATCTCGGCGCAGGCCTTGAGCTTTTCGCGCAAGGCCTTGCCGAGATTGCTCATGGCGTCGAAATCATCGACACCAAAATGGTGAATCCACTTCATCACCTGACCGGCGCGAAAACGCTTCTCCCCGATGGACTCGAAGAAGCTCTCCAGTTGCGACTGGGTAAGCCCGAGCAGATTCACTTTACCGGTCGTGGCAATCATTGAATTCACCTTCGCTCAATCAGCGAATGCGTGCGCACACTTCGGTGGCAGCAAAGAAGTAAGCGATTTCACGAGCAGCGGAAGCTTCCGAATCGGAACCGTGCACGGCGTTCTCGTCGATGGAAACGGCGAAATCGGCGCGGATGGTGCCGGCAGCAGCTTCTTTCGGGTTGGTGGCGCCCATCAGCTCACGGTTCTTGGCGATGGCGTCTTCGCCTTCCAGAACCTGAACGATGACTGGACCGGAAGTCATGAAAGCAACCAGATCCTTGAAGAAGCCACGCTCGCTGTGCTCGGCGTAGAAGCCAGCCGCTTCGCGCTCGGACAGCTGAACCATCTTGGAAGCGACGACGCGCAGGCCGGCCTTCTCGAAACGGGTAGTGATTTCGCCGATGACGTTCTTGGCGACAGCGTCGGGCTTGATGATGGAGAAGGTGCGTTGCAGGGCCATGTAGGACTCCAATACTGACGGGTTAAAGCGAACGAGTAAACCCGCTAATTATACGCGGGTTCATGTCAAAAAACATAAGGGTAGAGGGTAGAAGCCCGGATGGCGCCAGGGACCGCCGAACGGTCCCGAGATACCCAACCGGAGGAAAACGAAAACTTCGAGACCGCTCTATTCGGCCTCTTCGATCCAGGCCGACTGAATGGCCTCGAGCACTTTCTCGCCACCCCGACCGGGCTCATCGGCGAAGCCCGGAAGCTCCACCACCCAGCGATGCAGATCAAGGAAATTCACATAGCGCGGATCTACATCGGTCTTGCGCTCGGCCAGCTCGATGGCGATTTCCTGCACGTCACTCCATTTCAGCTGCATGACGCCCACCCTCAGTGCCCTTCGGAAACTTGATTGATTGTGTACTTCGGAATCTCCACGACGAGATCGGCATCAGCCACCACTGCCTGGCAGGACAGCCGGGAATTGGGCTCAAGCCCCCACGCCTTGTCGAGCATGTCGTCCTCCAGCTCATCGGAAGCCTCCAGTGACTGGAAGCCTTCGCGAACCACGACGTGGCAGGTGGTGCAGGCACAGGATTTTTCGCATGCATGCTCGATGTCGATGCCATTACGCAGCGCGGCGTCCAGCACCGTCTCACCGGTCTGCGCCTCGATAACGGCGCCTTCAGGGCAATGGTCGGCATTGGGCAGGAAAATGATCTGCGGCATCTGGGTCAATCCTCGATATCGTTTAGCCGCCGCCCGGCCAGCGCGGCCTTGACGGTCGAATCCAGCCGGCGCGCAGCAAAGGCGTCGGTGATCTGGCTCAGGCGTTTGGTCTGGCGCTCGATGGCCAGCACATCCTGGCTGTCCAGCAATCCGCGCAACTCGGCGACCTGGGAGTCGATCGCCACGCGCTCTTCAGCAGACAGCAAGCGCTCGCCATCGACGGCCAGCGCAGCCTCGACCGCCTCGAGCAGGCGCTGGGCATCAACCAGCTGCTCACGCAACGCCCGGGCGTCACGGTCCTCGTCCGCCTTGCGGAAAGAGTCCTCCAGCATCCTGGCGATTTCGCCATCGGTGAGGCCATAGGAAGGCTTGACCTGAATACTCGCCTCGACGCCGGATGCCAACTCACGCGCGGACACGCTGAGCAAGCCATCAGCATCGACCTGGAAGGTGACGCGAATCTTTGCCGCCCCGGCGACCATCGGCGGAATACCGCGCAGCTCGAATCGAGCCAGCGAACGGCAGTCGGAGATCAGCTCGCGCTCGCCCTGCAGCACATGAATCATCATGGCCGACTGGCCATCTTTGTAGGTGGTGAAGTCCTGCGCGCGCGCCACCGGAATCGTGGTGTTGCGCGGAATGATCTTCTCCATCAGCCCGCCCATGGTTTCCAGCCCGAGGGACAGCGGGATCACATCGAGCAGCAACAGCTCTTCCCCATCGCGATTATTGCCAGCCAAGGTCTCAGCCTGAATCGCCGCGCCAATGGCCACAACCTCATCAGGGTCGATGTCGGTCAGCGGCTCGCGACCGAACAGCTGCCCAACCGCCGAGCGCACTCTTGGCACTCGGGTCGAACCGCCGACCATGACCACGGCGGTAATCTCCTCAAGCTCCACACCCGAGTCCCGCACGGCACGCCGGCAGGACTTGAGACTGCGCGCAATCATCGGCTCGATTAGCGCATCGAAGGTCTCGCGTTGCAGCTCGCCTGACCAGCCGCCATACGCGACATCCACCGCATCCACATCACTCAGATGCTCCTTGGCATCGCAGGCAATCTTCAGCAATTCACGCTGCTCGCCCGGCTCGAGATCGCCGGACACACCGGCACGCTCGAGAATCCAGTCCGCTACGGCATGGTCGAAATCATCACCACCCAGAGCAGTGTCGCCGCCAGTGGCCAATACCTCGAAAACGCCCTTGGTCAGGCGAAGAATCGAAATATCGAAGGTACCGCCGCCCAGATCGTAGATCGCGACAACACCTTCGGCCTGACGATCCAGACCATAGGCGACGGCGGCCGCGGTCGGCTCGTTGAGCAGGCGCAGCACGCTGAGCCCGGCAAGTCGCGCGGCGTCCTTGGTAGCCTGACGCTGGGCATCGTCGAAATAGGCCGGAACGGTAATCACCGCACCAACCAGCTCGCCACCCAGAGTCGCCTCGGCACGCTGACGGAGTGCGCGCAGGATCTCAGCCGAGACTTCAACGGGGCTCTTGGCGCCCTGAACGGTCTCGATGAACGGCATTTGCGACTCAGCCTGACGGAAGCGGTACGGCAGCTGTTCGCCCAACTGCTTCACATCGGCCAGCCCGCGACCCATCAGCCGCTTGACCGAACTGATGGTGTTGAACGGATCGGTGGCCGCGGCAAATTTAGCTTGTGCGCCAACCTCAATGCGGTCAGCGTGATAGCGCACCACCGACGGCAGGATCACTTGCCCATCAGCATCGGCCAACGGCGCAGTGACACCACTGCGCAGGGCAGCTACGAGGGAGTTGGTGGTCCCCAAGTCTATTCCGACAGCCAGGCGCCGCTGATGGGGCTGGGGGGTTTGTCCGGGCTCGGCAATCTGAAGTAAGGCCATGTCTGTCTGATATCGGGCGCAACGCCGGGCGCTGCGCGGGGTTAATCGTCGAGGCGCTCTTCGAGTTGGCGCACTTCCTGGGTCAGCTTGTCGAGAAACTGCATGCGTCGAACCAAACGCTCAGCATCGGCACGCCGCTCAGAATCCTGCCAGATGCGGGCGAAATCATCGTTCAGCCCCTGCTGCGCCTGCTTCAAGCGCGACTTGAACGCCGCTACGCCATCCAGATCGGCCTGCTCATGGAGCTCTTCAAGCTCCTCGCGCCAATGCATCTGCTGCATGAGGAACGCGGGATCCTGAACAGTCGCTTCCAGTGGAACCTCATGCCCCTCGATGGCCAACAGATACCTTGCCCGGCGGCTCGGACTCTTGAGCGTCTGGTAGGCCTCATTGAGGTTGGCGGAGCGCTCAAGGGCCTGACGCTGCTCGCTTTCGCCAGCGTCGGCAAAGCGATCAGGGTGAACCTGGCGAGCAAGCTCTCGATAGCGATCGGCAAGAGACGCGAGATCCAGCTCGAACTCGGGCTTCAACTCGAACAATGCAAAATGACAGGGAGTACCCACGGCGTCCTCAGATATTGAAGCTCTCGCCGCAGCCACACTCGCCACGAACGTTCGGGTTGTTGAACTTGAAGCCCTCGTTGAGCCCTTCGCGAACGAAGTCGAGTTCCGTACCGTCGAGGTATACCAAGCTCTTGGGATCAATGATCACCTTGACCCCATGACTCTCGAACACCGAGTCTTCGGCTGCCGTTTCGTCGACGAACTCAAGTACGTACGCCAAGCCAGAACACCCGGTCGTACGCACCCCGAGTCGCACACCTACACCCTTGCCTCGCCCGTCCAGCGAACGGCGAACGTGCTGGGCTGCAGCGGGCGTCATGGTGATAGCCATCGCAACCTCCCTATTTAAAGCAGACCTTTCTTTTCGCGGTAGTCACGCACAGCTGCCTTGATCGCATCTTCGGCGAGCACGGAGCAGTGAATCTTCACCGGCGGCAGCGCCAGCTCTTCAGCCAGCTGCGTGTTCTTGATGGTTTCCGCTTCTTCCAGGGTTTTGCCCTTCATCCACTCGGTAGCAAGCGAGCTGGACGCGATGGCGGAGCCGCAACCATAGGTCTTGAACTTGGCATCTTCGATGACGCCCTGTTCGTTGACCTTGATCTGCAAACGCATCACGTCGCCACATGCCGGCGCACCTACCATGCCGGTACCGATGCTCGGGTCTTCAGCGTCGAACTTGCCGACGTTGCGCGGGTTTTCGTAGTGGTCGATGACCTTATCGCTGTATGCCATGGTGCAATCCTCTTAGATCAGGCTGTGCGGCGCTTGACGCCGGTCAGTGGGCTTGCCACTCGACCTTGGAGATGTCGACGCCGTCTTTGAACATGTCCCACAGGGGCGAAAGCTCGCGCAGCTTGGTGACGGCCTCGCAAACCTTCTGCGCTGCGTAGTCGATTTCCTCTTCAGTAGTGAACCGACCAAAGGTGAAACGGATGGAGCTATGCGCCAATTCGTCGTTACGACCCAGGGCACGCAGCACGTACGACGGCTCCAGCGAAGCGGACGTACAGGCGGAGCCAGACGATACCGCCAGATCCTTGAGCGCCATGATCAGCGACTCACCCTCGACGTAGTTGAAGCTGAGGTTCAGATTGTGCGGTACACGGGCGGTCAGGCTACCGTTCACATAAAGCTCTTCGAGATGCTCGACCTGCTTGTAGAAGCGATCACGCAGGGAGCGGACGCGCTCGTTCTCTTGGGCCATTTCGTCTTTCGCGATACGAAAGGCCTCGCCCATGCCGACCAGCTGGTGCGTAGCCAGCGTACCGGAACGCATGCCACGCTCATGGCCACCGCCATGCATCTGTGCCTCAAGGCGGACGCGGGGCTTACGGCGAACATACAGCGCACCCACACCCTTCGGCCCATAGGTCTTATGAGCGGAGAAGGACATCAGATCGACCTTCATCTTCTCCAGATCGATTTCGACCTTGCCGGTCGACTGCGCCGCATCGACATGGAAAAGAATGCCGCGAGAACGGGTCAGCTCGCCGATGGCGGTGATGTCGTTGATAGTGCCGATCTCGTTGTTCACGTGCATGACCGACACAAGAATAGTGTCGTCGCGCAGCGCAGCTTCGACCATCGCCGGCGTGACGATGCCATCCTCGCCCGGCTCGAGATACGTAACCTCGAAGCCTTCGCGCTCGAGCTGGCGAGTGGTATCCAGTACCGCCTTGTGCTCGATCTTGGTGGTGACGATGTGCTTGCCCTTGGACGCATAGAAATGCGCGACGCCCTTGATGGCCAGGTTGTCCGACTCGGTTGCACCGGATGTCCAGACGATTTCGCGGGGATCGGCGTTGACCAGCTCAGCAACCTGACGGCGCGCATTCTCCACGGCTTCCTCGGCTTTCCAGCCAAAGGCATGAGAGCGCGACGCCGGATTGCCGAAGTTGCCTTCGTTGGTGAGGCACTCGATCATCTTGGCGGCAACACGCGGATCCACAGGTGTGGTCGCAGAGTAGTCCAGGTAAATCGGCAATTTCATTCAGATATCTCCTATCAGGCAGTCGCCCTGCTCAATCGATGGCGGACGTTTCTATCTTGTCCATATGCGGCGAAGTGCCGCCAGCCTTGCGCATGTCTTGGCGCAGGGCGACCTGCTGCACGTCCTGGCGCTTGACCAGGTCGGCCAGGCTGATGCCGCTGAGGAATTCATGAATCTGTTGGCTGAGGTCACACCACAGATGGTGAGTCAGGCAGGTATCGCCAGAGTGACAGCCGCCCAGACCTTGGCAACGCGTGGCATCGACCGACTCGTTCACAGCGTCGATGACCTGGGCGACCTGAATGCCGGCCATGTCGCGAGAAAGCTGATAGCCGCCGCCGGGCCCTCGCACACTGGTCACCAGGCTGCCGCGGCGCAGCTTCGCGAAGAGCTGCTCGAGATAGGAAAGGGAAATACCCTGCCGCTCGGAAATATCGGCCAGGGAGACCGGCCCATGCTGCGCATGCAGCGCCAGATCGAGCATGGCGGTCACGGCATAACGGCCTTTGGTGGTTAATCGCATCGGTCTGCACCAAGCATTACGGTTTGGCGCAATTATGCAATTCCCGAGTATTTGAGTCAACTATAAGACCTATTAATTCAGTAGGTCTTTAGTCTGGAACCACGCCCGGCCGGAGGCAGCGGGCCGGCATGATACCAGCTGCTGCCAGCCCGCGCACTTCAGGTGCGGGCATCGCCAGCGTCGGACTTCACTTCAACGAAGTCTTCTTCTCGCAGCTCCGGAAGGTCCTTGGCGCAATAATCGCTGCCCAGCGCCTTGAGCGCGCCACACATGCCCTCCAAGCGCTCCTCTACGGCCTGAACATGATCCAGCAACTGCCCAATGGCTCGCGCGACGGGATCGGGCATATCCTCGCTGACGCCATAGGCGTCGAATCCGATCTTCTCGGCAATGGCCTTGCGCTTGGCTTCCTGCTCATCGCTGGATTTGACGATCACCCGCCCCGGAATCCCAACCGCCGTCGCTCCCGGCGGCACTTCACGGGTAACCACCGCATTAGAGCCGATCTTCGCGCCCGCGCCGACGGTGAACGGCCCAAGGATCTTCGCGCCGGCTCCCACGATTACACCATCTTCAAGCGTCGGATGGCGCTTGCCCTTATTCCAGCTGGTGCCACCGAGTGTCACGCCGTGATAGAGCGTCACGTCATCGCCAATTTCCGCGGTCTCGCCAATGACGATGCCCATCCCGTGATCAATGAAGAATCGCCGGCCAATCCTGGCACCCGGATGGATCTCGACCCCGGTCAGCCAGCGCCCCAGATTCGAGGACATCCGCGCAAGCCACTTGAATTCATGCACCCACAGCCAATGGGACAGGCGATGAATCCAGATGGCGTGCAGCCCCGGATAACAAGTCAGAACTTCGAACGCATTGCGTGCCGCCGGATCGCGATGGAAAACGCTCTGAATGTCTTCGCGCATGCGTTCGAACATCAATCACTTCTCCGCTTGTGAGGCTCGCCGCGGGCAGCCTTTTGTGTCTCGGTGAGAATACCGCGCAGGATATTCATTTCCAGCTTGCTGATACCGCTGCGCCCGTAGAGCCGACGCAATCGGGGCATCAGATGCCTGGGCTTGGTCGGATCGAGAAAGCCGATATCCACCAGAGTCTGCTCAAGATGACCGAAGTAATTCTCCAGCTCGTCGACAGTCACGGGCTGGGCATCCAGCATCGCCGTGGTTTCCAGTTTTTCGACCTTGGTTGGCCGCCCCTCGGCGGCCAACCAGGCCATGCGCACCTCGTAGGTAAGCACCTGCACGGCAGCAGCGAGATTCAATGAACTGAACTGTGGATCAGACGGGATATGGACGTGGTACTGGCAGCGCTGCAACTCCTCATTGGTCAGCCCCGCGTACTCGCGACCGAATACCAATGCGACTTCGCCGCCCCCGGCAGACTGCTCCACGGAAACCGACGCGCACTCCCGAGGATCGAGCAACGGCCAGGGAATGCGCCGATCACGAGCGCTGGTTCCGAGCACCAGACTGCAACCAGCCAGCGCCTCTTCCAGCGTTGCAACGACCCGTGCACTATCGAGAATGTCGGTTGCACCGGACGCCCTGGCCACAGCGTTGGGACTCGGGAAATCCTCGGGATCGACCAATACCAGGCGCGAAAGCCCCATGTTCTTCATGGCGCGAGCCGCACCACCGATGTTGCCGGCATGACTGGTATTGACCAGCACGACACGAATGTTCTGCAGCGACACAATAATTCTCTGCTTGAAAGCGAGCAGAAAGCTTACAGGAAGCGGCTCCCGATCCGCCATCTGCCGCCCCCTGCAACCACCACCGTGACGCTACATGCGCCGGCGCTTTCCTGATAGAATTTCGCGCTTTCTTTAACGACCAGGTAATTGATCCATGCAGCCCATGCTGAATATCGCGCTGCGCGCCGCCCGCAGCGCCGGCGAACTGATTGTCCGTTCCACCGATCGCCTGGATGCAATCTCGGTCAACGAGAAAGAAGCGAAGGATTACGTCACCGAAATCGACAAGGCCGCAGAGCAGAGCATCGTCAATGCGCTGCGCAAGGCCTACCCGAATCACGGCATCCTGGGCGAGGAAGGCGGACTGCTCGAAGGCAGCGGGGACGGCGCCGATTACCTGTGGATCATCGACCCGCTGGATGGAACCACCAATTTTGTCCGCGGCATTCCTCACTTCGCCGTCAGCATCGCCTGCAAGTACCGCGGGCGCCTAGAACACGCGGTCGTGCTGGACCCGGTACGCCAGGAAGAATTCACCGCCAGCCGCGGCCGTGGCGCCGCCCTGAACGGCCGCCGCCTACGCGTTAGCGCACGCAAGAGCCTGGACGGCGCACTGCTCGGCACCGGCTTTCCGTTCAAGGATGGCCAGATGGACAACCTGGACAGCTACTTGAAGATGTTCCGCAGCCTGGTCGGCCAGACCTCCGGCCTACGTCGTGCCGGCGCCGCAAGCCTCGACCTGGCTTATGTCGCTGCAGGCCGCTTCGATGCGTTCTGGGAGTTTGGCCTTTCCGAATGGGACATGGCGGCAGGCGCACTGCTGATCCAGGAAGCCGGCGGCTTGGTGAGCGATTTCAGCGGCGGCCATGACTTCCTTGAGAAGGGTCAGATCGTTGCCGGCAACACCAAATGCTTCAAGGCGGTACTGACCACCATCCAGCCGCACCTGACACCTTCTCTCAAGCGCTGAGAACGATAGCGGCATAAAAAAACGCCCCAACGGGGCGTTTTTTTTGTTGCTGCACAATCGCTCAACTCACTGCTGCGATAGCGACAACTGTCCATCCTGCACCGGGATCTGGCTACCCGGATCACGATCCATGCGTACGCGACCCACCTTGCCGGCGAGGTCGTACTTCACGTCGTAGCCGACGATCTTGTCGTGCGAATCGGTTACCGTGCTGCAACGTGTTTCGGTAGTGGTATAGGTGCTGCTGGCCTGCATGCGGCCCTGCACCTGATTGCCTGCATAACCGCCACCGACCGCACCGGCGACCGTCGCAATTTTCTTGCCGGTACCGCCACCAACCTGATTGCCGAGCAGGCCACCAACCACCGCACCCACTGCTGTACCTGCTATGCGATGCTGATCCTGCACTGGTTTCTGCCGAGTCACCGCGACATCCTTACAAACCTCTCGCGGAGTCCGAATGGTTTCCTTGATCGGCTCCACCGCCAGCACATCGGCGAATTTCGGCCCGCGATCAACCAGACTATAAGTAGCGAAAGCGCCGCCAGCCGTGGCGACCACCACTCCGAGCGCCGTACCGACCAACATGGACTTGTTCACTGTGACTTCCTCTTCCTTCGGGCTGCGCCCGTTCCGCAGCCTTGGACTCCTTTAGGCTGCGGAAGTTCGAAGAAGATCAGGGGCGCTCGTCCGCTTCCCCTTCCACCACTGGTGGAATCAGGTCGTCACGGGTGAGCTTCAGCCAGACGAGCAGCATGCCAGCGACATAGACCGACGAGTACGTGCCTGCCCCAACGCCGATCAACAGCGCCAACGAGAAGCCCCACAGATTCTCGCCACCAAAGACCATGAGCGCACCGACAGCCAGCAACGTGGATACCGAAGTTGCCATGGTGCGCAGCAAGGTTTGCGTCGTGGAAATATTGATGTTTTCCAGCAGCTCCGCCTTGCGCAGCATGCGGAAGTTCTCGCGGATCCGGTCAAAGATGACGATTGTGTCGTTCAGCGAATAGCCGATAACCGCCAGCACAGCGGCCAGCACGGTGAGATCGAACGATATCTGGAAAAAGGAGAACACCCCGAGAACGACGATCACATCGTGGAACAGCGACAGCACGGCACCGAGACCGAACTTCCACTGAAAGCGAAAGGCCACGTAGACCAGAATACCACCCAGCGCGAGCAGCATGCCCAGACCACCCTGGTCGCGCAGCTCCTCACCCACCGCAGGCCCGACGAACTCGACTCGCTTGACGCTCACCGAGTTGGCACTGTCAGCGCCGCGCAATGCATCAGCGATGCGCTCTCCCAGCTGGGGATCGTCGCCCGGCATGCGCACCAGCACGTCAGTAGTCGCACCGAAGCTCTGCACTACAGCGTCGCCAAAACCGGATTGCACCAGCTGCCCACGCACCTGCTCGAGTTCAACCGGGCGCTCATAGCCGAGCTCGATCAGTGTACCGCCAGTGAAGTCCAACCCGAAGTTGAGCCCCTTGACCACCAGGCTCGCCAGTGACGCAACGGTCAGCACCACGGTCAGGGCGAAGGCCACATGGCGGACACCCATGAAATTGATTACGCGTTTCATCGTGCTAGCCCCTTAAATCCACAGCTTCTTGAGATCGCGGCCACCGTAGATCAGGTTGACCATGGCGCGCGTCACGATGATTGCGGTAAACATCGACGTCAGGATGCCGATCGAAAGGGTGACCGCGAAGCCCTTGATCGGGCCGGTCCCCATGGCGAACAGGATGCCGCCGACCAGCAGAGTGGTCAGGTTGCCGTCGACGATCGCCGAGAAGGCCCGATCGAAGCCTTCATGGATGGCGCGCTGGATCGACATGCCATTGGCGATCTCCTCGCGGATTCGCGAGAAGATCAGCACGTTGGCATCCACCGCCATACCCATGGTCAACACGATACCGGCAATACCCGGAAGGGTCAGCGTGGCATTGAGCATCGACATCAGGGCTGTCAGCACGACCATATTGAACAGCAGCGCAATGGTCGCCAACACACCGAAGAACTTGTAGATCAGCACCATGAAGATAGCGACGAAGAGGAAGCCCCACATGGCTGCCTGGACGCCCAGCTTGATGTTCTCAGCGCCCAAGCTCGGGCCGATGGTGCGCTCTTCTGCGAAGTACATCGGCGCCGCCAGACCACCGGCGCGCAGCAGCAACGCCAGCTCTGACGACTCGCCCTGGCCATCGAGGCCGGTGATGCGGAACTGGCTGCCGAGTGGCGACTGGATAGTTGCAAGGCTGATGATCTTCTTTTCTTCCTGGAAGGTCTCGACGCGCACTTCCTGCTCAACACCATCAACCGTCTGCCGCACATAGCGAGTCATCGGCCGCTGCTCGATGAAGATCACGGCCATGCTGCGCCCGACATTGTTGCGCGTGGCGCGATTCATCAGATCGCCGCCGTGGCCATCGAGCCGGATATTCACCTGCGGACGGCCATTCTCGTCGTAGCTGGCCTGGGCGTCGGTCACCTGATCACCTGTAATGATCAGTGTGCGCTCAAGCTGAACCGGCGGGCGGCCCTCTTCGCGGAACTCGAAGGTTTCGGTGGAAGCACGCGATGCATCTGAATCGGCAGCCAGGCGGAACTCGAGGTTCGCCGTCTTGCCGAGGATACGTTTGGCCTCGGCCGTATCCTGCACACCCGGCAGCTCGACGACGATCCGATTGGCACCTTGACGCTGAACCAACGGCTCAGCCACGCCGAGTTCGTTGACGCGATTACGCACCGTGGTCAGGTTCTGCTTGATCGAGTACTCGCGAATTTCCGCCAGCTTGGCTTCGGTCAGCGTCAGACGCAGCACGTACTGGCCGTTGCGTTCTGCGGACGTCAGCTCGAAGTCGGTAAATTCCTTGCGGATGAGCGATTGGGCGGCATCCAAGGTAGCCTCATCGGCAAAGCCCAACTGCACCGAATCCTTCAGATTCGGCAGACTGCGGTATCGCACACGCTCCTTGCGCAGCAGACTCTTGACCTCACCCTCGGAGACGTTCAGGCGCGTTTCAATTGCCTTGTCCATGTCCACTTCCAGGAGGAAGTGCACACCACCGGAGAGATCCAGACCAAGCTTCATCGGGCTTGCGCCAAGATTGCGCAACCAGTCGGGAGTCGTAGGCGCCAGATTGAGCGCAACTACGTAGGCGTCGCCGAGCGCGCGGCGCACGATATCTTTTGCCGGCAACTGATCATCCTGACGCTCGAGACGCACAAGGCCACCTCGGCCCTGCTCGTCCAGGGACGCAGACTTGACCGCGATACCGCCATCCACGAGTGCTTTGCTGATGCGCTCGAGGTCTGCCTCGCCGATCTCCTGCGATGTGCTGGCACCGGTAACCTGAATCGCCGGGTCATCCGGATAGAGGTTGGGCGCAGAGTAAATAAAGGCGATCGCGAGCACTGCCAGAATCAGCAGGTATTTCCAGAGAGGGAATCTATTGAGCATGACGCAGCCCGTTTAATGAACGCGGGGCGCCTTGCGCGCCCCGTCGGTGTTGAATGAAGTCAGCTCAGATCGCTTTCAGCGTGCCCTTGGGCAGCGTGGCGGCGATAGCCACTTTCTGGAACTTCAGCTCAACGTTGTCGGAAACCTCGATCACCACGAAATCGTCAGCGACCTTGGTGACCTTGCCGGCGATGCCGCCGGAGGTGACCACTTCGTCGCCCTTCTGCAGGCCGGCGATCAGGTTCTTGTGTTCCTTGGCCCGCTTGGCCTGGGGGCGCCAGATCATCAGATAGAAGATGACCAGAAAACCGACCAGAAACACCCACTCGAAGCCAGTGCCGGCAGGACCAGCGGCAGCCTCCTGGGCATAGGCGGCGGGAATCAGAAAGCTCATGTAGCACTCCTGTTGCAGAAAGGATTGTTTTGCTCTGGCACGTCACGCAAGCGGCGGCGTTGGCAGACCGCGCTTGGCATAAAAGGCGTCGACAAAGGCCGCCAATGTACCCTGTTGAATGGCGTCGCGTAAACCAGCCATAACCCGCTGGTAATGCCGCAGGTTATGGATGGTATTCAACATGCTACCCAGCATTTCGCCGCATTTATCCAGATGATGCAGATAAGCGCGGGAGAAATGTTTGCAGGTGTAACAGTCACAGCTCGGATCCAGCGGAGAGTCGTCGTGTTTGTGAACGGCGTTGCGGATCTTGATCACACCGCTATCAACGAAAAGATGCCCATTTCGCGCATTGCGCGTTGGCATCACGCAGTCGAACATATCGACGCCGCGCCGCACACCCTCGACCAGGTCCTCCGGCTTACCCACCCCCATCAGATAGCGTGGCTTATCCGCTGGCATCTGTGGCGGAAGGAAATCCAGCACACGGATCATCTCTTCCTTCGGCTCGCCAACCGAAAGGCCGCCAATCGCCAGGCCGTCAAACCCGATCTCGCAAAGCCCTTCCAGCGAGCGCATGCGCAAAGATTCGTGCATACCGCCCTGAACAATGCCGAACAGCGCAGCCGGACTGTCGCCATGGGCGACCTTCGAGCGCTCGGCCCAGCGCAGCGACAGTTCCATCGAACGCCGCGCCACGTCCTCGTCAGCGGGATAAGGCGTGCATTCATCGAAGATCATCACGATATCCGAGCCCAGGTCACGCTGGACCTGCATCGACTCCTCCGGCCCCATGAAGACTTTTGCGCCATCTACCGGAGAGGCAAAGTAGACGCCCTCCTCCTTAATCTTGCGCATCGCCCCGAGGCTGAACACCTGAAAGCCGCCCGAGTCGGTGAGGATAGGCCCCTGCCACTGCATGAAGTCGTGCAGGTCCCCATGGCGCTTGATCACTTCAGTGCCAGGGCGCAACCAGAGATGGAAGGTGTTGCCCAGAATGATCTGCGCTCCGATCGCCTCGATGTCACGTGGCAGCATGCCTTTGACGGTACCGTAAGTGCCCACTGGCATGAACGCCGGCGTCTCGACGGCGCCGCGCGGAAAGGTCAGACGTCCGCGGCGCGCCTTGCCATCGGTGGCAAGCAGCTCGAAGGACATATGGCAGGAGCGAGTCATTGGGTTTCCTCGGGGCCGCGCGGTGCGGGATTGCGGGTGATGAACATGGCATCGCCGTAACTGAAGAAGCGATAACGCTGAGCCACCGCTTCGGCGTAGGCCGCCATGGTCTCCGGATAACCGGCGAAGGCGGAAACCAGCATCAGCAGCGTGGATTCAGGCAGATGGAAATTGGTGACCAGTGCATCCACCACATGAAAGCTCTTGCCTGGGTAGATGAAGATATCGGTGTCGCCACTGAACGGCTTGAGTTCACCATCGCGCGCCGCCGTCTCCAGCGAACGCACGCTGGTGGTACCGACAGCGATCACGCGCCCACCACGGGAGCGACAGGCCGCCACCGCATCGACGACATCCTGGCCGACCTCCAGCCATTCGCGATGCATGTGATGCTCTTCGATACGCTCCACGCGCACCGGCTGAAAGGTGCCGGCGCCGACATGAAGGGTAACGTAGGCCGTTTCCACGCCAGACTCACGCAGCGTCTGCAGCAGCGCCTCATCGAAGTGCAGTCCTGCGGTCGGCGCAGCCACGGCACCGGCGCGCTGCGCGTAGACGGTCTGGTAACGCTCGCGGTCGGCGGCGTCGTCAGGCCTGTCTATATAAGGAGGCAATGGCATGTGCCCGATGCGCTCGAGCAACGGCAGAACATCCTCGTCGAACTCGAGTTCGAACAGCGCATCATGCCGGGCGATCATTTCCGCTTCGCCGCCGCCATCGAGCAGGATCTTCGATCCGGCCTTGGGCGACTTGCTGGAACGGACATGCGCCAGAACGCTGCGATTGCCGACTACCCTTTCGACAAGGATTTCCAGCTTGCCGCCGGTAGCTTTCTGACCGAAAAGGCGCGCTGGGATCACCCGGGTATTGTTGAACACCATCAGATCGCCAGGCCGCACATGGTCCAGCAGATCGGCGAAGTTGCGATGCGAGAGCTTTCCCGTTTCGCCTTCGAGCACCAGCAGACGACTGGCGCGCCGCTCCGCCAGGGGATGTCGTGCGATCAGGGCATCGGGCAGCTGGAAGAAAAAATCGGCAACTTGCATGGATCGGAGGTCGGGACGCGGAAAGGGCGCAAATCTTATCCGAAACACGTCGACCTGACCACGCCAAGCGATTGACCACCCCGTCGCGCATCCCTATACTGCGCGCCCACTGTGCCTCGATGGCGGAATCGGTAGACGCAGCGGATTCAAAATCCGCCGTTGGTAACAACGTGAGAGTTCGAGTCTCTCTCGAGGCACCATCAGTGAATCGCTACAACGCAGCCAAGCTGCATGCTTAGCGAAACGGGTAACCGGATCGCCTGCAAATCTAACGCCGTAGCGAAGCTTCAAAGCGCACCAGCCGCATGCAAGCATCCAGACAATCTGGATCGGCAGCACGGCAAGCAACGTCAGCTACATCGCTTTTCCTCAGACTGACACTCGATATCGATGCAGTCGACTCGTGGCATTGCCTCTCTCGCAACAGCGAATAAGGCGAGTTAAAGCCACGTCAAAAAGCGCCAAATGGCGCCGCCTGGACAGGCAAATTCTATGGCTCCGAGGGGTTGGCATTCCCTGGCGAGTTATCGTAGAGTGTGCCCACTGTGTTTGCATGGGTCGCTGTTGAATCGTGACCTGGTGCAGTAGATCTTCAGATCCGCTACTCCGCTCGACTCTCTTACTCCTTGCAACCAGTTCCAGCTTCCTGCTTTGCGGGGGCAATTCTACTTTTGAGTTTCAAGGATACAAAGACATGTCGAATCGTCAGAACGGTACCGTCAAGTGGTTTAACGACGAGAAAGGTTTTGGTTTCATCACTCCTGAGAGCGGTCCGGATCTGTTCGTGCACTTCCGCGCGATCGAAGGCAACGGCTTCAAGAGCCTGAAAGAAGGCCAGAAAGTCAGTTTCGTCGCAGTGCAAGGTCAAAAGGGCATGCAGGCAGACCAGGTTCAGATCCTGGGCTAAGCCTCTTCTCCGAAAAGCCCCTGATGGCAACATCAGGGGCTTTTTTATGCGCGCACTTCCGTAGAATGCGCCGCCCACCTCTTTGATCGAGACACCCAATGCGCAGACACCTGCTCAGCCCGCAGGGCCAGTTTCCCGCCGCCGGCCTGGTACGCCGGCTTGCTGCAATGTTCTATGACAGCCTGCTGTGCATCGCCTTGATGATGGTAGTGACACTGCTCTATCAGCAAGTGCTGCTGCGACTGCTCTACGGCAGCGAACAGCTGCACCAGCTCGCGAATGCCGGCCGCCTGGACATCGACCCCCTGCTCTCGACGCTGCTGCTGTTCAGCCTGTTCGGCTTTTTCGCCAAGTTCTGGACCCACAGCGGCCAAACGCTTGGCATGCAGGTCTGGGGCATCCGGATCCAGAATGCAGACGGAACCGCCATCGATCTTTGGCAGGCGCTTCTGCGTTTTCTGATCGCACTGGTTTCGCTGCTGTGCCTGGGCATGGGTTATTGGTGGATGCTGCTCGACAAACAGAACCGCACCTGGCACGACATGTACTCGGAGAGCCAGGCCGTTCAGCTACCGAAGAACATTCACAAGAAGTGACTTTGCTCTGCGCACCGAACCAACACTGACCTAAACCTTGTCGACAGCGCCTCCGGCGGTTCACGCCGGAGGCACCCGTCATCCCGCCCGACGCAGCAACCAGGCACCGATGAGTGCACAGATGCCCGCTGGCAGCACCACCGCAAGCAACGGCGAGAAGCCGAACACCTGGCTAGCCGGCCCGAGCAAATCCTGAATAATGCGGAATACGAAGCCGACCACTACGCCGGTAAAGATGCGCTGACCAAGCGTGACCGAGCGCAGCGGCCCGAAGATGAACGAGATCGCCAGCAGCACCAGCGCAACGGTGACGGCCGGCTGCAGCACCTTGGTCCAGAATGCCAGCCAGTAACGACCGTTGTTCAACCCCTGCTCGCCCAGGTAGTGGATATAGCGCCACAAGCCGGTGATCGACAGCGCTTCCGGCTCCATCACCACCGTCCCGAGCAGCTGCGGCGTCAGCTGAACATCCCAGCGCTCCTGCGGCGTGCGCACCACCTCGGTGTGATCGCCGCGAAAATGGGTGGTCGAGATATTCTCGAGCAGCCAGTGATCAGCCTGATAGCTGGCGCGACGGGCAAAACTGGACGACAACAGGCGGCGCTCGTCATCGAAGCGATAACGTGTCACCCCCACCAGCATGCCGCCGGGCTGCACGGCGTTGACGTGCACGAACTCGTTCTCCTGCCGATGCCACAGGCCGCGTTTGCTGCTCTGCGCCTCGCCTGCGCCCTGCGCCAGGGAGCGCCGTGCCTGGGCGATGTCCTCGGTCGCTGGCGCAACGTACTCACCGATCAGAATGCCGGCAATGAGCAGCACCAGCATCGGCTTCATCACCGCCACCACGATGCGCCCCAGCGAGACACCAGCCGCGCGCATGATGGTCAGCTCGCTGCTGCTGGCAAGCGTGCCAAGGCCGATCAAACAACCGATCAGTGCCGCCATAGGCAGCATTTCATACAGACGCCGAGGCGACGTCAGCAGCACGTACTGCAGGGCATCGCCCAGCCCGTAGCTGCCTTCCACATCACTCAATTCATCGATGAACGCGAATAGCAGAGCCAGACCCACGATGATGCCGAGGACAGCCAGAATCGCGAGAAAGACATGGACTCCGATGTAGCGATCCAGCTTAACCACGAGCCACCTCCCGCTGGGCACTGCCCTTCTTCATCCGCAGCCTGATCGGCTCCCAGTACAGCATCAACAGGCCTATCGCCAGGAACAGCCCGTGCACCCACCAAAGGCCCAGCGCCATCGGGATTCGCCCCTTGTCCAGCGCACCGCGCACGGCGATCAGCAACGCAAGGTAGGTCATGTACAGAAGGATCGCCGGCAGCAGCTTGAGAAAACGCCCCTGTCGCGGATTCACCTTGGCCAGCGGCACCGCGAGCACGGTAACGACGAACACCAGCAACGGCAATGAGAAGCGCCACTGCAGCTCGGTGCGATGCCGGATGTTGTCGCTGCCGAGCAGCTCCCGAGTCGGCAGCGCCTCACGTTCGCTCAACTCCATGCTCACCTCCGGCTTGGGAAGCAGCACGCCATAAGTGTCGTACTGGATGGCGCGGTAATCGGCCTGCCCCGGGCTACCGTCATAGCGATAGCCGTTTTCCAGAATCAGATAGCGACTGCCATCGGGCTGGACTTCCTGCCGTCCGCTCTCGGCAACCAGCACCGACAGCCCGCTTTCCTTTCCGGTCTGACGCGAAACATTGGTTTCGGAGATGAACACCCCGCCGAGCTCGCTGCGATCAGCCGACAGTTCGCGGGTGTAGGTTACCCGTGAACCGCCGCGCAACGTTTGGAAGCGCCCCGGCACCAGCGTGTCGAACTCGGTCAGGGAGTCCTGCTGATTGAGGATACGGTCCACCTCGGCGATGCCCTGCGGCGCCAACCCAAGGCTCAGCCATCCCACCACCACCGCCACCAGGGCGGCGGGTGCCAGGCTGTAGACCAGCAGCCGGCGCTGGCTCATGCCCGTAGCCGAAAGCACCGTCATTTCGCTTTCCAGATAGAGGCGCCCGTAAGCCAGCAGAATGCCAAGAAACAGTCCGAGCGGGAGGATGAGCTGCAGAAAGCCAGGCAGACGAAAGCCCATGATCAGCAACAGCACCCCTGGGTCGAGCAGTCCCTGCGCAGCCTGCGCCAGATACTTGATGAAACGGCCACTCATGATGATCACCAGCAGCACGGCACTGACCGCGCTCATGGTGACCAGCAGCTCTCGGGACAGGTAACGAAAGACGATCAAACCAGACACTCCAGGGTTGTCAGGCTCTGGCGGCAACGCTC
Organism: Pseudomonas sp.; assembly: GCA_032105665.1. GTDB lineage: Bacteria > Pseudomonadota > Gammaproteobacteria > Pseudomonadales > Pseudomonadaceae > Stutzerimonas. The sequence continues at coordinate 27,816 of DAMCQE010000010.1, read as the reverse complement.
AAACTAGCCGCCAGTTGCCGGCCCGCCGCAGCAGACCGTTGGAAATTGGTAATGGCGCGCAAGTCGCGTCGTCGCGATCACTGACAAGCTCAGGCGATTGCAACGTTTCTAGCCTAGCGCAGTCGTCAAGTAACGACCGAACAGGCGAACCACCGGAAAATAAGCCCGGCATTATCCTGCAAACCCGACTCTTTGTCTTGGGGACACCACGTCATGGAATTTGTTGTCAAAAGCGCCAAAGCCTCCACCCAGAAGACCGCCACCCTGGTTCTGCCGCTCGGCGATGACTGCCTTCTCGGCAGCGTCGCGCAGAACGTAGACAGCACCAGCGGCGGCGCGCTCAGCACTGCGCTCAAGCGTGGCGACATCCAGGGCAAAGCGGGTCAGACCCTGCTGTTGCATGGCCTGCCCGGCCTCAAGGCTGAGCGCGTACTGCTGGTCGGGATCGGCAAGGTCGACGAACTGGACAACCGCCAGTGGCGCAAGATCGCCAATGCCGCACTTGCCGCAATCAAGGGTCTCGGCGGTGCCGATGCGGCCTTCGCCATGCAGGATGTTCAGATCAAAGGCCGCGACAATTACGGCCGCACTCGCATGCTGGTGGAAATCCTTGCCGACGGCCAGTACGTGTTCGATCGTTTCAAGAGCAAGAAAGCCGACCCGCGCGCTCTGCAGAAGATCATCCTGCTGTGTGACAAGAGCGAGCAGCCCGACGTGGAACGCGCGACCCGCGAAGCCTCGGCGATCGCCAGTGGCATGGCCTTCGCACGCGACCTCGGCAACCTGCCACCGAACGTCTGCCACCCGACCTACATCGCCGAACAGGCAAAGCAGATGAGCAAGGCCTACAAGGGCCTGAAGGTCGACGTGCTCGACGAGAAAAAGCTGCGTGATCTCGGCGCCGGCGCCTTCCTCGCTGTTTCCCAGGGCAGCGACCAGCCCGGCTGCATCATCGTCATGCAGTACAACGGCGGCAAGAAGGGCGAGCAGCCGTATGCCCTGGTGGGCAAAGGCATCACCTTCGATACCGGTGGCATCAGCCTCAAGCCGGGCCAGGGCATGGACGAGATGAAGTACGACATGGGCGGAGCCGCCAGCGTACTCGGCACACTCAAGGCCGTGCTGGAGCTGCAGCTGCCGATCAACCTGGTCTGCCTGCTGGCCTGTGCCGAGAACATGCCCAGCGGCGGCGCCACCCGTCCGGGCGACATCGTCACTACCATGAGCGGCCAGACCGTGGAAATCCTCAACACCGATGCCGAGGGCCGTTTGGTGCTGTGCGATGCGCTGACCTACGCCGAACGCTTCGAGCCGCGCGCGGTGATCGACGTGGCCACGCTGACCGGTGCCTGCATCGTCGCCCTGGGCAGCAACACTTCCGGTCTGCTGGGCAACAATGACGCCCTGGTGCAGCAACTGCTGCAGGCTGGCGAGAACGCTGCCGACCGCGCCTGGCAGCTGCCGCTGTTCGACGAATACCAGGAACAGCTGGACAGCCCATTCGCCGATATCGCCAACATCGGCGGCCCCAAGGCAGGCACCATCACGGCTGCCTGCTTCCTCTCGCGCTTCACCAAGAAGTTCGCCTGGGCGCACCTGGATATCGCCGGCACCGCCTGGACCAGCGGCGGCAAGGAGAAAGGCGCCACCGGCCGGCCCGTGCCGCTGTTGACCCAGTACCTGCTGGACCGGGTCAACTGAGATGCACCTGGCCGTCGCGCCTGATCCCTCGGGCCGGAGCCGCCTTGCGCTGCCCGGCCAGAGCGGAGCACGCCCATGACGCGGATCGAATTCTACGTCCTGCCCGACGCCAACCCGACCGGCCGCCTGCGGGCGGCCTGTCAGTTGGCGGCCAAGGGCTGGCAACACGGCATGCAGGTATTCATTCGCTGCGTCGATGAAACGCAGTCGAGCGAAGTCGACGAGCTACTCTGGGGCTTTCGCGCCGAGCGCTTCATTCCCCACGAGCAGCACGTCGACGACCCGAAAGCCCCGGTGGTGATCGGTGTCGACCAGGCACCTCAATTCACGCAGGGCCTCTTGATCAACCTGGCATCGACGCTTTCGTCGCACATCGACCAGTTCAGCCGGGTCATCGAGATCGTCAACCAGGAACCGCAACTGCTGACCGCCTGCCGGGAGAATTTCCGCCTGTATCGACGCCAGGGCTATGATCCGAAACGGGTCGAGCTTTAAGACCAACCATTCGATAGCAAAGGGAAAACCCCTGGCAGCCGCCGGGATGCTCAAGCCCCGGAAACTTCTGAGATGACACCGAAAGCCCCGAACAAACCCGCCGAACTGCTGAGCGATCTCGAGTCCATCCGCGCCCTGCTCGGTGACGATTTTCCAGACGAGGCTCCGGCCGGCGCAGCGCTGGACCCGGACAGCATTCCGCTGCTGTCCGATATCGTCGAGCCAGCGCCTGCCGTTCCGGCCGCGAGCGCCAGCGACGACGAGCCGCGGGAAACCAGCGTGCGCAGCGCGTTTCGCTCCCTGGCCGAACGGCACATCGACCACGAACTGCGCACCGCGGCCAATCTGATCCTGCAGGAAGTGATCGACGACTTCGTGCCGCAGATCGAGGCGGAACTCAAGCGTCGCCTCGAGAGCCGAATCGAGCGTCTGGTACGCACGCCCCCGCCTCGCTCCTGAGTCATCCGCGACAATGCGCAGTTAATAAGCACGGCCGCGAAATCTCGCGGCCGTTTGCCTTTATACTTGCCCGTTTTTCCGACCAGCCGTTTTAAGGGTCCCGCCGCATGGACAAGACCTACCAGCCGCACGCCATCGAGACTTCCTGGTACCAGACCTGGGAATCGAACAACTATTTCGCCCCGCAAGGTTCCGGCGAGCCCTACACCATCATGATCCCGCCGCCGAACGTCACCGGCAGCCTGCACATGGGTCACGGCTTCAACAACGCCATCATGGATGCTTTGATCCGCTGGCGCCGCATGCAGGGCCGCAACACCCTTTGGCAGCCAGGTACAGACCATGCTGGTATCGCCACGCAGATGGTGGTCGAGCGCCAGCTCGGCGCACAGGGCGTTTCGCGTCATGACCTTGGACGCGAGAAGTTTCTCGAGAAGGTCTGGCAGTGGAAGGAAGAGTCCGGCGGCACCATCACCCGGCAGATCCGTCGTCTGGGCTCCTCGGTGGACTGGTCGCGCGAGCGCTTCACCATGGACGACGGCCTCTCCGAGGCGGTCAAGGAAGCCTTCGTCCGCCTGCACGAGGACGGCCTGATCTATCGCGGCAAGCGCCTGGTCAACTGGGACACCAAGCTGCACACCGCGATCTCAGACCTCGAAGTCGAGAACCATGACGAGAAAGGTCATCTCTGGCACCTGCGTTATCCGCTGGCCGACGGCTGCAAGACTGCAGACGGCCTGGATTACCTGGTGGTCGCCACTACCCGTCCGGAAACCATGCTCGGTGACGCCGCCATCGCCGTGCACCCGGAGGACGAGCGCTACAAGAGCCTGATCGGCCGTCACGTCATGCTGCCGCTGGTCAACCGCCTGATCCCGATCGTCGCTGACGACTATGTCGACCTCGAGTTCGGTACCGGCTGCGTGAAGATCACCCCGGCGCATGACTTCAACGACTACGAGGTCGGCAAGCGTCATCACCTGCCGCTGATCAATATCTTCGACCGCAACGCCGCGGTGCTCGCCAAGGCCCAGGTGTTCAACATCGACGGGACGCCGAACGACAAGATCGATACCAACCTGCCGGACGGCTACGCGCACATGGACCGCTTCGATGCGCGCAAGGCCATCGTCGCCGAGTTCGACGCCATGAGCCTGCTGGAAAAGATCGACGACCACGCGCTGAAAGTCCCCCGCGGTGATCGCTCCGGCACCATCATCGAGCCGTGGCTGACCGACCAGTGGTACGTTTCCACCAAACCGCTGGCCGAGAAGGCCATCGCCGCCGTCGAAAGCGGCGAAATCCAGTTCGTGCCCAAGCAGTACGAGAACATGTACTTCAGCTGGATGCGCGACATCCAGGACTGGTGCATCAGCCGTCAGCTCTGGTGGGGCCATCGCATTCCTGCGTGGTACGACGAAGCCGGCAACGTCTACGTTGGCCGCGATGAAGTGGAGGTACGCAGCAAGTACAACCTCTGCAACAACGTCGAACTGCGTCAGGACGAGGACGTCCTGGACACCTGGTTCAGCTCCGGCCTGTGGACCTTTTCCACACTCGGCTGGCCGCAGCAGACCGAGTTCCTGAAGACCTTCCACCCCACCGACGTGCTGGTCACAGGCTTCGACATCATCTTCTTCTGGGTCGCCCGGATGATCATGCTGTCCACTCACCTGACCGGGCAGATTCCGTTCAAGACCGTCTACGTGCACGGTCTGGTACGCGATGGTCAGGGGCAGAAGATGTCCAAGTCCAAGGGCAACGTGCTCGACCCGCTGGACATCGTCGATGGCATCACCCTCGATGAACTGCTGACCAAGCGCACCAGCGGCATGATGCAGCCCAAGCTGGCCGAGAAGATCGCCAAGCAGACCCGCGCCGAATTCCCCGAAGGCATCGCCAGCTACGGCACCGACGCCCTGCGCTTTACCTTCTGCTCGCTGGCCTCAACCGGCCGCGACATCAAGTTCGACATGGGCCGTGTCGAGGGTTACCGCAACTTCTGCAACAAGATCTGGAACGCCGCCAACTTCGTCTTCGAGAACACCGAGGGCAAGGACACGGGGGGCAACGGCGAGCCCGTCGAGCTCTCGTCGGTGGATCGCTGGATCATCTCCGCGCTGCAGCGTACCGAGAGCGAAGTGAATCGACAGCTGGAGGCGTTCCGCTTCGACCTGGCCGCTCAGGCGCTGTACGAGTTCATCTGGGACGAGTACTGCGCCTGGTACCTGGAGCTGGTCAAGCCGCTGCTGTGGGACGAGACCGCAAGCGCCGAACGCCAGCGCGGCACCCGCCGCACCTTGGTGCGCGTGCTGGAAACCGCGCTGCGCCTGGCGCATCCGTTCATGCCGTTCATAACCGAGGAAATCTGGCAGCGCGTCGCGCCGCTCGCCGGCAAGTCCGGTCCGACGCTGATGCTGCAGCCGTGGCCGGAGTTCAACCCGGAGCGTATCGACGAAGCCGCCGAAGGTGATATCGAGTGGCTCAAGGCCTTCATGCTGGGCATCCGCCAGATCCGCGGCGAGATGAACATCTCCATGGCCAAGCGCATCGACGTGGTGCTGGGCAACGCCTCGGCTACCGATCAACGCCGCCTGACCGACAACGAGCCGCTGCTGAAGAAACTGGCCAAGCTGGAAAGCGTGCGCCTGCTCAACGACGGCGAAGAAGCACCGCTGTCGGCCATCGCGCTGGTGGGTGACATGCAGGTGCTTGTGCCGATGGCTGGCCTGATCGACAAGGATGCCGAACTGGCTCGCTTGGACAAGGAACTCGCCCGGCTGGACGGCGAGGTCAAGCGCGTCGGCGGAAAGCTGTCGAATGCCGGTTTCGTCGACAAGGCACCCGCCGAGGTGATCGACAAGGAACGCGCCAAACTGGCCGAGGCCGAACAGGCCAAAGCCAGGCTGCAGGAGCAGCGCGACCGCATCGCCACGCTCTGATCAGGACGCGGTAAACGCAAAAGGCCAGCCCGAAAGGTGCTGGCCTTTTTGCTTAAGGAGGTCATCTTGATTGATGACAAGTTATTACCGGCAACGCTGATACACTATGCCGCACATGAAACACCCCTTTACAAACTGGCAGGCCGTTAAAGCCAAGACGAACAGCTCGACGATGTGAAATGAGCCCCCTGCTGCGAAGCGCAATGCCCCACGTATTTCGCCGAACGCGCAACCGTCTCCCAGGGCAGTCCACCGCCCCGATTTGTTTCACCTCGCTAGCGAATCGTTCCCCTGCCAGCCGCTGAGGCTGCGTCGACACACCCGCATGCCCGGCAAGGTTCCTCAAGATGGAGTCCCTCGGATGTATGCACTCATGGCTGTCGTGTTCGTCATAGGCTATCTATGCATAGCCTTTGAACATCCCCTGAAGATAGACAAGGCCGCTGCCGCGATCCTGACCGCGGTTGTGACCTGGACCATTCTGGTGCTGGGCGCCGACCAGATACTTCCACTGCTGCAACCCGGCAGCCACAACCCCGGGGACTCCTCGGCGGTGGTGGTCGAATCGCTGCGTCATCACCTGGGAGAAGTCTCGGAGATTCTCTTCTTCCTGCTCGGCGCGATGACCATCGTCGAGCTGATCGACTCCCACGAAGGTTTCAAGGTAATCACCGACCGCATCCAGACCCGCAAGCGCGTGCACCTGCTGTGGATCATCGGCTTCCTCACCTTCTTCCTCTCTGCAGCACTGGACAACCTGACCACCACCATCGTCATGGTCTCGCTGCTGCGCAAGCTCATCCGCGGCCGTCCCGAGCGCTGGTTGTTCGTCGGCGTCGTGGTAATCGCCGCCAACGCCGGTGGTGCCTGGTCGCCGATCGGTGACGTGACCACCACCATGCTCTGGATCGGTAACCAGATCAGCGCTTCCGGCGTGATCACCGGTCTGTTCCTGCCAAGCCTGGTGTGCCTGCTGGTGCCGCTGATCATTCTCAGCTTCCGTCTGCGCGGCGAGGCACCACGCCCACGTCCTCGTGCTCACCTGGCCGAGAAGCACCCACCGACCACCACCGTATTCGAGCGCAATCTGGTACTCGGTCTTGGCCTCGCTGCCCTGCTCTTCGTCCCGGTGTTCAAGACCGTGACCCACCTGCCGCCTTACATGGGCATCCTCTTCGGCCTCGGCGTGCTCTGGGTGACCACCGAGTTCATCCACCGCAACAAGAATGCCGAAGACAAGCACCCGCTTTCGGTAGTCGGCGTTCTGCGCAAGGTGGACACCCCCAGCGTGCTGTTCTTCCTCGGCATTCTGCTGGCCGTATCCAGTCTCGCTACCGCGGGCCACCTGACCCAGGTCGCGACCGCCCTGCGCGAATCGCTCGGCCACATCTACCCGATCACCTACGCCATCGGCCTGCTTTCGGCCGTGGTCGACAACGTGCCGCTGGTGGCCGGTGCGATGAAGATGTATCCGTTGGTCAGCCCTGCCGTACTGGCTTCTGCCAGCCCCGAGGAGACCAGCTGGCTGTCGCAGTTCGTCGTCGATGGCAACTTCTGGGAGATGCTCGCTTTCTGCGCCGGTACCGGCGGCAGCACCTTGATCATTGGCTCGGCAGCGGGCGTCGCGGCGATGGGCATGGAGAAGATCAGCTTCACCTGGTACGTCAAGCGCGTCAGCTTGCTGGCCTTCCTCGGTTACACTGCGGGCGCCGCGACCTACATCGGCATGCTCGCCCTGCGCTGAACGTAGCGAGCCCGGCCAGGTCGCTGTCCCCACAGACGACCTGGCCAGGGACCTTCCATGACCGTCAGCAAGACCAAAACCAGCTTCTACCGCCGACTCTACGTCGCCTGGCTGATCGACAGCGGCACCGCCTGCAGCGTCCCGGCGTTGATGGAAGCCACCGGTATGCCGCGCCGCACCGCCCAGGACACCCTGGCCGCCCTCGCCGACCTGGATATCGACTGCGTCTTCGTCCAGGACGACGGCGAACGGCATAACGCCGGGCGCTACCTGATCCGCGACTGGGGCGCCATCGACAAGGGCTGGATCGAACGCCAGCTGCCGCAGATCAAAGCCATCCTCGACTACCCCTGATTGCCATGAACGGCGATCTGCTTCTGGTCCTCGCCCTGCTGGCCGGCTGCGTCGGCCTGTTCGTGCTGAACAGGCCGCGCATGGACGTGGTCGCGCTGCTGGCCATGGTCGCCCTGCCCCTGACCGGCGTGCTCAGCGTGCAGGAGGCATTGGCCGGCTTCAGCGATCCGAGCGTGGTGTTGATCGCCGCACTGTTCGTCATCGGCGACGGCCTGGTACGCACCGGCATCGCCTACCGCCTGGGCGACTGGCTGATGCGCGCCGCGGGCAGCAGCGAAACGCGCCTGCTGGTGCTGCTGATGCTGGCGGTCGCCGGGCTCGGCTCGGTGATGAGTTCCACCGGTGTGGTGGCCATCTTCATTCCCGTGGTGCTGGGTATCGCCAACCGCATGAAGGTCTCGCCGCGGCGCCTGCTGATGCCGCTGGCCTTTGCCGGCCTCATCAGCGGCATGCTGACCCTGGTGGCGACGCCGCCGAACCTGGTGATCAACAGCGAACTGCGCCGCGCCGGGCTCGACGGTTTCTCCTTCTTCGATTTCACCCCCATCGGCCTGGTAATTCTGCTGCTCGGCGTCGGCTACATGCTGCTGGCGCGCCGCTGGCTGGGCAGCGACAAGCGCAGCGAAGCGACAGAACATCGCCATACGCTGGCGGATCTGGCGCGGGAGTATCGACTGGAAGAACGCGAGCGGCGACTGCGGGTGATGCCGGGATCGATTCTCGCCAACCAGGCGCTGGACGAGCTGAAGCTGCGAACCCAGTACGGCATCAACGTGATCGCCGTGGAACGCCATGATCGCTTTCGCAACCTTCTGCTGATCGCGACGGGCAATACCGAACCGTTCGTCGGCGATGTGCTGCTGGTCGATCTGGCCAGCCCGGCCATCGGCCTGCTCGGCGCCTATCAGGAGCTGGGCCTCGAACCCCTGCAACTCAGCACCTCCTACTATTCTGCGCACGGTCGCGAGCTGGGGCTGGCGGAAGTGGCGCTGCCACCGGAATCGCGCCTACCGGGCAAGACCATCCAGCAACTGGGTTTTCGCAGCCGGCACAAGCTCAACGTGGTCGGTCTGCGCCGCAATCGCCAAGCCCTGCAGGGGCTGCTGGTGGATGAAAAGCTCAAGCCAGCCGATACGCTGCTGGTGGCCGGCAGCTGGAAGCACATTCACCGTCTGCAGGGTATGAGCCGCGACTTCCTCGTGCTGAGCCTGCCGGCCGAGGTGGACGATGTGGCGCCCGCGGCCAACCAGGCACCGTTCGCGCTGCTCGGGCTGGCGGTGATGGTGACATTGATGGTCAGCGGCCTGGTGCCCAACGTGCTGGCGGCGCTGATTGGCTGCCTGGTCATGGGCCTGTTCCGCTGCATCGACATGGACAGCGCCTACAAGGCGATTCACTGGCATAGCTTGGTGCTGATCGTCGGCATGTTGCCGTTCGCCCTGGCGTTGCAGAAAACCGGCGGCATCGCCCTGGCGACATCGGGGCTGGTCGGCATGCTCGGCGATGCCGGACCGCATGCCTTGCTCGCCTGCCTGTTTCTGCTGACCGCCGTGATCGGGCTGTTCATCTCCAACACGGCGACGGCTGTGCTGATGGCACCCGTTGCGCTGTCCACCGCCGAGCAGCTGGGCGCCTCGCCCTACCCGTTCGCCATGATCGTCGCGCTGGCCGCCTCAGCCGCATTCATGACACCGATCTCCTCGCCGGTGAACACGCTGGTGCTCGGTCCCGGGCAATACCGCTTCGCCGACTTTGTCCGAGTTGGCGTGCCTTTTACCGCGCTGGTCATGATCGTCTCGGTGCTGCTGGTGCCGCTGCTGTTTCCGCTATGAATGCCGGCTGCCTCGGGACACCCACCGACGGGTAGCCAGCGAAAAGTGGCATGGCGGCTGAAAGGGCCAGCCGTTAAGCTTAAGCTCCAGCTCTCATTCTAAAAAGAACAGACTCCATGCCTCAGCGTGTCGCCCTGTTTCCGGTCCTGCTGGCCGGTGCCGTTCTCTTGTTGGTCGTCCATGGCCTTGGCCGCTTCGTCTATACCCCGCTGCTGCCCTGGCTGGTGGAGGACGGCCTGCTGACCGTGCAGGAAGGCGCCAGCATCGCCAGCTGGAACTACCTGGGCTATCTGATCGGCGCCCTGCTCGCGGTGCGCTGGCATCGCGTCGCGCAGATCCGCCGTACGCTGCCCTGGGCGCTAGGGCTGCACGTCTTGAGCGCCCTGCTGCAGACCCAGGCGGAATCCGCTGACGCCCTCGCCGCATTGCGCCTGGCCAATGGCATCAGCAACGGTCTGGTATTCGTCCAGGCGCCTTCGCTGATCCTCGAATGGCTGGCGCGACAGCAGCGCGTTTCCTCCAGTGGCCTGGTCTATCTCGGTGTCTGCGTCGGGCTGATTCTCTCCAGTTTGCTGGTGAGCCTGAGCGACGGGTACCTGCTGGGAGCCGAGCGTTGGTGGCCGGCGGCGTTGCTTTCGATACCGCTGGCCTGGTGGGGCTGGCGGCAGCTGTCGCGGCTGGACATGCCTGACGAGGAAAAGGCCCATTCTGCGGAGGAGCCACCCAGCGGCAAACTGCTCGATCGCTCCAGCACACCGCTGTTTCTTTCCTATGCCGGCGCCGGCATGGGCTACATCCTGCCGATGACTTTCCTACCGATGGTCGCGCGTCTGCAGGTGGAGCCTGGTGACTTCCTCATCGGTGGCAGCTGGCTGGTGGTGGCGCTGGCGACGCTGCCGGCGCCCTGGCTGTGGAATCGTCTCGGCGTGCGCATGGGTGACGACATCGCCTTGCGCCTGAGCTATCTCACCCAGTTGCTCGGCGTACTGGCCGCGCTGCTGCTGCCCGGCGCGGTCGGCATCCTGCTCTGTGCGGTACTGGTCGGCGGCACCTTTCTCGGCACGGTGCTGCTGACCCAGCGTCTGGCGCGGACACTGCATCCACATCAAGGACCGCGGCTGTCGGCGGCGCTGATCGCACTCTACGGCCTGACCCAGCTCGCCGCACCCTGGCTGACAAGCATCTGGATGGGGATGGGCGGCAGCCTGCACAGTGCCTTCTGGCTCGGCGCGGGGGCGCTGCTCTGGGGGTTGTTCTGGATGCTGATGGTGCCGCGTCGGCGCTAGCATCAAGCCTATCCGCGGGCAGCGGTTGTGGGACAATGCGCGCCCCAGCCGCCAACCTCCGCCGATCAAATGCCGCGCAAATCCCCGAGCCCAACCCCGCAGCCTGCCCGCGCTGAAGCCAAGGCGGTGCTGCATCCACGTAACCGCCACACCGGCCGCTACGACTTCCCCGCGCTGATCGCCGGCTGCCCTGAGCTCGCCGAGCATGTGATCATCAACCCCTACGGCAAGCAGAGCATCGACTTCGCCAATCCGGATGCGGTGCGGGTGTTCAATCGCGCGCTGCTCAGGCAGTTCTACGGAATCCAGCACTGGGACATTCCGCCAGGCTACCTGTGCCCGCCGGTGCCAGGGCGCGCCGATTATCTGCATGGACTGGCCGATCTGCTCGGGCAGAACGATGCCTGCGCCATTCCCCGCGGCACCGCCATTCACGCACTGGACATCGGCACCGGGGCCAACTGCATCTACCCGCTGATCGGCCATCGGGAGTACGGCTGGCACTTCACCGGCAGTGATATCGACACCACCGCTCTGGCCTCGGCACGCACCATCGTCTCGGCCAATGGCCTCGCCAAGGCCATCGAGCTGAGACAGCAGGCAGCGCCGAAGCACATCTTCAAGGGGGTGATGTTGCCGGAGGATCGGTTCGACCTGACGCTGTGCAATCCGCCCTTCCATGCATCGCAGGCCGAAGCCAGCAGTGGCAGCCAGCGCAAGTGGCGCAACCTGGGCAAGCTGGACCCCAGCCGCAAGCTGCCCGCGCTCAATTTCGGCGGTCAGGCGGCAGAGCTCTGGTGCGAAGGTGGCGAAGCGGCCTTTGTCGCGCGCATGGCGGAGGAAAGCGTCGCGTTCGCCGAACAGGTCTACTGGTTCAGTACCCTGGTATCGAAGGGCGCCAACGTGGCGCCGCTGGAGGCGCGGCTGAAACGCCTCGGCGCCCGCCAGATGCACACGCTGGACATGGCTCAGGGGCAGAAGAAGAGCCGCTTCGTCGCCTGGACCTTCCTGAGTCAAACCGAGCAGGCGAGTTGGCGCGCCGAGCGCTGGGCGAAAGGGTGAAATTCAGGCAGGCGTCAACGGAAAGGTTTAGACCGCCACGTCCCAGAGCTGCTTGTTCTTCAGCGCCATAGTCTGGATATAGCGCGGTTCACCGTTGATCTCTTCCAGTTCGGTCATCCCGGCCAGCTCGCCTACCACGCGATAACGCTTGCCTACACGCTTGTCCTTCAACGGATAGAGCTTGGCGATTTGTTGGGCGAGTTCGGTAAGGGTGGACATTGCTTGTTGCTCCATTGACTGCGTGCCGCAGGTATTTACCAACTGTTGATGACGGTTATGCGACAGCCGAGCTTAGAACGGGATTTCCAGGCTGCCACTCGATCGCGGGCGTACGCACAAAAGCCGATAGGTTGCTGCAAGAACCGGCGATTTGTTCTTAACGTCTTCTACGCCGCTTCGCTTTGGAGCGATGAATACCGAATTGATTCCGTCACGTTCGTCGCCGCTTTCGAACTGCAGCGCGAGGCCATGAGATCGGTATTGCGGGCATGACAGCTTCGGCGCGACCGGATAAACCGGCCACGCAGAAAAGAAGGAATTACGAGATCACAGGCCAGCTGGAATCAGCAGGTACCCAGGCCCATCTGCAGCAGCGCCAGGCCGCCACGCTGCCAGCCCCACCAGGCCAGCATCAGCAGACCCAGCACCAGGGCGACGCTCACACCCAGCCAGAGCGGCCGCATCAGTTGACCTGCGCCTCGCGCAGGCGCTCGACCGGCTGCTCACGAATCGGCCAGTTGAGTACCGCCGCCATCAGGCTCAGCGCGATCGCGATCTGCCAGACCAGGTCGTAACTGCCGGTACGGTCGTACAGCCAGCCGCCCAGCCAGCCGCCAAAGAACGAGCCCAGCTGATGGAAAAGGAAGGCGATACCGCCGAGCATCGACAGGTTGCGCACGCCGAACATGGTCGCCACCGTACCGTTGGTGAGTGGCACCGTGGACAGCCACAGCAAGCCCATGGCGATGCCGAATGCGTACGCGCTCCAGACACTCAGCGGCGCCAGCAGGAAAACACTGATCACCACACCGCGAATCAGATACAACCCGGCCAGCAGCTTTGGCTTGGAGTAGCAGCTGCCCAGCCAGCCCGCAGTGTAGGTGCCGACGACGTTGAACAGCCCGACCAGTGCCAGCACCGTGGTACCGACCTGCGCCGGCAGATGCTTATCGACCAGATAGGCCGGCAGGTGCAGACCGATGAAGACCACCTGAAAGCCGCAGACGAAAAAGCCCAGCGCCAGCAGACGGAACCCGGAATGCCCGGCCGCTTCGCGCAGCGCCTCGCCCAGCGACTGCTGAGTTCCGGGTGCCGCCGGAGGCCGCGCGGGGCTGCGCATCATCCCCGCGAGCGGCACGATCAGCGCCACCAGCAAACCGAGCGCCATAAGCGCCGAGGACCACCCCAGCCACTCGATGAGGCCCAGGCTGCCGGGCAGCATGATGAACTGGCCGAAGGAGCCCGCAGCGCTGGCGATGCCCATCGCCATGCTGCGCTTCTCCGGCGGAACCGCCTGCCCGACTGCGCCGAGGATCACCGAGAACGAGGTGCCTGACAGCCCCAGTCCGATCAGCAGCCCGGCACTCAGCGTCAGGGTCGTCGGCGAATCGGACACCGCCATCAATGCCAGCCCGATGGCGTAGAGAATGCCGCCGATCAGCACGGCACGAGCCACGCCGAAGCGATCGGCCAGCGCGCCGGTCACCGGCTGTACCAGGCCCCAGATCAGGTTCTGTATCGCGATGGCGAAGGCGAACACCTCGCGACCCCAGCCGAAGTCGGCACTCATGGGCGGCAGGAACAGACCGAAGCCGTGGCGCACACCGAGGGAAATCGCGAGGATCAGCGAGCCACCAGCGAGAATCCAGGCAGAGTTGCGCCATGCAGCGGTCATGGGTGTCATTCCTCGAAGAAAAGGCGACCAGTTTACTCAGTTAAGCCTTTCTTTCGTCACCCCATGTGTCTGATCGGGTGCCCTCCGCTCTCGCGGAACGCTATAGCGCCATCAATCCTACCGCCATCAACAACGGCGTCGCCACGCTGACCGCAGCGTTCAGCCCCAATGCCGGCAGCAGGCGTTGCGCCTGCAGCGGTTCGCGACGCAGCAACCATGCCGCTCGCAGGGTCAATGGCAAGGTCAACAAGCCGAGTGCGCCACCGGCCAGACCTGGCTGCGCCAGCACAGCCAGGAGTACGCCGTAGGCCAGCAGCCACTGCGCAAACGCCACGCGCACGGCGTTGGTACAGCCGATATGCATCGGCAGGGTTCGCCGGCCGACAGCGCTGTCGGCATCAATGTCCGGAAACTGGCCTAGCAAAAGCAGGTTGTTGCAGAGCAGCAGAGGGGGCAGGATCAGCCACAGATCGCCGAGGTCCGGCGCGCCGCCGAGAGCGATGCGCGTACCCAGCACCATGAGCGCGAAGCCCAAGCCCGGCGCGAACAGGCACAGCCAGGGGTGGCGGGTCAGCCAAGGCGTGTAAAGCAGCACCAGCAGCAGCCCCGCCAGACCAACCGGCGCCAGACTGAGCAACAGCGGCGGCTGGCGCAGCAGGAAGAACAGGCCGATCAGCGCGCAGGTCAGCAGGCTGCCGAGACCGAGCAGCAATGTGCGACCCAAGAGATGCGGATGGGTCACCAAGGTACCGCTGCCACCGCTGAACGCCGTGCGGCGGGTCTGCAGGTCCAGCCCACTGCGGTAATCACCCCATTCGTTGAGCGCATTGACTGCCACATGGGCGGCCAGGGCGCCGAGCATCACCAGCAGTGCATCACTGACGGACATCGCTTCCGCGCCCCCGCCGCGCACTGCCAAGGCCACCCCGAGCGCCACGCAGCTCAGCGTGAGCAGCAGGAAACGACCGCGCACCACACCCAGCCATGACAAGGTTCTGCTCATCTACGCCTCCCGCTATCGTCTTGTGTACGGCAGGCTAGCCCCAACGCCGCGAGGCGTCCTTGACACAGATCGACTCCGCCAGACCGCAGCTTCGGCTGACAGGCACGCACCACCCGCTCTCGGGTAAACTGCCCAACCTGTTGCATTCCAGCCGTGAGACCACCATGCCCATCCGCCACTGCATCGTCCATCTGATCGAGAAAAAGCCGGACGGCACCCCCGCCGTGCTCCACGCCCGTGACTCGGAGCTGGGCAACTCCCAGGCTATCGAGAACTTGCTGGCCGATCTCAACGAGAGCTACAACGCCAAGCAGGGCAAGGCCTGGGGCTTCTTCCACGAGGAGTCCGGCGCCTATCCGTTCAGCGGCTGGCTCGCGCAGTACATGGAAGGCAATCAGGACTTCACCGCATTCAGCCGCCAGGCAGTCGAGCATCTGCAGAAGCTGATGGAGGAATCCAACCTGTCCACCGGCGGCCACGTGCTGTTCGCCCACTACCAGCAGGGCATGACCGACTACCTGGCCATCGCCCTGCTGCACCACAGCAACGGCGTCACCGTCACCGACTCGCTGGATGTCACCGAAGCCCGGCACCTCGACCTCGGCCAGCTGCACCTGGCGATGCGGATCAACATCTCCGAGTGGCAGAACAACAAGCAGTCCAAGCAGTACATCTCGTTTATCAAGGGCAAGAACGGCAAGAAGGTGTCCGAGTACTTCCGCGACTTCATCGGCTGCCAGGAAGGCGTCGACGGCCCGGGCGAAACGCGCACGCTGCTCAAGGCGTTCAGCGACTATGTCGAAAGCGAAGACCTGCCCGAGGAAAAAGCGCGGGAGAAGACCAGCGCCCTGGTCGGCTACGCCAGCAGCCAGGCGAAGATCGGCGAACCGATGTCGCTCGAAGAGCTCTCGGGGGTGATCGACGAGGAACGTCCGCGCGCCTTCTACGAGCACATCCGCAACAAGGATTACGGCCTGTCGCGGGAAATTCCCGCCGATAAACGCACGCTCAACCAGTTTCAGCGCTTCACCGGGCGCGCCGAAGGGCTGTCGATCAGCTTCGAGTCGCATCTGCTGGGCTCGAAGGTCGAGTACGACGAGGCTCGGGACATGCTGATCATCCGCCAGCTGCCGACCCAACTGAAGGACCAGCTCAAGCGGCGCAAGGACTGACCGCGCCATGCGCCTGGCGGACGCCATTCTCGATGATTGCCTGTGCGACCCGGCGGCGCCGCTGGCGCGCGATCCGGCACGCTGCTACGGCCTGGACAAAGCACAGGCTCAAGCGCAGCTGGCAAGCCTGAAGGAATGGCTGCGGGTACAGCAGACCATGCTCTGGGCCAACCGCCGCGACGCCCTGCTGCTCGTGCTGCAGGGGCCGGACTGCTCCGGCAAGAACGGGGTGATCCGCCGCGTGCTGGGTGGCCTGGACCCGCTGGGGCTGTCGCCGCACAGCTTCCAGGCGCCGAGCGAAGAAGAACGCCGCCAGGACTTCCTCTGGCGCTACCGGGAGCGGCTGCCGGTGCCCGGCATGCTCGGCGTATTCAATCGCAGCTACTATGAAGCGCTGGTCAGCGATCTGCGCGACGGCCTGTGCTCGCCTACCGATATTCCGCAGCGCGAGGCCGCAATCCTGGCTTTCGAGCGCGAGCTGCCGGCCGCCAGCATCCAGCCGCTCAAGTGTTACCTGCAGCTGTCTGCCGGCGAGCAGAAGCAGCGCTTGCATCGGCGCCTGGAGCAGCCGGAAAAGCGCTGGAAGCTGACCCTCGGCGATCTGCAGGACCACCGCAACTTCGCCCAGCGGCAGGCGCAATGGGCGGCCGTGCTGAGCAAAAGCCACAGCCGCGAAGCACCCTGGTACGTGATGCCGGCCGACCACCGCTGGTTGCGCGACCTGCTCGTCGCCAGTCTGCTCGCCCGCGCGTTCGAGCGCCTGGCACTGGACTGGCCGGCGCGGCTGGCGCCATTCACCCATGCCGATCTGGACAGCACGCCATGAAGCGCCTCGCGCTGCTGCCGCTGCTACTTCTGCCGTTGCTGGCGCAGGCGCAGCAAGGCGACCCGGCAGCGGAGCTGTCGGTGGACGAGGTCCGCTTCACGGTCGCCAATTCCGAATTCACCCTGATGCACGAGATGGGGCACCTGCTGATCAGCGAACTGCAGCTGCCGGTGCTGGGACGTGAGGAAGACGCTGCCGACCAGTTGGGTTTCATGGGCCTGTTCCTGTTGCAGCAGGAACAGCACCGCGACGACTTCTACGCCAAGCTGATGGACGTCGCCGATTACTGGCGTCTGGAATGGCAGAACGCGGAACGCGACGGCTCCCCGGTGCCGGTCTGGGACAGCCATGCGCTGGACGCCCAGCGCTTCTACAACATCGCCTGCCTGGCCTACGGCAGCGACCCGGATCGGCTCGACTGGGTGCTGGAAGTCAGCGGCCTGCCAGTGGAACGCGCGCTGTACTGCCCCGACGAATACGAGCAGGTCGCCCATGCCGTGCAGTGGTTTCGCGAGCACTTCGGGCGCAGCGCCGCGCAACCGCTGCGACACCGCATCAAGGTGGTCTACGACACCCCTCCCGCGCACCTTGCAGGCGGTGCCGAGCTGCTGGAGAAGATCCGTGCCAGCGGTGAGCTGGAAGCGGTGGCGGCCAAGGCCAGCGAAGCCTTCGCCCTGCCGCGGGACCTGACCCTGCGCATGTCCACCTGCGGCGCCCCGGACGCCTGGTTCAACCGCATCAGCGGCGAACTCACGCTGTGCTACGAGCGCATCGCCTATTTCCGCGATCTGGCCGCCGAGCTGCCCAGCGTGCACCAGGCGGCCCCGGCGGCGCAGTAGGTCTCAGCGCGCCTCGATGCGATAGCCGCTGCGCGGGAAGTGCACATGCACGACGCCGGCGCGATCGTCGCTGCGGCGCAGGATCAGCTCTTCCGCTCCGGCGAACACCAGCTCGCCCTCGACCGGATCGGCCCCATAATCCACCGCGGCGATGGTCACCGGCTGGCCTTCCTGGAAACCGTTGGGATCGGCGAACTCCTCCTCGGGCAGCGCAGCCGGTTCGGCCTCGCGGGCCACGCGCACGGCATCCTCGCCAGACATCTCGCTGCTCGAGCCATGGCCGACGCCCAGCACCTTGCCGAGCCAAGCACGAATCTCCGGATAGTCGTCCACCAGCGGGGCGGTGACCGGCGTCGCGCGCAGGAACCAGAGGCAGTGCGCGACGGCGAAATCCGCCAGCGAAGGCGCAGCGCCCAACAGGAACTCGCCCTCCTCGCGCGCCAGTTGCTGCTGCAGGCGCGACATGAACACCGGCCAGTCGCTCTTGGCCTGCTCCAGCGGCACCCGGCTCACCGAGCCGTTGGCGAACAGCTGCGCGCGGTCCTTGCTGAACACCTGGACGAACTCCTTGGGCACCTGGGCGAAACGCAGCGCCATGGATTCGGGCTGGAAGACCAGGCTCACGGCATTCAGAAACAGTACCGAGTCGGCCCATTGAGCGAGCGTCGCCGCAGTGAACTCCTGACCTTCGGGGAACAGCGCCGGAGTGGCCTTCTCCGCTTCCAGCCGACGAGCGATCAGCGCCGTGTCGCAGTAGATATCGGCGCCGACCTGCAACACCGGCGTACGCCGGTAGCCCCCGGTCAGCGCGGTGAGATCCGGCTTGGGCATGACCGGCGGGATCATCACCGAACGCCAGGACAACTGCTTGAATCCGAGCATCAGGCGCGCCTTCTCGGCGAAGGGCGAGGTGGGATAGTGGTGCAGGATCAGCTCGTGCATGACAGGCTCCGCCAGAGGAAGTGTCGAGATGCCCCGTGAAGCGGAGCATCGTCGTGGAAAGATGCATCAGCTTAGACGCTCCGCTCGGGCGAGCCTACCGGCTGATTAGGGCGTCATTCACGCCACGGGCCCGGCCTGGCTTACCAGGCGTTCCTTGGCACGCTTGTCCAGTCGCTTGATGGCGATTTCCCGGCGCAGCGCGTCGCCCTTGCTGGCACAGGCCTCGACGTAGACCAGTGCCTGCGCCGGGCTGGAATGGAAGAAACGCGCCCCGCGCCCGCGCTGGTGCTCGGCGAAACGCCGCTGGGCATCGTCGCTGATCCCGCAGTACAGCGCGCCATTGGCGGCACGCACCAGGTAGACGAACCAGGGTTTGGGCAGGACCTCGGTCATGTTTGGCAACGATCTCGGCGACGACAACGGCAGGGCCGGCATTATGCCCAACTGCCGCGCTGCGGTCGTCCACCCAGGCCCGCCTAGCAGAGAGGCCGACCGCTGTCCAGATATGGTGGCGGTTCGCCTTTGCGTATACTGCGCCGATGTTTGCCCATACCCTGTTCCGCAAGCGCTGCGCCATCTGGCTGTTGGCGATCGGAATCTTCCTGATGCTCGGCAGCTGCGCCGAAAAGCCCAGCGAGCTCGAGCGCATTAAGGAGGAAGGCGTACTGCGCGTGATCACCCGCAACAGCCCTTCCACCTATTTCCAGGATCGCAATGGCGAAGCCGGCTTCGAGTACGAGCTGGTCAAGCGTTTCGCCAGCACCCTGGGCGTCGAACTGCAGATCGAAACCGCCGACAACATCGACGACATCTTCAGCCGTCTCAACCGTCCCGGCGGCCCGGCACTGGCCGCTGCGGGACTGGTTGCCAGCGAAGGCCGCCAGGAACTGGCGCGCTTCACCCGTTCCTACCTCGACGTCACCACCCAGGTCGTCTACCACAGCGGCCAGCGCCG
Source organism: Pseudomonas sp. (assembly GCA_032105665.1). Taxonomy (GTDB): domain Bacteria; phylum Pseudomonadota; class Gammaproteobacteria; order Pseudomonadales; family Pseudomonadaceae; genus Stutzerimonas. Next base: position 8,310 of record DAMCQE010000010.1, on the reverse strand, counting down.
ACCGACCAGCCCGAAGGATCTGATCGGCAAGCGCATCCTGGTGCTCAAGGGCAGCAGCCAGGCGGAGAAGCTGGCCTCGCTGCAGGTGGAGTACCCCGAGCTGCGCTACGACGAATCCGATGCGGTGGAAGTCGTCGACCTGCTGCGCATGGTCGATGAAGGCCAGATCGACCTGACCCTGGTGGAATCCAACGAGATGTCCATGAACCAGGTGTATTTCAGCAACATCCGCGCCGGCTTCGACGTCGGCGAACAGAACAGCCTGGCCTGGGTGGTCGCCAAAGGCGAGGATGACAGCCTGCTCAAGGCGGCCGATGCCTTCCTCGAGCAGGCCCAGCAGAACGGTACCTTGCAGCGCCTGCGCGAGCGCTACTACGGCCATGTCGACGTGCTCGGCTACGTCGGCGCCTATGCCTTCGCCAAGCACCTGCAGCAGCGTCTGCCACGTTATGAAAAGGCCTTCCGTGAAACCGCCAAGGAACATGGCATCGACTGGCGCCTGCTGGCTGCGATCGGCTATCAGGAATCCCACTGGCAGCCGGAAGCCACCTCCAAGACCGGCGTGCGCGGGCTGATGATGCTGACCCTGCGCACCGCCAATGCCATGGGCGTGACCAATCGCCTCGATCCGGTACAGAGCATTCAGGGTGGCGGCAAGTACCTGGTGCAGGTGCATGCCAGCCTGCCGGAGAGTATCGAGGAGCCGGACCGCACCTGGTTCGCCCTGGCCGCCTACAACGTCGGCGGCGGCCATCTGGAAGATGCACGCAAGCTGGCCGAGGCTGAAGGGCTGGACCCCAACAAGTGGCTGGACGTGAAGCAGATGCTGCCGCGCCTGTCGCAGAAGCAGTGGTACAGCAAGACCCGCTACGGCTATGCCCGCGGCGGTGAGCCGGTGCACTTCGTGGCCAACATCCGCCGCTACTACGACATCCTCACCTGGGTGACCCAGCCGCAGATGGAAGGCCAGCAGCTGGCCAAGAGCGAGCTGCATATCCCCGGCGTGTACACGACCGACCTGATGGAAGAGCTGCCGCCGCTCTGACCTTTGCGCAAGCCTGACTCACGCCGGGCCAACGCCTATCCGACGCAACAGCGCCTTCTCGATCTCCAGAATCACCAGCACGGCCACCCCGGCCAGCACCACCAGCACACCGGTCGCCAGCGGCAACGCTTCGGACGCGAACAGCGACTGCATGAACGGCGCGTAGGTGAACATCAGCTGCAGGGCGAACACACCGAACACCGCCACCAGCACCCGCGGCGTACCCTTGACGCCCTGCACGGTGAAGGAAGGCGCCTTCAGATAACGCACGCTGAACAGATAGAACACCTCCATGCACACCAGCGTGTTGACTGCGACGGTGCGCGCCGCCCCGATCGTCGCGCCCTGCGTCAGCATCCACTGGTACATGCCGAAGATGCCGGCGAGAAACAGCGCGGAAACGAAGAAGATCCGCCAGATGACGAAGCGTGACAGCATCGGCTCGTCCGGCCGCCGCGGCGGCCTCTGCATTACATCCGCCTCGGTCGGTTCGAACGCCAGTACCATGGCCAACGCCACCGAGCTGACCATGTTGACCCACAACACCTGCACCGGCGTGATCGGCAGCGCGATACCGAGCAGCACCGCCAGCAGCAGCGACAGCGACTCGCCGCCGTTGATCGGCAGCAGGAAGGTCACAGTCTTGCGCAGGTTGTCGTAGACGGTGCGCCCCTCCTCCACCGCATGGGCGATGGAAGCGAAGTTGTCGTCTGCCAGCACGATGGCGCCGGCCTGCTTGGCCGCCTCGGTGCCCTTCATGCCCATGGCCACGCCGACATCTGCCTGCTTCAGCGCTGGCGCGTCGTTGACCCCATCGCCGGTCATGGCGACCACCTCGCCATTGGCCTGCAGCGCACGCACCAGGCGCAGCTTGTGTTCCGGACTGGCGCGGGCGAACACCCGGGCCTCGGCGACGGCCTGGCGCATGGCCGCTTCATCCATCAGCTCCAGCTCCGGCCCGGTGATCGCTTTGATGTCATCCCCCATGCCCAGCTGTCTGGCAATGGCACTGGCAGTGACGCCGTGGTCGCCGGTAATCATCACCACACGAATGCCAGCTGCACGGCACTGTGCCACCGCACGGATCGCCTCGTCACGCGGCGGATCGATAATGCCGACCAGCCCGAGCAGTGTCAGCTCGCTGGCAACGTCGGCATGCTCGATCGCTTCCTTGCCGGCCGGCAGCCTGCGCCGCGCCAGGGCCAGCACGCGACGACCGGCCCGCGCCTGCGCCTCGACCTGTTCATGCCAGTGCGACTGATCCAGCAGCCGCTCCTGGCCGTCGGCCTCAAGCTGCCGCGCGCACATGGCCAGGACCCGTTCCGGCGCGCCCTTGACCAGCACTTCGCTGCCGCCTTCGCAGGCGTGCAGAGTCGCCATGAAGCGGTGTTCCGACTCGAAGGGAATCACGTCCAGCCGCGGGCGGTCGACGTGGAGGTTGGCCGGCGACAGTCCTGCCTTCATCGCCAGGGTCAGCAACGCGCCCTCAGTGGGGTCGCCGGCAAGGGTCCACAGTCCGTCCTTCTCGTGCAGGCTGGCGTCGTTGCACAGCGCCGCGGCTTCGGCAAGCGCGCTGGCTGCCGGCGTGCGCGCTGCCAGGGCCGCCGGTTCGACTGCGTCGCCCTCGAACAGCAACGCACCTTGCGGTGAATAGCCCGCGCCTTCGACCTCCAGTGCCTGCCCGGCGCAGATCACTTCCTGCACCGTCATCTCGTTGCGCGTCAGGGTGCCGGTCTTGTCCGAGCAGATCACCGTCACCGAGCCCAGCGTCTCCACCGCCGGCAGGCGCCGGATCACTGCATTGCGACTGGCCATACGCTGCACGCCGATGGCCAGGGTGATGGTCATGATCGCCGGCAGCCCCTCGGGGATCGCCGCGACCGAAAGCCCCACCGCCGCCATGAACATCTCACCGGCGCCCATGCCCCGCACCAGCGTGCCGAACAGGAACAGCAGAGCGCCCGCGGCCAGGATCACGGCTGTCAGCGCCCGGCCAACATCGGACATCTTGCGCAGCAGCGGCGTGGTGCCCTGTTCGACCGATTCCAGCATCGTCCCGATACGCCCGATCTCGGTCGCCGCGCCCGTGGCGACCACCACCGCACGCGCCTGGCCCTGGGTCACCAGCGTGCCGGCATAGCCCATGCAAAGCCGATCACCGATGGAAGCATCGGCGGCCACGGCCTCGACCTGCTTGTCGACTGGCACCGACTCGCCGGTCAACGCCGCCTCGTCGATACGCAGGTTGCGCGCCTGCAGCAGCCGCACGTCCGCCGGCAGGCTGTCGCCGGAAGCCAGCAGTACCACATCCCCGGGCACCAGCTCAGCGGCATCGAGGTCCTGCTGGCGGCCATCGCGCAACACCACCGCGTGCGGCGCCAGCAGATGCCGAATCGCCTGCAGCGCTTTTTCCGCCTTGCCCTCCTGAACGAAGCCGATCACCACGTTGACCACCACCACCGCCAGGATCACGAAGGTGTCGACCAGATGCCCCATCAGGCCGGTTACCAGCGCCGCGGCGATCAGCACATAAAGCAGAAGATTGTTGAGATGACGCAGCAGGCGCTGCCAGACACTCGCCGGCTTGGCCTCATCGAGCCGATTGGGACCGTATTGCAGCAGACGCTGCCGGGCCTGTTCGTGGCTGAGGCCGGCGCTCGAGGACTCCAGTTCGAGCAACGCCTCATCGCTCTGCCGAGCATGCCAGCGGTTCGACTGTGTTTGCGGGTCGGGCATTGGATCCCCCTGATCTTGATTCGATGATGCCGGAAGCACCGGCAACGCTGGCCCATCAGAGCCGAAACAGCGCCCCTATGACCACCGCCGCGAAACCGCTTGCAACACTCGCACGACGACCAGATGTCGCACCCCAGCATTGCTGCACGCGCGCGTCGCAGCCGCGCTATTCTTGCCGGTCAGTCATGACCTACCGAGGACGCAGCATGCAAAAAAAAGCACTCATCATCGGCGCTTCCCGCGGTCTGGGCCTTGGCCTGGCGAAACAGTTCTGCGCCGCAGGCTGGCAGGTGATCGCCACGGTGCGCAACCCGCAGCACGCCGAAGCCCTCAGCCAGATACCGCAGGTGCGCGTCGAAACGCTGGATATGGACGATGCAGGCAGCGTAGACCAGCTGGCCGCCCGCCTGGCCGGTACCAGACTCGACGTGCTATTCGTCAATGCCGGCGTTGCCGGGCCGCAGGACAAACCGGCCACGCAAGCCACTCAAACAGAAGTCGGCCAGCTGTTCTTCACCAATGCCGTCGCTCCGGTGCGCCTGGCCGAGCGGTTGCTGCCGCTGGTCGATCCTGCGCAGGGCGTGATCGTCTTTATGAGTTCCATCCTCGGCAGCGTCGAAACCGGTCCGGGCATGGGCATGGACCTGTACGGCGCGAGCAAGGCCGCGCTGAATCACATGACCCGTACCTTCGTCGCCGGACTGGGCGAGACCCGGCTGACCGTGTTGTCGATGCATCCCGGCTGGGTCAAGACCGACATGGGCGGCGACCAGGCGCCACTGGATGTCGAGACCAGCACGCGCGGTATGCTCGAGCAGGTTACCCAGGCCATTGGACAGGGTGGGCATCGGTACCTGGATTACCAGGGCAATCCGCTGCCCTGGTAATGACGGCCACAAGGCTTATCTCGGGAGTTGGATTGGCCGCTCCCACTACCCAACCCTTGGCAGCCCTGTGACAAACCCACCCCAAACCCTTTATCTTCCTCTCCCGGCGAGGCATCCACCGCTCCGCCTCCTGGATCAGCAGACAGGGCATAACTGAGCTGGCTACTCTGAACTCAACCATTCAGGAGAAAGCCGGCCATGGCTGCTCATCGAATCTGGATCAAGAACCCCCTCGCCCTCTTCACTGCCAACGACCAGAAAGCCCAACGCGGACTGGTGATCGAAGACGGTGTCATCACCGAACTGCTTGCCGCCGGCGCCACGCCCACGCTGCCGGTGGATGAAACCTTCGACGCCCGTGAACACGTGGTATTGCCGGGGCTGATCAACACCCACCACCACTTCTACCAGACCCTGACCCGCGCCTGGGGGCCGGTGGTCAACGAGCCGCTGTTCAACTGGCTGCTGACCCTCTACCCGGTCTGGGCACGGCTGACGCCGCAGGCGCTGCAGCTGGCGAGCAAGGTGGCGCTGGCCGAGCTGCTGTTGTCCGGCTGCACCACGGCGGCGGATCACCACTACCTGTTTCCGGGCGGGCTCGAGGACGCCATCGACATCCAGGTCGGGGCCGTCCGCGAACTGGGCATGCGTGCCATGCTCACCCGCGGTTCGATGAACCTGTCCAAGGAAAACGGCGGCCTGCCATGCAAGAGCGTGGTGCAGGACGCCGAGGCCATCCTCGCCGACAGCGAGCGGCTGATCGACCGCTACCACGAGCGCGGCGACGGCGCGCAGATCCAGATCGCCTTGGCGCCCTGCTCGCCGTTCTCGGTCACCACCGACATCATGCGGACCTGCGCAGAGCTGGCCGAAGCGCGGGATGTGCGTCTGCATACCCACCTGGCCGAGACCCTGGACGAACAGGAGTTCTGCGCGAAACGCTTCGGCATGCGCACCGTGGACTACCTGCAGAGCGTCGGCTGGCTCGGCCCGCGGACCTGGCTGGCCCATGGCATCCATTTCAACCAGGTGGAAATTCACCGCCTGGGTGCAGCCGGTGTGGGCATCTGCCATTGCCCGAGTTCCAACATGCGTCTGGCCTCCGGCATCTGCCACACGCTCGAGCTCGAGGACAAGGGCGCCATCATCGGCCTGGGCGTGGACGGTTCGGCCTCCAACGACGCCTCCAACATGATGCTCGAAGCGCGTCAGGCGCTGTTCATCCAGCGCCTGCGCTACGGCGCCGAGAAGATCACCCCGCAGAAGGTGCTCGGCTGGGCGACCCGCGGCTCCGCGCGCCTGCTCGGGCGCAGCGACATCGGCGAGTTGGCGGTCGGCAAGCAGGCCGATCTGGCCCTGTTCAAGCTCGACGAACTGCGCTTCTCCGGCAGCCACGATCCCATCGCCGCGCTGCTGCTTTGCGCCGCCGACCGTGCCGACCGGGTGATGGTCGGCGGTAAATGGCGCGTCGTCGACGGTCAGGTCGAAGGCCTCGACGTGCACGGACTGATCGCCGATCACCAGCAGGCGGCCCGGCAACTGGTAAACGGCTAAACAACCACGATCGAGGCTTGCACCAAAGCTGGGCGCCGTGGATTACTGGCGCACCAGCGCAAGTCTCGATCTGGCCTCGGCGTCGAGCCGAATCGGCCGCAATCCGGCACAACGAAGGTATCTGTCCAGTTGGTCAGCTTTTTGCTAACCAGCTATCAGCCAACACAGGCTCTGTAGCTAGACAAACAGGAGCGTCACCCGCCATGCTGAACAACTCACGGAAAACCCTGCTGCGCGCCCTTGCCGCAGCGATCGGCTTCAGCGCCGCTCTCACCACGGCCGCCGCTTCGGCCGCCGATCCGCTGAAGGTCGGCTTCGTCTATATCGGTCCGATCGGCGACCACGGCTGGACCTACCAGCATGAGCAAGGTCGCAAATACATGGAAGAGCAGCTGGGCGACAAGGTGAAGACCAGCTTCGTCGAGAACGTGCCGGAAGGCGCCGATGCCGAGCGGGTTATCCGCAACATGGCCAAGAGCGACTACGACCTGATCTTCACCACCTCCTTCGGCTACATGAACCCCACGCTGAAGGTCGCCAAGCAGTTCCCCAAGGTCACCTTCGAGCACGCCACCGGTTACAAGCAGGCGAAGAACGTCGGCACCTATCTGACCCGTTCCTATGAAGGCCGCTACGTCGGCGGCTTCCTCGCGGCGAAGATGACCAAGACCAAGAAGGTCGGCTACATCGCGTCCTTCCCGATTCCGGAAGTGATCCGCGACATCAATGCCATCCAGCTGGCGCTGGACAAGTACAACCCTGGCACCGAGATCAAGGTGGTGTGGGTCAACACCTGGTTCGATCCGGGCAAGGAAGCCGATGCCGCCAACGCGCTGATCGACCAGGGCGTGGACGTGATCTTCCAGCACACCGACAGCCCGGCACCGATCCAGGCCGCCGAGCGCCGTGGCGTCTATTCCGTCGGTTACGCCTCGGACATGCAGCACTTCGGGCCGAAGGCCGTGCTGACTTCAATCGTCAACGACTGGGGCCCGCACTACACCAAGTCCGCCGAAGCGGTGATGGCCGGCAACTGGAAGGCCGAGGACTTCTGGGGCGGGCTGGCCCAGGACAGCATCAGCCTGCCGATCAGCGATCTGGTGCCGGCCGATGTGAAGACCGAAGCCGAGCAGATCATCGCCCGCATCAAGAGCGGTGAGTTCCATCCGTTCACCGGCCCGATCAAGGACCAGGCTGGCGAAGTGCGCATCGCCGAGGGCGAAACCGCCAGCATCAAGGACCTCGCCTCGATGAATTACTACGTCGAAGGCGTGAAGGCTGAAATGCCGAAGTAAGCGTTACCCGCGCCGGCCCCGCCCGGCGCACTGCGGAATCTGCGTGCCGTCCCGCCGCCTGGCGAACCGCACGCAGGGGGCATTGCCCTCGAAAGCCGCCGGTACGAGAAGACCGGCGGCGCCGTACCGGAGTCAGCCATGAATTCACTGCCCATCATCGATATTTCCCCGCTCTATAACGCCGACGAGGCCGGCCATCTGGCCGTCGCCGAGGCGATCGACCGCGCCTGCCGCGAGTGGGGCTTCTTCTACATCAAGGGTCATCCGATCAGCGCCGAGCGCATCGCCACCCTCACCGACCATGCCCAGCGTTTCTTTGCGCTGCCCGCCGAAGAAAAGCTGAAGATCGACATCACCAAGAGCCGCCACCACCGCGGCTACGGTGCCGTCGCTACCGAGCAGCTCGACCCGAGCCAGCCGTGTGACCTCAAGGAAACCTTCGACATGGGTTTCCATATGCCTGCAGATCACCCGGAAGTGCTGGCCGAAAAGCCGCTGCGCGGACCCAACCGTCATCCGCTCCAGATCGAAGGCTGGACCGAGCTGATGGAGGGCCATTACCGCGACATGCAGGATCTCGCCTGCACCCTGCTGCGTGCCATCGCGCTCGCCCTGGGCATCGAGCGGGACTTCTTCGACAAGCGCTTCGTCGAGCCGATCAGCGTATTCCGCATGATCCACTACCCGCCCCGGCAGACGGCAACTAGCGCCGATCAGCAAGGCGCCGGCGCGCACACCGACTACGGCTGCGTCACCCTGCTCTATCAGGACCAGGCCGGCGGCCTGCAGGTGC